>NZ_JBQUZR010000013.1:0-1153 GCF_056313745.1 Lysobacter sp. DMC97 | reverse complement strand
CCCCCCCCAATTGGGCGTCGAGATGGAAGCTCGAATACGCAAAGGCCCGCGGCCGAAGATGCAGCCATCGGAACGGCAGGCGTTGCGGGAGTTGATCGTCGAGCATCCGCTCTCGACGGCAGAGGAGTTGGTGAAGCTGCTCCACGCTCGCACCGGGACGCTGGTTTCCAAGCCGACCCTGGCCAAGGCGATCAAGGCGGAGGGGATCGTGCGGGTCAAACCTGCGGTCAGGTCCGGATACGCGGAACCTGCACGGGGCGAGCCATCGCGTTACGGCTACAGCGAGCGTCATCGGGACGCGGGAGACCCCGAGCGCTATGCCACGTCGCTCACGCAAGCGGAGTGGGAGATGGTCGCGGACATCTTCGACGATGCCGGCGAACGGGGCAGGCCCGCAGTCCATTCGCGTCGGGCGATCGTGGATGCCTGCTTCTACGTCGTGCGTACGGGGTGCTCCTGGCGGCTGATGCCGAAGATGTTTCCGCCCTGGAATGCGGTCTACAAGCTGTTTCGCCGCTGGAGCCGGCAGGGCCGCTTCGAACGCATGCACGACCGACTTCGCCAGCGCTGGTGCGAGCGCGCGCAGCGGGAGGAATCTCCGTCCTCGGCCATTCTGGACTCGCAATCCACCCGGACCTCGCCACAGGGCGGCGAGAAGGGCTTCGATGCTGGCAAACGGGTCAAGGGCCGCAAGCGCAATCTGGTCGTCGATACACTCGGCCTGGTGTTGGCGGTGGTCGTGACGGCCGCGAGCGTGCAGGACCGCGATGGTGCCTACCCCGCAATGGCGCTGGCGTGTGCGAAGTACCCGACGCTCCGTCGGGTGTTCGTGGACAGCGCCTATGCCGGGACGTGCGCCGCACGGCTTGAAGCCATCCACGATGTCACCGTGCATGTGGTGCGGCATCCGGGGAACCGGAACATTGGCTGCTGGCAGATCGGACAGTTGTCGTTGTTCGAGCCGCCGACAAGGGCATATGCGGCGCTGCCGAAGCGCTGGATCGTCGAGCGAAGCCATGCCTGGCTGGAGCGCGCACGGCGCTTGGTGATGCACCACGATCGCCTGGCGTCGGTCTCCGAGAGCTGGGTCTGGCTCTCCGAAGCCAGAAGGCTGCTCAGGGGGCTGAGCGAGGGGTGATTCGGCAACACCCTC
>NZ_JBQUZR010000012.1:0-5189 GCF_056313745.1 Lysobacter sp. DMC97 | reverse complement strand
CGAAACAAAAAAGATGAGGCGCTGAGGCCGATTCTTGAGTTCTTTGACAGTGTGCGCAGGTGACTTGTGCGGGCGTCTGGCAGGTGGATGGTTGTCCATCTTGCAGACGTTCGTAACAGAACCAAGTCAATTCAAAGCATGCAAATGCAGTGAGTAATTTGGAGCTGGTGACGACGCTGCACTCAAAGCATTAGGACTTCGGTCCGAAAAGTTTAAGTGAAGAGTTTGATCCTGGCTCAGAGTGAACGCTGGCGGCAGGCCTAACACATGCAAGTCGAACGGCAGCACAGCAGTAGCAATACTGTGGGTGGCGAGTGGCGGACGGGTGAGGAATACATCGGAATCTGCCTAGTCGTGGGGGATAACGTAGGGAAACTTACGCTAATACCGCATACGACCTACGGGTGAAAGCGGGGGATCGCAAGACCTCGCGCGATTAGATGAGCCGATGTCCGATTAGCTAGTTGGCGGGGTAATGGCCCACCAAGGCGACGATCGGTAGCTGGTCTGAGAGGATGATCAGCCACACTGGAACTGAGACACGGTCCAGACTCCTACGGGAGGCAGCAGTGGGGAATATTGGACAATGGGCGCAAGCCTGATCCAGCCATGCCGCGTGGGTGAAGAAGGCCTTCGGGTTGTAAAGCCCTTTTGTCCGGAAAGAAAAGCACTGGATTAATACTTCGGTGTTCTGACGGTACCGGAAGAATAAGCACCGGCTAACTTCGTGCCAGCAGCCGCGGTAATACGAAGGGTGCAAGCGTTACTCGGAATTACTGGGCGTAAAGCGTGCGTAGGTGGTTCGTTAAGTCTGATGTGAAAGCCCTGGGCTCAACCTGGGAATTGCATTGGATACTGGCGAGCTAGAGTGCGGTAGAGGATGGCGGAATTCCCGGTGTAGCAGTGAAATGCGTAGAGATCGGGAGGAACATCTGTGGCGAAGGCGGCCATCTGGACCAGCACTGACACTGAGGCACGAAAGCGTGGGGAGCAAACAGGATTAGATACCCTGGTAGTCCACGCCCTAAACGATGCGAACTGGATGTTGGGTGCAACTAGGCACTCAGTATCGAAGCTAACGCGTTAAGTTCGCCGCCTGGGGAGTACGGTCGCAAGACTGAAACTCAAAGGAATTGACGGGGGCCCGCACAAGCGGTGGAGTATGTGGTTTAATTCGATGCAACGCGCAGAACCTTACCTGGCCTTGACATCCACGGAACTTTCCAGAGATGGATTGGTGCCTTCGGGAACCGTGAGACAGGTGCTGCATGGCTGTCGTCAGCTCGTGTCGTGAGATGTTGGGTTAAGTCCCGCAACGAGCGCAACCCTTGTCCTTAGTTGCCAGCACGTAATGGTGGGAACTCTAAGGAGACCGCCGGCGACAAGCCGGAGGAAGGTGGGGATGACGTCAAGTCATCATGGCCCTTACGGCCAGGGCTACACACGTACTACAATGGTGGGGACAGAGGGCTGCAAACCCGCGAGGGTGAGCCAATCCCAGAAACCCCATCTCAGTCCGGATTGGAGTCTGCAACTCGACTCCATGAAGTCGGAATCGCTAGTAATCGCAGATCAGCATTGCTGCGGTGAATACGTTCCCGGGCCTTGTACACACCGCCCGTCACACCATGGGAGTTTGTTGCACCAGAAGCAGGTAGCTTAACCGCAAGGGGGGCGCTTGCCACGGTGTGGCCGATGACTGGGGTGAAGTCGTAACAAGGTAGCCGTATCGGAAGGTGCGGCTGGATCACCTCCTTTAGAGACTAAAGACAGCAAATTGCCTGTCGGACGTCCGCACAAGTGACCTGCATCCAAAGCGTCCCGCACCGGCGAAGAGCCGACGTGCACACGGGGCCATAGCTCAGCTGGGAGAGCACCTGCTTTGCAAGCAGGGGGTCGTCGGTTCGATCCCGACTGGCTCCACCATCTGGCTTAGACGCATGAACGGGTCTGTAGCTCAGGTGGTTAGAGCGCACCCCTGATAAGGGTGAGGTCGGTGGTTCGAGTCCTCCCAGACCCACCAAACAGCTTTGGATGAAAGTCGCGCACACTTAAATTGAATTCGCCTGGCACTGTGGCCGGGCGAAGATCTTTGAAAACTTGGGACGTAACGAGCGTTTGAGACGAATGTCCAGACGTGTCGAAAGAGGCTAAGGCGAGCATCGAGAGATGCTTTATTGAAGTGATAAGTCGTTGAGATTCGCGACGGCATGACCTTGAGGCGACTCGAGGTTATATGGTCAAGCGAATAAGCGCACACGGTGGATGCCTTGGCGGTCAGAGGCGATGAAGGACGTGGTAGCCTGCGAAAAGCGTCGGGGAGCTGGCAACAAGCTTTGATCCGGCGATGTCCGAATGGGGAAACCCACCCGAAAGGGTATCCTGCAGTGAATACATAGCTGCTGGAGGCGAACGCGGTGAACTGAAATATCTAAGTAACCGTAGGAAAAGAAATCAACCGAGATTCCCTGAGTAGCGACGAGCGAACGGGGACTAGCCCAAAAGTCGATCGAGTTCTAGCAAAACGGTCTGGAAAGGCCGGCCATAGAAGGTGATAGCCCTGTATGTGAAAGGGCTCGATCGATGAAATTGAGTAGGGCGGGGCACGTGAAACCCTGTCTGAACATGGGGGGACCATCCTCCAAGGCTAAATACTACTGACCGACCGATAGTGAACCAGTACCGTGAGGGAAAGGCGAAAAGAACCCCGGCGAGGGGAGTGAAATAGACCCTGAAACCGTGTGCGTACAAGCAGTCGGAGCCCGCAAGGGTGACGGCGTACCTTTTGTATAATGGGTCAGCGACTTACTGTCTGTGGCGAGCTTAACCGTATAGGGGAGGCGAAGGGAAACCGAGTCTGAACAGGGCGCATAGTCGCAGGCAGTAGACCCGAAACCGGGTGATCTAGTCATGCCCAGGGTGAAGGTTGAGTAACATCAACTGGAGGCCCGAACCCACTCCCGTTGCAAAGGTAGGGGATGAGGTGTGATTAGGAGTGAAAAGCTAATCGAACCCGGAGATAGCTGGTTCTCCTCGAAAGCTATTTAGGTAGCGCCTCATGTGAATCTTCCTGGGGGTAGAGCACTGTTATGGCTAGGGGGTCATTGCGACTTACCAAACCATGGCAAACTCCGAATACCAGGACAGACTGCATGGGAGACACACGGCGGGTGCTAACGTCCGTCGTGAAAAGGGAAACAACCCAGACCCACAGCTAAGGTCCCAAATTACCGCTAAGTGGAAAACGATGTGGAAAGGCACAGACAGCCAGGAGGTTGGCTTAGAAGCAGCCACCCTTTAAAGAAAGCGTAATAGCTCACTGGTCGAGTCGGTCTGCGCGGAAGATTTAACGGGGCTAAGCGGTAAACCGAAGCTTGGGGTGCACGCTCTGCGTGCGCGGTAGAGGAGCGTTCCGTAAGCCTGTGAAGGTGGATTGAGAAGTCTGCTGGAGGTATCGGAAGTGCGAATGCTGACATGAGTAACGATAATGCGGGTGAAAAGCCCGCACGCCGAAAGCCCAAGGTTTCCTTGCGCAACGTTAATCGGCGCAGGGTGAGTCGGCCCCTAAGGCGAGGCAGAAATGCGTAGTCGATGGGAAGCTGGTTAATATTCCAGCACCTCGCGTAAGTGCGATGGAGGGACGGAGAAGGTTAAGCAGGCCGGGCGTTGGTTGTCCCGGTGAGAGGGTTGAGGCGGTGCTCTTAGGCAAATCCGGGAGCGCAACGTTGAGACCAAGGACGAGCCCTATCGGGCGAAGCTGCTGATATCACGCTTCCAGGAAAAGCTCCTAAGCTTCAGCTTACGCAGACCGTACCGTAATCCGACACAGGTGGGCAGGATGAGAATTCTCAGGCGCTTGAGAGAACTTGGGTGAAGGAACTAGGCAAAATAGTACCGTAACTTCGGGAGAAGGTACGCCCTCCATGGTGAATAGCTGGGGAGGGCCGCAGTGACCAGGCCGCTGCGACTGTTTATCAAAAACACAGCACTCTGCAAACACGAAAGTGGACGTATAGGGTGTGACGCCTGCCCGGTGCTGGAAGGTTAAGTGATGGGGTCAGCGCAAGCGAAGCTCTTGATCGAAGCCCCAGTAAACGGCGGCCGTAACTATAACGGTCCTAAGGTAGCGAAATTCCTTGTCGGGTAAGTTCCGACCTGCACGAATGGCGTAACGACAGCGGCGCTGTCTCCACCCAAGACTCAGTGAAATTGAAATCGCTGTGAAGATGCAGCGTTCCCGCGGCAAGACGGAAAGACCCCGTGAACCTTTACTATAGCTTTACACTGAACGTTGAGTTCGTCTGTGTAGGATAGGTGGGAGCCTTTGAAGCGATGGCGCTAGCTGTCGTGGAGGCAACCTTGAAATACCACCCTGATGTGCTTGACGTTCTAACCTGGGCCCGTAATCCGGGTCGGGGACCGTGTATGGTGGGTAGTTTGACTGGGGCGGTCTCCTCCTAAAGAGTAACGGAGGAGCACGAAGGTACGCTCAGCGCGGTCGGACATCGCGCACTGTGTGCAAAGGCATAAGCGTGCTTGACTGCAAGAGCGACGGCTCAAGCAGGTACGAAAGTAGGTCTTAGTGATCCGGTGGTTCTGTATGGAAGGGCCATCGCTCAACGGATAAAAGGTACTCCGGGGATAACAGGCTGATACCGCCCAAGAGTTCATATCGACGGCGGTGTTTGGCACCTCGATGTCGGCTCATCACATCCTGGGGCTGTAGTCGGTCCCAAGGGTATGGCTGTTCGCCATTTAAAGTGGTACGCGAGCTGGGTTCAGAACGTCGTGAGACAGTTCGGTCCCTATCTGTCGTGGGCGTTGGAGATTTGAGAGGGGCTGCTCCTAGTACGAGAGGACCGGAGTGGACGAACCTCTGGTGTTCCGGTTGTCACGCCAGTGGCACTGCCGGGTAGCTATGTTCGGAAGCGATAACCGCTGAAAGCATCTAAGCGGGAAGCGCGCCTCAAGATGAGATCTCCCGGGGCACAAGCCCCCTGAAGGAACCATCAAGACTAGGTGGTTGATAGGCAGGGTGTGTAAGCGCAGCAATGCGTTGAGCTAACCTGTACTAATGATCCGTGTGGCTTGACCATATAACCTCAAGTCGCCTTACCTCGACCGACACGTCGACGTTCGGCACAACCTCGTTACGTCCCAAGACCCAATGAGAGCGTGAGCGCTGCTTC
>NZ_JBQUZR010000011.1:0-6513 GCF_056313745.1 Lysobacter sp. DMC97 | reverse complement strand
GCCGGAACTGGTCCGAACCCGATACCATCACCACAGGACTCACCGCCTGAGTGGCTACAAAATCCGTACGCAGGTCAAGGGCAAGAACGCTTTGTGACAGTCCCAGCCGATGCTAAAGGCGTCGCTCCAGATGAAGGGGTTGATGAGATTCGTGCCGTGCTCGATCGTTTCCCCGTTCCTGCGTATGTACTTGCACGACTGCTCCTCGAGTATTCGGTAGACTTGCCTACTGCTAGCACGGAGGTCGCGTGAGCAGAACACGCCATATCCTCAGCCTATCGGGCGGTAAGGACAGCGCTGCCTTGGCGCTGTACATGCGTGATCGTGTTCCAGATATGGAATACATCTTCAACGATACCGGCAAGGAACTCCCGGAGACTTACGAGTACTTGGACCGAATCGGAGACTATTTAGGGCGACCGGTTGTTCGCTTGAACGCAGACAAGGGATTCGATCATTGGTACCAAATGTACGGTGGCATGATCCCATCCAATCATCGCCGCTGGTGCACCAAGATGCTGAAACTCAAGCCGTTCGAAGCCTATGTTGGCAGCGAACCGGTGTTGAACTACGTAGGAATTCGTGCTGACGAATCCCGTCAAGGCTATATCAGCACGAAGCCGAACATCACGTCCGTATATCCTTTCATCGAGGATGGACTGGTATACGCGGATATCGTGCGCATTCTCCATCAGTCCGGCGTCGGCATGCCTCCGTACACGCGCTGGGGGCGCACTCGATCCGGCTGCTTTTTTTGCTTCTACCAACAGAAGATCGAGTGGGTCAGGCTGCTTGAGACTTATCCCGATCTCTACGAGGAAGCTGAAAGATATGAGATTGAATATGCGCCAACGGGCAACCTGTTCACGTGGTCCAATGGCGAGCGACTGCAGGATCTCAAGAAGCCGGAGCGGATCGCGGAAATCAAGCAGGACGCTATGATGCGTTCCGTCCGCCAGAGATCGAAGGACAACTTGCCATTGGTCGAAGTGTTCAGGGGCGAGCAGGAGCCGGAGCTGGACGAGTCCGGCTGCGTTGTATGCTCGATCTAGGGATGGGATTCGTAACGTACTGACTCGGATGCCGAAAAGGGGGCGCTTTGTCATTCAAATTTGCTGCGCGAGCGCTGCTGGAGCTCGGCAAAGAGTTGATCAGCTCGGACGAGGTTGCCTTGTACGAGCTGATCAAAAACGCCGTCGATGCGAAGTCACCCTCGATTGAAATTGATCTCAATGTCGTCCTGGCATACCACCACCTGACTGCGGCTTTTGACGATCTGGAGGAAGGATCGAACAAGCAGGAGATCATCGCGCGGTTGCGAGCAAGGATCGATCCGAATGCATCCAGTTCGCAGTCCGAAGGGTTTTTCCAACTGCTTGAGGAAGCCCCACCAAGCAAGAAAGGTTTTCGTGATGCGCTGTTAGAGGCTTACGAGCAGTACAACTGGATAGAGATCGCCGACGAAGGTCACGGCATGTCGTTCAAGGAATTGAACGATGTGTTCTTGACGGTTGGAACCCGGTCGCGCCGGGCGTCAAACATCGCTGGCGGTGAATTCCTAGGCGACAAGGGGGTCGGTCGGCTTTCCACCATGCGTCTGGGGGACCGGCTACTCGTCACCACGACCCGTGCCGGGGACGACTATTTCAACGAGCTCAGTATTGACTGGAGCAAGTTCTCCCATGACTCGAAGCTCGAAGTCTCGGAGATAGAGATTGCCCCGAACCGTGGGCGCAAGAAGAGCAATTCGAAGATCCAGGGAACGACTATCCGAATCAGTCATCTAGTTGGCGATTGGACGATGGATAGATTCGTGGAGATGCTGTCCGGAAAGATAGCCCGCATGGTTGACCCTTTCGAGAAGGGCAAGGGAAATCGCCTCATCACTCCCCGCTACAACGGCAAACACCTCCTCATCCCTTCTATTCCAGAGAAGCTGCTGCAGGCCGCGCACGCCACTTGCAAAGCAAGGTTGGAATTTAACAGCAAAGGAGAGCCCATTCTCAGCGGGATGATGCACTATCGACTCAGGTCGGCGAACAGGCCAATTCACCAGCAGGGCGCGGAGCTTCTGTCGATCACCCAACGGGTATTCAACAGGCGCGGCAAGAGGGGGCATGCAGCGACCGTCGCCGCACCATTGAGGCTACGTGCGCTGCAGGAACTCGGCCCATTCGACGTGGAGATCTACTGGTATAACAGGCTGGTGGTAGAAGCAGTCGAAGGATTGACGCAAAAACGCACAGAGACACGCGAAGAGATAGGGAAGTGGTCCGGCGGGCCGATGCTTTTCCGCCGCGGATTCCGAATTCTTCCCTACGGCGAGCCTGGAGACGACTGGCTGGAGCTCGACAAGAATGCTTTCGGTGAGTCCGGCTTCAAACTGAACCGGCAACAGGTTATCGGACGAGTACGCGTTACCGCAAGCCATGCCGCATTGAGCGAGCAGACGAACAGAGAGGGTCTAGTGCAGTCGGACGCTCGCGACGCTCTTCGGATCATCCTGATGTCGATGCTGCACCGAGAGTTCCGTGGGCTTATCAACGATGCAGACGAAGCGCACCAGTTCAAGGTGCAAAAGGACAAACTTGCCGCATTAGACGTGGACGGTACAACGCGTTCAATTGCGCAAGCTTTCAAGGGGCTCGAAAAGGCAGGAGGCAAAGAGGTCATGCCTCACGTGCAGCGTCTGCGCTCACTGGTTGATCGCCTCGAATCTTCTTGCCAAACGGTAATCGAAGCCGCGGCTGCCGACGACAAGAAAGCGAAGAGCGACCGTGAGAAGTTCGTCCAGTTGGCGGGGATTGGGCTGATGACAGAGTTCATTTTTCACGAACTCGATCGTGTCGTACAACACACGATTACTCTGCTAAGAGACAAGAAGAGTCGCCAGAACGTGAACCTTGAGGCTCTTGAGGAGCAGCTAATCACCCTGCAGAAACGCGTTTCCGCATTCGATGAGTTCACGGGAGAGCGGAGGCAAACAAAGAGTACCTTCGATATCAGGGAAGTAGTGGAACTGGTTATTGAAAATCATTCCAGCCAGTTCTCAAGGCATGGGATCACGGTGCACTTTTATGGCCCACGGCCTCTGAAGGTGCGTGCAGTAAAGGGAATGGTGGTGCAGATATTGGAAAATCTGGTATCTAACTCCGTGTACTGGCTTAAAACGCAGGCACGGATCCAGGCAAAGTTTTCGCCAAAACTGGAGATCTCGCTGGACGCTGAATTGAAGACGCTGGCTGTGGCCGACAATGGCCCCGGCGTCGCGCCCAGTCGTCGGGAGGTCATATTTCAGCCTTTCATATCATCGAAGCCGCTCGGCCAGGGTCGAGGCTTGGGCCTTTATATCTCGCGAGACCTTGCGCAATATCATGGGTGGAATTTGGAATTGGATATGGAGCCTGCGCCGGACAGACAAGGAAGATTGAACAAGTTCGTACTGGAGATGGTTGATCCCAATGAGTGACGCCCTTTTCTCGCGTGTGTTAATGGTCTATCACGGCTAGAGGTTTGTTGGACAATAACGCGACGGCGATGTGTAAAGGCTGATTCAATTATTTTCCTCGGTTTCACATTGAAGTGTGGGGGCACTAGATGGAAGAGAAACGTATTTTGGATGCAATCAAGGCGAGTGGTGTGACGCGCATAGCCTTCGTTGATGACGTCTTCGACGCTCCTGAGATTCCCGAAGTGGACTGGGGTGAGTTACTGCAATTTTTGAATGCGGAAAACGCAGCAGAGGTCCGTACGGCAGCCGGTATAGATGCAAAGGACTGGCAGGCAGCGATCAACGGGCTACAAGATTCCGAGTCCGAACCGGTAAGTGATCTGATTCAAAAGCTTTATACAGCCTATGTGCGCGACTTTGACGTCAAGCTTGATCCGCTCGGACGCTTCGCAGAAATCAAGGGCGCTAACTTGCAGTACGTACGGCCATTATTGGCCTTGGTTCGCAAGGCTAGCCCCGAAGTAAGTATCCAGACCTACGGCTCACAAATGGATGTAGACGATGGGCAAGATGGTCCGCATGTGGTTTTTGTGGATCTCTTCCTAGATCCCAATGTGAGTCCGGATACCGCGTCGGATACATCGCAAGCCCAGCGTGCTGCAGAGGAGTCGCTCAAGCGCATCGAGCCGCTACTCAAACTATCACCCTCAGTCATTCTTATGTCTTCCCACCATGACGCTCCCCAAAGCCGAAGCTACCGTCAGAGCATGGAGGAGAAGAGTCGCGTATTCGCCAGCCGTTTTGGCTTCGTGAACAAGAAGCTTGTCACTGAAGATACGGCTACTGGCATGGTGTCAGTAGACCCAAAAGTAAGCGATGTGCTTCTAGACCTTTTTCAGACTTACAAGTTTGGGCGTGGCCTACACGAGACTTTGGGCGCTTGGGTCAAGGCAGCAAACGAAGCTGTACACGCTCTAAAGGTGGAAATTGATGACCTGGAGTTGGCCGACCTAGCTTACTTGGTGCGATTCCGTCTTGCCGAAGAAGGTCAGAGTTTGCCTGACTACCTCGAATGGCTGCTAGGCGAGTGCCTGCTTGACCAGGTTGGACGCAAACTAGATGAGGTGCTGCCAAGTACACATATCGACAAGGAGGCGAAGATCATCGACGGGGCATTCGATGGTCCTACGCGTAAGGTTGCCGACCTGTATCACAGGGTTCGCATTGAAAACAAGCGCACTCGACCACGCGAGCATTTTCGGCTGGGGGACTTGTACCTGCGCACACCTGAGAAGGGTGCGCAGCACCTGGTTGCTATCATGAATCCAGACTGTGATCTGGTGAAGCGCCCAGATGAGGACAAGCCGGCCGCATATACGATACTAACTCTGCAGGGCAAGCTGGAGAATTTCACAGCACCAAATACTTCAGTAGGCGACTTCATTGTCATTGATGATCGGCCCCATAACATCAAATGGGACTTCCGCAAGGTAGAGACACTTCCCTTTGACGGAGTGATGGCGAAGCCGGGTCAATCTGATGCTGAGTTCAACTATCTCGGGGCGTTGCGGCCAATGTATGCCCAGGAGATTCAGACCAGACTACTGAGCCAGTTGAGGCGTGTGGGCGTGCCCGTGCCACCCGTGTTGGCTTTTGCGAGTTCCATCACGCTGCATTATGCAGCCAAGGGAGGTCGGCTTCAGGACATCAGGTTCGAAGACATTGATGTTCCGTGCTATTTCGTTCCCGCACGTCAATCCAGTCAAGAAGGCATGCTGGTGTTTCGGCGCGAGTTCGTACGGAGGTTAATCGAGGCGCTCAGAGGCATTGAGCAAGGCAAGCTGAGTGACGCAGCTGCTGAGCATCTGAGAAATCTCCTAAGCGAAAGCGGACTTACCAAACTACGGAAGCTGACGGCTGATGGAATTGAGCTGGAAAAAGACATTGGCCATGGACTATTGCTAACTAAGAAAAAGGCAAAGATGGGTGACAAAAGCACATATTGGGGATGCCTAGTGGTTGGTATGAAGTCGGAGCTTTCTCTTAGTGCAGCGCCGCCGGAAGAAGCAATTGTCGCCTCGGGAGACCCAGCGGAAGATCCGATTTCGAAGCTGCCCAGCATCAGCTAGGGAAAGTGAAATTTCTTAATTCAGCTGATAGACAATGTGTAATGGAATTTCTCATGTCGCTCCCTACACAATCTTGTGCATACGGCTTGATTCGTCCTGTACCAGCTGGTTCTGCTGCTGAGCGAGTGCCTGTGCCTGCTGCTGCGCCAGATCATCCACTTTCTGTAGCGAATGCTCGATGGGTCGCTCAACCGCCTGCGCCACATCCGTGATCGACCGACGTGTGGCAGGATCGGAAGGATCCTGCCCCTGCACGACGAACAATAAGGTTCCTCCTGCGACCTGCGTGCCGTCCTGTTGACGCTTGCCGGTCTGGTTGATCGCGACATGATCGGCCGAGGTGATGTCGGCGGCCTTGGCATCGTGGAAGGCGCTCATGGTCAGACGTTCGCTGGTTCCGTCGAATGTACGACCGCGCTCCGCGTCGATGCTCGTGACGCCACGCTCCAACTGCTTGTAGAGGCGGTGATCGGGGTGGTCAGGGTCTCGAGGGTCAGGGAAACGCGGTGTCGCCGGCAGCGTCGATGCAACTGAAATCTTCTCGGCTTGTGGGCCAGTGGATCGCTTCAGATCACTCTCCTCCTGCGGTGCATCGTCGCGGCCGTTCGCCGCTGCCATGCGCGGAGCCGCAGGCAAGCCATGAGTCGCTCCTTCCTGCGTCAGCCTTTGTCGGTTGGCTTCGCGCTGCGCCTGTTCGCGCGTCTCGCGGGCCTGCTCCGATGGCCGCTCAATCGCGTGCGGTGCCGTGGCCATGTTCGCTCGGGCTCGCTCGATGTCCGCAGGCGTGGTCTCGGCGGCGATTACATAGGTCTTGCCGTCCGAGTCCAGCCGCAGGCTGGCAATCGTGCTGTCGAGGTGACCTGCGTACGGATTTTGTAGCCACTCAGGCGGTGAGTCCTGTGGTGATGGTATCGGGTTCGGACCAGTTCCGGC
>NZ_JBQUZR010000010.1:0-11521 GCF_056313745.1 Lysobacter sp. DMC97 | reverse complement strand
CTCCTCCGTCCCCGGCGCAGCGAGCAACCGCTGGAACATCGCTTCCAGCGCCTCGTCCACCGACGCCACGCCCTCGTCCGGCGCCACGCAGTCCGCCAGCGCCGATTGCAGCGCGGGCAGTTGCGCGGCGGGAAGGGTGAGGTCGCAGGAGAGGTGGTTGGACATGGGGTGCGAGGGAGATGTCCGGGGATCGACAACGGGGGAATGTTAGCGCCAAGGATGCCCCTCCTCTTGAAGCGGCCCGGGCGGAGCGGACCGGTTGCGGCACGCCGCCCAGGGCCAAGGGCCGCTTGCATTCTTCCGGAGATGAAAATATGATGGATATCATATGAAACGCACCGCCACCAAAGAAGTCACCCATGACCGCATCGTCGAAGCCGCAGCGCGCGCCATCCGGCGCAGCGGCTACCACGGCGCGGGCGTCGCCGACATCATGAAGGATGCTGGCCTGACGCATGGCGGCTTCTACGCTCATTTCCCGTCGAGAGACGCCATGCTCGCCGAGGCGGCTGATCGGGCGGGCGGCGAGAGCGTGGCGATGATGGAACGTATCGCCGCCAATCTGCCGCCACAGCATGCGCTCAAGGCGATGATGCAGGCCTATCTTTCGAAAGATCACATCGAACAGATCGAAACCGGCTGCGCGACCGCAGCACTGGCTTCGGAAATGCCCCGCCAGAGCGCGGAGGTGCGGCGCGCAGCCACCCGCCGCATCAAGGAGATGATCGACCTGGTCTCCCGGCATTCGCCCGACTGGGGGCAGGCGGGTGCGCATGAACGTGCCCTGGTGACTGTCGCAACGATGGTCGGCACGTTGGTGCTGGCACGCGCCGTCGACGACGCCAAACTCTCCGATGCGCTGTGCAAGGCGACGCTCGCGCAGCTCCTGCCCACCGAGAACTGATCCTGCCCGGCCGAGCGGTTTTTATTCGATCAAAAATATGACGATCATCATACGAAATAGACACCCACGTCTTCCGCAAAAGGCACTGACATGAAACCGCATTCAGGAATTGCACTCGTCACAGGCGCTTCGTCGGGCATCGGCGAAGCCACCGCGCTCCGCCTCGCATCGGCGGGCTACAAGGTCTACGGCACCAGCCGGCTCGGCGTGTCATCGAGCCAGAAGCCTTTCGCCATGCTGCCGCTCGACGTGACCAGCGACGAATCGGTCGAGACGGCAGTAAGCGAAGTCATATCCCGGGAAGGCCGCATCGACCTGTTGGTCAACAACGCAGGTTTCGGCGTAGCGCCGGCTGGCGCCGAAGAGAGTTCGATCGAGCAGGCCAAGGCCATCTTCGAGACGAATTTCTTCGGCCTGATCCGCATGACCCGCGCCGTCGTTCCGCACATGCGCCGTCAAGGCAGCGGCCACATCATCAACATCGGGTCGGTTCTCGGGTTCCTGCCAATGCCATACGCGGCGCTCTATTCGGCGACGAAGCACGCCGTGGAGGGATATTCCGAATCGCTCGACCACGAATTGCGCACCCGCGGCATCCGGGTCTCGGTGATCGAGCCCGCGTACACGAAAACGCCATTCGACGCGAACCAGATGCCCCCCGATTCGATGCTCGACGAATATCGCGAAGTCCGGGCGCTGCTGGCCAAGGTCCTCACCAAGGTCATGGCCTCCGGCGACGAGCCGAACGTGGTCGCCGAGGTGGTGCTGCAGGCGGCATCGGCCAAGGCGCCCAAGATCAGATATGCCGCCGGCAAACTCGCGAACCGACTGCGCATGCTTCGCCGGTTCGCACCGGCCCGGTTGCTGGACGCCGGCATCCGCAAAGACCTGCTCCTCGACCAGCCCATGGACACCCGGTCATGAAAGCATTCATCCTGGACCGCTACGGGAAGAACAGCGCGCTGCGCCTCGGTGACATGCCCGAGCCGCAGGTTCGCGACCACGATGTCCTCATCGATATCCATGCGGCCGCATTGAATCCGCTTGATCCCAAGATCCGTGATGGCGAATTCAAGCTCGTGCTCCCTTATCGATTGCCGCTGATCCTGGGCAACGATGTGGCGGGGGTGGTGATCGGTGTCGGCCCCAAGACCCGAGGCTTCAGGATCGGCGATGAAGTGTATGCGCGCCCGGGGAAGGATCGAATCGGGACCTTCGCCGAGCGTATCTCCGTCGATGAATCCGAAGTCGCGCGGAAACCCCGGAATCTGACCATGGATGAAGCCGCATCCATTCCCCTGATCGGACTCACCGCATGGCAGGTCCTGGTCGAACGCGCTGCCCTGAAACTGGGCCAGAAGGTGCTGATCCACGCCGGATCCGGCGGTGTCGGCACGTTCGCCATCCAGTTGGCCAAGTATCTCGGCGCAACGGTGGCGACGACGACAAGCACCGCCAATGTCGATCTGGTCAAACGCCTGGGCGCCGATGTCGTCGTCGACTACAAGAAGGAGGACTTCTCCGAAGTGCTGAGCGATTACGATCTCGTGCTCACGAGTCTGGACAAGAGCACGCTGGAAAAATCGCTCAAGGTGCTCAAACCCGGCGGAAACCTCGTTTCCATTTCCGGTCCGCCCGATGTCGCCTTCGCCCGGGAGAACGGTTTGAACTGGCCCTTGCAGCAGGTCATGCGCTTGTTGAGCCGAAACATCCGTAAAAAAGCCAGGCGCCGCGGGATCAACTACTCGTTCGTGTTCATGCGCGCCCACGGCGGTCAGTTGGGCACGATCACCGAACTGATCGAATCCGGGGTCATCCATCCCGTCGTGGACCGAACCTTCCCCTTCCTCGCGATCGATGAAGCCATGCGCTATCAGGAGACCGGGCGCGTCAAGGGGAAAATCGTCCTCCACGTGAAATGACACCCACCCCTTTGGTGGGTGAATGGGGACGTGATCTGCGATACCGCGGAGCGGTCTGAAAACTCGATCTCGCTGATCCGGAGCACTTGCGGACACGGCCCTTTAGGCGGCATGCACGGCATTCCAGCGTTCCGCGTCGGCGAGGCGCTTACGCTGGTGGAACAGGAGTTGTTCGAGCTCGGCGGCCTGCGTCGCGTTCCAGGCCGCGATGGCATCGGCGATCGCGCGCGTCGCAGGCGTGACGTCGCGCAGGAAGGCGTCGTCCATTGCCTTCGTGGTCTTCACCTTCGCGCCGTGGGCGCGCTCGGCATACAGCGCCGCGAATTCGCGGATGCCGATCACCGCGCCGAAACGGCGCACGTAGTCCTGATAGGCCTGCCAGACCTCGGCCGAGTAGCACACCGACGCCGTCCCCTGTCGTCACGGTCGACGTCGATTGTGCATCGCCGGCACCGCGTTGCGGCTCGACGCGGACGCGCCCGCGGACGAACGGGCAACAAAAAACCCCGGATCGCTCCGGGGTTTCGGATGACAGTGCCAAGCAGCGCCTGCCGGGATTCGGCCACGACAGTCGATTCAGAACCGCAACCAGCCCTCGTCGGGATAGGGTGCGAATAGGGTGAAGATAGGGTGAAACAAAAAAGCGGCATGCATGTCGCCATGCAAGCCGCTGTTTTGACTCTGGAAATTGGTCGTGCCTGGGCAACCGACATCCAAACGCGCTCTCACGCCGGATAGTAGCCCGTCGCAGTGAATCGAGAGCCAATAACGACATTCTTTCGCATCATCGCTGTCGGCAAAGAACAGCTACGCCGTGTTCTTGTTCAGTGCTGTACCCTTCAGCCCAGGACTTTATCAGGTACGGCTGGTGGGGGCAGGTCCATGCCAACACAATTCACTAATCGATACACGGCATTTCCACACCTCTGAGCTTCGCGCCCGGAAACGTTGAGATTGTAATTTCTCGCAACAACTTGGTTCGCTCAATCACTTGTTCTTCCTTGAACGCCAGAGTTATCCACTTCAGGACAACCCAACCAGCCCACCATAGGATGTCCCTCGGAATTCCTAAATCTCTAGCTTCGTAGTAGAAGTCGAGGAAATTCCAAAAGCGATCCCAATCGATAGAGCAATATAGCCAGCGGGCACCTGCAAAATTCAAAGCAGCGTAGACAATATCCTCTTCAAGCGACCCAATTCGACAAAGATCAAAATCGAATACCACCATCTGCTTCAGCTCAAGATCAAATGAGACGTTTTCCGATCTAAAGTCGCCGTGTATTAGTGCGGCATCTCCAGAATTCCGCCGAATACTTTCAAACAGACCATCTGCGAACTTCCTAGCAAAGTTCAACTTCCTTAGATCGAACGATGGAGCGTTGCGGCAAAGCCGGTCAGAAGCAGACAGAAAATATGCATCGCACCCCTCCAGCCAAGCATCAAGTCCTGCAACATGCGGAATATCTATAGAAGCACCAGCGAATTCACTACGGCCTATGGGTGTAGAGACGCCAGCGTGAAATGCAGCAAGCGCAGTTGCGGCTCGTCGGATCCACTCCACGGTATCTAGACAACTATTCTCAAGATGAAACGGAACCAAATCTTCAATGAATGGAAATACGACTGCCAATCCACCTTGAACCTGATAAATTAGGTTTCCGTTAGGCCATGCTAAGGGCAAGATAAGTTTGATCGCTGGGTCAAGAGAAAAATCGCGCAGTTTTGAATACGCGAACTCGACTGCTTCAAGGGGCCGCACTAAGTGGCCCGCTCTGGCTCGAATAATCTTCAGGAACAGATCTCCGCCATGTCTGCGACATCTAGCGCACTCGTTCCAAGAGCCGGTATCCATGAGCTCAAATGCTCGAATTTCAAAGGCATTCGATAGCGCCACTCGCAAATCATGCGGAATATCTAAGAACGAAGGACTGCTTGCTATCACTGGATGCTCAATTTTTGTAAAGTAAGTCGACTAGTAGGCGATAGGATCGACGCTCGTTCTCCGACAGTTCACACGCTTCCTTGCCAACCTCTACCAGCCATGCTGCCAGGTCTCTCAGACAGCGTCTCGCACTATCTAGATTGTATTGGGGAACTGTCTGGGCTAGACGCGCAAGTAGCTCTTGGCTCATTACATTCTCAATCCGCCGTTCAGCGCGTCCGTAATACACGTTCGCAGTTCCTCCAAGTCTTTTTCGTAGAATAACTATTAACGCTCTTCGAGCTTGTCCACTGAGTTCAATTGCGTTGAACAACTCTCCCTTATCTACACTATTTAACCCCTTATAGATCGCCATGAATCCTTGGCAAATTGGATTGGCAATTCTAAAAGGATTCGATTCAACTTGCCGCCCCCAGTATGAAACTCCACTTTCTATCATCTCATAGTCATCCCACAATATTATGCCCGTTGGCTCCCAAAAGAAGGTGGCGGCACTCTTTTCAGCAATGAATCCAATATCAATTGCAAACTCCATATTCCGGGCGAAGACGGTAAAACAACTACCGAACCATGGGAATCGGCCTTGGGCAATTAAACCGTTAACGCCAGGAACTACGAGTATTTGTGATAGACATTCATCAATCTGACCGTCATCAACACTACCAGTGCACAGCACAAATAGATCAACATCAGACTTTTCAGCGCCGATTCCTGCTGCCCGGGAGCCGCCTAAGAGGCACCCGCTAGACAGCCGAGGATCGTCTAGAATTCTTAGAATGCTAGCTACGACATTTGCGTTGTCCGCACACAACGGAAATTGCCCAAATTTACCAAACTCCCGACTATCGAATCTCATCTCGCCTCATCCGCCAAACAGATCATCGAAATGATTCGCTGCAGTACTATTTCGGGGCTCAGATGTTTTCTAAGGTAAGCATCTGCTGACACGGCCAAATGTTCTCTGTAACTACTGTTGTCAATCATTCTGGCAAGAGCCTTCGCGCCACCCGCAAGGTCGAATGGTGATTCGGTGCTATCAATTTGCGAAGCCACATCAACAAAGCGTGAACCAGGTGCGTATGACAACACCAGCGCACACCGTCCAGCCTTAAAATAGCTGGCAATCGCCGGCGCGGGCGATGTGACGCATGCGGTACCACTCCAAACCGCTTCGAGCAAACTCACATTGAATGAATCATGTACGCTGGTGTTGACTGCGATATCAGCAATTCTTAGATACCTCCGCACGTCAGCTTCGATACCAACATTTACGATCGTCAAGTTCAGGCTTCGAGTAGCGGGGAATGATCGTTCAAATAATTCAAACTGAAGCTCACCCAAATATCTTGAGTTCGAATCATTGGGGCCAACTATCACAAGCAAGACCTCTGAATCGCAGATCGCCGCAGCACTTTTTACCAAATCAATAGTATCCTGAATTCTTTTCACTGGCCTCAAGTTGGAGTGATGCAAGACAACCACTGTATTTGGATCAACTCCAGCTTTTGACTTCTCATTCTGACGCTGAATGCGTGAATAACTCGGAAAGCTGGCGGGGTCTAGAATTGGCGGCGTCACAATAAAACTTCCACGTACTCGGTGACGCCGTCGAATCTCTCTAACGAACTTCTTTGAGTAAGTGGCCCTGACAGTTATCTGCTGAGAGTCAAGAAGCCACCAAACAGATCGCGATACTGCTGATCCCGATTCCCAAATATCAGAACCGGCTGGGAAGCTGATTATTGGATTGCGCGCGTACCCTGCTTGTGAAAGATAGTCATTGGCGAGGCAGAGCGCTTGAACATAAGGATGAAGATACGTTCCCCAAAGAACGACCCTGAATCCCTCACTGCTTCCAGCAATCGCAAGTTCGGCCACTTTTTCCGCAATCGCATAGGTACTCCAAAAGATCTTGGCATGAGTAGAATATGCTTCTGACTCCGGAATAAGGACCTCATGCGTCTGAAATGTATCCCCAACATGTGTCTTAAAAAAGTATGGTCTCCCGAGTCCGACGAAGTGGACGTCAAAACCAGCTCTATGCAGCGCATGAAGAATTCTGCACTTAATTGTCCCAGCGCCATGAAACGTATGCGGCGCGGTTGCAATTAGTCTAATGCTCGATGGACTCATATAGACGCCAACCAACTCACCAAACCACGCTGATAGAACTTGAAGGCCTCGCTATCTTGCTCATATAGAATGCCGAGTCTCGCGAGCCATGAACTAGGAAATATATAGTTGACAGACAGCTTCTTCGAAGCAAAGAAATCAATATCCTCACTTACAGTGTTCTCAAATAGGACGCGATCGTCGAAAGCTGCAGCCAAGGCTAGCCGATAGAGCCTTGCACTGAACAGCAGTGGATTGCGAGTGAGTTCGCCACTTATGGTCTGCCACGCGCGAACTCTCTGCTGAGCAATTTCTCCGTCTTCGATTGTTTTGGGCAACTCTCGCCGGTTTCTCATTATTTGAAGAACGTAAACAAGGTTTGTTCTTGCCCACCAGCTTTCAGCATCTACTTTTACTGCGGCTTGCAAATGCTTTAGCGCAAATGCCATGTTTAAAGAATTATCTATGCCCGCGAGGAAGTACGCATTTCCGGTAAGGTACTCCACGTTGTAAACTGTCCTCGGAGATATTCGCGTAAGGACCTCAATTGCGCCCGTGAAATCGCCGATTCGAATCAGGTACTCCCCCTTCATACATGCGAGATCAGGATCTTCAGATTTCGCAGATTTAGAGCAGCTTTCTATAAGCTCATAAACCTTGTCGAATGACCGCTGGGCAAAGTATATTTTTCCTAGCTCGCGAGCCAGCCAAGAGGACTGATGGTTGCGATCTCTTGCCGCGAGCAAAATTTGCTCTGCTGCAGCGTAGTCTCCCACTACATAGTGCTTTTCGGCCAGCGCTTGGTAGTCGAGGCTTGATTGCCCACCAGGGATATTTCTAATATGCTGAGTGCCTGTCAGCAATATCTGCTTTAGGATAACAAACGACAGATCATCGGAATCCTTGGGCTTGACTATGGTCTTATGGTTCTTGTCGATGACTGTTTCAACATTTGCGTTGCCAAAATACGATCTGGCACTTTCTGGACTCACGATATCATCGAGGCCGCCAATTATGTAACGGACTCTAATGTTCGCTTCAATAGCAGATGCAGCCCAACTTTCATTTAGATGATCAAGAAAGTCAGATGAGCGACAAAGCTGCCGAACCTGTATATTGAACGGAGAGATAAATTTCCCGATTGAAGCCAACCCCGCCCCATTGCACGGCACAGCAAACAATGTCAGTGTATCAAGGCTTGGCTTGCGATCTGAAGCTTCCTTAATCTTTCGCAGAGCGCCGTGTCTAGCCACCAGTCCACCGAGGCTGTGGCAAACCAAATGAACACGCTCATATGCCGAACATTTTGTGTGGAGAAAGGTAAGAAGTCCGTCGGCTAGGGTCTGTATTCGAGGAGCCTTCCGTATAAATGGAATTGCCATGAGTACCGTGGGAAAGCTGTAGTGCAGAACGTCGAATCCATTGGAGAGATCTTGATCATTGCGAACGAGATCTCCGAATTGACCCCAGGTTCGAATGCCACCGCCAAGTCCGTGGACAAATACCACTGCCTGAGGCTGTTTGGGCCTCGCTTCCTGTAACGTAGCCATCGTTATTCCCCTCCGCCTCTCGTTTGAATATTCAAAAGTCGCTGCCTTCCATTGACAAATTCATGGATCGGCGCCATTCAAAGAAAAAGTTTGATGAAGTCACCATTCCCGAGCCTCGGAAGGGCAAACATTTTCTGTGCAGGAATTCCCTGCAGCAGGTGCTGGAGGATTCGAATGACAAAGCCGTGCGTTACCAAAACAACGGCACCGACACCATTGAGCGACCTCAATTTTTCAGTTCCGGCCAAAACTCTGCTACAGACCTCATGGATCGTCTCTGCTCCCTGGGGCGCTTCATCCCATTTTTGCAATAAATTGCGGTTGATAATTTCAGGATAGAAATTCTTGGCTTCGGCCTGGGAGAGACCTTCGAGGACGCCAAAGCTGCGCTCGCGAAACTCCGGCATGTGAATCATTGGCAGTTGGCGTTCGGTGGCAATAATTTCGGCGGTTTCCACTGCTCGCCTGAGTGGCGAGGAAACCAAATGAACAACATCGTTCGGCAGACGTCGGGCCAGATCATTTGCCTGCGATCTTCCACGCATGTTTAGAGTGCTGTTGATCGCGCCTTGAAAGCGATCGTCAATATTCAAGTTTGTCTCACCGTGACGTGCTGCATAGATCTTCATTTCCTCATCCCGCTTATGTCGTTCATTTCAAATTGCAAATGACTTGTTCAGGTTTCGGCGAAGGAAGGGAAAGATTGAATTTGACCTCGTGAAAGCGTTGCAATGATGAAAAATTATTTCACCTCTTCAACTTCACTAATAACGTCTTTCCTTATGGTGAATTTCCCCGCCTCACGGACACTGGGATAAGCGATCCACTATAGCCATCCGCGATGGAAGCAATGCCCAAGGAGAAACCGAGGCATGGTCTTGCTCACAGCGCGTCCGGCACCCGGCCAAAAAAACTACTATCCGACTAGCCTCGCCGGATAAGGCACGGAACTGCGATGCTTAGCTATCTTCCAGCCTTCTTTGCAGCCGCCTCTATCCAAACGCTCATGTTATCGCGGCCATTGTCATTGACCCAGTCGTAGACCGGATAGCCACTCGGAAGCAGGCTGCTCCCCTTGGTGTCCGTATTGCCACTTGCATCCTTCATGTTATGAATATAGATGCCAAGCAGGCCGTTACCGCGAGCGATGCTCTGTTCGATTTCGTATTTCACATAGGGACGACTTGAAGTCTCCGCGCCAATCAGAACCACCGTCACGGACGTACCTTCCAGTTGTTTGTCGATCCAGCGACGAATCGCATCTGGCGTCTTGAGCTTGACCTCTTCCCATTCAGCCGAATCCCAAAAGCCAGCAGCTTCACGATCAGGCTTCGTCACCCATGAGTTGCGAACCTGACCAACCCGCCAACTATCGCGGACGTGATGAAAACTGAAAAATACCCGGCGTGCCATCAGTTGCTCCTATTGATTTGATCCAACATGTTGATGATCTTGCTCAGCAGCTCATTTGGGCTTTGAACAGAAACCTGCAGATCTTGCATCGCCTCACGATAAGCATCCGGGTGTCCCTCAAGTCGCTTATCTATATCGCGCCCTAATGTCTCGGCTGCATATCCTGTCGCGCCAACGGGGACAAGCACCAAACCAAGCTCATCCGCGATGCTGTGTTCCTCAAATACGCCATCAGCCTGCACAATTTTTCCATCCACTGATTTGTTTCCGAACAGAAAAATGGCGACGCCGGCCTGCTGGATCAACTCTCGGCGGAATGCCGTCCACAGAGCTTTTCGCTTTACAGGATCTGGCGTGTGACGCGGAAATGGACGAACCGTCAAGTAGTCTTGGAAATGGCCGAGCTTCTGATCGTAAATTTGTTCGGTCGCACCTGAAAGAAGTGCATTGCTGATCCCAAGCCCGAAGCCAGAAACAATCCTATAGCCCTTGTCAATCAGAATTCGTCCAAGCGCACTTAGAAATTCCTCGACAACATCCTTTTCCCATCTCCCGAATTCTTCTGCGCTTCCCGACACAAACAACGTCTTTCGGCGATAGCGCGCCTCAATCTTGCGGAGAATATCGGTGATCTCGGAATATTGATCAATGAGCAGGGTCTTGATATTGAAACGCTTGAGATCATCGATCACAAGCTTCTGCTTGACGCTTGCATAGTCGAATGCTTCTTGATCCGCAAAGTCACTTCTTTGGACACGCCTCGTAATGCAATAGTGCTCTCTGGCATCTCTCTGAAAATTTATGCGGATTCGCGAAAGGATGTAATCAAGATTCGGGTCTCGAAAGCTGAACCCGAGAAACAAGAAAGTGCGAGATACGAGATCGCCCTTCAAGGCAGTCACGAATGACGCACGCGGACCACTCGAGTATCCTTCGTAGTCATCTTTCGTAAGCACGGCATCGCCAGGGAACTCCACGTCACCGTGCATCTTGTAGATCACCGCATCTCGATGCGGCTTGGAATGCGCAAGCTGAGGCGTAGTGATCTTTACGTCTGGAATCTTACGTTCATCTTCCAGAGAACGTTCGATCAACCGATCATAGTTCGTCGTCCAGAACACCGGAATCGGCAGTCGTGCGAGCAGGCGGTGATTCTCGGAGGGTGTTTTGTGTGACGGAAATTCTTCCAACAATCGCTTGTGCAAAGCACTTCGATTATTGCCGCGGCTATTTACCGCGTATTGAGCCAGCGCCACCAGGTGGTCTTGCTCTTTTCGCACATCAAGACCCAAGTCGTCGGCGATAGGCTTCAGCAGAGTCGCCCAATCCACGAAGCCCGCACTCGCGGAGAGTCCAGCACCTGCAAATACGGCAGCAGTGCCGGCTTCCAGCTCCTTGACGTACTCAGTCACAAACTGCTCGATATCGTGCGTCGCCATACAGCTCCTTGCCGTACCCCCTGAGATCCCATTCGGGATTTTGGGCCATCCATCAAGGATTGCAACTGGGATAGGCTTATCCCTCAGATCATTTTTCTCAAGAATCAAAAAGCTGCTCTTGATTGTTTTCGTCTATGTATCTCGTCGACCTGGCTTCCTCCCCCGAGGAGGCGCAGGCGTCGTGCCAAGCGCTGCCCGCTGGTCCTCCCAGCGTACCGGAGGGTTGATCAGCAGTGCGC
>NZ_JBQUZR010000009.1:0-205891 GCF_056313745.1 Lysobacter sp. DMC97 | reverse complement strand
CAGCATGCGAGAGTAGGTCATCGCCAGGGTCTTACACCGAACCCCCCGCAGCCAACGCTGCGGGGGGTTCTTCTTTGCGTGAATCAAAAAATGCGATCGCCGGATCTGCCGTCGCATGTGGCGTCACGCCCACGCGATCGGCACACTGGCGCTTCCGGGCGCGGGGGCGCCCGTCTTCCAACGGGGATCGTCATGTTCAAACGATGGAGCCGGACCGCGCTGCTCGCGGCCCTGGTCACGGCCGCGGCCGCTTTCGCGGTGCACGCCGAAGCACCGCAGCCGTCTGAAGCGGAAATGGCCGCGCAGGCGAAGGCGCTGGTCGACGGCCTGCATTTCCAGACCGGCGAGATCGGCGTGCCGGAGGCGCAGGCGCATTTCCGCCTCGGTTCGCAGTTCCGCTATCTCGGCAAGGAAGACAGCCGCAAGGTGCTGGAACAGCTGTGGGGCAACCCGCCCGACGACACCATCCTCGGCATGGTGGTGCCGGCCTCGACCCCGCTCACGGGCAACGACAGCTGGGCGGTCGTGGTGACCTACGCCGACGACGGCTACGTTTCCGACGAGGATGCGGCCAAGACCGACTACGACGACCTGCTCAAGCAGATCAAGCAGGAAACCGAGGACGCCAACGCGGAGCGCAAGAAGGCCGGTTACGGCGCCGTGCACATGATCGGCTGGGCGGTGCCGCCGCGTTACGACGCCAGCGCCAAGAAACTGTACTGGGCGAAGGAAGCGGCGTTCGAGGGCGAGGACCAGCACACGCTGAACTACGACGTGCGCGTGCTCGGCCGCCGCGGTTATCTCAGCCTCAACGCGGTCGCCGGCATGCCGCAGCTGCAGCAGGTGCAGGCGGGCATGCAGCAGCTGCTGCCGATGGCCGAATTCGACCAGGGCGCACGCTACGCCGACTACGATTCGAGCACCGACAAGCTGGCCGGCTACGGCCTGGCCGCGCTGATCGGCGGCGGCATCGCCGCGAAGACCGGCTTGCTGGCCAAGCTCGGCGTGCTGCTGCTGGCGGCGAAGAAATTCATCGTGTTCATCGTCGTCGGCATCGTGGCGTTCGTGCGCAAGCTGTTCGGCGGCAAGGGCGGCAACGACCGCCAGGGCACGGTGCAGTAAACGCGACCTGCGATGACGCCGCCGGATCGCCGCGCCGTCGCGGCGATCCGCGGCAGGTCGTCAATGGCTGTTGCGGTCGCGACGCCAGCCACGGTGGCGGATGTCGAGATAGAGGCTGTAGCTCGCGGTGAACGCCGGGAACAGGTTACCGAGCACGCCGACCGCGTCCTGCTTCGCCGACAGCGTGAAGTAGCTCAGCGTCATCAGACTGCCGACGATGCTCATGTACCAGAACACGCGCGGGATCACCGGCTTGCCCGCGCGTTTGCTGGCGACGAACTGCACCAGCCAGCGGCCGCCGAACATCAGCGTGCCGACGATGCCGATCAGCTTCCACGGGCTCATGTGGATGCCGGTCCACGCCAGCCACGGGATCGGCGAATTCATGACGTCGGCGCCGCCGACGGCCTGGACGGCGGATGCGGCCTCGGCCAGCACGCTCAGCGTTCCTCGACCGCGGTGCGCTTGCTGCGCACGATCAGCCAGGCCACGCCGCGCAGGTCGCGCAGGCCGACCAGCGCGCGATTGAGGTTGTTGTACTTCGACACGCCGCTGGCGCGATGGCGGTGGTTCACCGGCACGCTGATCGTCTTCCAGCCGGCGCGCTGCATCAGCGCCGGCAAATAGCGGTGCATGTGGTCGAAGTAGGGCAGGTCGAGGAAGGCCTCGCGCTCGAACAGCTTGATGCCGCAGCCGGTGTCGGGCGTGGCATCGCGCAGCATGCGGCTGCGGATCGCGTTCGCGAACTTCGATGCCCAGCGCTTGCTGCCGGTGTCCTTGCGGTCCACGCGCCAGCCGGCGAACAGCTTCACGTCGGCCGGCGATTCCTCGCGCTTCGCGAGCAACTTCGGGATGTCGGCCGGATCGTTCTGGCCGTCGCCGTCGAGGGTGGCGATCCACGCGCCGCGCGCGGCCTTCACGCCGGTGCGCACCGCGGTGCTCTGCCCGCTCTGGCTGACGTGGTGCAGCACCCGCAGTTCGGGCACGGTCGCCTTCAGGCCCTGGAGCACGGCGAGGGTGTCGTCGCGCGAGTGGTCGTCGACGTAGACGATCTCGAACGCGCCGCCCTTCAGCAGCGCGTGGCCGCGCAGGGCGGCCACGATTTCGGAGATCAGGGGGGTGACGTTGTCGCGTTCGTTGAAGACCGGGACGACGACGGAGAGCACGGGTTCGGCGTTCATCCCGCCTAGGATACCGCCTGCGCCCCGGCCTGCCGACCGGGCCGCGCAGGGGCGGGCCCGGTCGCGGCCGCGTGCGGCTCAGTAGATCGCGCCGCCGGCCTGGGTCGACTGCAGCACGCCGGCCACCGCCGACACCGTGTAGCCGAGGCCGCCGCTGCGCTGCCAGGTGGTCAGGTTGAAGCCGTCGCCGGCGGCGATGCGGTCCACGGCGATGTTGCGATAGGTCAGCGGCATCTTCGCCTTGCAGACCTCCGGCAGGCCCGGGGCGCGGAGGAAATACGCGCGACCGCTGCCGACCACGTTCGCCGTGCCCTGGGCGTCGACCAGCAGCGCGGTCTGCTCGTCCACGGCGATGCCGCGCGGCGCGGCGCTCCAGCCGTTGGTGGCGATCCGGCACAGGAAGCCCAGTTCGCGACCCATGCGATCGCGGGCGGCGAAGTGTGGGTCGCCCAGCACGCCCTGCAGCACCGGCACGCGCGCGAAGTCGCGGCCGAAAGTGAGCGTGCGGTTGAAGGGATCGGCCAGCGCCTGCGCGGACGTGGCGCTGCCGCTTTGTGCGGTGTAGACGAACTGGGTCAGCACGTTGAGGCCGGCGCTGGTGCCGCCGACCGGCGTGCCGCTGGCGATCAGCGCGTTCAACGTGGTCTGCACCGGCGTGCCGGTCCAGAAGTTGATGTAGTTCGACTGGTCGCCGCCGGCGATCCACACCACCTCGGCCCGCGACAGCAGGTCCGCGACCGTCGCGTTGTTGGCGCTGGCGAGGTCGGGGATGATCAGGGTCGCGACCGAATTGAGGTTCGGGCAGAGCGCGCGGACGTAGGGGTTGTAGGCGTCGGTGCCGGTGGCGCGGATCACCAGGAAATCGCCGTTGCCGGCGCGCTGGCACAGCCACTGGAACGCGGCGTCGACGTCGGTGCCGCCGCCCATCAGCACCGTGCCGGGCACGGGCGTGGGCGCGACATCGGCGGCGTTGCCGAGGCGGACGTAGGTGTAGGAAGGCGATTTCGCGGCCTGCACCGGCGCGATGGCCGGCGGCAGCAGCGACGCGAGGGCGAGCGAGCAGAACAAGGCGAAACGGCGCATGAGCATCCCTGTCATGGTGGGCGGAGGCCGCCCACGTTACCGCCAATGCCGGCCGCGTGCGGCGGCCCGATCCGGCTCAGCCGCGGGTCTTCAGCCGATCGAGGATCCCGTCGAGGGTGTCGAGGTCGGTGTAGTGGATCACCAGCCGGCCCTTGCCGCCGCGGCCGTGCAGGATGTCGACCTTGGTCGCCAGCGATTCGCTGAGGTCGCGTTCCAGCGCGGCGAGGTCGGCCTGCGGCTTGGCCTTCGCGGCCTTCGCCGGCTTGCCCTTCACCGCGGTCGGCACCTGGCCGGCGCTGAGCTGCTGCACGCGGTGCTCCACCTCGCGGACCGACCAGCCGTGCTCGACCGCCTGGCGGGCCAGCGCGATCGCGGCCTGCGGGGTCAGCGACAGCAGGGCGCGGGCGTGGCCCATCTCGATCGCGCGGGTCTCGACCAGCGCGCGGATGTCCGGCGGCAGTTCCAGCAGGCGCAGCAGGTTCGACACCGCGGCGCGCGAGCGGCCCACCGCCTCGGCGGCCTGCGCGTGGGTGAGGTCGAATTCGTCGATCAGCCGCTGCAGCGCCTGCGCCTCTTCCAGCGGGTTGAGGTCTTCGCGCTGGATGTTCTCGATCAGCGCCATCGCGACCACGGTGCGGTCGTCGACCTCGCGGATCACCACCGGCACTTCGGTCAGGCCCGCCTGGCGCGAGGCACGCCAGCGGCGTTCGCCGGCGATGATCTCGTAGACCTTGCCGCCCTTGTCCTTGTCGATCTCGCGGACGACCACCGGCTGGATCACGCCCTGGGCGCGGATCGATTCGGCCAGTTCGGTGAGCTTGGCCGGATCCATCGCGCGGCGCGGCTGGTACTTGCCGGGGGTCAGCGCGTCGATTGGCAGCAGCTTGAGGGTGTCGCCCGGCGTGGCTTCCAGCGCGGGCGCTTCGGCGGCGGCCTTGGGGCCGAGCAGGGCTTCGAGGCCGCGGCCGAGGCCGCGCTTCTTGGGGGCGCTCATGCGCGGGTCTCCGGAAGGGTGCCGCGCGCACCGGCGGCCTGCTGGGCGCGTTCGCGCTGGTGGCGGATGATCTCGCCGGCCAGGCCGAGATAGGCGATGGCGCCGCGCGAGGCCTTGTCGTACGCGACGATGCTCTGGCCGTGGCTGGGCGCTTCGGCCACGCGCACGTTGCGCGGGACGATGGTGCGGAACACCTTGTCGCCGAAGTGCGCGGTGAGATCCGCGGACACCGCGTTGGCGAGGTTGTTGCGCACGTCGAACATGGTGCGCAGCACGCCTTCGATCTCCAGCGCGGGATTGAGCTTCGCCTTCAGCGCGTCGATGGTCTGCAGCAGCGCGCTGAGGCCTTCCAGCGCGTAGTACTCGCACTGCATCGGCACCAGCACCGAATCGGCAGCGGTCAGCGCGTTGAGCGTGAGCAGCGACAGCGCCGGCGGGCAGTCGACGAGGATGAAGTCGTAGCGGTCGCGCACGCTGTCCAGCGCACGGCGCAGGCGCTGCTCGCGCCCGGGCTCGTCCATCAGTTCGATCTCGGCCGCGGTCAGGTCGTTGTTGCCCGGCAGCAGGTCGAAGCCCTCGGGCGACTTCACGATCACGTCCTTCGCGTGCATTTCTTCGAGCATCACGTCGCAGGTCGAGCCGGCCAGCTCGCGCTTGTCCACGCCGCTGCCCATCGTGGCGTTGCCCTGGGCGTCCAGGTCCACCAGCAGCACGCGCATGGGCGCCTGCGCCAGCGCGGCGGCGAGGTTCACCGAGGTCGTGGTCTTGCCGACCCCGCCTTTCTGGTTGGCGATGGCGATGATGCGGGCCATGAGGGGGTCCGGAAGTGTTCGTGTGCGGGCGGACGGGACCGCGTCCCGGGGGGCGGGCGGCGCGGGCCGAACCGCAGATTATGCCCGTTGCCGGCGCGGACTGCCGGGCCGGCCGGGTCGCGCCGCGGCATCAATCGTCGGTCGCGGCGGCCCGGGCGAGGGTCACCAGGTGGCGTTCGGCGTCCAGCCCGGGCACGGCCAGCGGCCGGAGGTCCCGCACCGTCCAGCCGGGCGGCAGGGCGGCGATCTCCTCGTCCGGGCGGGCGCCCTTCATCGCCAGCAGCACGCCGTCGGGGGCGACCAGGTGTCCGCCCAGGGCCAGGATCTGCGGCAGCGTGGCCAGCGCCCGGGCGGTGATCGCGGCGAACTGCCCCGGGCGGTCCAGCGCCTCGATCCGCGATTCGGCCACTTCGGCGTTGCCCAGGCCCAGCGTGCGCAGGGCCTCGCGCATGAAGCGGGCCTTCTTGCCGTTGGATTCCACCAGCGTCACCCGCAGCCCGGGCGTGGCGATCGCCAGCGGGATGCCCGGCAGGCCCGGCCCCGTGCCGAGGTCGGCCAGCGTCGGCAGCGCGGCCACCGTCGGCGCCATCGCCAGCGAGTCCAGCAGGTGCTTGGTCACCATCTCCCGCGGATCGCGGATGGCGGTGAGGTTGTAGGCGGCGTTCCAGCGCAGCATCAGCGCGAGGTAGCGCGCCAGCGGCTCGGCCAGCGCGGCGTCGAGGCTGAGGGCGGCGAGGCCGGCGTCGAGGGTGTCGCGGGCGGCGGCGGGCAGGGCGGGGGCGTTCATCGCGGCAGATTATCCGCGAGCGGAGGCCTGGCCGTCGTCCGTGCGCGTCCGCCACGCCAGCGTCGCCCAGTAGCCCGGTTCGGGCGTCCACGCCTCGATCCGCCAGTCCTGCGGCGCGCCCAGCGCCGGATCGCAGGCGACCAGCCGCGGCAGGCCGTCGGCATCGGCCGCCAGCCGCAGCTTCTCCAGCCCGAACGACAGCCCGCGCCCGTGTGCCTTCAGCACCGCTTCCTTCGCGCACCACAGCCGGGTGAAGGCGGTGTCCAGCGCGGCCGGGTCGCCGGCCAGCGCCGACAGCGCCGCGGTTTCGGCCGGATCGAAGTAGCGGCGCGCGGTGGCCAGCGCCTTCGGCCGCGGCCGCAGCAGTTCGATGTCCACGCCCAGCCGGGTGCAGTCGGCGCAGGCGGCGATCAGGCGCTCGCCGCTGTGGCTCCAGTTGAGGTCGACGCGGTGGGTGCCCGCCTGCAGGTACGGCCGGCCGTGGCCATCGCGGGCGATCGTCAGCGCCGCCGGCGGCAGCGCCCACTGGTCGGCCAGCCAGGCCCGCACCCGCGTCTCCGCATGTTCGCCGCGGTGATAGGGCCACCAGGCGCAGCGGACGGGACCGAAACGGGCAGCGTGCATGGGGTGGCGACGGTTTGGGGCTTGCGGGGCGCCCAGCGTAAGCTACGACCGGGGCGACGCGATGCGTCGGGACACGATGGTGGAACCCGCATCGCGGGCAGGCGGGAGTGACGAAGACGATGTCGGCAGCGATGGATCCACCCGCCCGGAGCGCGACCGCCGCCCAGCGGCAGGCGCTGGCGGAGGGACCCGGGTCGCGCACCGTCGTGTTCGACGGCCACGGCCGCATCGCGCTGGACGTCTTCCTGGCCGAGGTCCGCGGCGTCGCCGCGGGGCTGCCCGATGCCCCCTGCATGATCAACCTCTGCGAGGACCGCTACCGGTTCCTCGTCGCCTTCTGCGCCGCCGCCGTCCGCGGCATCACCACGCTGCTGCCGCCGTCGCGCACGCCGGCGGCGATCGGCGACGTGCTCGCCCAGTATCCCGACGCCGTCTGCGTCGCCGACGTGCGCATCGCGCCGGCGCCGCCGCGCCTGCACGCGCTGCCCGAGCGCCTGCCGCGCCTGCCCGGCGAGCCGCCGACGGTGGACGCCGCCGCGGTCGCGCTGGTCGCCTTCACCTCTGGCAGCACCGGCCGGCCCAGGCCCAACCCGAAGACCTGGGCCGCGCTGCGCATCAGCACCGCGCAGAACCTCGCCGCGCTGGACCACCTGCGGCCGCAGGCGGGCGTGCTGCCGATCGTCGCCACCGTGCCGCCGCAGCACATGTACGGCATGGAGCTGTCGGTGCTGCTGCCGCTGCTGGCGCCGGCGTCGGTGCATGGCGGGCGGCCGTTCTTTCCCGAGGACGTCGCCCGTGCCGTGCGCGAGGCCGGCGATCCGCCGCTGCTGGTCACCACGCCGGTGCACCTGCGCGCGCTGGTCGAATCGCAGGTGCCGCTGCCGCCGCTGGCGGGGATCGTCACCGCCACCGCGCCGCTGCCGCAGACGCTGGCCGCCGCCGCCGAGCAGCGCTTCGGCTGCGAAGTACGCGAGATGTTCGGCTCCACCGAAACCTGCGTGATCGCCGTGCGCCGCACCGCGCGCGACGACGCCTGGCGCTGCCTGCCCGGCGTGCGCCTGCAGCCGCAGCCCGACGGCACGCTGGTGCATGCCGCGCACCTGCCGGTGCCGATGCCGCTGGCCGATCTGGTCGAACTGCGCGGCGAGGACGGCTTCGTCCTGTGCGGCCGGCAGTCCGACCTGCTGGAGATCGCCGGCAAGCGCGCGTCGCTGGGGGACCTCACCCGGCGCCTGCAGGCCGTGCCCGGCGTGCTCGACGGCGTGGTGCTGCAGCTCGACGCCTGCGACGTCACCGGCGTGGCGCGCATCGCCGCGCTCGCGGTCGCGCCCGGGCTGGACGAGGCCGCGATCCTCGCCGCCCTGCGCGACGCCGTGGACCCGGTGTTCCTGCCGCGCCGCCTGCGGCTGGTCGACGCCCTGCCCCGCAACGAGACCGGCAAGCTGCCGCGCGACGCGCTGCTGCGCCTGCTGGCCTGACGTCCGTTCCGCCACTGCGCCCGCGATGCCGCGGGTGCGAACCTGTGTCCCTGTCCGCCACGGAGTGTTCCCATGCCGCACGGCCTCGTCGTCTTCCTGCTCTCGCTCGCCTACGCCGGTGCCGGTTCGCTGCTGCTGTGGCTGGGCTATCGCCTGTTCGACCGGCTCACGCCCGGCGACATGCACGCCAAGATCTTCGAGGAAGGCAACGTCGCGGTGGCCGTGCTCGCCGGCGCGTTCGTGCTCGGGCTGTCGATCGTGATCGCGGCCAGCCTCGTCGGCTGAGCATGAGCGCGCCCTTCGACCTGCTGCGTGTCGGCGACGCGCTGTGCATCGACGCCGTCGAGTACGTCGCCAGCGGGCACCTGACCCTGCGCACGACCGACGGCGACGAATGGCGCGAATGGCTGCTCGTCCCGCGCGGCGTCGCGCCGGCGGAAGCCGTGCGCAGCGAACGCCAGCGCTGGCTGAGCCGCGAGCCGGGCGAAGGCCTGCGCCTGTGGACGCCGATCGCGTTGCCGCCGACGATCGACGCCGCCGCGCTCAAGCCCGGCCAGCGCCAGCGTGTCCGCGACCGCGACTACCGCGTGGAGGACCGCTACCGTTTCCACGCCACCGCGATGTTCGGCGACGTCGGCGGCGACGCTGCGCCGCAGGAGGCGTTCGACGGCGTCGACCTGCGCGGCGGATCGCAGCAACTGTCGATCGAATGGAACGCGCGCGGCACCGACGCCACCCTCGGCCGGCAGGTCGGCAGCCACGAGCTGCTCCGCTGGTCGCGCGAGGCCGGCGGCACGTTCGCCGAGCGCGTCGGCGCCGCCGCTTCGCGCAAGGCGAGCGCCGCGCGGTCGGTCGACAAGCGGAAAGCCACGTCGCTGTTCACCGGTGACGACGCGGTGGGGCCGTGGATCGCAGGTGGTCTGATGGTGCTGCTCATCGTCGCGCTGGAAAGCTGCGACGACGACTGCGAGCGGCGCAGGAATCCGGCCACCGGCCAGTACGAGACGTATTGCGACGACGGCATGCGCTCCGGCGGGCACCGCAACTTCGGCAGCTGGGGCGGCAAGTGAGCGCGCTGCCGGCGCCGGGCCGGCTGGGCATCGCGGTAGTGCTCACCGCGGCTGCGGCGATCGTCTACGAACTGCTGATCGGCACGCTGTCGACCTACCTCAACGGCGACAGCGCGCTGCAGTTCTCGCTGACCATCGGCACCTTCCTCGCCGCGATGGGCACCGGCGCGTTCGTCGCGCGCGAGGTCGGCGACGATGCGCTGCCGCGACTGCTGCGCATCGAGGTCGCGGTGGCGCTGCTCGGCGGTTTCGGCGGCCTGCTGCTGTACGCCGCGAACGAAACGGTGCCGGAAGGCTATCTCGCCTGCATGGTCGCGCTGGTCGCGGCCATCGGCCATCTCGTCGGCATGGAACTGCCGATGCTGGCCGAACTGCTGCGCCGCGCGGGCGGCTGGCGCAACGCCTTCGCCGGCGCGCTGTCGCTGGACTATTTCGGCTCGCTGATCGGCTCGCTCGCATTTCCCTTCGTGCTGCTGCCGACGTTCGGCGCGGTGAAGGCCGCGCTGTTGACCGGCGTGGTCAACCTCGCGGCGGTGTGGCTGCTGTCGTCGGGCAATGCGGCGTCCGACCTGCGCGGGCCGCGCCGCGCCGCGCTCGTCGCACTGGTGCTGCTGATCGCCGGTCTCGTCGGCGCGAACCGCATCGTGTCCGGTTTCGAGGAGCGGCTGTACCGCGACCAGGTGCTGCACGCCGAGACCACGCGTTTCCAGCGCATCGTCGTCACCCGCTTCCGCGACGACCTGCGGCTGTATTCCGATCGCGAACTGCAGTTCTCCAGCCGCGACGAATACCGCTACCACGAGGCGCTGGTGCACCCGCTACTCGCGGCGGTGCGGCATCCCGAGCAGGTGCTGGTCGTCGGTGGCGGCGACGGCCTCGCCGTGCGCGAAGTACTGAAGGACCGGCGCGTGCTCGGCGTGACGCTGGTCGACATCGATCCGGCGATGACCGCGCTGGCACGCGGCTTCGGCCCGATCGTCGCGCTTAACCGCGGCGCGCTCGCCGATCCGCGCGTGCGCGTGGTGAACGCCGACGGCTACCGCTTCCTGCTGCACGACGCGCGCACCTACGACGCGGTGGTGCTGGACCTGCCCGATCCGCGCACCGAGGCCATCGCGCGGCTGTATTCGCGCGAGTTCTATACGCGGCTGCTGACGCGGCTGCACCCCGACGGCGTGCTGGTGACGCAGGCGAGTTCGCCGTACTTCACCCGCGAGGCGTTCTGGAGCATCGACGCCACCCTGCGCGCGACCGGCCTGCAGACGCGGCCTTACCGCCTCTACGTGCCGTCGTTCGGCGAATGGGGCTTCGTGATGGCGTCGCGGCGGCCGATCGACTGGCCCGGCCTGCGCCTGGCGCTGCCGCGGCGCTGGCTGACGCGCGCGATCCTCGACGATGCGGCGACGTTCGATGCCGACACCGCGCCGACCGCGGACGCGCCGGTCAGCACCTTCGAATCGCCGGCGGCCTGGCGCCTGTACCGCCGGCGCGTGCGCTACTGGAAGGACTGACGCCGCGTCGCGACCGCATGCCCGCGAGGCAGCCGGGCGCTATCATCGCCGCGGATTCCCAGCGAGCGGAGACGGCGGCATGAAAGGCGCAGGCGGCACCCCGGGCGGCATCGGACAGTTCTTCCTCGGCCTGATGGCCGCCGTCGCCGGCGGCTGGCTGCTGACCAACCAGGTGCAGGTGACCTCGGGCGGCTACTGGTCGGTGTGGGGCTACAACGGCTTCGGGCTGTCGCTGATCCCGTTCATCATCGGCACCGGGATGATCTTCTTCGACGGCAAGTCGATCCTCGGCTGGCTGCTGCTCGCCGCGGGGCTGGTGATCGTGTTCGTCGGCATCCTGTCGAACCTGCAGATCTATTTCCGCTCCACCAGCCTGTTCAACACGCTGCTGATGCTGGCGCTGCTCGCCGGCGGCCTCGGCGCGATGGCGCGCGCGCTGCGCAGCGTGCCCGCGGACGACAGCGGCGGCGCACGCCCGCGCGACGGCGGCTGACGCCGGCACGCGCGTCGTGCACGGCGCCCGGGCGTTCGTGCGCGACGCGGTGGGAGAATCGAGAAAGTGGCGGATTTCCCGCCGATTCCTCGGGTTTCCGTCGCCCGCCTGAACGGTTTCGGCGCTGCGTCGCCGCGGCCACGGCAGTGCCCTACAACGTGCACACCTTCACCACGCACGTTCGGAGCACGCACATGGGCATCCTCATCTGGCTGATCGTCGGCGGCATCATCGGCTGGCTCGCCAGCCTCCTCATGCGCCGCGATGCGCAGCAAGGCATCCTGCTGAACATCGTCGTCGGCATCGTCGGCTCCTTCATCGGTGGCTTCCTGATCGCGCCGATGCTCGGCTCGGGCACCGCCAACACCGGCGACTTCTCGGTGCCGGGCCTGCTCGCTTCGCTCGGCGGCGCGATCGTCCTGCTCCTGATCGTCAACCTCATCACCCGCGGCCGCGCACGCTGAGCGTCGCCGTCGCGGCAACGAAAAAGCCCGGCTTCGGCCGGGCTTTTTCGTCGGAATGGTGTTCTGCAACGAGCTTTCACCCGCCTCGTGCGATCTCAAGGCTTAAACGGTACTCCTCGGCCGGCGCCTCAACGGTGAATTCGACGATTTCGACTTGGTGTTGTTTGAGTACTTCGAGCACTTCGTGGGGCTTCGTACGGAAGAATTCCCGGCGGAGATTGATCCGATTGAGGCGCGCTGCCGAGAAGTGCTGGTGAAGCATGGTCTCGATGCCGACGGCATCGGTCGAGAAAAAAAGAGCATGCACATCGAAACGGAAAGGTACGGAGGCATCGCCCAGTTCGTTGATGCGGTCCATCGGGTCGAGCCTTCTGGTCATGCCGATCTTGACCACATCATCTCCGAGTGCGCCAAGGTTCGAGATCACGTAAACGTAGCCGGCTCGGATGTTCGCTGCTCGGAAATCCACTTGCGAGAGTTCGTTTTCCGTTGACTGGATCGATGCCAGGATGCGCGATGCGCCTTCGGCGTCACCGCGTGCCTCCAATGCCGAAAGCACCGAGCGATAGTGATTCAGCTCCTTCTGGAGCTTTTCCCTTTCGCGTTCCAGCTCCTGCTGGGCCTTGCGTTCCTCGCGCAGCCTTTCCTTCTCCTCCCGATCCCGCTCTTTTTCCATCTTGACGGCCTCGAGATGCCTCGCCGCGAGTTCGATCTCCTCGACTCTGGATCGGTGATAAGCGTCGCGGATGTCCAGGGAAATCAGCGTGCCGAGCTTCCTGATCTGTTCACGAGCCTTGCCCAAGCGTTCGAGGGCGACCTTGAGGTTTCCGGCCCGAACCACCACCACGCAATTCTCCGCTTCCGCGTTATAGGCACGGAGCATCATCTTCGACATGTCGTCGACAAATTTCCTGCCCTTCGCTTCCGATCCATTGAAGGTGAATCCGCTGGCCGCCGAAGTGGCCTGTTTGTTTCGGATCGTCTCCTTGATTCGCGCACGAACGGATGCGAGTCGTTCGGCCAGCGACGCGGAATTTTCGGCCGGGTGAGAAAAATCGTAGAGCCCTTCGCTTTGAAGCGCATGCGCATTGCGGAGGTCGATGACGTCGGCCTCGGCTTGGCGAACCGCTTCCTGTGCGCGGGACAATTCGGCTGACGTGGCTCGAAGGGTTTGGTGCGCCGATGCGATGTCGCCATCGAGCGCTGCGATGCGGCGCAGCTTCTGCTCCACGTCATCCAGGCCGTAATGCGTGATCAGATCCGACTTCGCTTGAAGTTCCTTGTGCAGCGAAACGATCAATGCTTTTTGCTGGTTGGTCTCCGCCTCCAGGGCCATCGCGATCCTGCGGGCATTGAAGAAGCCGATCTTCTCGCGCCTTGGCGCAGCGTCGTCCATATGCAAGATCCTTATCGCATGAGTGAAAGACAGGGGCAATTTCCAGCTTAGCCAAGCGAAACCCACACCGGCGCATGGTCGCTGGGACGATCCCACGTGCGCGGCGTGCGGTCGATGTCGGCCGCGCTCGCCTGCGGACGCAGCGCGCCGGAGACCAGCGTGAGGTCGATGCGCAAACCGAGATTGCGGCGGAAGCCGGCCTGGCGGTAATCCCACCAGCTGAAGAAGCCGCCTTCGTCGTGATGCAGGCGATAGGCGTCGTGCAGGCCGAGGTCGAGCAGCCGCTTCAGCGCCGCGCGCTCGGCGGTGGAGGTGAGGATGCTGGCGTCGTTCCAGATCGCCGGGTCGTGCACGTCGCGATCGTCGGGCGCGATGTTGAAGTCGCCCATCACGACCAGCTTCGGATGCGCCTTCAGTTCGTCCGCCAGCCAGCCGTGCACGGCATCGAGCCAGCGCAGCTTGTAGTCGTACTTCTCGGTGCCGACGTTCTGGCCGTTGACCACGTACAGGTTGACCACGCGCACGCCGTCGACGGTGGCCGCGATCGCGCGGCGCTGCGCATCGTCGAAGCCGGGAATGCCGATGGTCACGTCCTCCAGCGCGCGATCGCGCGCCAGCAGCGCGACGCCGTTGTAGGTCTTCTGCCCCGCGAACACGCTGCGATAGCCCAGCCCCGCCAGCACCGCGTCGGGGAAGCGGTTGTCCTCGAGCTTGGTCTCCTGCAACCCGACCACGTCCGGCCGCGCCTCGGCCAGCCACTGTTCGAGATGCGGCAGGCGCACGTTGAGCGAATTGACGTTCCAGCTGGCGATCTTCATGGCCGGAGTGTAACGACAAACGTTTTCCGCGTGCCTTCGCAATGCATGCCGCGAACCCGTGCTTGCGCATGGACATCCCGCGCGTGATGCGGCGTGGTCGATCGGCTTCGGCGATGCGCTCGGCGAAGGCGCGAGGGCGACCGATGCCCTGCTCGAAGGTCGCGCGCGGATCGCTGCACCGGAACCGGCACGCAGGCCTGGGTACGGATCGCGGACGAACCGGCGGCGCAGGGAATCCAGCCGACCACGCCGGTGGCGCGTGCGACCCGACCCCGTTCGCGCCGGAGTGTGCTGCCCCGCAACAAAAGCGACCGCGCCCGATCCCGTCCGGACGGTCGTCGCGATCCGGGGCGGTGGTATCGGAATCGATCGCCATGCCGTCCAGGTGCTTCTTTCATAAAGGAAATCGATCGGAAGACCGGGCCGTCCCGCAGACCCGGCCCGGCCGCGCGCAACGGATCGCTCACGAATTGTTATCGATGTCTTGACACCGATAACAATCGGTTCCTAGGGTGGCGCCCATCTTCAGGGCAAGGCAGCGGCGAAGACGATGACGCGGGCGTTCGTACCCGATTCCCATCCCGACGGCGACGGCGCGAACGCCTCCGTGGCCGTGCGTCCGGCAGACCGGTCGCCGGCCGACGTCGACACGGGCTGGTGCCTGCGCCGTCGCGGTGACGATCCCGCCACCCGCGCCCGCGACGCCTCGCTGTTCGCCCTGGCCAATGGGTCGCTCGGCGTCCGCGGCGGCGCCGTGGAGGCGGTCGAAGGGTCCACCGGCTGCTTTCTCGCCGCCGTGTACGAACGCCATCCGATCGAGTTCCACGAACGCCTGCCCGGCTTCGTGCGCGGCACCGATTCCCGCGTGCCTGTCGCCGATGGCTGCAGCATCGTGCTGGTGCCCGGCGACGATCCGGACGCGGCGGCGCTCGACCCCGACGCCTGCGCCGGCGACGACGTCGAACGGTGCCTCGACCTGCGCACCGGGACGCTGCGCCATGTGCGCGTCCTGCGGATGCCGTCCGGCGGCCGGCTGCGGATCGAGAGCGAGCGCGTGGTCGCGCACGATCGCGATCTGCTCGCGATTCGCTTCCGCGTGACCTCGATCGACCACGACGGCCCGCTGATCCTGCGCTCGCGTCTGCATGGCGGCGGCCACGCGGCGAAACAGGGTGAGGATCCGCGCATCGGCAGTGCCGGCAGTCGCAAGCTGGAAACGGCGACGTGCGCGGCGGATGCGGCGGTCGCGAGCCTGGTGCAGCGCACGCTGCGCAGCGGGATCACGATCGCCTGCGTGCAGGCGCATCGCCTCGACGCCGTCGAGGTCGGCGACGGTGGAACGCAGGACGGCGCCCTCGCGTTCCTGCGCGCCGATGCCGGTGACGATGGCGCGACCCAGCAGTTCATCGCGCGGTTGCGCCCCGGGACGGGCGTGACGATCGAAAAGTTCGTCGCCTACGCGCATGCCGCCGACGGCCGGGGTCGCGATGCCGATGCGCTGCGCGACGCGGCGACGGCGATGGCGACGCAGGCCGCGCAGGCGGGATATGCCGCGATCGCGTCGGCGCGGGCGACCGCGCTGGACACGTTCTGGCGCGATGCCGATCTCGCGGTCGACGCCGATCCGGAGATCCAGCGCGCGCTGCGCTTCAATCTGTTCCACCTGTTGCAGTCCGCCAGCCGCGACGCCGCCTCCGGCACCGCCGCCAAGGGTCTGACCGGCGAAGGCTACGAAGGCCATTGCTTCTGGGATACCGAAGTCTTCGTGCTGCCGGTGATGGTGTTCACCGCGCCGGAGATCGCGCGGGCGATGCTGATGTACCGCCATCGCACGCTGGACGCGGCGCGCGCCAATGCGCGCGAGCTGAACCATCCGGTCGGCGCGCTGTATCCCTGGCGCACGATCGCCGGCGGCGAATGTTCCGCGCACTATCCCAGCGGATCGGCGGCGTACCACATCAATGCCGACATCGCCTACGCGATCGGGCTGTACTTCGACGCCACCGACGACATCGGCTTCATGCTCGACGCCGGTGCCGAGATGCTGTTCGAGACCGCGCGGATCTGGCCGCAGGTCGGGCATTTCGATCCGCTGCGCGACGGCGCGTTCGGGATCCATGCGGTCACCGGTCCGGACGAGTACACCGCGCTGATCGACAACAATTTCTACACGAACCGCATGGCGCAGCGACACCTGCAGCGCGCGGTCGCGGTGTGGGAACGCCTGGGACGGACGCATCCGGCAGGACGCGCGGCGCTGGCGGCGCGCCTGCGGCTGGACGAAGACGAGATCGCGCTGTGGCGCCGCGCGGCTGCGGCGATGCTGCTGAGGATCGATGCGCGCTTCGGCATCTACGCCCAGGACGATACCTTCCTGCACAGGCCGCGCTGGGACTTCGCGGCACACGGCGGCGCGGCGCGCGGCCGCGCGCTGCTGCTCGATCACCATCCGCTCACGCTGTACCGGTACCAGGTCTGCAAGCAGGCCGATGTGGTGATGGCGCTGGTGCTGGCCGGCGATGGCCTGGATGCCGAGGCCAAGCGGCGCAGTTACGCCTACTACGAAGCGATTACCACCCACGATTCCACGCTTTCGCCGGCCATCCACGGCATTCTCGCCTGCGAGCTCGGGCTGCACGAGCCTTCGCGGGCCTTTTTCCACCAGACCCTGCGGGTCGATCTCGACGACCTGCACGGCAATACCGACCACGGCGCGCACATGGCGGCGATGGCCGGCAGTTGGCTCGGCCTGACCTGGGGCTTCGCCGGCCTGCGCGTGGTCGATGGCGAACTGTGCTTCGCCCCGAGCCTGCCCGCGGGTTGGCGCGGGTATCGCTTCGGCATCCGCTGGCGCGGGCGCCGGCTCGGCGTGTCGGTCGCGGCCGACGGCGTCGAGTATCGACTGCACGACGGCGAACCGCTGCGCGTCCGTCACCATGGACGCACGCTCGATCTGCATGCACAGGCATGGCAACGCGTGGCGCTGGAAGCGCCCGCGACGACTTCGCCCGCGACATCGCCCGCCGCAGCGCCGGACATGTTCCCGCGCGCCTGCCGCGCGCTGATCTTCGATCTCGACGGTGTGCTCACCGATACCGCGCACGTGCATTACCGCGCATGGAAGCGATTGGCCGACGAACTGGGGATCGCGTTCGACGAGACCGTCAACCGGCGCCTGAAGGGCGTGGACCGGATGGGTTCGCTCGACATCCTGCTCGAGGCCGCGAGCCGCAATTACGGCGACGCCGAAAAACAGGCGCTGGCCGAGCGCAAGAACGCGTACTACCGCGAGGCGATCGCGGACTTCGGCCCCGACGATCTGTTCCCGGGCGCCCGCGAATTGCTGCGCGCCGCGCGGGCCGCGGGTCTGCGCCTCGGTCTCGCCTCGGCCAGCCGCAATGCGCCGGCGCTGTTGCGGAACCTCGGCATCGGCGATGCCTTCGACGCGATCGCCGATCCCGCGGCGGCGCGGCCGAAACCGCATCCCGATCTGTTCCTCGCCGCTGCCGCCGCGCTCGATGTCGATCCGCGCGACTGCATCGGCATCGAGGACGCCGCCAGCGGGATCGCCGCGATCCAGGCCGCGGGCATGGCCGCGGTCGGCATCGGCGACGCCGACGAACTGCAGGGCGCCGACCTCGTCCTGCCCGCGATCGCGCACCTCGCGCTGGAGCGCGTCGTATCCAGGCCCTGACGCGCGCGCTGCGCGCAACGACATCCCCACCACCACGCCCGACCACCGGGACCATCCACCGATCCCTCGTCGTACCCGATCCGCGGAGAGAACGTCACATGAAACGCTTCAACACCACCCGCTATGCCCTGTCGGTTGCCATCGCTTCGACCCTCGCCACGGCGTCGCTGCCGCTGTGGGCCCAGGAGCAGGCGCAGACACCGGCGCCCCCGTCCGGACAGGCGTCGCCACCCGACGATGCCTCCGCGCTCGACACGATCGTGGTCAGCGGCACCGCGAAATTCAGCGGCCTGCGCAAGCGCGACGCCAGCTTCTCGATCACCACCGCCACCGCCGAACAGATCCAGGAGGCCGCGCCGCTGAGCACCGCCGATCTGCTGAAGGTCGTCCCCGGCATCTGGGTCGAATCCAGCGGCGGCCAGACCGGCGCGAACATCGACGTGCGCGGTTTCCCCGGCGGCGGCGATGCGCCGTTCGTCACCGTGCAGCTCGACGGCTCGCCGCTGTATCCGCCGCCGACGCTGTCGTTCCTGGAGAACTCCTCGCTGTTCCGCCTCGACGACACCGTCGAACGCATGGAAGTGCTGCGCGGCGGACCGAGCCCGATCTTCTCGAACGGCCAGCCCGGCGCCACCGTCAACTTCATCCAGAAGAAGGGCGGCGAAGACCCCGAACACAGCGCGCGACTCACGCTCGGCACCGACAGCCTGCGCCGTTTCGACGGCTACAGCAGCGGCCCGCTGACCGCGGACAGCGGCTGGTACTACAGCGTCGGCGGGTTCTATCGCGAAAGCGACGGCGTGCGCAGCACCGGTTTCCCGGTCGACAAGGGCGGCCAGATCAGCGGCACGCTCACGCGGCGCTGGGACGACGGTGAAGTCACCCTCTACGGCCGCCATACCCGCGACCACAACGTGTTCTACACCGGCATCCCGCTGATCTCGCGCAACGGCGGCAGCGACATCTCCAGCTTCCCCGGCATCGACGCCACCACCGGCACGCTGATCGGCAACGATTTCCGCCGCGTCACCCTGCCCACCGGCGTCGGCGGCAACACCATCACCCGCGATCTGGCCGACGGCCGCGGCGTCGACATCTCGGTGTTCGGCGGTTCGCTCGACTGGCAGGTCGGACGCTGGACGATCAGCGACAAGTTCAACTTCCTCACCGGCGACGCGCCGACCAACGGCCTGTTCACCGGCGGCAACCCGCAGACGCTGTCGTCGTTCATAACCGACACCTACGGCGCCACTGCCACCGGCACCGGCACCTTCGTCAACGGCGGCGGCACGGTCTCGCCGGACCAGCAGGTGCTGGTCGCCGGCTGGTGGGTGGTGGACAAGGACCTGCGTTCGTTCACCAACGACATGCGCTTCAGCATCGACCTGGCCGATCGCAACACCCTGAGCTTCGGCCTGTACTACGCCGATTATTCGTCGAAGGACACCTGGTACCTGGGCAACAACATGCTGCTGACCGCGCAGAACAACGCGCGCCGGGTCAACGTCAGCCTGAGCGACGGCCGCGTCCCGACCCGCAACGGCTTCGTCGGCACCTCGTTCTACAACATCTTCGGCGACTACGACGGCCGCAACACCGCGGTGTTCGTCGCCGACCAGTGGAACGTGACCGACCGCGTCCGCATCGACGCCGGCGTCCGCCACGAGCGCCAGCAGATCGACGGCACCGTGGTCGATCCGGTCAGCGTCGATCTGGACGGCGATCCGAACACGCTGTACGACAACAACACCTCGGTCGCGCGCAACCCGCGCAGCATCGACCAGAACGACAGCCACAACGCCTGGACCGCGGGCGTCAACTTCAAGCTCAACGACAGCACCAGCCTGTTCGCGCGGATCAACTCCGGCTTCAAGTTCCCGGCCTTCGACAATCTGCGCGACGGCCAGACCAACGTGCAGGAGATCGACCAGTACGAACTCGGCCTGAAATCCGGCGGCGCGTTCTACGATCTCTACCTCACCGCGTTCCGCAACGATTTCACCGGGCTGCCGTTCCAGTTCTTCGATGCCGGCGGCAACAACGTCACCGCGATCGGCGATTCCAGCGCGTATGGTCTGGAGTTCGAGGCCGCGGTCCGTCCGGTGGGTGGTCTGGAAATCGCCGCGACCGGCGTGTACATGCGCGGCGAGTACGACCACTTCGGCAGCAACAGCGGCAACCGCATCAACCGCCAGCCGCGGTTCCAGGGCCGGCTGACGCCGAGCTACTACTGGAGCCTGCCCTGGGGCGATCTGAAGGTCCACGCCACCTACACCTATGTCGGCGACCGGTTCTCGGACTTCGCCAACGGCCAGCCGCTGCCGTCGTACCACACGTTCAACCTCGGTGCGGACATGCGGGTCGGCGAGCATTGGGATTTCGCCTTCAGCGGCACCAACGTCACCGACGAGATCGCGCTCACCGAAGGCAATGCGCGCGTCGCCGGCAGCGCCACCACCGGCGGTGTGTTCCTGGGGCGGCCGATCGAAGGCGCCGCCTACACGGTCTCGGCGGTGTATCGCTGGTGATGTACTGCGGCTGCATGCGCCGCGTCCTCCGGCCGATGTCCACCACGGCGTCGGTCGGAGGCGCGGGGCGTGGGCGCCATGGTGGTGACTCTCTTTTCGCGATCGGAGGCAGGACCGAAGATGCGTGACGGATCGAACCAGACGCCGGGAAGCCTGCAATGCGGCGTGTTCCGGTTCGCGCGTCGCGTCGCCTCACGGTTCGTACGCGTCGGGATGGTCGCCGTCTGCGCCTTCTTCGCTGTGTCGCCGGCGATCGCGGCGGAAGTGCCGCCGCTCGAATTCCGGATCGTCGAAGGCCACGTGCTCAACGCGTTCCATCGGCAGGGACCGATCGCCGCGCACCTGTTGCTGAGCGGCGGTCGCCATCCGCGGGTGCTGGTGGCCTTTCCCGCGGGCAACAGCGGCGTCGGGCTGTGGTTCGAAGACGCCGCCACGCCCGTCGAATGGACGCTCGACGGCGTCCGCGGTGCGGACATCCGCGATGCGCAGGGCCGGCTCCTTCGCGGCATCGTCGCCGAAGCGCGGATCGACGGCACGCTCGTGCTGCACGACGCGGCACTGGGCAGCGTCCGCACGCTGCGCGACTACCAGTTCGACCGGCGTCTGCCCGATGCGGTGAAAACGCCGCTGCAGGCGCGTGGCGACACGCTCGCCTGGGCGCGCCCGCGGCTCGACGGCGCGCCGGGGTACGCGCTGTCGGTGGACGTGATCGAGGGGGCGGTCGCGCGCGATGCCGACGGCCGCTGGCGGCTGTCGCCGAAGCGCCCGGGCGAACCGTTGCGGCTGCGCATCGCCGCCTACACCGGCGAAGCGCCGCTGACGCCGCTGGACGGCGACGCCCTGCTCAACGCGAACGCCGGCGACGACGTCCGCAGCCGGCAGGCGCTGGGCTTCCTCGCCTACCGCGAGAAATTCCTCGCCGGCTCGTGGCGGTTCAATACCTATTTCGGCCGCGACACGCTGATGTCGCTGCGCCTGCTGATGCCGGCGCTGGCGCCGGACGCGATCGAAAGCGGCCTGGGCGCCGTGCTCGAACGGCTGGATGCCGGCGGCGAGGTCGCGCACGAAGAGGAGATCGGCGAGTTCCCCATCTTGCGCCGGCGGCTCGGCACCGCACCCGCCGATGCGGCGACGCCGGACAAGCAGGACGCGCCCATCTTCGACTATGCGATGGTCGACGATGACTTCATGCTGGCACCGGTCGCCGCCGCCTATCTGCTGGAGACGCCGGAAGGCCGCGCGCGCGCGCAGGCATTCCTCGCGCGCCCGCTGCCCTCGGGCGAGCGCACCGGCGCCGCGCTCGCGCGCAATGCCGCCTTCGTCCTGCGCAGCGCCGCGCCGTTCGCGCGGCGGCCGCGCCACGACCGCCTGATCGCATTGAAGGACGATCGCAGCTACGGCCAGTGGCGCGACAGCCGCGACGGCCTCGCGCACGGACGCTATGCGTATGACGTGAACGCGGTGCTGGTCCCGGCGGCGCTGGACGCGATCGCGGCGTTCGCGCGCAGTGGCCTGCTCGATCCCCATGCCACGCCCGCACAACGCGTCGCGATGCAGGCGGCCGCGCGCGATGCCGCCATCTGGTCGCGCCATGCGCCGGCGTTGTTCCGCGTGCAGGTGCCGGATGCGCGCGACCGCATCGGTGCTTACGCGCGATCGATCGGCGTCGATGCGGACGCCGCGCTGGCCTCGGTGCCGGCGCGCGGGCTCCGGCTCGATGCCCTGGCCCTGGATGCGCGCGGCACTCCCATCCCGGTGCTGCATTCCGACGGCGGTTTCGCGCTGCTGTTCCGCACGCCGCCGGCCGGCGACCTCGATCGCCTGCTGGCGGCGACGCTGCGTCCGTTTCCCGCCGGGTTGATGACCGATGCCGGCCTGCTGGTCGCCAATCCCGCGCTGGCCGGCGAGGATCTGCAGCGGCAATTCGGCCGCAACGCCTATCACGGCACCGTGGTGTGGTCCTGGCAGCAGGCGCTGTTCGCCGCGGGACTCGCCCGGCAGCTGCGACGGACGAATCTGCCGGCGCCGGTGCGCGCGCGCCTGCGGAGCGCCCAGCGCAGGCTGTGGGCGGTGATCGACGCCACCCACGACTGGCGGACCTCGGAACTGTGGACCTGGTCCTGCGCCGACGGCCGCTACACGCCTGTGGCCTTCGGCCAGAACGGCGGCGACGCCGACGAATCGAACGCGGCGCAGCTGTGGAGCACGGTCTATCTGGCGATTCCGCGGCCCGTGGATTGAGCGGGAACGCGCGCTGCCGGGATCGCGGACGACCGCGCCCGCGCCATGTCGTCTCTTTTCGCGGGTCCGCGAAACGGAAACCGCTTCGGTGATCGCGATCAGCCGACCAGCATGCGGATCATGCGATCGATCCTGCCGCGATACGGCGGCTTGATCAGGTCGGTCGCGTTCCAGCGCGCCTGCCACAGCACCGGCATCGGCTTGGTGAAGGCGTCGAAGCCGGCGCGCCCGTGGTACTGGCCCATGCCGCTGGGGCCGATGCCGCCGAACGGCAGGTTGGTGGCGGCGAAGTGCAGCAGCGTGTCGTTGACGGTGACGCCGCCGGCGATCAGCCGCCCGAGGATGCGTTCGACCGTGCCGCGGTCGCGGCTGAAGGGATACAGCGCCAGCGGCCGGTCGTGCGACTCGACGTAGGCCAGCGCCTCGTCCAGCGACGCGTAGCCGCGGATCGGCAGGATCGGGCCGAAGATCTCTTCCTGCATCACCGTCGCGTCGTCGCCCGGGTCCAGGACCAGCGTCGGCGGCAGCAGGCGTTCGGCGTCGCCGCGCGCCGCGTCGACCTGCGCCAGTTCGATCACGTCGAGGCCGCGGGCGCGGGCGTCGTCGACGTGGCCGCGCAGGCGGCGGTACTGGCCGTCGTTGACCACGCGGGTGTAGTCGCCGGCGTTGGCCATGTCGGCGCCGTAGCGGGCGTGCACCTGCGCGCGCAGCGCCGCGACCAGCGCATCGCGTCGCGCGGCGTCGATCAGCACGTAGTCCGGCGCGATGCAGGTCTGGCCGCCGTTGAACCATTTGCCGCTGGCCAGCCGCGCGGCGGCCTGCTCGATCGGGAAATCCGCGGCGACGATCGCCGGCGACTTGCCGCCGAGTTCCAGCGTGAGCGGCGTGAGGTGCGGCGCGGCCGCGGCCATCACCTTGCGCCCGACCGCGGTCGACCCGGTGAACACGAGATGGTCGAACGGCAGGCCGGAGAACGCGGCGCCCACGTCCGCGCCGCCGATCGCGACCGCGACGCGATCGGCCGGGAACACGTCGGCCAGCAGCGCGCGCAGCCATTCGCTGGTGCGCGGCGTGTGTTCCGACGGCTTCAGGAACACGTGGTTGCCGGCGGCGATCGCGGTCGCCAGCGGCACCAGCGCGAGGTTCACCGGATAGTTCCACGGCGACATCACGCCGACCACGCCGACGGCCTCGCGCCGCACCTGCGCGCGCGCTGGCCACAGCTGCCAGCCCACCGACGCACGCTGCGGCCGCATCCAGCCGCGCAGGTGCTTGCGGAGGTGGTCGATCTCGCCGAGCACGGTCATGCCGTCGGCGACCAGCGTCTCGTGTTCCGACCGGTGGCCGAAGTCGGCCTGCACCGCCTTCGTCATCTCGCCCATGCGCGCCTTGAACGCGGCCTTCAGCCGGTCGAGGTCGGCCATGCGCTGCGCGCGGTCGGGCCGCTGCGCGCGCCATGCGGCGCGCAGGCGGTCGAGGGTGGAGGCGAGGGTCGGGGCGAGGTCGGTGGCGTCGGTATCCATACGGCGGAGTGTAGTGCTTAAATGCCGGCATGACCGACCCCGCCACCAGCGCCGCGAACGCGGCCATCCGCCCCTACCTCCACCACGTGCCGACGCTGGGCGCCCGCGTCTACGTCGATCCCGCGGCGGTCGTGATCGGCGACGTCGTGCTGGGCAAGGACACTTCGGTGTGGCCGATGGTCGCGATCCGCGGCGACGTGAATTTCGTCCGCATCGGCGACCGCACCAACATCCAGGATGGCACCATCGTCCACGTCAGCCACGACGGCCCGCATGCCAAGCTCGGCGGCTTCGCCACCCGCATCGGCAGCGACGTCACCATCGGCCACAAGGCGATCATCCACGCCTGCACCATCGAGGACGCGGTGCTGATCGGCATGGGCGCGATCGTGCTCGACGGCGCGGTGGTGCGGAAGCACGCGCTGGTCGGCGCCGGCGCGCTGGTGCCGCCGGGCAAGGTCGTCGGCGAAGGCGAGATGTGGCTGGGCAGCCCGGCGAAGTGCGTGCGCAAGCTCAGCGAGGCCGAGATCGAGGCGCTGTACTACTCCGCGCAGCATTACGTGCGCTTGAAGGACCAGTACTTCACCCCGCCGGCATGACGCCACGACCATGACCGACGGCGCGTTGCACCGCTGGCGCGAGACCGCCGCCGACCTGGCGGTGCTGCGCGGCTGGCGGCGCGACGGACGCATCGCGGCGAACCTCACGATCGACACCGTCCCCGAGGCCGTGCAGTGGCGCGGGTTCCTCGACGTGCTGGCGCTGTGGCTCGGGGTCGCGCTGTGCGCGGCGGCGGCGGTGTGCTTCATCGCCGCGAACTGGGACGCGATGGGCCGCTTCGCGCGGCTCGGCGTGATGGAGGCGGCGCTGGTGGCGGCGACCCTTGCCGCATGGCGGCTGGGCATCGCGCGGCCGGCGGGGCAGGCCGCGCTGGCGCTGGCGACGGTGCTGCTGGGCGGCCTGCTGGCGGTGGTCGGCCAGACCTACCAGACCGGCGCCGACACCTGGGAGCTGTTCGCCCTGTGGACCGCGCTGGCGCTGCCGTGGACGCTGGCCGCGCGCAACACCGCGCAGTGGCTGGGCTGGGGGCTGCTGCTGAACCTGACCGTCGGCCTGCGGCTGGGCCTGGGGACCGCCGACCTGTGGCTGCCCGAGGCCGGCGTCGCGCTGCCGCTGGGGCTGCTCGATCTCGCGTTGGCCGCGGTCTGGGCGGGCGTGGCGTGGCGGCGTCCCGACCTCGCCGGGCCGCTGGGCGCGCGACTGCTCGCCGTCGCCGCGATCGGCCTGCTGGCGTGGTCGGCGATGCTGCACATCGTCGAAGCGCCCCGCGACATGCCGTTCTCCATCCGCGCGCTGGCCGTGACGACCTGGGCCGCGGCGACGCTGGCCGTCGGCGCCGTCGCGCTGCGTGGGCGTCGTGACGTGCCGCTGCTGGCGATGCTGATGCTGGGCGCGATCGGCGTGGTCACCTGCGCATTGGGGAAGGCGCTGCTGGAGGGCCATCCCTGGAGTGGCCTGTATCTCGTGATGGGCCTCGTGGTGGTGGCGCAGGCCACGCTCGCCGTGATCGCGCTGCGGCGGCTCGCGCGCGGGGGCAGCGCATGAGCACGCCAGCGCGGGACGCGCGGCTGTGGGCGCGCCTGCGCGAGGCCGGGCAGGTGGCCGGCGAGATGCCGGCGCATGCCGACACGCCGTGGTATCTCGCGGTGCTGTCCGGCACGGCGGCGTGGGTGGCGGCGGTGTTCCTGTTCGTGTTCGTCGTCGACGGCCTGCACTGGTACCGCGAGCAATCGGGGGCGATGTTCGCTTTCGGCGCGGCCAGTGCGGCGTTCGCGCTGGCGGCGATGCATCGGGCGCGCGGGCGCATCTTCGTCGAGCAATTGGCGGTCGCGCTCAGTCTCGGCGGGCAATTGCTGATGGGCGTCGGACTGGATCAGGTCTACGTCCGGATGTTCGGCAGTGCACAGACGCCCTGGCTGTGGGTCGCGGTCGCGGCCATCGCGCTGGCGATGCACGCGTTTGGCCGGTTGCCGCTGCACCGGTTCCTGTGCGGCGTCGTCTTCGCGGTGGCCGTGCTCGGCGCCTGCAGCGCCGACATTCCCGGGCTGCGGGTCGTCGCCGCGCCGCTGCTGGCGTGGCTGGCGCTGGCCGCATGGTGGCGCAGCGAGGCGCACGATCAAGTCGCGCCCGTACTGTCGCCGCTGGCGTGGGCGCTGAGTCTGGTGGCGCTGCTGGCGGTGGGCTTCGTCGATCTCGACGACTGGCATTTCAGGGATCTTGGCGCATGGGGGGTCTGGCTGCGTCCGCTCGGCGACGCGCTGATGGCGCCGCTGCTGCCGGTGTGCGCGCGGTGGCTGCTGCGTCGCCAGGCGGGCGTCGCGCCGCGCACGCGCACGGCGTTGATCGCACTGTCGTGCCTGCTGGCGCTGGCCTGCTGGCGCGCGCCGGGCGTGACGTTGGCGACGATGCTGGCGCTGGTCGGCTTCGCGCTGCACCGGCCGGTGCTGCTGGTCGTCGGCATCGTCGGCATCGGCGCCTATCTGCTGCGGTTCTATTTCCAGCTGGACACGACGTTGCTGGAGAAATCGGGCTGGCTGCTCGCGGCCGGCGCGTTCCTGCTGCTGGCGCGTGTCGCGGCGCGTCGTGCGCTGCCCGCCGAGGTGGCGCTATGAGCCGGCCGCGCAACGCGCTGCTCTGGGGCGGCCTGCTGCTGGCGCTGGTCGTGGTCAACCACGGCGTGGTGAAACGCGAGGGCATCCTCGCCGACGGTCGCCCGCTGCTGCTGGAACTCGCGCCGGTCGATCCGCGCGCGCTGATGCAGGGCGATTACATGGCGCTGAGGTATGCGGCGCAGGACGGCATCCTGGATGCCTTGCATGCCGGGTGGGGTTGCGGCCAGAGGACGACCGGCAATTCGGCGGCCGCCTTGCGTTGTCTGGGCAACCGTTCCGTGCTTTCCCCGAACTTCAATGATTGCGGCAGCGAAGGCTGCCACGACGGCTACGCCGTGTTCGCCGTCAATCCCGACGGCGTCGGTCGTTTCCTGCGCGTGCAGCCGGCGCCGCGGCCGGTCGCCGCCGGCGAGGTCGCGGTGCGCTTCCGCGAGCGCGGCTGGTTCGAGATCCGCATCGCCGGCAATGCGTGGTTCTTCCCCGAAGGCCAGGGCGCGCGCTATGCGCCGGCGCGTTACGGCGAACTGCGGGTCGACGCCGACGGCACCGCACTGCTGGTCGCGCTGCGCGACGCAGCGCGCAGGCCGCTCTGATCCGCGGACGCGACCGTCACGGCCGCGTCGCCGCCTCCAGCAGGTCGAGCAGCGACAGCGCCTCCTCGCGCGAGGCGCCGCACATGCCGGGTTCGGGTTGCAGCGTGGCGCAGAAGCCGGGGCGCTCGGGGCGACCGAACAGGCGGCAGCCGAAGGCGTCGTCCAGATGCACGCACGGGATGCCCGCGGGCTTGCCGTGGGGCATGCCGGGCAGGGGCGTGGCGATGGAGGGCGCGATGCAGCACGCGCCGCAGCCGGGTCGGCAGTCCATGGGCAGTCGGGTTCGGGGGCGGCGCCAGTGTGACCGAAAGCGCGGAAAGCGGTCGCAGCCGCGGCGCGGCACGGTACAGTAGGCGTCGCATGCGACGAGCGAAGACGGGATCCGGGAAGGGCGGGATGGCGGCGACACACGGGGACAAGGGAATGCGGGCGGGAGTCCCGCGCATCCGATGAGGGTTGCCGTGCCGCTGCTGGACACCGTGCGTCCGGTCTACACGCCCGAGGGCGTGGCCCTGCGCCTGCCGGCCGCCGGGCCGGTGCCGCGCGCGATCGCATGGCTGATCGACTGCGCGGTGCGCTGGGCGATCCTGCTGATCGTCTCGACCCTGATGGGCGTGCTCGGCAGCGCCGGGTTCGGGCTGTACCTCATCGCCTACTTCGTCGTCTTCTGGGGCTACCCGATCCTGTGCGAGACGCTGTGGGACGGGCAGACCCCGGGCAAGCGCGCGCTGGAGCTGCGGGTGATCGCCGAGGACGGCGCGCCGATCGGCTGGCTGGCGTCGATCGTGCGCAATCTGCTGCGCACCGTGGATTTCCTGCCGCTGGGCTACGGCGTCGGGCTGGTGGCGAGCTATGCCGATCCGTGGGGCCGGCGGCTGGGCGACATGGTCGCGCGGACCATGGTCGTGCACGCGCCGCGCGACCGGCTGCCGCTGCGCACGCCGGTGGAAGGCGCACAGGCGCCGCAGCATGCGCTGCAGCCGCAGGAGCAGGCCGCGGTGATCGCGTTCTCCGAGCGCGCGCCGCAGCTCACCCAGGAACGCCGCGAGGAACTGGCCGACATCGCCGCGCCGGCGGTCGGCACCGGCGGCGCGATCGGCGTGCTGCGGCTGCAGGCCGTCGCCAACTGGCTGCTGGGGCGCGCATGAAGCACGCGGTCATGCGCCAGGAGGCGTTCATCGCCCGCCACCACGAGGAGTGGGATGCCTTCGAGGCCTGGCTGGTCGCCCGCGGCGACAGCCCGCGCGACGCGCGCAAGTCGCAGTCGAAGTGGACCGGCCTGCGCGACGAGGACATGCCGGCGCGCTACCGCCGCCTCTGCCAGCAGCTGGCGCTGGCGCGCAGCCGCGGCTACGGCCCGCAGGTGGTGGAGCGCCTGCAGGGGCTGACCCAGCGCGGCCACGCGGTGTTCTACCGCGCCGCGCCGCCGCAGTGGCGGCGTGCGCTGGAATTCTTCCTCGCCGAATTCCCGCGCCTGGTGCGCGGGCTGCGCGGCTGCCTGCTCGCGGCGTTCCTGCTGTTCACGGTGCCGCTGGTCGGGTCGTTCGTGGCGGTGCAGATGCAGCCGGAGCTGGTCTACACGGTGATGTCGCCCGAGGAAGCCGAGCAGATGGAGCAGATGTACGACCCTGCCGATCCGCAGCGCCGGCTCGGCCGCGAGAGCGGCGAAGACCTGACGATGTTCGGCTTCTACATCATGAACAACGTCGGCATCGCCCTGCGCACGTTCGCCAGCGGGCTGATCTTCGCGGTCGGCAGCGTGTACGTGCTGATCATGAACGGGCTGATGATCGGCGGCACCGCCGGGCACCTGCAGGCGGTGGGGCACGGCGATCCGTTCTGGCGCTTCGTCGCCGGCCATTCGGCGCCGGAACTCACCGCGATCGTGCTCTCCGGCGCGGCCGGGATGCGCCTGGGCCTGGCGCTGGTGGCGCCGGGCCGCCGGCGCCGCGTCGACGCGCTGATCGAAGCCGGCCGGGCCGGCGCGAAGCTGTGCCTGGGCATCTTCGCGATGCTGGTGTTCGCGGCGTTCGTGGAAGCGTTCTGGTCGTCGATCGGCTGGATCCCGACGGCGGTGAAGTTCGGCGTCGGCGGCACGCTGTGGTGCCTGGTCTTCCTGTGGCTGGGGCTGGGCGGACGCGGCACGCCGCCGGCCGCGGCGCCGGGGAGCGTCGATGCGCCTTGAGTCGCTGACCGTCGAGCTGCGCCCGCGCTCGTCGTGGGAAGCGATGGAGCTGGGCACCGCCCTGGTGCGCCGCCACGCGGCCGCGATCTGGGGGCCGTGGCTGCTGGTCAGCGGCCTGGTGTTCGCGCTGCTGAACCTCGTCGCGTGGTGGCTCGACCACGTCTGGATCGCGTTCCTGCTGCTGTGGTGGTTGCGGCCGGTATTCGACCGCATCCCGCTGTACGTGCTGTCGCGCGCGGTGTTCGGCGCCGCGCCGCGCGCCGGCGAGACCCTGCGCGCGCAGTTGCGCTGGGGCTGGCAACCGATGCGCGGGCACCTGACCTGGCGCCGGCTCAGCCCGATGCGCGCCGCGACGCTGCCGGTGGACCTGCTCGAAGGCGCCGATCGCGCGCGCCTGCCCGAACGCCGGCGGGTGATCGCCGGCGGCGTCGCCGGGTCGGCGATCCTGCTGATCTCGATCTGCATGCTGTTCGTGCTGGCGCTGGAACTGTCGCTGCTGGCGCTGACCCTGCTGTTCGTCCCCGACCAGATGGTGCCGCAGCTGTTCCAGGACCTGATGGTCGACTTCGGCAAGGGCATTCCGCCGTGGGCGCAGTTCGCGCTGAACCTGGTCGACTGGCTGGCGATGTCGTTCGTCGAGCCGTTCTACATCGGCGCCGGTTTCGGCCTGTACCTCAACCGCCGCACGCAGCTGGAAGCCTGGGACCTGGAGATCGCCTTCCGGCGCATGCGCCGGCGGCTCGAAGGCGCGGCCACCACCGCCGGCGCGGTGCTGCTGGCGCTGGCGCTGCTGCTGCCCGCGGCGTGGCCCGCGCAGGCGGCCGATGCCCCGAACGTCTGTCCCGGCGCGCCGAAGAAGACCGCGGCGCCCGCGAAGCCGGCGGCGAAGAAGCCCGCCGGCAAGCTCGCGAAGGACGCCACGGAAGCCGCCAAGGCCGCCGCGGAGGCGGCCGAAGCCGCGGCCGACCAGACCCCCGAGTTCGAGACGCGCACGCTGGAGCAGATCTTCGGCGACGACACGGTGGATCACCGCGGTTTCGATCGCGCCGCGGCGAAGACCTACTGCGACCCGACCTTGCGGCCGACGATGGAGCGCAGCAGCTGGCAGCGGCGCGACCGGACGGAAGCGCCGGAACCGGAGGCGCGGGAAGCGCCGGGCTGGATGAAGGCGCTGTCCGCCATCGCCGGCTTCCTGATCGAGAACGCGCTGTGGTTGCTGCTGGGCGTGCTGGCGGTGGTGCTGTTCCTCACGCGCGGCCGCTGGTGGCCGTGGCTGGCCGCGGCCACGGCGATGCCCGCCCCCGAACCGCCGCCGGTCGACACCCACGCGCTGGCCGAAGCCGAGCCGTTGCCGCCGGACGTGGCGACCGTCGCCCGCCGGCTGTGGGCCGAAGGCCAGCCGCGGCGCGCGCTGGCGCTGCTGTACCGGGCCAGCGTCGAGGTCATGGTCGCGCGCATCGATGCGCATCCGCCGCCGGGCGCCACCGAGGCCGACTGCCTGCGCCTGTCGCGCCGCCTGCCCGAGGCCGAGGACCGCGAGGCGTTCCAGCGCATGGTCCGGGTCTGGCAGTACGCCGCCTACGGCCACACCCTGCCCGCCGCCGACGAGTTCGAAGTCCTCGTCGGCATGCTGGCGCAGCGCTTCCGGTGGGCCGCATGAGCCGCGGCGCGCAGGCGTTGCGCATCGGCCTGGTCGTGCTGCTCGCGGCCGGGCTGATCGCGCTGTTCACGTGGTGGTGGCTGCGCACCTTCGAGCGCGTCACCGAGACCATCGACCTGCCGCCGAAGGGCGAGGCCGCCTACAACCCGCTGTACGCGCTGAAGAAGACCTTGCTCGCCGAAGGCCGCAAGGTGGACGCGCGCCAGCGCATCGATCGCTTCGGCCACCCGCCGGCGCCGGCGGACACGATGCTGCTGCTGGGCGATCCGCGCACGCTGGGCGAGGCCGACGCGCAGGCCCTGCTCGCGTGGGTGGCCGACGGCGGCCACCTGATCATGCGCACGCCGCCGCCGGGCATCGTGCTCAACGCCGCCGACGTGCCGCTGCTGTCGGACCTCGGCATCGTCGCGATGGACGCCGACCCGCTCTGCCACGGCCTGCAGGTCGGCAAGTTCGAGCACCACCGCGAGTTCTGCTTCGGCCGCCGCTTCTACTTCACCGACGAGGACGCCGAGGTCGCCGCGACCTGGGGCGACGAGGACAAGGCCGAATACGCCTACGCCCGCGTCCTCCACGGCAAGGGCAGCGTCGACGTGCTGGCCGACCTGGATTTCCTCCAGAACGACGAATTCGAGGAAGACGCGCACCCGGCGCTGGCGCGCCAGCTGCTGGCGCCGAACTGGAATGCCGGCGGTACCTTCCACCTGATCTACAGCGCCGAGATGCCGTCGCTGTGGGCGCTGCTGTGGGAGAAGGGCTGGCGCGTGATTGTGGCGGCCACGCTGGCGCTGCTGCTGTGGCTGTGGATGCGTGCCGAGCGCCTGGGCCCGCTGCGGCCCGCGCCCGCGCCGGACCGGCGTTCGCTGCTGGAGCACGTGCAGTCCAGCGGCGACCATCTGTGGCGCTACGGCCGCCGCAACCTGCTCTACGCCGCCGTGCACGACGCCTTCCTGGCCCGCCTGCGCCGGCGCGATCCGCTCGCCGCCGCGCTCGACGGCCCGGCGCAGATCGACGCCATCGCCCGACGCACCGGCCTGCCGATCGCCGAGGTCGAGGCCGCGCTCCGTTATCCCCGTCCCGGCGACGCCCGCGACTTCGTGTCGCGCATCGCCCGACTCCTGCAACTGAGGAACCGACTATGACCGAACCGACCTCCACCGCGGCCGCGCCGCAGCCCATCGTCGGCGAAGCGCTGGTCGCCCGCGCCGCCGCCGTGCGCGACGAAGTCGCCAAGGCCTTCATCGGCCAGGACGACGTGCTCGACCAGATCCTCATCGTGCTGCTGGCCGGCGGCCACGTGCTGATCGAAGGCGTGCCCGGCCTCGGCAAGACGCTGCTGGTGCGCGCGCTGGGCCAGGCGCTGGGCTGCGGCCACGGCCGCGTGCAGTTCACGCCCGACCTGATGCCCAGCGACGTCAGCGGCCACGCCGTCTACGACCCGAAGACCGAGCGCTTCGCGATCCGCCGCGGCCCGATCTTCACCAACCTGCTGCTGGCCGACGAGATCAACCGCGCGCCGGCGAAGACGCAGTCGGCGCTGCTGGAAGCGATGCAGGAGCAGCAGGTCACCATCGAAGGCACCAGCCATCCGCTGCCGGCGCCGTTCATGACCCTCGCCACGCAGAACCCGGTCGAGCAGGAAGGCACGTATCCGCTGCCCGAGGCGCAGCTCGACCGCTTCCTGCTGAAGGTGCTGATCGACTATCCCTCGCACGCCGACGAAGTGAGCATGGTGACCGCGGTCGCCGGCGGCCGCGCCGCCGCGCACTTCGACCTGTCGAAGGTCGGCGCGGTGCTGCGCGCCGAGGAGATCGTCGCGATGCAGCTGGGCACCGCGCTGGTGACCGTGGACCCGGCGGTGATCGACTACGCCGTGCGCATCGTCGCCACCACCCGCAAGTGGCCGGGCATCGCGCTCGGCGCCGGCCCGCGCGGCAGCCTCGCGCTGGTGCGCGCCGCGCGCGCGCAGGCGGTGCTGTCCGGCCGCGACTTCGTCACCCCGGACGACATCCGCAGCATCGCCAAGCCGGCGCTGCGCCACCGCATCGCGCTGTCGCCGGAGATGCAGATCGAAGGCCAGACGCCCGACCAGGTGCTGGACGCGCTGCTCGCCAAGGTCGACGCGCCGCGGCAGTGACGCCCTCCGACCCATGAGCCCCGTGACGCCTCCGCCCCTTCGCCCGCCGCTGCCGGCCGCGCCGGCGCCCGCCGCCGTGCGCGCCTGGCCGCGCCCCGCGCCCGCGCTGGTGTGGGCGTGCGTCGCGCTGGCCGCGCTCGGCCTGGCGGTGCACATCGGCTGGTTGCCGCCGATGGCCTGGCTGGGCGCGCTGGCGGTGCTCGTCGCGCTGGCGTTGTTCGACGTCTGGCGCCTGCACGTCGCGCCCACGCCCGAGGTCGCGCGCGCGCTGCCCGAGGCCTGGCCGATCGGCGTCGAGCGCGAGGTCGAACTGCGCATCGAACACTACGGCCGCCGCCAGCGCGTGACCGTGCACGACCTGCATCCCGGCGACTGGGACGCGCACCGCGACGAAGACGACGGCGAAATGCCGCGCACGCTGGTGCTCGCCGGTGACAGCGTGTCGACGCTGCGCTACCGGTTGAAGCCGGAAGTGCGCGGCAACTTCACCTTCGCCGGCACCCAGTTGCGGCTGGCGTCGCCGCTGGGTCTGTGGCGGCAGTCGCGCGTGGTCGGCACGCCGCAGCAGGTGCGCGTGTTCCCCAACTTCGCGCCGCTGGCCGGGTTCGCGCTGTTCAGCGCCGAACAGGCGTCGCGGCTGGTCGGTGCGCACATCAAGCGCCGCCGCGGCGAAGGCACCGACTTCCACCAGATGCGCGAATACCGCGTCGGCGATTCGATGCGCCAGATCGACTGGAAGGCGACGGCGCGCGCGCGCAAGCTGATCTCGCGCGAATACCAGGACGAGAAGAACCAGCAACTCCTGATGGTCGTCGACACCGGCCGGCGCATGCTCGCGCACGAAGGCGGACTGTCGCACTTCGACCGCGCGCTGGACGCCACGCTGGTGGTGTCGTACATCGCGCTCAAGCGCGGCGACGCCGTCGGCCTGTTCACCGCCGGCGGCGAACAGCGCTGGGTGTCGCCGCAGCGCGGCATGGGCGCGATCGACACGCTGCTGCGCGCCAGCTACGACCTGCAGCCGGCACCGGTCGCCACCGACTACCTCGCCGCCGCCACCGAACTCGCCCTGCGCCAGCGCCGCCGCGCGCTGGTGATGCTGGTCACCAACCTGCGCGACGAGGACATCGAGGACGTGCTCGGCGCCGTGCGCATGCTGCAGAAACGCCATCTCGTGGTCGTCGCCAGCCTGCGCGAACGCGACCTCGACGAAGCCCTCGACCAGCCCGTCGCCGACGTGCGCAGCGCCGTCCGCGCCGCCGCCGCCGCGCGCTACATCGCCCAGCGCGCCGCCGCCCACGACCTGCTGCGCAACCACCGGGTCAGCGTGCTCGACGTGACCTGCGAGCAGCTGCCTGCGGCGCTGGTGGAGCAGTATCTGACGATCAAGCGGAGCGGGTTGCTGTAGCGAGCTTCGGATGCTGCCGCTCTATGCCACGTCGTGCAGCATCGGCCTCGAAAGCCCTTCTTTTCCGTCATCCCGGCGCAAGCCGGGACCCAGCTCTGAACGCACTACTGTTATCCGGAGGTTTCGCTCGCTGCCGCGAGCGAGTCACCTTTCTTTGCTTGTGCAAAGAAAGGGTGACCCAAAGAAAGCACACCCCGTCGGTCGCGCCCGACGCGTTGCGCCGGGTGCACGGGCTTCGCGGGGTTTTTCGACAGCACATCCTTGTGCTGGTCGAAAAACGCGCGGCGTCCTGCCGCGCGCCCTTCGGGCCTGATCCGCGAAGCCCGTCGCGACCAGGGGCCCCGGTAGATCAAGACCATGTTCGGCTAGCGGTGATGGCCAGCGATTCTTCCACTCGCCGCATTCAGGACGACACCGCGCCACGAGGCGTAATGTCTGCGCTTGCCTGCAGACCATGCTGGAGTGCTTCATGACCGGATCGAAATCGCAGGTGGACCCTTCCGCCTCCACCCGCATCACCGCCCGCATCGCCGAACTCGGCGACTGGCGTGGCGAGACATTGAAGCGGGTGCGGGCGTTGATCCACGAAGCGTTGCCCGACGTGGTCGAAGAGTGGAAGTGGATGGGCACGCCGGTGTGGTCGCACGGGGGCATCCTGTGCACCGGCGAGCACTACAAGGACAAGGTGAAGCTGACCTTCGCCAAGGGCGCGGCGCTGCCGGATCCGGCCGGGCTGTTCAATGCCAGCCTCGACGGCAACGTGCGGCGGGCAATCGACCTGTTCGTCGACACCGAACTCGACGAGGCGGCGTTCCGCGCCCTGATCCGCGCGGCGGCGGAGCACAACGCGGCGACCGCGAAGGCGAAAGCGAAGCCGAAGCGCGCGAAGTGAGCACGCCGCGGCATGCATTCACGGCGCGACGCGATCGTCCACGCGCTTCGCGTCGGAGGTGATCTGCATGCCGGTGATGTCCTGCGTCGAGGTCAGCGTCTTGCCGTCCGCGGAGAGCACGAAGCCGACCTGCGCCTGGTCGCCGTCGGCGAAGAGGTAGGTCGCCTCGATCGCCTGCCGCGCGGGCACGCTGCCACGGAGGCGGTAGGCGTGGTCGAAGCGTTTGCCGTCCGGGTGGACGACGATGTACGGCCCCTTGCCGGACGCGGCGTCGACGGGCCCGTAGTACAGCTGGTCACCGGCATCGGTGGCCCAGTGGCCGACCAGTTTCGGTGCGGGATCGCCCAGCGCGGACAGGTCCGCGGTCGGGCCCGAGCAGCCGGCGGCGAGGGCGAGCATCAGGAGCGGAAGGGAAAACGCGATGCGCATGCGGGGCCCTCGTGGCGACAGGCCGCCATTGTGCGGCCTCCGCGCCGCCCCGACACATTTGGACATCCTTTCCCCGCGCGACCCGGCTAGGCTTCCGCCATCGTCGAACCGCACCCGGGGAGTGCCGCCATGAAATCCGCGACCGTTTTCGTCTCCGCCTGCCTGCTCGCGGTGCTCGCCGCCGGGGCCGCATCCGACCTGCGCGCCGGGCCGCTGCGCGAACGTCTGCGTGCGCGGATGCAGGGCGGTGGCAATGGCGACGGTGTCGCCGGCGAGTTCGGCGGCGCGATGAGCTGCGCCGACTGGTCGAAGCGCGTGAACCGCCTCGGCGAGCGCAGCCAGGGCCGCACGCAGGGCCCGGCGCCCGATCGCGCCGACATCGCCTACGGTCCGGCCGCGCGCGAGAAGCTGGACGTGTTCCTGCCGAAGACCGCCGTGCGCGGCGGCGCGCCGGTGATCGTGATGGTGCATGGCGGCGGCTGGTGCGTCGGCGACAAGGCGATGTCCGGCGTCACCGCGAACAAGATCGCGCGCTGGGTGCCGAAGGGGTTCGTGTTCGTGTCGGTGAACTACCCGATGGTCGACGACGGCGCCGACGCGTACGCGCAGGGCGGCGAGATCGCGCGCGCCACCGCGTTCGTGCAGGCGCATGCGGCCGAGTGGGGCGCGGACCCGGCCAAGGTCATCCTGATGGGCCATTCCGCCGGCGCGCACCTGGTGTCGCTGGTGAACGCCGACGCGTCGCTGCGTCGCACCTACGGCGTGACGCCGCTGCTGGGCACGGTGTCGCTGGATGCCGGCGCGATCGACGTGGTGAAGCAGATGCCGAACGTGTATCCGTTCCTCAAGACGCGCTACCGCGAAGCGTTCGGCGAGACCGAGGCGCAGTGGGTGGTCGCCTCGCCGTACCACCGCCTCGACCGCAGCGCGGGACCATGGCTGGGCGTGTGCTCGACCACCCGCAAGGACGATCCCTGCGGCCAGGCCCGCGCCTATGTCGAGAAGAGCCGCGGCCTCGGCGTGATGGCGGACATGCTGCCGCAGCCGAAGAACCACGGCGCGATCAACAAGGAACTGGGCGAACCGGGCGACTACACCGACGACGTCGAGGCGTTCCTGGCGCGGCTCGATCCGACGGTGGCGGCGCTGCTGCGGCGCTGATCCACGACGGGGATCGCATCGGGATCGATCCGGTTCGGCGTGCCCGCCCGCAGGCGTGGTTGGCGTTCCATGGACAGACGCGTCATCGGGCGCGACAGGGAGAGCGTCCATGACATCCACACCGCCCCGTTCCAACGATGCGTTGGTCTGGTCGTACCTCGGCCTGCGCAGGGCCATCGGCACCATCGGCTTCGCCATGCCCTTCGCGTTGCTCGCCGGGAAATGGCTGTTGCAGGGCGCCGGCATCGAGCCGTCGATCAGCGACTACTACTACACGAAGATGGGCGACGTGTTCGTCGGCTGCCTCTGCGCCATCGGCGTGTTCCTGCTGACCTATCGCGGCTACGACCGCCGCGACGATCTCGCCGGCACCTTCGCCTGCGTGTTCGCGCTCGGCGTGGCGCTGTTTCCCACCGCCCGTGACGGCGCGGTCGGCACGGCGCGCCTGATCGGCACCGCGCACTACGTCAGCGCCGCGCTGATGTTCCTGATCCTGGCCTACTTCTGCCTGGTGCTGTTCCGCAGCACCGACCCGACCAGGCCGATGACGCCGGAGAAGCGTGCCCGCAACCGCATCTATGCCGTCTGCGGCGTGCTGATCCTGGCGTGCATCGCCGGGATCGCCGCGGTGAAGGTCGTCGGCCCGATGGCCGCGCTGGCGCGCTTCGACCCCGTGTTCTGGCTGGAGTCGATCGCCGTCCTCGCGTTCGGCGCGTCGTGGCTGGTGAAGGGCGAGGTGATCCTCGAGGACGGTTGAGCGCGGGCGGCGCCGGCCGTGAACGTCAGCGCTTCCCGAACGTCGCGTCGAAGGCGTCGCCGACATCGCAGAACGGCTGCTTTGCCTGCGTGCTGCGCGTCCGTTCGAAACGGAATTGCGGATGGCCGACGTCGCCCTCGGCATTCGTGCGCAGCGCGTACCAGGTGAAGGTCACGGTGTTCGGGTCGGCGTAGCTGTCGCCGAGCGCGCGGTCGGCGACGATCAGCGTCATCGGCTCGCCCGCTTTGCCGGGCAGCAGGCGCAGGTCGTGCAGCGTGCAGTCCGCGCCGCCGCTGATCGTCGCGAACTGGCGTTCGTCGTCGCCGTCGAACAGCGGCACCTGCAGCAGCGTGTCGCCGTCCTCGACGTGGAAGGTCACGACCTCGAAGCCGTGGGCGTTGAAGTTCTCGCGATGCGCGACCACGACGAGGTCGGCACGCCCGTCGCCGGTGAAGTCGACACGGTTCATACCGTTCTTCAACGACACGGGTGCGGCGGCCTGCGCGAACGCGGGCAGCAGGAAAAGCAGGCAGGCAGCAGCAAGACGCATCGTCGGTTCCTGGCAATGAAGAAAAGCAGTCAGCGCTCGCCCTGCGGAAGATCCAGCAGGACCAGCGCGGCTTCCAGCCGACGGCGGACGTGGCGATCCGCGATGGCGTGGAGGTCCCGCGCCATCGTCGCCTCAGCGCGCCTGCGGCGTGGCGTGGCTCTGCCGGCACAGTCCCCATACCAGCGTGACCACGCCGGCCATCGACAGCACGTTGAGCAGCACGTGGGCGATGCCGATCAGGGCGAAGCTGCGCGACATGGCCATCGCGCCGTCGGTGTTGCCCAGCACGATGAGGTTCTGCGCGATCGCGAGGCCCATCGACAAGACGGCGGCGGTCAGCATCAGGCCGACGCCGATCAGGCCGAGGCGCCGGCCGGGACCGGGGCGGGCGCTGGTCAGCAGCAGCGCGAGCGCGATGCCCAGCCCGATCAGGCCGGGCAGAGCGTAGCCGAGGAGGTTGAGCCAGACGCCGGCGTTGCCCATGGTGTCAGTCCGCGGTGATCAGCGCGGCGTGGTGCGCCGCCAGCTCGGCGTACACCGGCGCGGTGTCCGGGCGCACGCCGTGCCACAGGAAAAAGCTTTCCGCGGCCTGCTCGACCAGCATGCCGAGGCCGTCCACGGCGTCGCGTGCACCGGCGGCGCGGGCCCAGGCGAGGAACGGGATCGCCGCCTCGCCGTAGCTGAGGTCGACCGCGGCGGTGCGCGAGGCTGCCAGCGACATCGGCAGCGATGGCAGCGCGCCGTGGCGCGCGGCGGAGGTGGCGTTGAGGATCAGGTCGAACTCGCCCAGCGTGCCGAGGTCGTCGAGATAGCGCGAATGCACGCGCGCGGGCTCGCCGATCTGGTCGACCAGCGCGTCGGCCTTGGCGCTGTCGCGGTTGACGACGTACAGCTCGCCGATGCCGGCGTCCATCAGCGACGGCGCGACGCCGCGCGCGGCGCCGCCGGCGCCCAGCAGCAGCGTGCGCCGGCCGCGCAGGTCCAGGCCATGGCGTTCGGTGAGGTCGCGGACCAGGCCGGCGCCGTCGGTGTTGTCGCCGAGCCAGCCGGTGTCATGGCGGATCAGCGTGTTCACCGCGCCGGCGCGCTGCGCGCGCTTGCTCAGCAGGTTGCACAGTTCGGCCGCGCGCTGCTTGTGCGGCAGGGTGACGTTGGCGCCCTGGCCGCCGCTCTTCGCGAACGACGACAGCGCCGCCGCGAAATCGCCGGGCGCGATCTCGATCGCGGTGTATTCCAGTTCGATGCCGGCCTGTTTCGCGAACGCCTGGTGGATGCGCGGTGACAGCGAATGGAGGACGGGTTGTCCGAAGACGGCGTAGCGTTTCATGGCGGCAGCGTCCGTGTGGAAGCGAGCGGGGAGAAGGCCCGACTGTAGCCGAGCATGCGGGAAGCGCGTCGGAACACGGCGGGCGCCGTGTCGGAATGCACGGGCGCCGTGCGCGATCCACGCCCGGCGTCGCCGGGCCGCGGATCGAGGCCGGGCGCGGCTGCGCTCAATGCGCCTCGCGCAGCCAGCGCGCGGCGTCCAGCGCGAAGTAGGTGAGGATGCCGTCGCAGCCGGCGCGCTTGAACGCGACCAGCGCTTCCAGCGCACAGGCCCGCTCGTCGAGCCAGCCGTTCTGCGCGGCGGCCTTCAGCATCGCGTACTCGCCGCTGACCTGGTAGGCGAAGGTCGGCACGCCGAAGCGGTCCTTCACCCGGCGCACGATGTCCAGGTACGGCAGGCCCGGCTTCACCATGATCATGTCCGCGCCTTCGTCGAGGTCCAGCGCGACTTCGCGCAGGGCCTCGTCGGAATTGGCCGGGTCCATCTGGTACGAATACTTGTTGCCCTTGCCCAACGCGCCGGCCGAACCCACCGCGTCGCGGAACGGGCCGTAGTAGCTGCTCGCGTACTTCGCGGCGTAGCTGAGGATGCGGGTGTGGATGTGGCCTGCGGCTTCCAGCGCCTCGCGGATCGCACCGATGCGGCCGTCCATCATGTCGCTGGGGGCGACGACGTCGGCGCCGGCGCGGGCGTGCGACAGCGCCTGCTGCACCAGCGCTTCGACGGTCTCGTCGTTGACCACGTAGCCGGTGTCGTCGAGCAGCCCGTCCTGGCCGTGGCTGGTGTACGGGTCCAGCGCGACGTCGGTGATCACGCCCAGCTCCGGGAACCGCGCCTTCAGCGCGCGCACCGCGCGCTGCATCAGGCCCTCGTCGTCCCACGCGGCGACGCCGTCGAGCGACTTGGCCTCCGGCGCGGTCACCGCGAACAGCGCGAGCGCCGGTACCTGCAGCTCGGCGGCCTGTTCGCCGACCTTCAGCAGCTCGTCGATCGACAGGCGCTCGATGCCGGGCATCGAGCCCACCGGCGCGCGGCCGGGCAGTTCATGGACGAAGACCGGGTAGATGAGATCGTTCGCGGTCAGCACGTGTTCGCGCATGAGCCGGCGCGAGAACTCGCTGCGGCGCATGCGGCGGAGGCGGGTGATGGGATAGGTCATGCCGCGCATGATACGCCCGGTGTACAGGGCCGGTTTGACCGCGCGCAATGCGCCGGCGTGACGCTGCGTCGCGCTGCAGGAAAAGCCCTCCCCTTCAAGGGGAGGGAGCAGAGCGGCCACGATGCGCGCATGGCGTTCACCCCATCCCCACCCCGGCCCTCCCCTTGAAGGGGAGGGAGCAGAGCGGCCTGTCCGTACTTGTTCGCGATCGAATGCCTGCGCAGCCTCGATGGACGTTTCGCGCGTGATGCAGCGATGAAAGCCCTCCCCTTCAAGGGGCGGGTCTGGGTGGGGATGGGTTCCGGGGGAAGCATGCGGCCACGATTCACGGATGGCGTTCGCCCCATCCCCATCCCGGGTTCTCGAAAGGGAGGGGGCACGGCGGCCTGCCTGAACCTGCCCGGGAGCGAATCCCTACAATGCCCCGATGCGACCTTCGCGCCCGCTGCCGCCGCTCGCCCGTGCCTGTCTGGGCTTCCTCGCCGTGCTGGCGCTGCTGTGCTGGCTGGGGCCGCTGTTCCTCGCCTTCGATCCGCACCGCCCGGACTGGGACGCGCTGTCGGTGGCGCCGGGCGTGGCCGGGCACTGGTTCGGCACCGACGCCATCGGCCGCGACGTGCTGGCGCGCACGCTGGCCGGCGGGCGGCTGTCGCTGACGGTCGGGTTGCTCGCCAGCCTGGTCGCGCTTGCGCTCGGGTTGGGCTTCGGCGCCAGCGCGGGCCTCGCCGGTGGCGCGGTGGAGCGCGCGATGCTGCGCGTGCTCGACGTGTTCAGCGCCTTGCCGTTCCTGCTGATCGTGATCCTGCTGCTCACGCTGTTCGACCGCTCGCTGCCGCTGCTGCTGGCGGCGATCGGCGGCTACGTGTGGATCGACCTCGCGCGGATCATGCGCGCCGAGGCCGCGCGCCTGCGCGAGCAGCCGTTCCTGCTGGCCGCGACCGCGATGGGCGCGAGCTTCGGCCAGCGCTTGCGCTGGCACGCGCTGCCCAATCTGCTGCCGCTGGCGTTCGTGTCGCTGGGCCTGATCCTGCCGCAGGCGATCCTCGTCGAGAGCTTCCTCGGCTTCCTCGGCCTGAGCGTGGACGAGCCGTCCGCCAGCTGGGGCACGCTGCTGTCCGAGGGCGTGCAGGAACTCGACAGCGCGCCGTGGACGCTGCTGTTCCCGGCCGGCTTCCTGGTCGCGACGCTGGCCGCGTTCCAGTTCCTCGGCGATGCGCTGCGCGACTGGCTCGACGTGCGCGGCGATGCGCGCACCGACGCCGAACCGGAGTCGGCGGCCGCATGACGCTGTCGCTGCGCGCGCTCGAAGTCTTCGCCGGCGAACGCCGCCTGCTCGGTCCGCTCGACCTCGATCTGGCGCCGGGCCGCTGCCTCGGCGTGGTCGGCGAGAGCGGCAGCGGCAAGAGCCTCACCGCGCTGTCGCTGCTCGGCCTGCTGCCCGCGGGCCTGCGCGCGACCGGCACGCTGGCGCATGACGGCGTCGATTGCGCGCTCGGCAGCCGTGCACACGCCGCGTTGCGCGGCCGCGTGCTGGGCTGGGTGCCGCAGGACCCGCTGGCGTCGCTGCACCCGCTGCGCAGCGTCGGCGCGCAGCTGCGCGAGACCCTGTGCGCGCACGGTCGCCCGGACGCGGAGGCGCGCGCGCTGCTCGCCCGCGTGCAGCTGCCCGATCCCGACGCCGCGCTGACGCGTTTCCCGCACCAGTTCTCCGGCGGCCAGCGCCAGCGCATCGCGATCGCGCTGGCGCTGTGCAGCGCGCCGAAGCTGCTGATCGCCGACGAACCGACGTCCGCGCTCGACGCGCGCATCGCCCGCGACGTGCTCGACCTGCTCGACGCGCTGCGCCGCGAGGACGGCCTCGGCCTGATGCTGATCAGCCACGACCTGCCGCTGGTCGGCGCCTACGCCGACGACGTGCTGGTGCTGCGCCGCGGCGCGGTGGTCGAACGCGGGCCGACGCGCAGCGTGTTCGATGCGCCGGCGCAGGCGTACACGCGGGAGCTGCTGGAAGCGGATCGGGTGCCCACGAGCATCGACGCGTCCGACCTGCCGCGCATCGAAGACGACACCGCCCCGCTGCTCCGCGCCGAAGGCATGACCATGCAGTACCCGCGCGCGCCGCGGCCGGCGCTCGATGACGTCGCGCTCACGCTGCATCGTGGCGAAGGCCTGGCGCTGCTGGGCGAAAGCGGCAGCGGCAAGAGCACGCTCGGCCGCGCGCTGCTGCGCCTGCTGCGCGGCGCGCAGGGCCGCGTGTGGCTGGATGGCGAGGACTTCACCGCGCTGTCCGGCCGCGCGCTGCGCGACCGCCGCCGGCGCATCGGTGTGGTGTTCCAGGATCCCTACGCCTCGCTCGATCCGCGCATGCGCGTCGCCGACCTCGCCGCCGAGCCGCTGCGCATCCACGCGATCGGCGATGCCGCGTCGCGTGCGGCGAAGGCGCGTGAATTGCTCGCCGCCGTCGGGCTCGATCCGGCACTGGCGACGCGCTGGCCGCACCAGCTCTCCGGCGGCCAGCGCCAGCGCGTCGCGATCGCGCGCGCACTGGCCTGCGATCCCGGCCTGCTGGTCTGCGACGAAGCGGTGTCGGCGCTCGACGCGCACCACCGCCGCGGCGTGCTCGACCTGCTGGCGCGACTGAAGCGCGAACGCGGCCTCGCGCTGCTGTTCGTCACCCACGACCTCGCCGCGGCGGCGGCAGTCGCCGAACGCATCGCGGTGCTGGAAGCGGGCCGCATCGTCGAACTCGGTGACGCGGCGGAGGTGCTGGCGCATCCGAAGCATGCGCACACGCAGGCGCTGGTGGCGGCGCGGCAGATGCCGCGCGAAGGCGCTTTGTAGGAGCGCCGGAAGGCGCGACCCGTCGAAGTCGGAAACGTGATCGGGTCGCGACTCACGTCGCTCCTGCGAAAAGCGAAACCCCGTGCCGCAGGTCAGACGATCCCGCCACCCAAACTCAGGCGCACCAGTGCGACGGCGATGACGATGCCGTTGAGCACGAGGCCGGCCTTGGCGCGGCCGTTCTTGCCGCTCTTGCCGAACAGCACGCCGAGCGCGGCGATGATCGCGCCGACGCCGGCGAAGGGGATCCACAGCCAGTTGAGCCAGCCCAGCAGCGGAATCAGGCCGATGAACATCAGCAGCATCGCGACGATGCCCCAGAGCAGGCTGATCAGACCCATGGCGCGGTTCCCCTCGGGAAGGGCCGCGGAAGCGCGGCCGGCGACCGCAACATGACTGCGCCGCCCCCCGGATTCAAGTGTCGTAGGGCGGGCCCCTGGCCCGCCATTGCGACGTTTCGGTTTGCACCGCCGAATGATCGAAGCTTTCCCATCGCCACGGCCGTCAGTCGGTCGCCATGACGGCGGGCCAGGGCCCGCCCTACGGAACGCAGGTGTCCGGTTCAGACATGCACGCCGTCGATCTCCACCGCCAGCTCGCGGCGGCAGATCGCGGCGTGCAGCACCACGCGCGGGACGCTGGTGCCGAAGCGGTCGTCCAGCGCCTGCGCGACGGTCGGCAGGTCGGCGGCGTCGCGGACGTAGACCTTCAGCCGCGTGCCGCTGCCGAAGCCGGCCGGCAGCCCCGGGGCATGCCGGCGGGCCTCGCCGAGCAGGGCGTCGAAGTTGGCGAAGGTCTCGGTGATCTGCTTCAGCAGTTCGCCGGTGTGCTGCGAGGCGTGACCGACCACGCTGGCGGTGCCCGACAGCAGTAGCGGCATGCTGCTGCCCGGCGGCGGCAGCATGGCGCGGGCGAAGCTGGGCGACTGCGGGCCGTACTGGCGCGGGTACTTGTAGGCGCTGACCTGGCGCGGGTTTTCCACCGGCGTGCCGCGGTGGTCGGCCGACAGCCAGTAGACCTGCAGCGTGCGCCGGCCGTCGCAGCGGCCGATCGCGGTGGCGGCGGGCAGCGCGGTGGTGTCGAACGTGCCCAGGCCGCGGGCGCGGCCGACGCAGAAGCGGCGGTAGCGTTCGGCGTCGCCGTCGCCGAGGGTGATGGCGTCGAGGTAGTTCCACATCCGCAGCAGGTACGGGGTGCGGCTGCCGGAGACGAACTCGACCATGCGGCGGTAGGCGCGCTCGGCGGCGTCGCTGATGTCGCTGTGGTCGGGGTGGTCGCCCGGGGCTTCGTCGATCTCGATCGCGCCGAAGGTCAGGTGGCCGTCGCTGGCCCAGCGCACGATGCCGCGTTCGGCGTCGCCATCGCGGCCGCAGTCGACCGGGCCGGCGCTGCGCCAGTGCTCGAACGGCGCCACGCCCCACGGTTGCAGCGGCACCCGCAGGTAGCGCGGGTCGTCGCAGTCGGGCGCATGGTCGCCGAACCCGAACACGGCCAGCGTGTCCGCGCCCAGCAGCGCCTCCGGCGAGGCCGCCTGGAGGTAGTCCACCGACAGCGCGACGGGCGGGTGTTGCAAGGGGCGGCTCATGCAGGATTCCGGGCAGGGTCCGCCAGCGGCGCCGTCCCGGCGGCCGTCGTCGGGGAAGAAGCATCGGCCGCCGTCATGGCGAGGCCGGGGTCCGGCTGCAGCGTTTCGCCGCTGAAGCCCGCGCGACGCCGGCGCCGGCGCTGCCACCAGGCGCGCAGGGTCGTCGGCGCCATGCCGGCGGCGGTGATCAGGTAGATCAGCCGGAACGCGCGCAGCCTGCGCACGACGGCGGGGTTGTCGAACACGTCGCCGGCCAGCATCGAGATCACCGCCTGCTCGATCTGCCACGTGTTGCGCGGGTTGGCGAACAGGTGGCGCATCACCGGCGTGGTGAAGCGGTAGATGAACCAGGAGAATTCCTTCAGGCCGCGGTCGAAGCCGCGCGCCATCGCCTGCTGCAGCGCGGCCTCGCGCGCGGGCGTGCGCAGCGCGGCGTCGACCATCGCGGCGGCGCGCTCGGCGCTGTGCATCGCCAGGTACACGCCGGAGGAGAAGATCGGGTCGATGAAGGCGTAGGCGTCGCCCACCGTGGTCCAGCCGGGGCCGCACATCCGGGTGGAGACGTACGAATAGTTGCCGGTGGCGTGGACCGGTGCGACGCGCTCGGCGCCGGCCATGCGCGCCCACACCGTCGGCATGCCGCGCAGGGTGTCGAGCAGGAACGCCTCGCCGTCGCCGCGACGCTGCTTCAGGTAGTCGGGCGAACACACCGCGCCGATGCTCATCACGTCGTCGGGCAGCGGGATCAGCCACACCCAGCCGTGCGCGAAGCGTTCGATGGTGATGTTGCCGGCATGCTCGCCGTCGCGCCGCGCGACGCCGCGGAAATGGCTGAACAGTGCCGCCGACTGGTGCTTCGGATTGCGTCGCTTGGTCTTCAGCCGATTGCCCAGGAACGTGTCGCGGCCGCTGGCGTCGATCAGGTACGCCATCGAGATCGCGAGTTCGCTGCCGTCGGCGGCGCGGGCGCGGGCCCGGCGCGGGCGGCCGTCGGGATCGAAGTCGACCGCGGTCACCGCCACGCCGTCGCGGGCGTCGGCGCCGGCCTCGCGGGCGGCCTCGAACAGCACGGTGTCGAACCGGTCGCGGCGCACCTGGAAAGCGTGGGTGCAGCCGGGGGTCAGCGAATGGTCGAAGCGGAACACGTGGGTGCCGGCGTCGCCATCCGACGGCAGCGGGAAGTCCGCGCCGACCTTGCGCACGCCGATGGCGGCCACCCGGTCGAGCACGCCCAGGCGGTCGAGGATCGGCAGGTTCATCGGCAGCAGCGATTCGCCGATGTGGAAGCGCGGGTGGCGGTCCTTCTCCAGCAGCAGCACCCGGCGCCCGGCCCGGGCCAGGGCGATCGCGGCGGTGCTGCCGGCGGGGCCGCCGCCGATGATCAGGACGTCGCACTCCAGGACGGTCGAAACCGGGGCGGTCGAATCCGGGGACGCCGCGGGCGCAGGGGAGGCCGCCATACTGTCGGCGACCTTTCCGGATGGGACGGTCATGTTCTTCTGGTCGGGGTCCAAGGCTGGCATGATAACGCTTGGCACGCCGCTGCCGTCCGGACCCGGACGGCGCACAGGCTCCGGCGCGCCGCCCCCCACGGATGCCCCGCGCGCTCCGGAGCGAGTGCACCGAATCGTTTCGCGCAGACCCGCGCGAGGCTGTCTCTGGCCGTGAATTGTGGATGTGTTGCCCATGTCTGAACTGACTGCCGCCGAACGCGAACTGGCGGATCTGCTGGTCGAGAGCCTGAACCTCGACGGCGTCGAGGCCGCGGGCATCGATCCCGAGGCGCCGCTGTTCGGCGCCGGGCTCGGCCTGGATTCGATCGACGCGCTCGAACTGTCGCTGGCGATCAGCAAGAAGTACGGCTTCCAGCTGCGCTCGGACAACGACGACAACCGCCGGATCTTCGGGTCGCTGCGCGCCCTGTCGGCCCACATCCAAGAACATCGGACCGTGTGACCGCCGCCTTCAGGCTGCTGTTGCTGCCGGCCTACGTCGTGCTGGCGCACCTGGCCGAAGCGCGGGAGTCGCCGACGCTCGCCCTGATCGCGCTGGTCGACCTGGCGCTGCTGGTGCTCATCGAAGGCCTGGTCGCGCGGCGCGCGGCCGCCTGGCTGGGCGCGGCAGGCGCGGCGCTGGCGCTGGCCGGGCTGGCCCGTGGCGGGTTCGCGCTGACCGCGCTGCTGCTGGTGCCGCCGGCGTTCACGGCGCTGATCGGCACGTGGTTCCTGCGCAGCCTGCGGCCCGGGCGCGTGCCGCTGATCCGCAAGGTGGTGGCCGCGATCTACGCCACCACGCCGGACGCGCTGGCGCCGGACTACCTGCGCTACACCCGCCGTGTCACCCTCGGCTGGGGGCTGATGCTGTGGCTGCTGACCGCGATCAACCTGGTGCTGGCGCTGGTGGCGGTGCCCAACGGCCTGCTCGCCCACGCCGGGATCGCCGCGCCGTTCACGGTGACCGAGGGCCAGTGGTCGTTCATCGCCAACGTCGCCAACTACGGCCTGCTCGGCGGGTTCGCGCTGGTCGAATACCAGATCCGCCGGCGCCGGTTCCCGGTGCGGCCGTACAAGACGTTCGCCGAGTTCGTGCGCCGGCTGGCGGCGCTGGGGCCGGCCTTCTGGCGCGACTTCTTCCGTTCCGACGACGTCGGGGCGGTGCATTGACGCCCCGGCGTCCCCGCCATCGTCCACGCATTCCCCGGAGAATCCGCCCCGCATGTCCACGGTCGACGCCCGCCACGATTTTCGCGAACGCCGCAGCGCCTCGCCGCTGACGGCGGTGCCGTGGGCGATCTGCAATGCGCTGCAGTTCGCCTTCACCCTCGGCCACACCGCGTTCTGGATCGCGATCGCGCTGGTCGTGCGCGTGGTGTCCGGCGGCCCGCGGCTGCCGCTGCGGATGGCGGCGCGGATCTGGGCGCCGGGCCTGCTCGGCGGCGCCGGCGCGCGGCTTTCGGTGGACGGTGCGGATGCGATCGACTGGTCGAAGCCCTACGTCCTCGTCGCCAACCACGCGTCGGTGATCGACGTCTGCGCGCTGTTCCGCGCGGTGCCGGTGCCGCTGCGCTTCGTGCTGAAGGCGGAGATGGCGCGGGTGCCGTTCCTCGGCCGCTACGCCCGCGCGATGGGCATGCTGTTCGTCGAGCGCCGCGGTCGCGGCGCCGGCGCGCACCTGGTCGACGGCGGGGCGGCGCTGCTGCGCCGGGGCGCCACGCTGTGCGTCTTCCCCGAAGGCACCCGCAGCCGCGACGGCCGCATCGCGGCGTTCAAGGGCGGCGCGTTCCAGACCGCGATCGAGGCCGGCGTGGAGGTGCTGCCGGTGGCGATCGTCGGTGCCGGCGACGTGCTGCCGGCGCAGGGATTCTTCCGGGTGCGTCCGGGCCGGATCGTGGTGCGTTTCGGCATGCCGCTGCCTGCCGCCGGCCGCGATCGCGCGTCGCTGGCGCGCGACGCGCGCGACGCCGTCATCGCCCTGCACGGACGCGCACCGTGACCTTCACGGTGCCGGCCGATCATCCCGCGCTGCCCGGGCATTTCCCCGGGCGTCCGGTCGTGCCCGGCGTGGTCGTGCTCGACCATGTGCTGGCGGCGATCGAACGCGTGCACGGCCCCGACCACGCGCCACTCGGCCCGCTGCGGCTGCCGCAGGTGAAGTTCGTGCGCCCGCTGCTGCCCGGCGAGACCGCGCGGATCGAACTGGACGCGCTGGCGCCGGCCGCCGACGGCGCGCCGCGCTGGCGCTTCCGGGTGCTGTGCGGCGATGCGCCGGTCGCGACCGGCGAGGTGCAGGCGTGAGCACCGACTGGAAGGCCCGCCCCGAAGGCGGCGGCCGCTTCGCGCTGTGGCTGATCCGCAGCATCGGCCGCTACGGCGGCCGCGCCGTCGCCCGCCTGCTGCTGTATCCGATCACCCTCTACTTCGTGCTGCGGCGCGCGCCCGAACGCATCGCCTCGCGCGCCTGGCTGAGCCGCGTGCAGGGCCGGCCGGCGTCGCTGTGGCAGGTGGGCCGCCACATCCACACCTTCGCCGCGACCATCCTCGACCGCGTGTTCCTGCTCGGCGACGGCGCCGCCAGCCTGGAGCGCCGCTTCGACGTGACCGTGCGCGGCCTCGACGAGCTGCACGCGCACCTCGACCTCGGCCGCGGCATGCTGCTGTTCGGCTCGCACCTGGGCAGCTTCGAGGTGCTGCGCGTGCTGTCGCAGCGGCGTCCCGAATACACCATCCGCGTGGTGCTCGACAAAGGCCACAACCCCGCCTTGACGCAGCTGCTCGACAACCTCAACCCGGGCATGGCGGCGACGATCATCGACGCCGCGCAGGACGGGCCCGCGCTGATGCTGGCGATCCAGCAGGCGGTGCAGGAAGGTGCGCTGGTGGCGCTGCTGATCGACCGCGCGCATCCCGGTGGACAGACCGTTGCGGCGCCGTTCTTCGGCGAGGACGCACGCTTCCCGGTGGCGCCATGGCTGATCGCCGCCGCGCTGAAGGCGCCGGTGACGCTGGCCTTCGGCCTGTACCGCGGCGGCAACCGCTACGAGCTGCTGTTCGAGAACTTCAGCGACGCGGTCGTCATCCCGCGGCCGCAACGCGCCGAGGCGCTGGCGCAGCTGATCCGGCGCTACGCCGCGCGGCTGGAAGCCGTCGCCCGCAGCGCCCCGTACAACTGGTTCAATTTCTACGACTTCTGGAGCCGCGACTGATGCCTGCCGCCCGATCGCGCCTCGCCGGCGCCCTGCTGGTTTGCGTCGCCGGCATTGCCGGTCCCGTCGTCGCCGCGCAGGGCGTCGACAGCGGCTGGATCCTCGCCGCGCTGGCGCGCCCGGCACCGGTGCGCACCGCGTTCGTCGAACTGCGCGGCTCGCCGCTGCTGAAGGCGCCGCTGCGGCTGAGCGGCGAATACCGCCGTCCCGACGCCGACACGCTGGTGCGCGAGGTGCGCAGCCCGTACCGCGAAACCACCACCCTGCGTGCCGGCGAGGCCACCATCGCTCGCGACGGCAAGCCGCCGCGCACGTTCTCGCTGGCGCGCGTGCCGGAGCTGGCCGGCCTGCAATCGAGCTTCGGCGCGCTGCTCGCCGGCGACCGCGCGGGCATCGAGCGCACCTACACCCTGCGCGCCGACGGCACCCGCGAACGCTGGACGCTGACGCTCGCGCCGAAGGACAAGGCGCTGGCCGCCCGCGTCCGCGACATCGTGCTGTACGGGCAGGGCGCCGAACTGCGCTGCATCGAGACCCGCCCCGCGAAGGGCGACCTCCAGCGCACGCTGCTCGCCAGCGCCGCGCAGGCCGCGAAGCCCGACAGCGACGCGAAGGCGCTGGAGACGCTGTGTCGGACGGGGGCGCGATGAGGCGGGATCGCGGTGCCGCCATGCCGCACTTTCCGCTGTCATCCCGAGCGCAGCGAGGGACCTGCTGTTGCGTTCACGACGCGGCCATGGAAGAGCAGGTCCCTCGCCTTCGGCTCGGGATGACAATTGAAGCGGACGCGGGGCACGCGGCATGACCGCCACCCGCCGCACCGTCCTCGCGCTGGTCTGGCTGGCGGTGCTCGCCGTCGTCGGCTACGCGATCTCGCAGCGCCTGCACGTCAGCGGCGACCTGCGCAAGTTCATGCCGTCGGCCGAAACCCCCGCGCAGGCGCTGCTGCTCGACGAACTCGGCGAAGGCCCGGGTTCGCGCCTGCTGCTGCTGTCGCTGTCCGGCGCCGATGCCGAGACGCTGGCCGCGCAGTCGCAGGCCGTCGCCGCGACGCTCTCCGCCGACGACCGCTTCACCTTCGTCGCCAACGGCGGCGGCGATCCGCTGGCGGCGATCCCCGAGCGCCTGAAGCCGTACCGCTACCTGCTGTCGCCGACGCTGGACGCGCAGCGTTTCGACGCCGCGTTCCTGCGCGACGAACTCGACGCGCGCGTGCAGGACCTCGGCTCGCCCGCAGCGGGGCTGATCGAACCGCTGCTGCCGTCCGATCCGACGCTGGAGACGCTGCGCGTCGCCGAGGCATTGCAGGGCGCGGCGTCGCCGCAGCGGCTGCACGGCGTGTGGTTCGATGCCGGCGGCCGCGAAGCGCTGCTGGCGGTGGAAACCCGCGCCGCGGGCTTCGATCCCAGCGGCCAGCAGGCCGCGGTCGACGCGGTGCAGGCCGCGTTCGCCAAGGCGCGCGGCGGCAGCGCGTCGCGACTCGTGCTCACCGGCCCCGGCGCGTTCTCGGTGGAGATCGGCGGACGCACGCAGCGCGAGGCGAACTGGATCGGCAGCGTCGACACGCTCGGGCTGATCCTCCTGCTGCTGTTCGCCTACCGCAGCTGGCGCACGCCGCTGTTCGGCGTGCTGCCGCTGGCCAGCGCCGGCCTCGCCGGCCTCGGCGCGGTCGCGCTGCTGTTCCCCGGCGTGCATGGCATCACCGTCGCGTTCGGCTTCACGCTGATCGGCGTGGTGCAGGACTATCCGATCCATCTCTTCAGCCACCAGCGTGCCGGCGTGTCGCCGTGGACCAACGCGCGCGCGATCTGGCCGACGCTCGCCACCGGCGTCGCGTCCACCTGCATCGCCTACGTCACCTTCCTGTTCTCCGGCGTCGAAGGCCTGCGCCAGCTCGCGGTGTTCACCATCGCCGGGCTGCTCGTCGCCGCCGCGACCACGCGCCTGCTGCTGCCGGCGCTGATCGATCCCGCGCCGCGCGATCCCGCCGATTCCGCGCGCCTGCGCCGGCTGTGGTCCGCGGTCGAACGCCTGCCGCGGCCGCCGCGCTGGGCGCTGGCGATGCTCGCGGTCATCGGGTTCGCCACGCTCGCGTTCGCGCCGGGACCGTTCTGGCAGAACGACCTGTCGAAGCTCACGCCCGTGCGCCCCGAAGCGCTGGCGCAGGACGCGCACCTGCGCAGTGCGCTCGGCGCGCCCGACGTGCGCTGGCTGCTCGCCGTGCGCGCGCCCGACGCCGAGACCGCGCTGCGCCGCACCGAAGCGCTGCACGCCACGCTCGATACGCTGGTCGCGCAGCACACGATCGCCGGCTACGACAGCGCCGCGAAGGTGCTGCCCAGCGCCGCCACGCAGCGCGCGCGCCAGGCGAAACTGCCCGCGCCCGATGTGCTGCGCGCCACACTCGATGAAGCGGTCGCGGCGACGCCGTTCCGCAGCGACGCGTTCGAGGACTTCCTCCGCGATGCCGAGACCGCGCGCACCGCGGCGCCGCTCACCGCGCGCGACCTCGCCGGCACGCCGCTCGCCACGCGCGTCGACGGACTGCTGATCGACAAGAGCCACGGCGCGGTGGCGCTGGTGTCGATGACCGGCCTCGACGACCCCGCGCGCGTTGCCGCCGCGGTCGCCGGGCGCGACGGCGTCGAACTGCTCGACCTGAAGACCGCATCGGAATCGCTGGTCGTCGCCTACCGCGAGCGCGTGCTGTTCGCGCTCGGCCTCGCCGCGCTGCTGCTGGCGGCGACCGTGTGGGCCGCGCTGCGCACGCCGCGCCGCGTCGCCCGCGTGCTGCTGCCGATGGCGCTCACCACGCTGATCATCCTCGCCGCGCTGCGCGCCTGCGGCGTCGAGCTGACGCTGTTCCACCTGGTCGCGCTGATCCTCGCCGCCGGCCTCGGCCTCGACTACGCCTTGTTCTTCGAGCACGCCGGCGACGGCCTCGAAGACCAGCTGCGCACCTTCCACGCGCTGATCGTGTGCAGTCTGATGACGTTCCTCGTGTTCTTCCTGCTCGCGCTGTCGACCATCCCGGTGCTGCGCGCGATCGGTGTGACCGTCACGCTGGGCGTCGGCTTCAACTTCCTGCTGGCGCTGTTGATCGCACGGCATCCGACGGCAGAATCCGCGGGCGCATCGGCATGATCCATGTCCGGCAACGATCGGTCGCGCCTTCCGGCGCTCCTACAGGGGTGACGTCGTGATCGACCGCGACGCGATCCTCGCGATGATCCCGCACCAGGGCGCGATGTGCCTGTGGGACGCGGTGACCGACTGGGACGATATGCGCATTCGCCTGCGCAGCGCCGGCCACCGCGATCCCGCGCATCCGCTCCGCAGCGATGGCCGGCTGCGCGCGGTGCACCTGTGCGAGTACGGTGCGCAGGCGATGGCCGTGCACGGCGGCCTGCGCGGCGCCGCGGCCGGCGGTGCGCCGAAAGTCGGCTTCCTCGTCGCGCTGCGCGACGTGCGCCTGCACGTGGCCCGCATCGACGACCTGCCGGGCGACCTCGAAGGCGAAGCCGAACTGCTCGCCGACAGCGCGACGAGCCAGCAGTACGCCTTCCGTCTGTTCCACGCCGGCACGCTGCTCGCCGAAGGACGCGCGGCGGTGATGCTGCAGGGGTGAGCATGGCGCACAATCCGATGTCATCCCGAACGAGCGCGCAGCGCGAGGAGGGATCTGCTGTTCGAGGCGACGCCACACAAGCAGATCCCTCACCCCGATCAAGCCGGGGATTCGGGATGACAACCCCTGACGTTGATGGAGAATGATCCGATGTCCAACCCGGTCCAGCGTCGCGCCCTCGTCACCGGCGGCAGCGGCGATCTCGGCGGTGCGATCTGCCGTGCGCTCGCGGCGCAGGGCGCGCACGTCATCGTCCACGCCAACGCCAACCTCGCGCGTGCCGAAGCGGTGCGCGACGCGATCGTCGCCGACGGCGGCAGCGCCGAGGCCGTTGCCTTCGACGTCGCCGACGCCGACGCGACACGCGCGGCGATCACGACGCTCCTCGAAGCGGGCACGATCCAGATCGTCGTCAACAACGCCGGCATCCACGACGACGGCCCGATGGCCGGCCTGCGCGAGGAACAGTGGAAGCGGGTGGTCGACGTCTCGCTGCATGGCTTCTTCCACGTCACCCAGCCGCTGCTGCTGCCGATGGCGCGCACGCGCTGGGGCCGCATCGTCAGCGTGTCGTCGGTGGCGGCGGTGCTCGGCAACCGCGGGCAGGCCAACTACGCCGCGGCCAAGGCCGCGCTGCACGGCGCGACGAAATCTCTGGCGCGCGAGATGGGCAGCCGCGGCATCACCGCGAATGTGGTCGCGCCCGGCGCGATCGCCGGCCGCATGACCGACGAAGCGTTCTCGCCCGAGCACATCAAGCAGATGGTGCCCGCCGGGCGTCCCGGCAAGCCGGAGGAAGTCGCCGCGGTGATCGCGTTCCTGTGCAGCGACGGCGCGAGTTACGTCAACGGCCAGGTGATCGGTGTCGACGGCGGGATGACCTGACCGGCCCGCGGTCCGGTCCCGATCAATCGATCGGACGCAGCTGGTCCTCGATCGAGCGCGTGTAGGCGCTCACGGTGTCGCCGGTGTGGCGCGTGGCCTTGCGCTCGAACAGCATGAGCAGGCATTCGTCCTCGGCCACCGGCTGGTGCAGCACGCCCTTCGGCACGACGTGGAAGGTGCCCGGTTCCAGCACGACCGCGTCGCCGTCCTCGAAATCGAGTCGCAGGCGGCCCTGCAGCACGAGGAAGAGCTCGTCCTCGTCGGCGTGGCGGTGCCAGTCGAGCACGCCGTGCACCTTCGCGACCTTGACGTAGTGGTCGTCGACTTCGGCGACCACGCGCGGCGACCACAGTTCGGCGAGGCCGGCGGCGATGGCGCGCGGATCGATGGCGTCGGTCATGGCGAAGGCTCCGGTGAAGCGATGTGGATCACGCCGCTGCGTACCACGCCGGCGCCAGCGACGGCGCATCGGGTGCGGCTTCGAGCAGCGCCGCCAGCCCGCCGTCGTCGAGCTGCGGATGCGCCGCGCGTGCCCGCTGCAGGAGTTCCGCGGCCAGCGCGTCCATGCGCGCGACGTTGTCGCGGATGCGCTGCTGGAAGGCGGCGTTGTCGAGCGTGTCGTGCAGCGCGCGGTTCATTTCGTGGAACCAGTCGATGTCGTACTGGTCGAGCAGGCGGCCGTCGAGCGTCGCCGCATCCGGCGTGCCGGCGGCGGTGTTCGCTTCGCCCCAGGCGCGCAGCAGCGCCTGCACCGCGAGGTTGAGCGCGCGGCCGCGCTCGAACTGCGGGCGCAGGCGACCCAGCAGCGAGACCTCGGTGAGCTTGTCGCCGCACACCAGGGGCGCCAGCAGCGCCCAGTAGTAGGTGTAGTCCCAGATCACCTTGACCGGCATCACCTGCGCGTCGCCGAACAGCGCGTACTGGCCGCGGTACAGCGTCATCGTGTTCTCGAAGAACCCGAAGTAGAGCTGCTGGTAGATCTCCGCGTACGGCGCGAACGGTTCGCCCGCGCGTTCGCGGCGGATCAGGTCGCAGACCAGCGTGTTGGAAATGCCGATGTAGTCGCTGCCCGGCGAGTAGAACGGATCGAGGAACACGCCGGCCTCGCCGGTCAGCGCCCAGCGATCGCCGCTGAACACGCGCTTGCAGCCGTAGGAGAAGTGGCGCAGGAACAGGAAGTCCTGCAGCGTGTGTTCCGGGCGATCGAGCGCGTCGGCGACGCGCGGCTGGTGCGTGCGCAGCCAGGCCATCGCCTTCTCGTGGGTGTTCATCGTCTCCAGCGGATGCGTGTCCGCGTCGCAGACGATGCCCAGCGAATGCGCGCCGGAGGACAGCGGGATCATCCAGAACCAGTAGCCAGGACCGCACAGGTGGTTGGTCGAGCGCCAGCGGTCCGGCGGCGTGCAGCGCGCGCGCCATGCGGCATCGTCCGACCAGTCCATCGGATCGACGACGCCGTCGACGCGCCACCACACCGCGTTGACGTCGTGGACTTCGTGCACGGCGAGATCGAGCTTGCGCTTGACCAGTCCCGCGCGGCCGCTGGCATCGATCACCCAGCGCGCGTCGGCGACGTGCGTCGCGCCATCGTGTTCCCAGGTGATCGTGTGCGCGGCGTCGCCATCGCGCAGGTCAATGCCGCGCACCACGGCGCCATCGACGAAGCGAACGCCGCGGCGGCGCGCTTCCTCGCCGAGGAAGTTCTCGAAGCGGCCGCGATCGATCTGCCACGACGGCGTCGGCAGGATCCGGCTCACGCCCAGTTCGGTGCAGCGGTCGACGTCGCGGCGGCCTTCGCTGAAGAAGAAGCGGAAGCCGAACTTGCGGATGTGCTCGCGTTCCAGGTGCTCGCGCAGGCCGAGCATGTTCGCGAAGTAGTGCGCGCCGATCTCCACGGTCGACTCGCCGACCTTGTGCGCGGCTTCCGGCACCGGATGCGCGCGGCGTTCGAGCACGAGGACATCGATCGCCGGATCCTGCTGCTTCAGCTGCAACGCGAGCGTGAGCCCCGCGAGGCCGCCGCCGAGGACGATGACGTCAAAATGTTGTTTCATGAGCGGGCGATCTCGCGAGAAATTTTTAATACTATTTTCTTCGCACAATGTTCCAAGTGGACCTATGTTGACTGTATTCAAAAACGCCGGGAACCATTTCTTCAATAATTTCAAGATCTTCAACAACTGTTATTCTCGACTTGACAGATAGCACTTCACCTGTCGTGAGCTTTGCTTTGATTTTCACTGGTATTGCGCCATCTACAACAAGAGGTCTCATGGTGCCCCATGTGACTGAGACAAAGAGCAAGAAGCCAGAGCAGTATTCTCTACTGCCAACTTCTCCTCTAATCGTTAGGCTTTCGTTTCCTTCCTCAAAATGAGAGAACCAGTTTCTTAACAGCTTTGATGTTTCGCCAATGCTCTTACGTACCCTGCGCGGCAACGTTGCTGGATTAAGTTCTTTGATCCATCCTTGCCATTTCTTTCTTGTTTTTATTGATAAATTGAATTCTCTTACATGTATTGATTCTGGTGTTGGATTGTTTATTCCAACCTCGAGCAAGAATAGTGCCTTCGTGTGTCCGTTGATGCCATCGATTTCGCCTAGCTCTTGCAGTCCGCATCGACTTGTAAAGCTCTCAATCTCGATGGATGGGCTTCGAAATTTTGTTCTTAGATATCGCCACGCGCCAATGACCCACGCGACGAAAGCTAGTACAACCCACTGAAATATGTCGACCGTTTTTGGATGCAATTCGATCCATTCGACTACGTGTATCAGCGATATATCCATCTGACTCATCTCAGCGAAACTCGCCGCTGGGATCCTCGATCACCGGCCGCGTGGCGCGGGTGCAGCGGTATTCACGGATCACGTGGCCGTAGCGCCACACCTGCACGACCACGTGCGAGGTGATGCGCCACAGGTCGTGCAGCGGGCGGAAGTGGCTCTTGCGGAATTTCTCGACCGCGCCGGCGCCGGCGTAGCGCGATTCGATCGGCACCGACACCACGCCCATGCCGAGGCGGCGCGCGGCGCTGATCAGGATCTGCGCCTCGAACACGAAGTCCTCGCCGGGCACGTCGTCGAGCGCGGCGACCGCGGCGGGGTACAGGCGCTGGCCGCTCTGCGTGTCGGCGATGCGGTAGCCGCAGCCCCAGGCGATGCCCCAGTCGCCGAATTCGTTGGCGAGGCGGCGGTAGGTCGGCTGCTGCGCGCGCTTGCGCAGGCGCGCGCCGACGACGATGCAATTCGGATGCCGGTTGGCGGCGGCGATCAGGCGCGGGATGTCGGCGGCCAGGTGCTGGCCGTCGCCGTCCATCGTCAGCGCCGCGGCCGCGCCCAGGCGCAGCGCTTCTCTGAAACCGTCGCGCAGGCTCGCGCCCTTGCCCATGCGCTTGTCGTGGCGCAGCAACGTCACCGGCAGATCGGCGATCTTCTCCGCGGTGCCGTCGTCGGAACCGTCGTCGATCACGATCACGCGATCGCATTCGGCGAGCGCGCCCTCGACCACGTCGCGGATGCGCAGCGCCTCGTTCAGCGCCGGGATCACGACGACGACGTTGCCGCGGTCGAAGGCGAGGGGCTCAGCCATGCGTGAGCTCCAGTCGCAGCGCGCGGCCCGGGCCAGCATGCAGTGTCGTGCTTGCGGCACCGGCGGCGAGCGCATCGAACAGCGGCAGCATCGGCGCCATCGGATTCGTTGCGCAGCGTGCACCGAGCGCGCCCGGCACATCGGCCTCCGCGTCGATCAGCGTCGCGCGCAGGCGCGGACCCGCTGCGCCGTCGTCGCGCGCGAGCACCAGTGCGCCGCCGAGCAGCCCGTCGACCGGATGGATCGACCGCAGCGGCCCGACCGCGCCGGTGTCGTAGCCGACCAGCAGCACGGCGTCGGCGCCTTCGGCCAGCTGCGCCAGCGCTTCGATGAGGCCTTCGGCGAAGCTGGCGTCGTAAGCGCTGATCGCGGTCGCGGCGCGGGTGCAGCCGGCGCCGATGGTCCAGTAGCCGGCCGCGGCGTTGTGCACCGAGTTGTGGAATTTCGTCGGCGAGATCGCGCGCGGGTCGGTCGCCAGCGTGGCGCACATGTAATCGGTGATCGGCAGATCGCCGTGGGTCGAGGCGAATACCGACGGCAGCGACGCCGGATCGCGGCCGGCGGCGTGGCACGCGGCGAGCGCGACCTCCAGCGCTACCGCCACCGACTCCGGCGCGCGGCGGCGCTCGTTCGGCGGCAGCAACTGCGGCGACGGCTTCGCCGGTGCGGTGTCGGGTAGCGTGCCGTCGGCGACGAACGCACGCGCGGCGTCCCACGACGGCAGGCCGTTCGCCCAGAACGCCACGGCCTCGATACGGGCGGCGAGCGTGCTCATGCCGCACCCCCGAACACCAGCGAGCAATTGTTGCCGCCGAAGCCGAAGGAGTTGTTCATCGCGTAATCGATGCGGCGCTCGGCGTTGTCGAAGCGGATCTGCGGGCCGCAGGCGGGATCGGGCTGCGCGTCGCCGCCGGCATCGTCGCCGAGCATGCCGGGCAGCAGGCCGCGTTCGAGCGTCAGCAGCGCGAACACCGATTCGACGATGCCCGCCGCGCCCAGCGTGTGGCCGGTCCAGCCCTTGGTCGAACTCGCGTGCAGCGTCGCCGGGAACAGCGCCGCGACCGCGGCCGCTTCGACGCTGTCGTTCGCGGGCGTCGCGGTGCCGTGCAGGTTGAGGTAGCCGACCGCGTCGCCCGCGATGCCGGCGCGCGCGAGCGCATCCGCCATCGCCAGCCGTGCGCCGAGGCCTTCGGGATGCGGCGTCGACATGTGGTGCGCGTCGCTGCTCTCGCCGTAGCCGCAGAGCCGCAGCGATGCGCTCTCGCCGTCGGCAATGCGTTCGAGGATCGCGTAGCCGCCGGCTTCGCCGAGGTTGAGGCCGTCGCGGCGCGCGTCGAACGGCAGGCAGCGCCGCGTCGACACGAGGCCCAGCGCATTGAAGCCGAACAGCACGCTGCCGCACAGCGTGTCGATGCCGCCGACCAGCGCGGCGTCGACGAGCCCGGCGTGGATCAATCGCGCCGCCTGCGCGAACACCTTCGCGCTGGACGAGCACGCGGTCGCGACGGTCACGCACGGCCCGCGCAGGCCGGTGACGCGCTGCACGAAGTGGCCCAGCGAATGCGGCGTGTGCAGCAACGGCGCGCGCAGGTCGGCCGGGAAGGCGTCGCCGTCGAGGCGCGTGTAGGCCTCTTCGCTGGCGCCGATGCTGGCGGTCGAGGTGCCGATCACCACCGCGACGCGTTCGGCGCCGTGGCGCGCACGCAACGCGGCGACGGCCTCGGGCAGCCCGTCCTGGTGGAACGCGAGCCAGGCGAGCCGGTTGTTGCGGCAGTCGAGCGCGGAGAGGTCCGCCGGCAGGCGCACGTCCTCGATGCCGTCGACGCGACCGATCCACGTGTCGAGCCGCGCCTCGGCAGTGGCGCCGCTGCCGAAGTCGTTGCGGCGCAGGCCGCTGCGGCGGTGGCGCAGCGCGCCCGCCTGCGCGTCGCGGCCGTGGCCGAGCGCGGTGGTGGCGGTGTAGGCGCGGATCGCGAGGGGCGTCATCGGGGAGGGGAGGATCGCGGCAGGAGCCGTGGCTGCGGAAAGGGACACCGCGTCGCCCGTGTTCGGAGAAGACCCGGATTATAGCGGTCGGGTCATGGTGGCCGGGTCATGGCGGCCGCGGCATCGCGCTATTCTGGCCGCCTGACCGCCGTGGCCCGGGGCCCTGCCACGCCGATTCCCTGCCAAACCCATGCCGATGCCGCGACGTCCATGACCCGTCTGGATCACCGCCGCCGCCTGCTGCTCGATCGCGACGTGCTGCATGCCGGCGTCGTCGCCGGTGCGCTGTGCGTGCTCAGCGCGGGACTGGTGTACGTCGGGTATTTCGCCCATGTCGTGCGGATCGCACGGCGTGCGCCGATCCGGCCCGAGCATGGCGACACCCTGCTGCTGTTCGGCAAGCACGCGCCCGGCGGCCGCCTCGACGCCGATTTCGCCGCGCGCGTGGCCCGCGCGGCGGACGTGTGGCGCACGCAGCCGCCGCGCACGATCGTGCTGCTCGGCGGCAGCGCGCCCGGGCATCCGGCCGAGGCCGACGTCGCCCGCGAGGCACTGCTGGCCGAAGGCGTGGCCGCCGACGCGCCGCTGCGGCTGGAGAAGACCTCGCGCGACACCCTGCAGAACCTGCGCAACGCCCGCAGCCTGCTCGCCGCCGACGCGCACCGCGGCCGCGTCACCCTGCTCAGCAGCCGCTACCACCTCGCCCGCTGCGCCCTGTTCGCCCGCCAGCTCGGCTTCGACTGGGAACTGTGCGCCGCCGAACCCGTCCTGCGCCTCACCCCGACCATGCTCTGGCGCCTCGCCGGCGAAGCCGCCTACGTCTGCTGGATCGACCTCGGCAGCCGCTACGCCCGCCTGATCCGCCACCGGCGGATGGTCGAGCGGATGCGGTGAGGCAACCCCGCGCCGACGTCTCGTGCGTTGTCCCGGAGTCCGGGCCGGGGCAGCATGGCGCGATGCGCAGGGGAACGACGATGACGATGTGGATGCGATGGGTCGCCTGCGTGGCGCTGGCGTGGGCGGGCGCGGCCATGGCGGCACCGCCGGGCATCGAGGTCGAACTGGAGGACGACGGCTTCGAACTGCAGTTCGAGCGGGCCATGGCGGTGCTCGACAACGCGCCGGTGCGCGAGGTCACGCTGTCGCCCGCGCTGCCGATGACCTGCACCTGGACCGACGACCACGCGCTCGGGTGCATGCTCGACGGCGACCGCACACTGCCGCCCGCCTCGCGGATCGAGATCCGCATCGCGCGTGGCCTGCGGCATGCCGACGGTACGCCGCTCGGCGCCCTGCGCTGGACGGTGGAGACGCCGCGGCCGGCGCTGTCGGCGTGGATCACGGGGTGGACCAACGGCGTGCCCGCGATCCGGATCCGATCGAACGCGCCGACGACCATCGACGCCGTGCGTCGCGTGCTCGAATTGCGCGCCGACGGCCGCGTCTGGCGTGATCTCGCCGTCACCGCCGCGTCGATCGAGGACGACGGCACGCCTGCCGCGTTCGTCCTCTCGCTGCCGACCGACCTCCCGGCCGATGCCGTGGTCACGCTGCATGCCCGCGCCGGGCTGGTCTCGACGGCGGGACCGTTGCCGTCGACGGAGGAACGCGCCCTGCTGGCGTTCCGTCATGCCGAAGCCTTCGCGATGCGCCGTGCGACCTGCCCCTCGCGGGTACGCGATGCTGGCGAGGATCGCGACCCCCGCGACGGCATCGCCCTCGCGTGCTTGGCGGGCGAGGACGTGCGGCTGTCGTTCTCCGCGCAACTTGACGACGCCGGCAAACGCGCCTTTGCCGCGATGCTGCCGAAGGCGGTGCGCGTGGTCGGCTGGCAGGATCTGGAATACGACAGCGTCGGACCGAAGGAGCCGCAGGCGAAGCCGGGCAGCGCCGTGATCCTTCGGGCCGATGCGCCGGACACGGACATCGCTTTCGTCATCGGCGAAGCGCTGCTTGCGCGCGACGGCGCCGCGTTCGCGCGACCGGTGACGGTGTCGATCCGCAACGGCGATCCGCTGCCGGCGCTCGTGGCCGACGGCTCGCGCATGCTGCTGGCCCGGCCCGGGAACGCGATCGTCGCACTCGTGAACGCACCGGCGCTCGACATCGTCGAAACCCGGCTGGACGACCGCGCCGCGCACAACCGTTTCGGCCTTCCCGCCACCCGCGATCGGAAAGCCGTCTACAGCAGCACCACCGCCCGCGCCTCGTTGGCGAAGGACGGCTGGGTGCGCTGGCGGCCGCAGACGGGTCGGGACACGACGGTGGACTTCGCCGCGCCAGCGTTCGACCTGAACGCGCAGGTGTCGCCCGACGTCGTGCTGGCGTGGGCGGTGGATTGGCGCACGAGCCGTCCGATGGCCGGTGCGCAGGTGGAATTGCTGCAGATGTCGGAGGACGGCGCGACGCAGGTCGTCGCCCGCGGCCGCATCGGTGCGGACGGCCTCGCGGCGCTGCGGTTGCCGGCGACGTTCGTGCTGCCCGAACGCAAGCCCGGTGCCACCCCGCCCACGTGGGTGCTGCGCGCCACCGCCGGTGCGCGTCGAGCGGTGCTGCCGCTGGGCGATGTCGGCGTTTCGGTGATCGGGCTCGGGCAGCGGACCCTGGAAGACCGCGTGTTCGCGGTCACCGATCGTCCGCTGTACCGGGCCGGCGACCGCGTGCGCTTCCGCGGTTGGCTGCGGGAACCGCGTGGCGGACGCCTGCTCGCGCCGGCCGTGCCGAAGGCGTTCGAACTGGGATTGGTGCCGTCCGGTGACGTTCGACCGATCGCACGCGTGACCGTGACGCCGGACGCCGAAGCCGCGTTCACCGGGGAATTCGTGCTGCCGTCGCAGACCATCGACGGCGAGTATTGCCTGCTGCAGGCGGACGCGCGGCTGGCTGACCGGCAGGCCTGCGTCTTCGTCGGCACCTTCCGCTCGCAGGACCTGTGGATCGACACCGCCAGCGAAACGCCGCTGCTGCGCGCCGGCGACCCGCTGCGACTGCGGGTCGCCGCCGGCTACTGGTCGGGTGGGCCGGCCGCGGGCGTGCCGGTGTCCGACGTACGGCTGCGCGCGATGCCGGCTTCGCCGGCGGAGGCCTACCCGGCCTTCGCCGCCTACACGTTCGTCCGTGACGAGGCCTGGCCCGAGGTGCGCGCGGCGGACGATGCGGCGCGGGCGCGGAAGGCACTGGATGTCGAAGGCAAGGCGCAGGTGGATGCGCCGGTGGCGTTCGTGTTCGACGCCAAGCGCCCGCCGCCGTCGTTCGCGCGGATCGAGGCCAGCGTGCAGGTGACGCTGGCCGGCCGCGAGCCGGTGCCGGGCAAGCCGGCGTCCGCCTGGTATGCGGCGTTCGATCGCTACGTCGGCCTGAAGATCGAACCCGCTTGGTTCGACGCGACCACGCCCTTGCGTCTCGATGCCGTGGTGATCGACGCCGCGGGCCACGCGCAGCCCGATGCGCCGGTCGAGGTGGTCGTCGAGCGGCTCGGGCAGGACGATGCCACGCCTCCGCAGCTGGTTGCGCGCTGCACGCTGGTCGCCGGCGAGCCGGCTGCCTGCGAGGTGCCGCGAAAGCGCAGCGGCGTGTACCGCTTCACCGCGCGCAGCGGCGATGCCGTGCCGGCGACGATCGAACGCTACGTCTGGAACGCCGACGATGCGCGCATGCCGGCGTCCCTGCCCACGGCACTGACGGTCGTCGAGGCACCGGCGCGCGCCGATGCGCCGGTGCGCCTGCGCCTGCAGCAGCCATACGCGCAGGCCGACGCGTGGGTGGTGCTGGCGTCGGGCGGCGAGGTGCTCGACAGTCGCATCCTCCCGCTCGACGGCCCCGACATCACGTTCACGCTGTCGACGCATGCCGACGGCCGCCGTGTCGTCGAAGCGACGGTGCGCATCCGCGAACGCCGTCCCGCGGGCATCGACCGGCGCGGCCTGCGCGAAGCGCCCCGCACGCTGACACGGACCGCCGTGATCGACGTGCCGCGTGCCGACGCGGCCCCGACGCTGGTGCTGGAGGCGCCGACGACGCGCACGGCGCCGGGAGCGCAGGTCCGCCTGCGGTTGCGCAATGCGGGCACCGCGCCGCGCACGGTGGCGCTGGCCGTGTTCGACGATGCCCTGCGTGCGCTCGCCGGCGATCGCTGGAACGCCTTCGATCCGCAGGGCGATGCGTGGCTGGGCGCGCGCGGCATCGACTGGCGCCGGCGCGTCACGACGCTGGGCTTCGACGACTGGTGCCGCTGCGGCTTCCGGATCGTCCTGCCGTGGGAGGACGGTGTGCTCATGCAGGACACCCGGACGGAGGATGCATCGCCGTTGCTGTCGATCGATCGTGCGGGGATCGAGGCCATGGGCCTCACGTCGGTCGGCGACGTGCTGTTCGACATGACGGCAGCGGATGGCGGTGCGCTGCGCACCGCAGCGGCGCCACCGGACACGTTCGGCTATTCCGGCGGCCAGGAGCTGGACAGCATCGTGGTCACCGGTGGTGGGCGTATACGAGAGGCCGCGCTCGCGACGGCCGGGGCACGCCCTGATCCGGTGCTGTCGCTGTCACGTGCGCCCGTCGCCGCGTTCGCGCCCTCGGCCGATGCGCGTGCGCTGTACGGCGCGCGCCTGCGCGACGCCTTCGCCGAGACCGCGCTGTGGCAGCCGACGCTGGTGCTCGCCCCGGGCGAAAGCCGCGAGATCACGCTCGTCGCGCCGGACAACCTCACGCGCTGGCGCACGGTGGCGTGGACCGCCGACGCTGGCGAGGGCTTCGAGCGGGTCGAGGCGACGTTCGAGGTGGGCCAGCCGCTGGAAGTGCGCCTGCAGGCGCCGGCGCGCGTGTACCCCGACGATCGCGCCGTGCTGGTCGCCAACGTGCGCCAGGAAGGCGACGCGGCCACGGTCGAGGCCTCGCTGCAGGTGGAAGCGCTGGGTGCGGCGCACGACGCGCCGCTGTCGCTCGCGAAAGCGGGGCAGGACGCGATCGCGCTGGCCATCGCGCCTGCCGATGCCGACGGTGCACCGCGCACGCTGCAGGCGGTGGCGGCGGCCCGCATGGGCGACCATGCCGACGCCACCGCGCAGGCGATCGAACTGGCGTCGCCGACGATCGAGACGCATCGCGTGCAGACCGGTTGGCTGGGCGCGACGCCGCTGCGCCTAGCCCCGCCGGCATGGCCTGGTGGCGCTTCCGCCCCGACATTACGCATCACCCTGCTGCCCGGCGGCGACGCGCTGGCGCAGGGCTGGATCGGGGCATTGCACCGCTATTCGCATCGTTGCTGGGAGCAGATGCTGAGCCGGGCGGTCGGGGCCGCGATCGCGCTGGAGCGCGGCGAAGGCGACCGCTTCCCCGACGCACAGGCAACCATCGACGACGCCTTGCGCAATGCGCCGGTGTTCCAGAACCCCGATGGCAGCTTCCGCTACTTCGCCGATGCCTTCGATGACGAGGGGCGCGGCGCCCACGTCGCACTGACCGCCTGGAGCGTGCGCGCGCTGCGCTTGCTGCAAACGCTCGGCCATGCGGTGCCCGACGCGCCGCTGACGGCCGCCGACGCTTTCCTCGCGCGGTACACGGGGGACGCGGATAAGGCAGGCGATGCCTTGGCCGATGACCGCGTCCGCCTCGCCCTCGCGACGGTGAGTCGGTCAACCCCGGCACGCGACGTTGTCGATCGCCTCTGGCCGCACTTCCCGAGCTTGCCGTTGACGGCGCAGGTCGCCACCGCGCGCGCGATGGCGGCCAGCGGGCATCCGGCCGCGCAGGCGGCGGTGGATGTGTTGCTGGCGCGGGCGCGGCGGCGCGACGACGCGCTGTCGCTGCATGCCGCCGACCGGGCCGATCGCTGGATGAGTTCCGACCTGCGCGAGCAATGCGAACTGCTTGCCCTGCTGCGCGAATATCCGGCGTTCGCCGATGGCAACACCCGTCGAAGGCTGATGGCCGGCCTGAACGATCTGCAGGCCGGCGGGGCGCCCGACGTCGACACGCAGGCGGCGGCCACGTGCCTGATCGCCCTGCGCGGCCTCGATGCCCGTGCATCGAGCGCGACGCTGGACATCGCGCAGGGCGAGCATCGGGCCCGGCTGCAGCTGTCGCTGGAGGCCCGTGCGCCGTCGAGCGACCTGCCGATCGATGCGCGCGATTTCCGCAAGCCGCTGGTGATGACGCCCTCGATCGAAGGCGACGCGCCGGCGAGCTTCATGGTCGACTACGCCTGGCGCGAGGATGCGCGCCGTGCCGCATCCAGCGCGATTGGCTTCGCACTGCAGCGGCGCTATGAAACGCTGCGCGACGGCCGCTGGGTGCCGCTGCCGGGTGCCGGCCTGCGCGATGGCGACTGGGTGCGGGTGACGCTGGTGCTGGACAACGCCGCGACGCGGTATTTCGTCGCGATCACCGATGCCGTGCCGGGTGGCTTGCGTCCGACGGACCTGTCGCTGTCCGGCGTGGCCGGTGTCGACGTCGAGCAGGTCTCCGATCCCGGCGACCGCTGGTTCGCCACACGCCGGCTGGATCCGCGCGCACCGAAGTTCTACGCGGAATTCCTGCCGCCGGGCCGACACGAGGTGCACTACTTCGCCCGCGTCGGCAACGCCGGCGACTACCTCGCGCCGCCGGCCACCGCCGAGCTGATGTACGGCGAGGCCACGCGTGCGCGCACCGCGTCCGAACGCATCGCCATCGCGCCCGCGCGGGCGGACACCGGGCCATGAACGTGCCGGTGTCCGTCGTGCCTTCGCACCACATCAGTAGGTCATCAGGTCCGTCTGCATCCAGCCCTGCTTGGTGCGGGCACCGTCGTAGTGCGGCATCTTCGTGTCGCTGTGCAGGGTCAGGCTGAAGGTGCTGCGGCCGAGGAACAGCGGGGCGCAGCGTTTCTCGCTGTAGGCGCAGCCGCCGTAGGTCGAGAAGTTCCACAGCGTCGCCTTGTGGTTGTCGTAGTCGTCCATGTGGCGATCGCCGCCGGTGAGGCCCTGCGCGGGCCAGCCTTCGTGCTGGAAGAAGCTGTTCTGGTGGTTGTCGGTGTAGTTGATGGTGGTGTCGCCGGACATGCAGGCGATCACCAGCGGCTTGGTGCTGGGTTCGCTCTCGCCGCTGATCGCCGGGTAGGTCTGGCAGGTCAGGTTGAAGTGGTCGGCGTAGTGGCTGGAGACCGTGGATTGGCAGGCGCAGGCGTCCACGAACGCATCGAGGAAGGTGCCGAAGCCGTCGCCGTTGGACTGGTCGCCGTCGGTGGAGGGCACCACGAAATGCGCGCCGCGCAGGAAGTGGTAGAGGAACGACAGGACCGTGTCGTCCGAATAGCTGCCGTTGCTCAGCCGCAGCGGATCACTGCTGTAGATCTCGCCGTAGTTCCAGTGGCCGTTGCTGTTGAGGAATGGCCGCCAACTGTAGCCGTTGTTCCTGAACTGGCGCAGCGAGTGGCCGTCGATGGTGTAGTAATTGCTGGTGGCGTCGAGGTCCGGTACCGCCATGCTCAGGCTGTGCGACTGGATGTAGCTGGCCAGGAACGCGATGGCCGTGCGGTCGCTCGACGGGCACCGGTTGTATGCATGCGCATCGTAGGGATCGTTCACCGACTGCTGCCACGCGGCCAGCCAGCTCTGCAGGATCAGCGACGCGCTGTTGTCGTCGCAGTACAGGAAGTTGGCGTCGCCGGCGTCGACCGCGGCCTGCGCCGGTGCGAGCGTGCGCACGTCGGCGTCGAAGAGACTGTCGACGAAGGCCTGGATATTGAGGAAACGATCCGCGTTGTTCGGATCGACCTGCAGCGGGACGAGGACGCCCATGACACACCTCCTTGTGAGTGGAGCGGGCACTCTGGCGTCGGTGCCGCGACGGGTCAATATGCCGATGGCACGGGCAGGGCGGCACCGTGCATGGCATGCTGCGTCCCTGGTCGCGCCTCGAACGGAGAACGCCCATGCGCCGATGCCTTCCGATCGTCTTCTTCTCCGCGATGCTGTGCCTGTTCGCGGCGTCGCCCGCATGCGCCGCGGGCACGAAAGTCGCCGACGCCGCCGTGCGCCGGGCCGCCGCCGAAGGTCGCGTGCGCGTGCTGGTCATGCTGCGCCCGCAGGTGGCGGTGCCGGCGCTGTCGCCCGATGCGGCGCTGAAGCGCACTGCCGAAGCCGAACCGCGGCCGATGCTGCATCCGAAGGTGCGGGCGCAGGTCGATCGCGTGCTGTCGGCGTTGCCGCGGCGGTCGCAGGCGCGCGTGCTGCGCCGGTTCGAGCGCATCCCGGCGATCGTGATGGAGGTCGACGCGGGCACGCTGTCGGCGCTGGCGCGCGATCCGCGCGTGCTACGGGTGGATGTCGATGCGGCCGGCGGCATGGCGTCGGCGCCCGACGAGTCCACCGTGCTCAACCAGATGCACCAGCTGCCGGAACTCGGTTTCGCGGGCAGCGGCATGAAGGTCGCGGTCATCGACTCGGGCATCGACACCGACCACACCGATTTCCGCAACCGCATCGTCGGCCAGCAGTGCTACTGCGCGGCCAACTGCTGCCCGAACGGCACCGCGACGCAGTCCGGCGCGGGCGCGGCCGAGGACGACCAGGGCCACGGCACCAACGTCGCCGGCATCATCGGTGGCGACGGCACGGTCGCCCCGCGCGGCGCGTTGCCGGCGGTGTCGCTGGTGGCGGTGAAGATGCTTGATCGCAACGGCCGGTTCTCCACGACCGCCGACGCGCTGTCGGCGCTGGACTGGATCGCGGCGCAGCATCCGGACGTCGATGCGGTGAACCTCAGCATCGGCACCGATGCGCTGTTCGCGGGCGACTGCGACAGCAGTGCAGCGTGGACGCAGGCGCTGGCGGTCGCGGTCGCCAACCTCAACGCGCTGGGTGCGGTGGTGACGTCGTCCGCCGGCAACCAGGGCAACGCGAACGCGATGAGTGCGCCCGCCTGCCTGCACGCGGTGCTGTCGACCGGCGCGACCTGGGATTTCAGCGGCGGCGCGATCACCTTCCTCGGTTGCACCGAGACCTCGACCGCGCCGAAACAGCTCGCCTGCTTCTCGAACCGCAGCGCGATGACCGATCTGTTCGCGGCCGGTGCGTTCGTGCGGGCGCCGGGCTTCAATGGCGGCACATCGAGTTTCGGTGGCACCTCGCAGGCGGCGCCGATGGTCGCGGCGTGCGCGGTGGCGCTGAAGCAGGCGGTGCCGGCGTCCACGGTCGCCCAGCGCATGGACGCGATGACGCTGTCGACGCAGCGCATCGCCGATCCGGCGGTCAATCGCCAGTACCCGTTCCTCGATTGCCGCGATGCGCTGCGGCTGCTCGATCCGTCGATCTTCGCGCCGATCCCGCTGCGCGGTTCGCAACCGAAACATCCGCCGCCGGCGCTGCCTGCGTCCGGCGGCGGATGAGGCGCGTATCGCTCAGCGCTTGGCCTTCTGCGCCGGGATGAACTGCTCGCGCACGGCCTTCGCCAGCAGGTCGGGCGGCAGCATGCCCTGGTCGATGACGAAGTTGTTGAAGGCGAGGCGGTCGAACTGGTCGCCCAGCGCCATCTCGGCTTCGGCGCGCAGTTCGAGCAGGCGCGAATAGCCGTAGAAATAGGCGCCGGCCTGGCCCGGGGCGTTGAAGGTGTAGCGGTCGAGTTCCTGCCGCGCCATCGCCTTCGACAGGCCCACGTCTTCCATCAGCACCTTCTCGGCGCGGGCGCGGTCGATCATGCCGAGATTGAGCATCGGGTCGAGCATCGCGCGGGCGGCGCGCATCAGCCGGAACTGCAGCGCGATCAGCTGTCCGTCCACCGGTTCGTACGGCACCATCTCGGCCTCGGCGTACAGCGCCCAGCCCTCGACGTTCACCGAGTTGAACGCGAACAGCGTGCGCGCCAGCGACACGCCGCGCTCGACCATCGCGGTGAACTGCAGCTCGTGGCCCGGGCGGCCTTCGTGCGCGGACAGGGTCCACGCCACCGACGGGAAGTTGAAGTCGTCGTACTGGTCGGCGGCGCCGGCGGCCGGGTTGGCCAGCGGCAGCACGAACTGGCCCTGCTGGCCGGTGTTGCCGATCAGCGGCGCCGGCAGGAAGTGCGGCGCGGGCTGCTGCGCGTTCTCGGCTTCGGTGCCCAGGCGCATGATCATCGGCCGCTGCGGCACGTCGACGATGCGCTCGCGGCGGATGATCGGGTCGATCGCGTCGATCACCTCGCGGTAGCGCGCCTCGAGCTTGTCGTTCGGGATCGTGTCCTTCTTCAGCGCGCGGATCACGGCGCGGTAGTCGGTGGCGTCGATGCCCTTGGCCTTGGCCACGATCGGCGCGATCTGCTGCATCGCCGCGCGGGTTTCCATGAACTCCAGGCGGGCGCGGGCGATCAGCGTTTCCGGCGGGATGTCGATGCCGACCTGCTTGAGCTGCAGCGCGTAGAGCTCGCGCGGCAACTGGGTCTCGTTGCGTGCCTGCGGCAGCACGGTGCCGCGCGCCCACGCCAGGAACTCGGCGGTCTGCGTGTCGAGGGCCTTCAGCGCGGCGTCGCCACCCTTGATCCTGTACTTGTCGAACAGCTTGCGGATGCCGGCGGCGTAGGTCTGGGCGTTGTTCAGCGCCTGCTCGACCTCCAGCTTCGACGGCCGCAGCAGCGCGCTGTTGCCGGCGCGTTCCTCGTAGCGCTGGCGCGCGAGGACCATGATCGGCGTGGTGCCGGGCGCCTGGCCGACGTAGGCCTTGAGGCGGGCGAGCGCCCTCGCGCGGCGATCGGCCGGCACCTGGTCGGAGAGCAGGCCGCTCATGCCGCCGAACACCAGCTGCGGCGCGTCGATGAACGGCAGCACCATGCGTTCGTTGACTTCGCTGGCCTCGATCGTGTCGGTCGCGGCGCCGATCATGATCTCCAGGTCCTGGCGCACGTTCGGGTCGCGCTCGGTCTCCAGTTTCTTGCGCAGCGCGGCACGCGCCTCGTCCACCGCCTTGCGTGAGCGCGCGCCGACGTCGGGGCCGAGGTCGGCGACCTTGTCGTCGTAGCCGGGCACGCCGAAGAACGTGGCGGATTCGGGCTGGAAGCGCAGCTGGGCATCCAGCAGGATGCGGGCGTCGGCGTTGCTGGTGTCCACCCATGCCGGCACGGGGCGCGCGGCGGCGGGGGTGGGCGTGGCCGCCTGGGCGGACAGCGCGACGGCGAGGGCGCCGGCGAGCGCGGCGGCGAGCAGGGTCGGTCTCATCGGGCGAATCTCCACGGAGGTGCGGGAACGCTACGCCCCGACGGCGGGTACGCCCACCGTCGAAGGTCATGCGTCGAGGGGCGTGCGTCGGCGGTCATGCATTCGGGATCAGGGCTCGCCAGTCTGCCCGCAGGGCGGCGCAGGGCCTGAGACCCGCGCAACCCCGTGCGGCGCAACCGCGCGTTGGCGGTAGACGGGTGGTCGCCTTGCCGCGATCGCCCGTCCTTCCCGACCACGCAAAGAGGAGCCGCCCATGGCCATCGTGCCCCGCATCGACACCCCCTGTCCCCTCGGCGCTGCCGAGCAGCGCGCCATCGACGGCCATTGCAGCCGCTGCGATCGCGACGTCCACCGCCTCGACGCGCTCGACGCCGACGCCCGGCGCGCGCTGTTCGCGGCTGCCGACGGCCCGCTGTGCGTGTCCTACCGCGCGCCGCGGCGCGCCGGCCTCGGCGCGACGATCGCGGTCAGCCTGGTCGTCGCGACGGCGAGCGCCGGCGTGTTCGCCGCGGAATCGCCCGCCGCCGCGCCGGCCGCCACCACCGAGGCCACGCCCGCGACGCCGTCCACCGGCAGCCGCATCCGCCACGAAGCGCCGCGCGACCTCGACGGCGTGCTGGTGATCGGTGCGGTGAACGATCCGCAGGATGCCGCGGCGCCCGAGGACACCACCGTGCCCGTGTTGCCGGTGCAGCCGTCGACCGGCAGCCGCATTCGTCACGAAGCGCCGCGCGACCTCGACGGCGTGCTGGTGATCGGTGCGGTGAACGATCCGCAGGATGCCGCGGCACCGGAGGACACGAGCGTGCCCCAGTTGCCGGTGCAGCCGTCGACCGGCAGCCGCATTCGTCACGAAGCGCCGCGTGATCTCGACGGCGTGCTGGTGATCGGTGCGGTGAACGATCCGCAGGATGCCGCCGTGCCCGAAGACACGAGCGTGCCCGAGCTGCCGGCGATCGACGACGAGGTGCTGATCGTCGGCGGCGTGACCGATCCCGCGGCGGTGGCGTGGATCGACACCGACGACACCGTCGCGGAACTGCCGATGATCACCGACGGCGGCGATCGCTGATCCCGTCGTGTGCGCCGCGACGCCGGCCCGCCTCGCATCGGGCCGGCGTCGTCGCGTGCGGGGCCTTCAATCGTCGCCGGCAGCGCGGTGGCGGACACCGACGGCATCGACCACGCGCAGATCGCGGATCGTGCCGTTGAGCGTGGCGGCGAGGCCGGGATCGCCGTCGCCGATCATCAGCGCGATGTGGCCGGCGTCGAAGCGGCCCAGCGCGGCGTCGTAGCTGGTCCAGCGCGTGCCGTCCCAGGCCTGCACCCACGCATGCGGCGCGAACACGTGCGGCACGCCGCTCATCCGGCCCGAATAGCTGATCCCGTGCACGACGCGCGTCGGGATGCCCAGCGCGCGGGCGCCGGCGGCCAGCAGCACCGCGAATTCGGTGCAGTCGCCGCCACGGTTGCGCAGCGCGGTCGCGGCATCGTCGTAGTGGCGGAAATCGATCGGCCCGGTCATGTGCGCGCGCACGGCGGCGGTGAGCGTCTGCATGCGCGTGCGCACCGACAGCCCGCGCGCATTGGCGCGGGCGAACGCGCGCACGGTGCGATCGTCGCTGCGCACCCACGCGTTCGGGCGCAGGTAGCGCTGCAGCGTCTCGGGCGACGGCGCGGGTTCGTCGCCGCAGTCGGTGCAGACCGACACCACGATGGCGTCGTCCTCGACCCGCGCCCGCTGTTCGCCGGTCACGGGCAGTTGCGTGCCGGGTCGGGTCGCGAATCGCAGCCGGTAGCGGATCTCGCCCGCCAGCGCCGCGGGCGGCAGCCGGTAGGGCGAGGGGGTCAGCAAACTCTGCAGGAAAGCGCGCGCGTCTTCGGCGCTCGGCGGTGGTGGTGGTGGGGCGGCCTGCGCGGGCGCGCCCGCCAGCAGGGCGCCGAGCAGCGCCAGGGACAACGACGAGCGGCGGCGCATGGCGGGACTCCCGTGGGGCATGCCACACGCCAACGCGTGGGGACGCGCGATGGGGTCCGTGCGGTGCGCGGCCGTTCGGGATCAGCGCACCGCTTCCCCGCCCGCCACCAGATCGACCGGCGCGTGGCCCGGCATCGTCAGGGTCAGATGCACGAGCTGCCAGCGGCCGTCGCGACGAGCCACGGTGGCTTCCACGTCGCCGTTGCCCTTGGGGCCCGCGGCCGTGAAGTCCAGTGTGCCGCGCGTGTACCGGCCGTCCGGTCCGGGGGATTCGAACATGCTGCCATGCTCCTCGAATCGCACCGGGGTTCCCAGTTGCGCGCGCGCCACGGGCGATGCGTCGAGCGCGGCCGTGGCCTGCGCGTACGCCGTGTCCGAGTCAGACGAGGCCTGCCTCATCATGCGGTTGAGGCCCACGAAACCGCGCAGCAGCGGATACGCGGCGATCGCGGCGGCGCTCAGAGCCACCACGGCGACCGGCACGACCCAGATCGGACGCTGTCGCGGCGTGGCATGCAAGACCGGTGGTCCGGACGGGACCTGCGGTGGCGGCAGCGGCGGCGGTTGCATGATCGCGGGATTCCTTTCCGTTGGCGGGCGACTCAGGGCTTCAGGCAACGATCCAGGAACGCCTCCGTCGTGCGGTAGCGATGCAGCGCGTCGCTGCCACGCAGGCCGTGCTTGGCGCCGGGGTAGGTCATCAGCTGGAACGGCAGGGCCTGCTTCTGCAGGGCGCTGATCAGCTTCGTGGAGTTGAGGAACAGCACGTTGTCGTCGGCCATGCCGTGGATCAGCAGCAGCGCGTTCGGGCGAATGCCGGCGACGTGCGAGAACACGCTGGCCTCGTGGTAGCCGCCGGCGTTGTCCTTCGGCAGGTCCATGTAGCGCTCGGTGTAGTGCGTGTCGTACAGCGCCCAGTCGGTGACCGGCGCGCCGGCAACGCCGCAGGCGTAGTCGTCGGGCCGCTTCGCCAGCAGCATCAGCGTCATGTAGCCGCCGTTGGACCAGCCGTAGACGCCGATGCGCGCCGCGTCCACCCACGGCTGCGCGCGCAGCCATGCGATGCCGGCGTGCTGGTCGTCGACTTCCACCGTGCCCTGCCTGCCGTACAGCGCGCCGCCGAACGCCGAACCGCGCCGCGGCGTGCCGCGGTTGTCGAGGGTGAACACCACGTAGCCCTGTTGCGCGAGGTACTGGTTGAAGAAATGGTCGCCGCGACCCGGCCAGCTGTCGGTGACGGTCTGCGCGGCGGGGCCGCCGTAGACGTAGACGACGACCGGATAGCGCTTCGCCGGATCGAAGTCCGCCGGCTTGATCAGGCCGTAATGCAGCGGCGTCTTGCCGTCGGCGGCGACGAGCGTGCCGAATTCGACCGGCCGCTGTGCCGCGAGGTATTTCGCATAGGGATGCCCGGGCTTCGCCGGATCGTTGTCGATCAGGTTCGCGACGAAGCTGCCGTCGGCGCGGTGCAGCGCGATCTGCGGCGGCGTGTGCGCGTTCGACCAGCTGTCGACGTAGACGCTGGCGTTCTTCGCGAAGCTGGCGCTGTGCATGCCCGGCTCGGTCGACAGCGTGCGGATCGCGCCGCCGGCCAGCGGCACGACATGCAGCTGCGACTGGCGCGCGTCGGCCTTGCCGTCCGCGGTGCGGCCGGCGCTGAAGTAGACCAGCCCCTTCGCCTCGTCGACCGCGAGCAGCGCGTCCACCGGCCAGTCGCCGCGGGTCAGCGGCTTCATCGACTTGCCGTCCGCGCCGGCGAGGTACAGGTGCTCGAAGCCGCTGCGCTCGCTGATCCACAGGAAGCGGCCGTCCTTCAGGAAGCGCAGGCCGTCGTGCAGCGGCACCCAGGTCTTGGCGGTTTCGGTGACCAGCGTGCGCTGCCTGCCGCCGGCGAGGTCGGCCTCGATCAGTTCGAGCCTGCGCTGGTCGCGCGACTGGCGCTGGAACGTGAGGTGCTGCGGGTCGCGCCAGACGACGCGGGCGAGGTAGATGTCCTGCTCGGCACCGAGGTCGATCCACTGCGGCTGCGCGCCGTCCTTCGGCGCGATCGTCGCCAGCCGGATGGCCACGTTGGTGTCGCCCGCGGCCGGATAGCGCTGCTCGACCACTTCGGTGCGGTCGGGGTAGACCTCGTAGCGCTTCTGCACCGGCACCTTGGTTTCGTCGATGCGCGTGAACGCGATCGCCGAATCGTCCGGCGCCCACCAGTAGCCGGTGTGGCGATCCATCTCCTCGTCGGCGACGAATTCGGCCACGCCATTGCCGACGGTGTCGCTGCCGTCGCGGGTCAGGCGGATCTCGGCGCCGGTCGCGAGGTCGATCGTCCACAGGTCGCGATCGCGGATGAAGCTGACGAACCCGCCCTTCGGCGACACCCGCGGATCGGTGGCGAAGCCGGTGCCCGTGGTCAGCTTGCGCACCGCGGCCTTGCCCGACTTCGACAGGTCGTACAGGTACAGCTCGCCGCCGAGCGGGAACAGCAGGGTCTTTCCATCGGGCGACCACTGGTAATCGACGATGCCCGACAGCGCCGAGGTGCGCTGGCGCTCGCGGCGCGCCTTCTCGGCGTCGCTCAGCACTTCCTCGCCGGGCAGCACGTCGCTGCTGTCCACCAGCCGCGCGACCTCGCCGGAGGCGACGTCGAAGGCCCACAGGTCCAGCTTGTTGCGGTCGCTTTCCTTGCCGCGCAGGAAGGTGATGCGCGAGCCGTCCGGCGCGATCTGCGGCTTCAGCAGCGTCGGCCCGGACAGTGGCGCGTCGCCGGTGATCGCTTCGAGTGTGAGCCGCTGCGGCGGCGGGGGTGTGGACGGCGCGGCGAGGGCAGGGGTAGTGGCGAGCATGAAGGCGAGCAGACAGGCGGACAGGCGCATGGCGGAACCCGGAGTGCGGCAGGCCCGCAGCTTAGCCGCAACGCGTTCCGGCTGCCTGTCCCGGTGGCCTGTCGATCCAGTCTTGCTCGGTAGAGCGGCCTTCAGGCCGCTGCTCTTTGCTTGTTGATCGGCTTTCCGGAGACAAAGCAGCGGCCTGAAGGCCGCTCTACCCAGGGCACAAAGGCACGAAGCACGATCGAGGGCGTGACGTCAGCGACCGAACAAGGCCTTGCGCTGCTCGTCGGTCAGCGGCTTGCCGGCGTCGGGGTTCACCTGCTGCGTGATCGCGTAGGCGCGCGCGGTCGCCGGGCGCGCGGCGATCGCCGCCTGCCAGCGCCGCACCTCGGGATACGGTTCCAGGTCGATCGGCGCCGTGCGATACGGGCTGATCCACGTATAGCAGGCCATGTCGGCGATGGTGTAGGCGTCGCCGACCAGGAACGCGCGGCCGGCGAGGCGCTTGTCGAGCACACCCAGCAGGCGCTGCGCCTCGCGGGTGTAGCGGTCGATCGCGTAGGCGATCTTCTCCGGCGCGTAGACGTTGAAATGCCCGTACTGGCCGGTCATCGGCCCGAGCCCGGCCATCTGCCAGAACAGCCATTCCAGCGTCTCGGTGCGGCCGCGCAGGTCGGCGGGCAGGAAGCGGCCGGTCTTCTCGGCCAGATACAGCAGGATCGCGCCGGACTCGAACACGCTCACCGGCGCGCCGCCGTCGGCGGGCGTGTGGTCGACGATGGCGGGCATGCGGTTGTTCGGCGCGATCGCCAGGAAATCGGGCTTGAACTGTTCGCCGGCGCCGATGTTCACCGGCTTGATCGTGTACGCCAGAGGCGCACCGGCCTCGGCCAGTTCCTCCAGCAGCAGCGTGACCTTGTGGCCGTTGGGCGTGGGCCAGTAGTGCAGATCGATCATGACGGCGTCCGTGGCGGGGGCGGGCGGCCAGTCTAGGCGCGCGCCGCGACACCGGCGGCGGCGATGCCGGGACACTGCATTCCGCACGGGTTGGCGCGACCGGTCGCGGTCGGTAGGCTATCGGCGCACCCGCTTCCGGCCTTCCCATGTCCGACTCACAGAACGTCCGCCTCGGCCCGCTGCCCGCGCTCATCTTCAGCTCGCGCTGGCTGCAGCTGCCGCTGTACCTCGGCCTCATCGTCGCCCAGGGCGTGTACGTGTTCCTGTTCCTCAAGGAGCTGTGGCACCTCATCCACGACGCCAATACGCTCAGCGAGCAGGGGATCATGCTGATCGTGCTCGGCCTGATCGACGTGGTGATGATCTCCAACCTGCTGGTGATGGTGATCGTGGGCGGCTACGAGACCTTCGTCTCGCGCATGAACCTCGAAGGCCATCCCGACCAGCCGGAATGGCTGAGCCACGTCAACGCCAGCGTGCTGAAGGTGAAGCTGGCGATGGCGATCATCGGCATCTCGTCCATCCACCTGCTCAAGAGCTTCATCGAGGCCGGGCAGCTGGGCCTGCCGCTGTGCACGCCCGCCCTGCAACAGGCGGCGACACTCTGCGCCAAGGTCACCGCCACTGGCGTGATGTGGCAGGCGATCATCCACGGCCTGTTCATCCTGTCGGCGATCGGCATCGCGTACACCGACCGGCTGATGACCCTCGCCGGGCAGAAGCACGGCGCGCACTGATCCGCGCTTTACCGGCGGCTCCCGCCGCGGGAGGCCGCCGCCATCGCGTAAAATGCGGCGATGGATGTTTCCCACCTGCTCGACGGCCTGAACGCCGCACAGCGCGAGGCGGTCAGCGCCGGTCCCGGCCACCAGCTCGTGCTGGCCGGCGCCGGTTCCGGCAAGACCCGCGTGCTCACCCATCGCATCGCCTGGCTGCACGAGGTGCACGGCGTGCCGATGCACGGCATCTTCGCGGTGACCTTCACCAACAAGGCCGCGGGCGAGATGCGCCATCGCGCCGATGCGCTGCTGCCGCAGGGCACGCGCGGCATGTGGATCGGCACCTTCCACGGCCTCGCGCATCGCCTGCTGCGCCTGCACTGGCAGGACGCGAAGCTGCCGGAAGGCTTCCAGATCCTCGACAGCGACGACCAGCTGCGGCTGGTCAAGCGCGTGGTGCAGGCGCTGGAGCTGGACGAGGCGCGCTTCCCGCCGCGGCAGATCGCGTGGTGGATCAACGCGCAGAAGGACGAAGGCCGCCGGCCGCAGCACATCCAGCCCGAACGGGACGAATGGGCGAGCGTGATGTTGCGCGCCTACACGCTGTACCAGGAGCGCTGCGAGCAGGCGGGCCTCGTCGACTTCGCCGAGATCCTGCTGCGCGCGCACGAACTGCTGCGCGACCATCCGGCGCTGCTGCAGCACTACCGGCACCGCTTCCAGCAGCTGCTGGTCGACGAGTTCCAGGACACCAACACGCTGCAGTACGCCTTCGTGCGCCTGCTCGCCGGCGACAGCGGGCAGGTGTTCGTGGTCGGCGACGACGACCAGGCCATCTACGGCTGGCGCGGCGCGAAGGTCGAGAACGTGCAGAAGTTTCTGCGCGACTACCCGGGCGCGGTGACCATCCGCCTCGAACAGAACTACCGGTCCAGCGCCAACATCCTCAGCGCCGCCAACGCGGTCATCGCGCACAATCCCTCGCGCCTGGGCAAGCAGCTGTGGACCGACAGCGGCGAAGGCGAGGCGATCGATCTCTACGCCGCGTTCAACGAGATCGACGAGGCGCGCTTCGTCGTCGAGCGCATCCGCCAGTGGGTGCGCGACGGCGGCAGCCACGGCGAATGCGCCATCCTCTACCGCAGCAATGCGCAGTCGCGGGCGTTCGAGGAAACGCTGCTGGGCGAGCAGATCCCGTTCCGCGTGTACGGCGGCATGCGCTTCTTCGAGCGCGCCGAGATCAAGGACACGCTGGCCTACCTGCGGTTGATCGCAAACCGCGACGACGACGCGGCGTTCGAGCGTGCCGTGAACACGCCGACGCGCGGCATCGGCGAGCGCACGCTGGACGAAGTGCGCCGGCTCGCGCGCGTCGAGCGCGTGTCGCTGTGGCAGTCGGCCGCGCGCATCGCCTCCGGCGACGGCCTGCCCGCGCGCGCCCGCAACGCGCTCGCGGGCTTCCAGCAGCTGATCCACGCGATCGGCGAGGAAACCGTCGACCTGCCGCTCAAGGACAAGATCGACCACGCGCTGGCGCGTTCCGGCCTGCGCGAGCACTACGAACAGCAGTCGAAGGGCTCGCTCGATTCGCGCACCGACAACCTCGACGAACTGGTGTCGGTCGCGTCGCGCTTCGTGCGCGGCGACGACGAGGAATCCGCCGCGCTGACCGAGCTCGTCGCCTTCCTCGCCTATGCCGCGCTGGAAGCCGGCGAGGGCCAGACCGAGGCCGGCGATGACGGCGTGCAGCTGATGACCCTGCACAGCGCCAAGGGCCTGGAATTCCCGCTGGTGTTCCTCGTCGGCGTGGAGGAAGGCTTGTTCCCCAACAACAAGTCGATCGAGGAATCGGGCCGACTGGAGGAAGAACGCCGCCTCGCCTACGTCGGCATCACCCGCGCGCGGCAGAAGCTGGTGCTGACCTACGCCGAGGCGCGCCGCCTGCACGGCCAGGACATGTACGGGCTGCCGTCGCGCTTCCTGCGCGAGATCCCGTCCGCGCTGATCCACGAAGTGCGGCCGAAGATCCAGGTCGCGCGGCCGATGTACCAGGCCCAGCCGCGCCGTGACTGGGGCCACGCCTCACTGCAGGAGACGCCCGGCCTGCGCCTCGGCCAGAACGTGAGCCATGCGAAGTTCGGCACCGGCGTCGTCACCGACATCGAAGGCAGCGGCGCCCACGCCCGCGTGCAGGTCAACTTCGACGATGCCGGCAGCAAGTGGCTGGTGCTCGCGTACGCGAACCTGCAGCCGGCGTAGGGCGGGCCCCGGCCCGCCATTGCAACGCTTCCGGCGTGCAGCACAATGATCGGCACGATACCGTTTCGCCGGATTGCGGTGCGACGGTGACGCCGCAATGGCGGGCCAGGGCCCGCCCTACGACACCGCTTCGCCATGAGTGATCACCGATGACCGACACCCCCGACCCCGCTGCTCCGCAAGACGATTTCCTCCGCGTGCGCGACTACCTGACCGGCTTGCAGGACACGATCTGCGCCGCGATCGAGGGCGCCGACGGTGCGGCGACGTTCAAGGAAGACACGTGGCAGCGCGCAGAAGGCGGCGGCGGGCGCACGCGGTTGCTGCGCGACGGCGCGGTGTTCGAGCAGGCCGGCATCGGCTTTTCCGACGTCTCCGGCACGAAACTGCCGCCGTCGGCGACCGCGGCGCGGCCCGAACTCGCAGGCGCCTCGTGGCGCGCGGTCGGCGTGTCGCTGGTGTTCCATCCGCGCAACCCGCACATCCCGACCACGCACGCCAACGTGCGCCACTTCCGCGCGTTCAAGGACGGCGAGACCGTCGCCTGGTGGTTCGGCGGCGGCTTCGACCTCACGCCGTTCTATCCGGTCGACGAGGACGTGCTGCACTGGCACCGCACCGCGCGCGCGCTGTGCGAACCCTTCGGTGGGCAGGCGCGCTACGACGCGCACAAGCGCTGGTGCGACGAGTACTTCTTCCTGAAACACCGCGGCGAGACCCGCGGCGTCGGCGGGCTGTTCTTCGACGACCTGCACGAGGATTTCGAGCGCGACTTCGCCTACCAGCGCGCGGTCGGCGACGGATTCCTTGATGCCTACCTGCCGATCGTGGCGCAGCGTCGCGAGACACCGTACGGCGAGCGCGAGCGCCAGTTCCAGCTCTACCGCCGCGGGCGCTACGTCGAGTTCAACCTCGTGTTCGACCGCGGTACGCTGTTCGGCCTGCAGTCGGGCGGCCGCACCGAGTCGATCCTGATGAGCCTGCCGCCGCTGGTGCGCTGGGAATACGGCTACACGCCGGAAGCGGGCAGCGACGAGGCGCGCCTGCTGGACTACCTGCGTCCGCGCGAGTGGCTGACCGAGCTCGCCTGACCCGGCGTTGTAGAGCGGATCAGTCGCCGTCCTTGAGCGCGATGCTGATGCGGCCGTTGGTCTCCAGGATCGCCAGCCGGATGTGCTCGGGTTCGCTGCAGCCGGCCTCGCGCATGGCTTCGTTGAAGTCGGCCTTGCTCACCAGCTCGCGGCGGAGCACGTCGCGGAAGACGTGGCCGTCGCGCGCCAGCACGACCGGTTCGCCTTCGATCAACCGCCGCGCCAGCGGCACTCGCGCCGACAGGAAGGCGGTGGCGTAGTTCAGGGCGATCAGAGTGACCGCCAGCACCGCCGCGCCGGTCAGCGAGTTGTCGCCGCCGTTCATGCCGTTCTGCACCGCGTTGCCGATGAGGATGAGCAGCACCAGGTCGAACGGCGTGAACTGGCCGACCGCGCGCTTGCCGGAGGCCCGCACCAGCACCATCACCAGCAGGTAGATCGCGACGGCGCGGAACACGAACACCCACCACGGTGCGGACAGCGCGAACAGTTCGGACATCGGTGGATCCCCGGCGACGACGCGCGCAGTCTGGCGCCGGGCCGCACAAATAAAAAGCCCCGCAGGCGGGGGAACCGGCGGGGCTGGGGAACGGGACTTGGGGAGAGTCTTACGTTCCGGGGGCCACCCCAGGGGAGAGGGTGGCGGCGACGGACGTTGCATCCGTCGCGAGATAGTTGACCACGACTGCGCGCCCGAGTTCGTAAAGTTTCCGATACGCCTCCGGGCGAATTCAGGACGGATTCATGCCGGGTGCATCGCGCGTTCAGTTTTCGCCGAAAACCCCGGAAAAACCTGTCAGAACAGACAGGACGACATGCCGGAAGTCATGGTGTTTCGCCTGCATCGCGGCATCCCGCATGTCGTGCATGTCGCAAGGCGCGAACGCATGCCGATGCGCATGGCATGCGACGCGTCGATGCGGTGTCGTGTCCCGTCGTCTCCGTGATGCCGCGCACGTTCGCATCCGTGCATCGCAGCGTTCCGTGACGGACATCGCCATGCGGTACCGCATGGCGTGTCGCTGCATCAGTGCGCCTGGTCCCAGTTGTCGCCGGTGCCCGAGTCGATCACCAGCGGCACCCGCAGTTCGGCCGCCGCGGCCATGCGCGCGGTGACTTCCGGGATCAGCGTGTCGACGAAATCCGCATCGCACTCGAACACCAGTTCGTCGTGCACCTGCATCAGCATGCGCGCCTGCGTGTCGTGCGGGACGATCCACGCGTCGATGGCGATCATCGCGCGCTTGATGATGTCGGCGGCGGTGCCCTGCATCGGCGCGTTGATCGCCGCGCGCTCGGCGCCAGCGCGCAGGCCCTGGTTGCGGGCGTTGATGTTGTCGAGGTACAGGCGGCGGCCGAACACGGTTTCGACGTAGCCGCGCTCGTGCGCCCCCTTGCGCGTGCGCTCCATGAAGTCGCGCACGCCGGGATAGCGGCTGAAGTACAGCGCGATGTAGTCCTGCGCCTCGCCGCGCGACACGCCGAGCTGGCGCGCCAGGCCGAACGCACTCATGCCGTACATCAGGCCGAAGTTGATCGCCTTGGCGGCGCGGCGCTCGTTGCCGCTGACTTCGGCCAGCGGCTTGCCGAACACTTCCGCCGCGGTGGCGCGGTGGATGTCGTCGCCGGCGGCGAACGCGCGCAGCAGGCCGGCATCCTCGGACAGGTGCGCCATGATCCGCAGCTCGATCTGCGAGTAATCGCAGGCCACCAGCTGGCGGCCCGGGGGCGCGATGAAGGCCTTGCGGATGCGGCGACCGTCGTCGGTGCGGATCGGGATGTTCTGCAGGTTCGGATCGTTCGACGACAGGCGCCCGGTCGCGGCGCCGGCCTGGTGGTAGCTGGTGTGCACGCGGCCGGTGTCGGGATTGATCATCTCCGGCAGCTTGTCGGTGTAGGTGCTGCGCAGCTTCGCCAGGCCGCGGTATTCGAGGATGATGCGCGGCAGCTCGTGCTGGTCGGCGATCGCCTCCAGCGCTTCCTCGTTCGTCGACGGCTGGCCGGTCGGCGTCTTCACCAGCGCCGGCAGCTTCAGTTCGTCGAACAGCAGCGCCTGCAATTGTTTCGGCGAATCGAGATTGAAGGTGCGGCCGGCCAGTTCGGTCGCCTTCTGCTGCGCGGCGAGCATGCGCCGCGACAGGTCTGCGCTCTGCCGGCGCAGTTCGTCGGCGTCGATCAGCACGCCGTTGGCCTCCATGCGCGTGAGCACCGGCACCAGCGGCATCTCGATCTCGCGGTAAACCGTCTCCAGCGCCGGCTCGCCCGCCAGCTTCGCCGACAGCACGCGATGCAGGCGCAGGGTGATGTCGGCGTCCTCGGCGGCGTAGCGGGTGGCGTCGTCGATGGCGACGTCGGAGAACGGGATCTGCTTCGCGCCCTTGCCGGCCACGTCCTCGAACTTGATGGTGTCGTAGCCGAGGTAGCGCTTCGCCAGCGTGTCCATGTCGTGGCGGCTGGCGCTGGCGTTCCAGACGAAGCTCTCCAGCATGGTGTCGTCGTGGTAGCCGGTCACGTCCACGCCGTGGCGACGCAGCACGTGCAGGTCGTACTTGCCGTGCTGGCCGAGCTTGCGATGCGTCGGGCTTTCCAGCAGCGGGCGCAGCGCGTCGAGCGTCCCGCGCAGGTCGAGCTGCGCCGGCGCGCCGGGATAGGTGTGGCCGACCGGCACGTAGCAGCCGTTGCCGGGTTCGGTGGAGAAGCTCAGGCCGACGAGGTTCGCGCGCATCGCGTCGAGGTCGTCGGTCTCGGTGTCGAAGGCGAATTCGGAGGCACTGGTCAGGCGCTCGATCCACGCCGCCAGCTGTTCCGGCGTGGATACGGTCTCGTACGTGCCGGGCGCGGACAGCGACGGATCGGGCGCCTCCGCCTCGGTCGATGCGCTGCGCGCGTAGCCTGCCTGCGTGCTGCGCAGGCCGCCGCGCGCATCGTCGGCCACGGCGGCGGGTGCGCCGTTGCCGCCTTCGAGCTCCTTCAGCGCCTGGTTGAAGCCGTAGCGCGCGTAGAGCCGGCGCAGGTCGTCGACATGGCGCTCGCGCAGGCCGAGGTCCGCGGGGCCCTGGTCGAGCGCGACGTCGAGCTTGATCGTCGCCAGCTGCCGGTTCAGCGGTAGCCGCGGCAGCGCAGCGCGCAGGTTCTCGCCGATCTTGCCCTTGATGGCGTCGGCGTTCGCGATGACGTTCTCCAGCGTGCCGTACTCGCCCAGCCACTTGGCCGCGGTCTTCGGCCCGCACTTCTCGACGCCCGGGATGTTGTCGACGCTGTCGCCCATCAGCGACAGCAGGTCGATCACCTGGTCGGCGCGCACGCCGAACTTGTCGATCACCGCCGCGTCGTCGGCCATGCGGCTGCCGGTCATCGTGTTCACCAGCGCGATGCCCGCGCCGTTGTCCAGCTGTCGCACGAGCTGCGCGAAATCCTTGTCGCCGGTGGAGATGGTGACCGCGAGGCCCTGCGTCGCGCCCTGCACGGCCAGCGTGCCGATCACGTCGTCGGCCTCCACGCCGGGCACACGCAGGATCGGGATGCCCAGCGCCTGCACGATCTCCAGCATCGGCTCGATCTGCGCGCGCAGTTCGTCCGGCATCGGCGGGCGATTGGCCTTGTACTGCGGATCGAGCTCGTCGCGGAAGGTCGGGCCGGAAGCGTCGACGACGAAGGCGAGGTGTTCGGGCTTTTCCTTCAGGTGGCCGCGCAGCATGTTGACCACGCCGAACAGTGCGCCGGTGGGCTCGCCCTGCGCGTTGGTCAGCGGCGGCAGCGCGTGGAACGCGCGGAAAAGATAGGAAGAGCCATCGATGAGGACGAGACGTGTCATCGGGCGATTCTACCCCCCGCGGTTCCGTGCGTGCCGTCGCGCCGGTGCGTCACCGCGCGGGCGTATGATCGAGGTTCCCCCGATGCGGAGCCCGCCATGCGCGCCATCCTTCCCCTCGTCCTGCTGCTCGCGCTGAGCGGCTGCGCCACCACGCCCGCGTCGCAGGCCGATGCCGCCATCCCGCCCGACGCCGTCGCCTCCGAGCGCGTCATGGACAACGGCGACGCCATCACCGAATACCGCGTCGCCGGCCAGCTGCGCATGGTCCAGGTGAAGCCCAAGCACGGCCCGGCCTACTTCCTGTACGACCGCAACGGCGATGGCCGCATCGACCACGACCGCAACGCGCCGACGGTGTATTTCGAACTGTTCAAGTGGTGAGACCCGGTCGTCGATGTGGCAATCGATGCCGCCGCTGACCTGTCCCGGGCAGTGCATGCGATGCCGGACATCGGCGACATGACGGTTGCCGTCTCCGGTGCCGGCGATGGCGTGCCGGATCCATCCGGACGACCGACCCTGCCGGGCGGTGGTTCCCGCCTTGCGACTCCCGGGGCGATCAGCGGGTGCCCGACGTGATCGGCGGGGATCGCCGGCACTTGCCTTCCGGGACGTCCGGCGACCCGCTCCCTTCGCCTCCCTGCGTCGATCACTGATCCCCCGGCTCACGCCACCCGCGCGCACACCCACGCATCCACTCGGGCGACGCCGGCCCGCAGCAGCGCGTCCGCGGCCGCGTGCAGGGTGGCGCCGGTGGTCATCACGTCGTCGACCAGCGCAACGTGCGCCGGCAGGGGGTCCCCGGTGCGGACCGAAAAGGCCCCCCGGAGGTTGCGGCGGCGGGCGGCGGCGTCCAGCCGCGACTGCGGGGCGGTGGCGCGGGCGCGGACCAGCAGGTCGTCGCGCAGGGGCAGGGCGAGGGTCCGGGCCAGCGGCCGGGCCAGTTCCAGGGTCTGATCGAAGCCGCGGCTGCGCAGTCGCGCCCGGTGCAGCGGCAGCGGCACCAGCGCCTCCGGGCGCGGGGCGGCCGCGAGAACGTCGGCCATCAGCGCGGCGCAGAGCCGGCCGGCGGCGAGATCGTCGTGGAACTTCAGCCGTGGCAGCAGCCGGTCCAGCGGCGGCTCGTAGCGGAAGACGGCCCGGGTTTCCGTCACCGGTGGCGGCCGGCGCAGGCAGGTCCCGCAGGCCGGCGCCGGGGCGCCCAGCGGCAGCGCGCAGCGCGGGCAGGCGTGGCGTTGCCAGGGCAGGGCCCGGCGGCAGGCGGCGCAGAGGTCGATGCCGGCCGTTTCGACCGCCTCCCGGCAGACCAGACAGTGTGCCGGCCACCCGCGGCGGGCGAGGGCGACGGCCACGCCGACGAGCCGGCGCGGGGCGCCGACGGGCACGAGACGGAAAACGGGGCGGTTGACAGGGCTGGGCATGCTTTCCAGACTGCCCGTTCCCCTTCGCCGCATCCGTCAGGGATTTCCGATGCCCGCTGTCAGTGTTTCCGCCGTTCCGCGCCACGACTGGACCCGCGTCGAGGTGGAAGCGCTGTTCGACCTGCCGTTCCCGGTGCTGCTGCAGAAGGCCGGTGACCTCCACCGCCAGCATTTCGACCCCAGCGAGGTGCAGGTCAGCACGCTGCTGTCGGTCAAGACCGGCGGTTGCCCCGAGGACTGCGGCTACTGCCCGCAGGCGCAGCGCTACCACACCGGCGTCGACGCCACGAAGCTGATGGACACCGACGCGGTGGTTGAGAAGGCCCGCCAGGCGCGTGCCGCCGGCGCCTCGCGCTTCTGCATGGGCGCCGCGTGGCGCTCGCCGAAGGACCGCGACATCCCGAAGGTCGCCGCGATGATCCGCGAGGTGAAGGCGCTGGGGCTGGAGACCTGCGCCACCCTCGGCATGCTCAGCGACACCCAGGCCGCGGCGCTGAAGGACGCCGGCCTCGACTACTACAACCACAACCTGGACACCGCGCCGGAGTTCTACGACGAGGTCATCCGCACCCGCGAGTACCAGGACCGCCTCGACACCCTGGCCCGCGTCCGTGACGTCGGCATGAAGACCTGCTGCGGCGGCATCGTCGGCATGGGTGAAACACGTTCCCAAAGGGCGGGCCTGCTGCAGACGCTGGCCAACCTGCCGGCGCACCCGGACTCGGTGCCGATCAACCGGCTGGTGCAGGTCGCCGGCACCCCGCTGCACGGCACCGCCGAGCTGGACGCCTTCGAGTTCGTCCGCACGATCGCGGTCGCCCGCCTGGTGATGCCGAAGTCGATGGTGCGGCTGTCCGCCGGCCGCGAGACCATGAGCGACGAGCTGCAGGCGCTGTGCTTCCTCGCCGGCGCCAACTCGATCTTCTACGGCGAGAAGCTGCTGACCACCGGCAACCCGGACACCGAGCGTGACCTCGCGCTGTTCGCCCGCCTCGGCCTGAAGCCGATGCCGCTGGTCGAAGCCCCGAACACGTACCATGCGGACATCGTCGACGCCGGCGCCTCGCCGCCCGACGATCCGCCCTGCATCCGCGCCGCCTGACCGAGCGTCCCGCCATGACCCGCCCGCGCCTCACCGAACGCATCCTCGCCGCCCGCGTGCAACGCACGATGCAGGGACGCGAACGCAAGCGGCGCACGGTCACCCGCCGCGACGGCGTGCGCTGCGAAGTCGAGGGCCGCTGGCTGGTCAACTTCGCCGGCAACGACTACCTCGGCCTCGCCCAGCAGTTCGGCGTGGTCGACGCGCTGCAGTCCAGCGCCGCGCGCGACGGCGTCGGCGCCGGCGCCTCGCACCTGATCTGCGGCCACCACGCGCACCACGACGCGCTGGAGAAGGAACTGGCCGACTGGCTGGGGGCGCCGCGCGCGCTGCTGTTCGGCAGCGGCTACCTCGCCAACCTCGGCGTGATGCAGGCACTGTTGACCGAGGAAGACGTCTGCGTCCAGGACCGGCTCAACCACGCCAGCCTGATCGACGGCGCGCGCCTCGCCGGCTGCAAGCTGCGCCGCTTTCCGCACGCCGACGCCGAGGGCGCGCTGCGCCAGCTGCGCACCGTGCCCGAGGGCGCGGCGATGCTGGTCACCGACGGCGTGTTCAGCATGGACGGCGACGTCGCGCCGCTGCGCGAGCTGTCGCTGGTGGCGAAGGTGCAGCACGCGCTGCTGTACGTCGACGACGCGCACGGCGTGGGCGTCGTCGGCCCCGAAGGCCGCGGCTGCGTCGCCGATGCCGGGCTGGAGATCGCCTCGACCCTGCAGCTGGCCACGCTCGGCAAGGCGCTGGGCGGCTACGGCGCGGTCGTGCTGGGCAGCGACGACATCATCGGCCACCTCGCCGAGACCGCACGTCCCTACCTCTACACCACCGCACTGCCGCCGGCGCAGGCCGCCTCGTCGCTGGCCGCGGTGAAGCTCGCCCGCCGCGACCACTGGCGCCGCGAGAAGCTGCAGAGCCTGGTCGCGCACTTCCGCCAGCAGGCGCTGTTCCGCGACCTGCCGCTGGTGGCCTCGAACACTCCGATCCAGCCGGTGATGTGCGGCGACGAGAAGCGCGCGCTGGCGCTGTCGACCGCGCTGGAAGCGCAGGGCTACTGGGTGCCGTCGATCCGCCCGCCGACCGTGCCCGACGGCCGCTCGCGGCTGCGCATCACCCTGTCGTCGCTTCACACGCAGGCCGAGGTCGACGCGCTGATCGAGGCCCTGTGCTGGGCGCGCGACGCGGTCGAGATGGGCTTCGGCCACTCCGGGGCCGCGGTGGCGTGAGCGGGGCGGTGGTCGTGGCGCACAAGGCGGATGACGACGTGGCGCGCATCCCGGTCTGGATCGCGCTGTCCGGGCTGTATCTCGACACCGAGGTCGAACCTTTCCACGACGCGATCGCGGCCACGCTCGCCGCCTCGCCGTTCGATCTCGACGAACTGCACGCGATGCTGATGCACGACGTGCATCCGGTGCTGTTCACCAACCTCATGGCGCCGGCCGGCGTGTGGGACGCGTTCGACGAAGCCTGGCTGGTCGAGCGCATCCGCGCCCGCGGCGGCCGCCGTCGCCGCGGCCTCGCGCAGTGGTTCCGCAGCGACATCGACGTGCAGTGGGCCGCGATCGCGGCGAAGGTCGCCGCTTTGCGCTCGGGCGCCGCACCGGCATGAACGACGCGCTGCACATCGCGACCAGCGGCGAAGGTCCGCCGCTGGTGCTGATCCACGGCTGGGCGATGCACGGCGGCGTGTTCGCGCCGCTGGTCGAACGCCTGCGCGCGCGCCACACGCTGCACCTCGTCGATCTGCCCGGCCACGGCCTGAGCCGCGACGACGCCACGCCGCTCGACTTCGACGCCGTGTTCGACGCGCTGTCCGCGCGCCTGCCGATCGCGCCGTGGCTGGGCTGGTCGCTGGGCGGCATGTTCGCGCTGCACGCCGCGGCGCGCGATCCCGCACGCGTGCCGGCGCTGGTCATGCTCTGCGCCAGCCCGCGCTTCGTGCGCGGCGACGGCTGGCGCTTCGGCGTGTCGGCGGAGATCTTCCGCGACTTCGCGCGCGGGCTGGCGGAGGACTACCGCGCCACGCTGGATCGCTTCGTCGCGCTGGAAGCCTTCGGTTCCGACCACGCCAAGGACGAACTGCGCGCGCTGCGCAGCGAACTCTTCGCCCGCGGCGAACCCGCGGCGCGGGTGCTGGTCGATGGCCTGCACCTGCTGGAAACGGTCGACCAGCGCCCGCTGCTGGACACGCTGCGCGTGCCGAGCCTGTGGATCGCCGGCCGCCGCGACCGCCTCGTCGATCCGCGCGCGATGCGCGACGCGGCCGCGGCGATCGAGGCCGCCGGCCACGCGCCGGCGCGTTTCGTGCAGGTCGAACACGCCGGGCATGCGCCGTTCCTCACCCATGTCGACGAGGTCGATGCGGCGCTGCGCGCGTTCCTCGATGCAGACGCGACGGGCCTGGCGGCATGTTGACCATCGACGCCCGCACCACGCAGTGGCAGGCCGGCGACGGCGACGCTGCACCGCCGGTCGCCAACGTGGTCGCCTGGCGTTCGCGCGCCGGGCAGCGCCTGCTGCTCGCCGTCGGCGACGACACGCAGCGTGCCGGCGCGCCGCCGCTGCCGCCGGACGCGATCGTGACCGACCTCGTGCGCATCGCGAGCACCGAGCCGAAGCTGGCGCTCGAATTCTGGTCGGCGTTCCTGGTGTACGTACTGCACGGCCGCCGCCGTTCGCTGTTCGCGCGCCTGCGCGCAGCGTTCTCCGGCGAGCCGGTGCGCCTGTGCATCGAGGATCATGCCGCACGTGCCGCGGTGCATGCCGTGCTGCGCCGCATGCGCAGGCCGCGGCTCCGTTTCGTGGAAGGCTGAGCACGATGTCCCCGCTGTTCGACACCCGCCAGGTCCGTCGCGCGTTCTCGCGCGCCTCGTCGAGTTACACCGACGCCGCGAAGCTGCAGCACGAGATCGAGGCGCGCCTGCTCGAAGCGCTGGACTACTACACCGAAGGCCGTGCCGCCGACGCGCAGGTGCCGGCGGTGGTGGTCGATCTCGGCTGCGGGCCGGGCAGCGGCGCACGCGCGATGCAGCAGCGCTGGCCGAAGGCGCGCGTACTCGCGCTAGACCTGTCGCTGTCGATGCTGCAATCGCAGGCCGACACCGGCGGCGGCCTCGCGCGCACGCTCGCGCGCCTGCTGCCGGGCGCCGCGGCCGTGCCCGCGCGCCTCTGCGCCGACGCGCGCGCGCTGCCGCTGGCCGATCATTCGGTCGACCTGCTGTTCTCGAACCTCTGCCTGCAGTGGGTTGAGGATCTGCCCGCCGTGTTCGCCGGCTTCCGCCGCGTGCTGAAGCCCGGCGGGATGCTGGTGGTGTCGACGTTCGGCCCCGACACGCTGTTCGAGCTGCGCAGCGCATTTGCCGGTGCCGACGCCGCGCCGCACGTCAGCCCGTTCGCGTCGATCGCGCAGTTCGGCGACGCGCTGATCGGCGCGGGCTTCCGCAATCCGGTGCTCGACCGCGACGAACTCGTCACCACCTACGACGACCTGCCCGCGCTGATGCGCGAACTGCGCGCGATCGGTGCCACCAACGCGCTCGACGCCCGCCGCCACACCCTCACCGGCAAGGCGCGCTTCGCGGCGGCGGCGGCGGCCTACGACGTGTTCCGTGCCGACGATCGCCTGCCCGCGACGTGGGAAGTGATCACCGCGCTGGCCTGGGCGCCCGAGCACGGCGTGCCCATCCGCGAAGGCGGCGAGGACGTCGCCCGCTTTCCGGCCGGCGCGATCCCGGTGCGGCGGCGCGGCGGCTGAGGCGGTTTCGACGCGACATCGCCGATTCCGCTAGGCTGTCGCCGTCGGCGGACACCGGCGCCGACTTCGGAGAACCGCATGGGCAATCTGTTCTGGGGTGCGCTGATCATCGCGATCGGCCTGTTCCGCCACCAGTCGACCTTCTTCGGCGATTTCAGCGTCTTCAACGTGATCTTCGACGGCCTCGGCCTGTACTGGATCGGCAAGGGCGTGCTGGAACTGCTGGGTCGCGGCAAGGGCAAGACAGACGGTCCGGCTGCGCCGCCGGGCCCGGGCCCGGGCTGACGCCGTTCCGGATTCGCGGAACCCGGGATGCCGCAGCTCCTGCTCCTGCCGATGGCCGCGCACGTCGCGTTGGCGGCGTTCCTCTACGCGCTGCTCACCGTCGCCCGTGCACCGGCGATCTGGGGCATCGGCCGACGCGCCGACGGCACGAATCCGTGGGCACGCGGGGAGCCGCGGATCAGCGCGAATCTCTCCAACCAGTTCGAGTGGCCGCTGTTCTTCCACGTCGCCTGCCTGCTGCTGCTCCGCGGCCCGGTCGACGCCGTGTCGATCGCGCTGGCGTGGGGCTTCATCGCCGGACGCCTGCTGCACAGCGCGGTGCAGATCCTCACGACGAACGTTCGCCTGCGCGGGCTCGTCTTCGTGCTGAACTTCGTGTGCGTGCTCGGCCTGTGGGTGCAGGTGCTGCGCGCATGAGCGGATACACCCCGAAACCCGCGGTCGTGGCCCTTGCGACGCTGCTGTGGCTGCTCGCCGCCGCGGTGATGATCGCGCTGCAGTTCGACGATCTGCCGACCGTCGTGCGCGTGATCGTCGGCGCGCTGACGCTGCTCGCGCTGTGGCTCGGCCTGTTCGCGTCGCCGCGCGTGCGCTGCGCGGCGCTTTCCTTCCTTTGAGCCGATGCGGTCGGTGGATCAGCCGCCGACCTGCGCGATCCAGTCCTGCAGGTTGTAGTAGTTCGTCACCCGCGCGATCTTGCCGTCGCGCAGCTCGAAGAACGCGCCGCCGGGCAGCACGTAGGTCTGGCCGTTCGCCGGCGGCAGACCCTCGTCGTCGGCGAGGTATTCGCCGTGGACGACATATTCGGCGGCCGCGCGGGCGCCGTCGGGCGAGGCCATCACCACGATGTCGCGCAGCTGTTCGCGGTAGCTGCGATCCATGCGCGCCATGAACGCGACGAACGCGTCGCGACCGGTCTCGCGCGGGCCCTGGTTGAGATCGTGGGCGACGTCGTCGGTGAGCAGCGCCAGCATCGCGTCGCGGTCGCCGCGATTGAACGCGGCGTAGTAGTCGAGGACGAGGGTCGTGGCGCGATCGTGCGCGCGGGTGCCGTCGATGATCATGGCGCGGGGCTCCGGGAGGCGTCGAGGCGGGCGAGCAGGCGCTCGGCCGCGTCGCGGTGGAAGAAATAGACTTCGTTGAGCAGGAACCGCCAGCGCGTGGCGAAACTGCGGTAGCGCGTGGTCGGCGTGGGCGAACCGAGGCACCGGATGCCGATGTCTTCGCACAGGCGCAGCGCGCGCGAGAGGTGCAGCGGGTCGCTGACCACGATCGCGTGCGTGAGCTTGCGCGGCGCCATCAGCGCGGCGGCCTGGCGCAGGTTCTCGCGGGTGTTGTGCGACGCGGTCTCGATCAGGATCGCGCGGTCGGGGACGCCCTGGCGCAGCGCGTAGCGGCGCCCGACCTGCGATTCGGCGAAGCGTGCGCCGGTGCCGCCGAAGCCGCCGGTGAAGATCAGCGTCGGCGCGAGTCCGCGCTTGTAGAGCGCGATGCCGTGGCGCAGGCGTTCCTCGAACACCGGCGACGGCCGCGCGTCGTAGGCGGCGGCGCCGAGCACGATGATCGCGTCGGCGCGCACGTCGTCGCGCGCGGCGTCGTCGCGGCCGCCGACGTGCAGGATGTACAGCGCGACGCCGCACAGCCACAGCAGCGCGAGCAGCAGCAGTCGGCGCAGCCAGCGCCAGACGCCACCGCGACGCCGCCGGCGTCCGGAGGCGCGCTGGATCAGCGGCGGCGGCGCGTTCCGGCTCACGCCGGCGCCTGCCACGGCAGGGTGTCGAGATCGACGTTGCCGCCGGTGAGCACGAGGCCGACGCGGCGACCGGCGAAGCGGTCCGGATGCTTGAGCACGGCAGCGAAGGCGATCGCCGACGACGGCTCGACCACGATCTTCAGGCGCTCCCACAGCAGCCGCATCGCGGCGAGCGTGTCGGCATCGTCGATGACGAGGATGCCGTCGACGTGGCGCTGCAGCAGCGCCAGCGTCCGCGGCGCGAGGTGCCCGCGCAGGCCGTCGCAGACGGTGCGCGCGGTGCGGTCGGTGATGCAGCGGCCTTCGCGCAGCGACGCCGCGGCATCGTCGGCGCCCGCGGGTTCGGCACCGAACACGGCGATCTCCGGCCGCATGGTCTTCGCGACCAGCGCGCAGCCCGACAGCAGGCCGCCGCCGCCGACGGGCGTCAGCAGCGCGTCGAGGTTGCCGGTGTCGTGCAGCAGTTCGAGCGCGGCGGTGCCCTGGCCGGCGATGACGTCGGCGTCGTCGAACGGATGCACCAGGTGGCCGCCGGTGTCGGCCAGCGCCCGCGCCGCGGCCGCCTCGCGCGCGGCCATGTTCGGCGCACAGCGGAGGATGCGTGCGCCGAAGCCGGCGATGCCGGCCAGCTTCACCGCCGGGGCGCCCTCGGGCACGACCACGGTGGCCGGCACGCCGCGCAGGCGGCTGGCCAGCGCGACGGCCGCGCCGTGGTTGCCGGAGCTCTGGGTGACGATGCCGCGCGCCGCGGCGGCATCGGACAGCGCCAGCACCGCGTTGCAGGCGCCGCGGAACTTGAACGCGCCGACCCGCTGGAAGTTCTCGCACTTGAAGTGCAGGTCGCAGCCGGCGATCGCGTTCAGCGACTGCGAGCGCAGCACCGGCGTGCGGTGCGCGTGCGGCGCGATCCGCGCGGCCGCCGCGAGGACATCGGCGAAACCGGGCAGGGCGGGGACGGTGGACACGTCGGCGGACGTCGTGGGGACGGCGGCGTTCATCGCGACATCGTATCAGGCAGGTCGCGGTGCTCCGTCGGGCCGGGTACCTTTAAGGACGGGTTCAAACCGTGCGGAGGATGCTGCCTGCATCGGGCAGCCCGCACTTCGCCCACGCGCCACAGGGGTAAGCGATGTCTCGTCTTGGTCTGCTTGCGACGTTCTCCGCACTGATTCTGACCGGTTGCGTCAGTTCCTACACCTATCGCGACGGCGGCAATGGTGGCGATTACTACTACGCCGAGCCGGAGATCGAATACCGCGACGTCTACGGCATGCCGTACGTCGGTCTCGGCTACGACGGCGGCTGGTATGGCCGGTTCGGCTACGGCTTTGGTTACGGCGCGTTGCCGTACTCGCACTACGGCTTCCCGTACTGGGGCGGGCCCTACGGCTACTACGGCGGGTCGTTCGGTTATTACGGCGGCTTCTATCCGCCGTTCTACTGGCACCACCGCGACCACGACGGCGACCACCGCCCGCATCGTCCGCGCCCGCCGGGGCCGTTGCCGCCCGGTACGCTGCCGCCGGGCGTGATCCTCGATCCGCCCGGTACGCCGCGTCCCGGCGACATCGCCCAGAACGGCACCGGGCAGGCGTCGATCCCGATGTCCAAGCCGGCGCCGCGTCCTCGCTGGCGGGTGTCGGAGCCGGGAGAGCCGGGCCAACCCGGTGCGCCGTTGCAGGGTGGGCAGCCGCGCATCCGGCCGATGCCCGGCGCGGGCCCGTCGCCGGGCCAGCCCGGTGGCGCGCCGATGCCGCAGGAGCGTCCGCGCCGTCCGCCGATGCAGGAATCCGCGCCGGCGTTCCCGCGGCGCATGGAGCGCGCCGAGATGCCGAGACCGTCTGCGCCGCCGGGCGGTCGGATGGAACGCCGGGAACGAGAACCCGGTCTCAATCCAACCCCGTGATAGCGCTTGCCAAGCCGAAGGATTGGCCGCAAGCTAACCAGCAATGACCGGTTACGTCGAATTGCGACGCATCTCGGTAGGCATCGCCGACCCCGGCGGGGAAATCCGGATCCCCCCTGTTCCGCTCCCCGTCGGGCGTCGGCACCTTCTCACGGCGCACTGCGCCGTTTTTTGTGCCCGACACCGCAGCGACCCGTTGCCCGCGCCGAGCAGAGGCACCGCGACGGTTCCGCATCGCCGGAACGCGCGCAAAAAAAGGGGCCGAACGTCCCCCGACATTCGGCCCCTGGCTCCCTCAGCGCGCGCATGGCCAGCCCTGTTCCACCCCGGCCAGCGCTTTCGCGCTTGCCGCGCTGAGTGCCACTTGGGAGAAGCAGATTGCGTGCCAACTTTCGCGGCCCGGGCGCGCGAAAGGACGACAGCGCTAGACTTTCCACCGCCGCATCGCGATGCGGCCGAGGCGGCCGCCGACGGACGCCCTCCCGCGAACGAACTCCTGTGAACGCATCCCCGTGAACGATTTCCTGACCCACGACGTCATCGTCATCGGCGGCGGCCATGCCGGCACCGAGGCCGCGCTCGCCGCGGCGCGCGCCGGCGCGCGCACGCTGCTGCTGACCCACAACATCGAGACCATCGGCGCGATGAGCTGCAACCCGGCGATCGGCGGCATCGGCAAGGGCCATCTGGTGAAGGAGATCGATGCGCTCGGCGGGATCATGGCGCGCGCCGCCGACGCCGCGGGCATCCAGTGGCGCCGGCTGAATGCGTCGAAGGGCCCGGCCGTGCGCGCGACGCGCTGCCAGGCCGATCGCGCGCTGTACCGGCGCTTCATCCGTCGCGCGGTGGAGACGCAGCCGAACCTGACCGTGTTCCAGTCGGCGGTGGATGACCTGATCCTCGAGGGCGACGCCGTGCGCGGCGCCATCACCAACACCGGCCTGCGTTTCCGCGCGTCGGCGGTGGTGCTGACCGCCGGCACCTTCCTCGCCGGCAAGATCCACATCGGCGAGACCCAGTACGCCGCCGGGCGCATGGGCGACCCGCCGGCGGCCACGCTCGCCGCGCGCCTGCGCGAGCGCCCGTTCGCGATCGACCGCCTGAAGACCGGCACGCCGCCGCGCATCGACGGCCGCAGCCTCGACTACGCGGCGATGGAAGAGCAGCCCGGCGACGATCCGCGCCCGGTGTTCTCGTTCCTCGGCAGCACCGCCGACCATCCGCCGCAGGTGTCGTGCTGGATCACCCACACCAGCGAGCGGACACACGAGATCATCCGCAACGCGCTGCACCGCTCGCCGCTGTACAGCGGGCAGATCGAGGGCATCGGCCCGCGCTACTGCCCATCGATCGAGGACAAGGTGGTGCGCTTCGCCGAGAAGGCGAGCCACCAGATCTTCGTCGAGCCCGAGGGGCTGGACGTGTTCGAGATCTATCCGAACGGCATCTCGACCTCGCTGCCGTTCGACGTGCAGCTCGAGCTGGTCCGCAGCATCCGCGGCTTCGAGCGGGCGCACATCACCCGCGCCGGCTACGCGATCGAATACGACTTCTTCGACCCGCGCGGGCTGAAGACCTCGCTGGAGACCAAGCTGGTCGACGGCCTGTTCTTCGCCGGCCAGATCAACGGCACCACCGGCTACGAGGAAGCCGCGGCGCAGGGGCTGGTCGCCGGCGTCAACGCCGCGCGCCACGCGCAGTCGAAGGACGCATGGTCGCCGCGCCGCGACGAGGCCTATGTCGGCGTGCTGATCGACGACCTGATCACCCACGGCACGCGCGAGCCGTACCGCATGTTCACCAGTCGCGCCGAATACCGGCTGCAGCTGCGCGAGGACAACGCCGACCTGCGCCTCACCGAGACCGGCCGCACGCTCGGGCTGGTCGACGACGCGCGCTGGGAACGTTTCAGCCGCAAGCGCGACGCCGTGGCCGCCGAGACCGAGCGCCTGCGCAGCGTGTGGGCGGCGCCGAACAACGCGCTCGGCCGCGAGGCCGTGGCGACGCTGGGCATCGACCTCAGCCGCGAGACGCCGGCGCTGGACCTGCTGCGCCGGCCGGAGATGGACTACGCGACGCTGATGTCGGTGCCGCTGCTGGGCCCGGGCGTGGACGCCGCCGACGTGGCCGAACAGGTCGAGATCGAGGCGAAGTACGCCGGCTACCTCGACCGCCAGCGCGAGGAGATCGCCCGCCAGCGCCGCCACGAGCACACGACGATCCCGGGCGATTTCGACTACGCGAACGTGCGCGGCCTGTCGATCGAGGTGCAGCAGAAGCTGGAGCGCGTGCGCCCCGAGACCGTCGGCCAGGCGCAGCGCATCCCCGGCATGACGCCGGCGGCGATCTCGCTGCTGCTGGTGCACCTGATCCGCCGCCGCGGCGCCGCCGCATAAGATCCGACGACACCGCACGACGTCCACGGGGGGAGACGACATGCCGAAGGCGAGCGAGATCGCGCGGGCGCGGACCACCGCGGCCGATTCGAACAAGTGGCTGGCGGCGATCGTGGGCCTGGTCGGTGCGATGTTCTGCGCGGTCGTGGCCGTGGTCGCGATGCCGGCGACCTGGGGCTTTTCCGCCCTGCTCGGCGTCGGCGTCACGTCGGTCGTGGTGCCCTCGGCGATCGCGCTGCGGGCGATGCGCGGCAGCTCGGCGGAATTCAAGGCGGCGTGGATCGCGGTGCTCGCGGTGATGCTGGCGCTGTGGGTGGCGGGCGGCGGCTGGCTCAAGCGCACCTCGGGCGTGGAGACGGCGCTGCGCGAGATCGAGGCCGCGGAGCGCGACGCCGACCGCGAGAAGGCCGACCTCGACGCCGGCCGCCGGCCGCATGCGCGTCCGCGCCCCGAGGCGATCGACAGCCGCAACGGCTTCGCGCACGCCTTGTCGGCGTTCCGCCAGCACGACTGGCGCAGCGTGGAGAACTACCGCCGCTACACGACCGCACTGGACGCCGTCGACTGGGCATCGATGTCCGATCCCGCGAAGACCGGACCCGCGACGCAGCACGCCGCGAAGGACGCGCGCTACGCCGCCGGCCTCGCCGCGGTCGATGCGTGGTATGCGGCGGAGCGGGACAGCCTGAAGACGCTGCGCGCGGACATCGCTGCGCTGGCGTTGCCGGATCCGCTGGGCGCGCACCTCGCGCGTCGCCTCGACGCCATGGACTACGCCACCCGGGTGCAGGCGTATTCCGAAAGCCAGCTGCTCGAACGTGCCCGCCAGGCCACCGCCGTGCTGGATGCCGGGCCCTGGTCGCGCGAAGCGGGCAAGCTCCGGTTCGCCGATTTCGACAACGATATCGCCTACTACAAGGCCAGTTTCGAGTTGAAGCGGGCCATCGACAATCGCGCGTCGGTGCGGCGGCAACTGCACGGCACCGCCGCCTCCGACCGCTGACCGAGGCGGCCGTCCGCATGCGCCGCATCCTGATCGTCGGTCCCGGCGGTGCCGGCAAGTCCACGCTGGCGCAACGCATGGCCGCGCGGCTTTCGCTGCCGCTGATCCACCTCGACGCCGAATACTGGCGACCCGGCTGGCGTGCGCCGTCGCGCGAGGCGTGGGCGGCGCAGGTCGAAGCGCTGTCGCGCGGTCCGGCCTGGATCATGGACGGCAACTTCGGCGGCACGTTCCCGCAGCGCCTCGCGGCCTGCGACACCGTGCTGCTGCTGGACCTGCCGCCGTGGCGATGCCTCTGGCGCGTGCTGCACCGGCGCCTGCGCCATCGCGGCGCAACGCGGCCGGGCATGGCGCCGGATTGCCCGGAGCGCCTGGACATCGCCTTCCTGTACTGGATCGCGACATGGCGCGTGCAGCGACGCCCGGCGATGCGTCGACGGTTGCACGAAGCCGCCGCCCGCGGCGTGGACGTCCGCGTCCTGCAATCGCCGCGCGCGGTGGAAGCGTTCCTCGCGTCGCTGCCGCCGGCGCGCTGAGCGCGTCGACGGCCGCCGACTCAGCCGAACAGGCGGCTGATCGTCCGCTGCATCCAGCCGCCGCCCTGGTGCGCGCGGCTGAAGTGGTCGAGGTAGCGCTTCACCGTGTCCGAATACGCCTTGTCGTCGCTGCGGATGTGGTTGAACAGCCAGCGCGACAGCATCGAGCGCAGTTCGTCGGTCACGTCCTCGCCTGCATCGAAGCGCATCTTGTACTCGTTCACCCGGCGCGTGAACATCTCGTGCACGCGGCGATGCGCGGTGCCGAACTGATACCCGGCCTCGTCCATGAGCTCTTCCTCGAACGCGAAGTGCGACATGGTGTAGTCGATCAGCTCGCCGATGGCATCGCCGACCAGATCGCGGCTATGGCTTTTCGAAGCTTCATTCAGCGCGTTGATCAGATCGACGATGCGCCGATGCTGCTGGTCGATGACGGCGACGCCGGTATCCAGATCCGGGCTCCAGGTCAGGACTTTCATGCCACCTCCGGGTGCGGCGCGTGTTGGGTGTCGCCATCACAGCATCCCCGCGCGCATCCGAGTTGAGCATGGTCAAATTGCCGTGGAAACCCGGGGTTTTCGCGCGATCGCAGCGACGATCCGTGAGCGGCTTCGCATTCGCGATGCCGACCGCGCGCATGCGTGCATGCGCGTCGCGGCGATTCAGGCCCGCAGGGTGTCGTCGTCGTCGCGCCGCTCGCGTCGCCACGGCAGCGGAATGCCGAAGCCCAGCCCGAACAGCAGCGCCAGCCGGCTCGACCAGCTCTCGCGATACGGCGGGGTCGCCGGCGCGTCGGGTTCCAGCGCGAAGTCGCCGCCGTCGAGCGCCGCGATCACGGTCTTCGCCTCCGCGTACTGGGCCTCGGCCACGCGCACGCGGGTGCCGCCGATGGCCTGCCGCCATTCCCAGTTCGCGAGGTTGGTCTGGTCGTCGCTGACGAAGGCGTCGATGCCTTCCGCCTGCAGCCGGCCGCAGACGATGTGGGCCTCGATCGGATCCAGGTAGCTCGCGACGGTGCGGTACATGCGGGATGCCGGGCAAACGCGACAGGCGTACCCTATCAGAATGCAGAAAATCCTCCGTCCGCTCGCCCTGTCCGCCCTCGTCCTGATCGCCGGTTGCGGCGAGGAGGCCGAAGCCCCGAAACCCCTGCGCGTCGGCGACCTTGCGATCGAGGCGTGGCCGCTGCCGGCGCCGCCCGGGTCGGCGCAGCCGGACCTCCTCGTCACGTCCGACGACCGCGTGCTGCTGAGCTGGCTCAACGTGCAGACGGGGCGCCGTCCCGCGTTCCAGATGGCCGAGCGCTTCATCGACGGCCACTGGGAAGGGCCGCGCACGATCGCCATCGGCAAGTCGATGTTCGTGAACTGGGCCGACACGCCGCACATCGCGGTCACCGCCGACCGTGCGCTGTGGGCGCACTGGCTGCAGAAGTCCGCCGACAAGCCGTACGCCTACGACGTGATGCTGGTGCGGTCGATGGACCACGGCATGAACTGGAGCGCGCAGAGGCGCGTGCACGACGACGGCACGCAGACCGAGCACGGCTTCGTCGCGTTCTGGCCGCAGAGCGAAAGCCAGCTCGGCGTCGCCTGGCTGGACGGTCGCCACACCGGCGGCGAGGCGAAGGCGGGCGATCAGAAGGCGGGCGACCACGGCGACCACGCCGCGCACGACGAGGAAGGCACCGGTCCGATGTCGCTGCGCGCTGCGGTGTTCGACGGCGATCTGCGCATCAGCGCGGCGACGGAGATCGACGCCCGCACCTGCGACTGCTGCCAGACCGACGCCGCCGGGACCGCCGAGGGCGGGCTGCTGGTCTATCGCGATCGCAGTGAGGACGAGATCCGCGACATCTACGCCACCCGCTTCGACGGCAAGGCCTGGTCGACGCCGGTGCGCGTGCATGCCGATGGCTGGAAGATGCCGGCCTGCCCGGTCAATGGCCCGTCGGTGGCCGTGCGCGGCAACGACGCGGTGGTCGCGTGGTACACCGCGCCCGGCGACACGCCGGTGGTGCAGCTCGCGCGCAGCGCCGACGGCGGCGCGACGTTCGCGGCGCCGGTGGTGGTCGATCGCGGCGCGGCGGTGATCGGTCGCGTGGCCGTGGCGGTCGACGCCGGCCAGGTCTGGCTGCTGTGGATGCGCGAAGACGCCGGCAAGCAGTCGCTGTGGCTGGCGCGCTACGCGCCGGACCTGTCGAAGGAACTGCAGCGCACGAAGCTGGCCGACCTGCAGGGCAGCGGCCGCGGCACCGGCTTCCCGCGGCTCGCGCTCGGCAGCGACGCCGCCTACGCGGTGTGGACGGAGGTCGTCGACGGCGTGCCGGAACTGCACGGCGCGCGCATCGTCAACGCGAAGAAGTGACCCCCGCGGACATCGCCGGTGAAGCCGCCGTCAGGCGGCTTCGCGGCAGGCCTCGGCCGCGGCGAGATCGCGCTGGTACAGATCGCGCTGCGCCATCGCCTTGTGGATCTCGGCGCGGTTGAGGTAGTGGTCCGGCTGCTGCGGCTCCAGCGCGATCGCGCGGTCCATGTCCGCCAGCGCGGCCTCGAAACGCCCGGCCTCGTAGTGCAGCACCGCGCGGTTCACGCGCGCCGCGACCAGATCCGGCGCAAGCGCGAGCGCGGCCTCGTAGTCCGCCAGCGCTTCGTCGCTGCGGCCCTCGGCTTCGAGCAGCTCCGCGCGCATCGCGTGCAGCTCCGGCTGCAGCGGGTTCATCTCCAGGCTGCGGTCGAAGCTGGCGAGCGCGGCGTCGATCTCGCCCAGCGCGCTGTGGCAGATGCCCTTGTTGTGGTGCACCTCCGGGTATGGCGCGCTGTAGGCGATCGCCAGGTCGTACATCGCGTTCGCTTCCTCGTAGCGCTCCTGACGCTGGAGGATGTTGCCGACTTCGTTGTAGTACTCGGAATAGTAGGGATCCATCTCGATCGACTTGCGGTAGTGCGCCATCGCGTCGTCATGGCGGCCCAGCATCACGTGCACCTGCGCCGTGTTGTACTGGAGCACCGAGCGATGGAGCATGTGCTTCTCCTCGCCGACTTCGCCGGTGAGGAAGGCGTAGCCGTCCTGGCACAGCGCCAGCGCTTCCGCCTGCCGGCCCTGGCGCACGCGCAGGAACGCCAGGCCGTTGTCGATGAAGACCTTCAGGAAGCTGTAGTCGTCGTGGCCGATCTCCGGCCGCGCCGCCTCGATGTCCGCGGCAGCCTGCACGATGTGGTGCTCGGCGCGCGGCAGGTCCGGCGCCGCGGTGTAGCGCAGGTACGACATCGACAGCAGGTAGTGCATCTTCGCGCGCAGCACGGCGCGGCGGAGGCGCGGCTCGCCCAGCGTCAGCACGATCTCGCGCGCGCGCATCTCCGCGCCGGTCGTCGCCAGTCCCTGGAAGATGTTGCCCAGGTAGTTCCAGCGCGCGTCCTCGTCGTCGCCGACGATGTCGTCGAGGTGCGGCAGCACGTCGTCGGCGAAGCTCGCCGACTCGTGGTAGTAGCCGTAGTGGTTGCAGATGCACAGCGCACGCAGCGCGATGTGCGCCTGCGTGCGCGCGTCGCCGCGCTCGATCGCATGCGCCAGCATCGTCGGGTACTGCGCTTCCCAGTCGAGGATGTCGTTGTCGCGCAGCTGGCGTTCGATCGTCGCGCGTGCCGCGTCGTCGAGCGCACGGCGCGGCAGCGGCGCGAGTCCGAGGTCGCCGAACGTAATGCCGGCCGGCACGAAGCCTGCGCCGGCGATGCCGGCGACCGGCGCCGGATCGTCGACCAGCACCTCGATGGACGCCGCCGCGCCGCGGCGCGCCAGTTCGGCGAAGAACCGCGCGCCGAGATGCTGGACGTGGCCGAAGCCTTCCACGGCCACCACCCAGCGGCGTCCCGGGGCCGAGGCCTGCTTCCACGCCAGCAGCAGTTCGACCAGCCCGTGCAGCAGCCGGTAGGCGCGGTCCAGCGGGAAATTGCGGGTGCGCTCGGAGCCGCGCGCGGTGTCGGTGAGGCAGGCGTGGCGCACGACGATCCGGTCGCGATGCTCGGGCAGCACGCGGTGCAGTTCGTAGGCGTGGCGATCGATCAGCGCGTCCTCGCCCGCCGCGGCCAGTTCGAGATAGGCCACGGCGACCAGATCGCGCACGCCGCTCCAGGTGCCGTCGCGGCGGAAATCGGCATCGAGGTGCAACAACCGGTCGATGCGGTCCGCGGCCGGCAGCGTCGGCGTCGGCGGCTGCACGTTGCGCAGGCGGAACAGGGGGCGCGCATCGGCGCCGGCGACGTCTCCGGTCATGTCGGTTCTCCAGTCTGCAAGGGCGTCACGCGCTTCCGCCGCCGCAGCCACATGGCCATGCCGACGGCGAACAGCGCGATGGAAATGGCGGCGAACGCGGTCGCGTCCCAGGCGTCCGCGCGTCCGCCCGCGGCACCGCGGAACGCGTCGAACGCGCGCTCGGCGTAGCGCAGCAGCGTGGGGATCAGCACCAGCAGCAGGAACGCGAGCGCGGCGGTCCGGCCCAGCAGCCAGATCGCGGTGAACGTGCGCAGCACGCCGGAATACCGCGGATCGAGCGCGTCGTCGCGCAGGCCGAGGGCACCGAAACTGACACGGTGCAGGCGGTCGCGCAGGTAGCGGCGCGCCTCGTCGTCGAGATCGGGATGGCCGAAGTGGTTGCACAGGACGTAGTACACGTCTGTCTTCAGGAAGATGTTGAACTGCCACGTGATCGAGATCGCGATCTGCAGGATCCACGCGCGCAGCAGGTGGGTGAGGAAGCCGTCCTCGCCGCCGGCGAGCAGCCAGCGCAGCGCCAGCGTGATCAGCGCGATGCTCAGCAGGTCGGTCATCATGCCCGCGAGCAGCGGCAGGTAGCGCTGCCGGCGCGGCAGCGACAGGATGCCGGTGAGGTCGGCCTCGGCCACGATCTGCCACAGGCGATGTCCCACGCCCAGCCGCGAGCGGATGCCGTAACGCGCCGCGGCCGCCATGTGCCCGAATTCGTGGAACGACGCGCTGACCGCGTACAGCCCGAGCAGCGCGACCAGCGTCAGCGTGAGGTGGTCTTCGAGATAGAACGCGCCGAAATCCAGGCGCAGCCGCGGATCGGCGACGGCCGACGCGACGGCGGCGCCGAGGAGGGCGAGGTACAGCGCGAACGTCGGCCACGAGAACAGTGCGCGCGCCACGCCGGTCGGGAGCGAGAAGCGCAGGCGGCGGTCGCCGGCCTCGGCTTCGGCGATCGTCGCCGCGAAGCGGTCGCGTTCCGCGGCCGGAAGCACGAAGCCGATCTCGTGCAGCGTGCCGATGAAGTCGTCGACATCGACGTCGTCGAAACCGTCGTCGTGCAGGCGCGCGCGGATGCCGTCGGCGGACAGGCCTTCGCGCAGCAGCGCGATGATGCGCACGCCTTCTTCGGGGAAGTGGTAGAACGCATCCAGCTCGCGGTTGCCGACGCAGTACACCTCGCCTTCCCGCTGCACCGACAGCGGAATCACGAACCAGGGCGATGCGTCGGGAACGGGCGATGCGATGGACATGGCGTGCGTCGATGGGGCATCGATCGCGGCGCACCGCAGGCGCGCGGAGGCGATCCCGATGCGGGCCGCGAACGAAGCGTGGGAAGGACGGGCCGACGGAACACCGTCGGCCCGCGGCTCAAGGCATCGCGGGAGGGGCCGCGGAAGCGGTCATCACGATGCACCGAACCGTCGATCGCGCACGATCGATCAGAACCAGGGCCAGCACTCCCAGATCGGGTAGAGCGCGACGGCGGTGGTCTTCAGCTTCTGCACCTTGACGACGGAAACCTTCTTCATGACGTCTCTCCTTGGACTGTGAAGTTGTCGAATGGCGGCGCCCGCATTCCTTCGGCGGTGAGCGCGACGGCGCAAGGGCCGGCCCCGCGGCAGGGCACGTCGCGGAACGGGCTCGATTTTCCGAGGGGATCCCGTCGTTCCATGACGATCCATGCGCGAAGCGATATCAGCTTTAGCACCATTGCGACACATTCGCAATTGCGGTCGCTGCTGCACGGCAACAGCAATCGATGGCGTCAAACGCGATGTTCGGCGGCGAGGTAATCCTCGCCCTGCATCTCGATCAGGCGCGATGCGGTGCGTTCGAAGGCCGATGCCAGTCGTTCGCCGCGGTAGAGCGCCATCGGCACCGCGTCGGCGGTGCAGACCAGATTCACGTGACGATCATAGAGTTCGTCTATCAGCGTGACGAACCGACGCGCCGCATCATCGCGGCGTGCGTCGAACACCGGAATGCCGCCGAGCAGCACGGTGTGGAATTCGGTCGCGATCTCGATGTAGTCGGCGCTGCCGCGCGGGCCTTCGCACAGCGCGGCGAAATCGAACCACGCCATGCCCTGCGTGCGTGAACGCACCGCGATGCGGCGGCCGTCGACGACGATGCCGGCGTCGCGGTGGTCGTCGTCGCCGCGCAGCGCGTGCCAGCGTTCGTGCAGCCAGGTGTCGCTGTCGTCGTCCAGCGGTGCGCGGTAGACCGGCGAACGCACCAGCGCGCGCAGGCGGTAGTCGTGGTCGCTGATCAGGTGCACGACGGTGCAGTGGCGTTCGATCAGCGCGATCGCCGGCAGGAAGCGTGCGCGCTGCAGGCCGTCCTTGTAGAGATCGCCCGGCGCGGCGTTGGAGCTGGTCACCAGCGCCACGCCTTCGTCGAACAGGCGTTCGAGCAGCCGCCCCAGCAGCATCGCGTCGCCGATGTCGCTGACGAAGAATTCGTCCAGCACCAGCACGCGCAGCTGCGCGCGCCATTCGCGGGCGATGATCGCCAGCGGGTCGCGCTCGCCCGCGTGCGCGCGCAGGCGCTCGTGCACGTCGCGCATGAAGCGGTGGAAATGCGTGCGGCGCTTTTCGGCGATCGGCAGGCCGGCGTAGAACAGGTCGATCAGGAACGTCTTGCCGCGGCCGACGCCGCCCCACAGGTACAGGCCCTGCGGCGCGGCGGCCTGCGGTTTGCCGAACACGCGATCGAGCAGGCCCTTGCGTGGCACCGGGGTCGACAGTGCGTCGTGCAGGCGATCGAGTTCGCGCAGCGCCGGATGCTGCGCCGGATCGTCGCTCCACTCGCCGCGGGCCACGCCGGCGGCGTAGCGCGCGGAAGGCGATGCCGCGTCGCTCATGCCGCCGGGCCGGGCAGGTAGGGCTGCACCAGGTGCCGGATCGCGCCGCGCAGGTCCATCAGGCGGCGATGGAAGAAATGGCTGGTCTCGGGCATGCGCACCAGTTCGGCGTCGGGATGCCGCGCCGACACCGTCGCGAACCAGTCGTAGACGGCCTGCGGGTCGACGATCTCGTCCTCTTCGCCCTGGATCACCTTCCACGGCATCGTCGGGGTGACGATGCGGTCGAAGTCCCAGCGCCCGGCCGGCGGCGCGATCGACAGCAGCAGCGCCGGCTGCAGTTCGGCGGCGCTGCGCAGGCTGACGTAGGCGCCGAAGCTGAAGCCGGCCAGCCACAGCGTGTCCCCGGGGCGCGTCGCGCGCACCCAGGCGACGACGGCGCGCAGGTCGTCCCGTTCGCCGTCGCCGTGGTCGAACGCGCCTTCGGAGGCGCCGGTGCCGCGGAAGTTGAAGCGCACCGTGGTCGCGCCGAGTTCGCGCAACGCGCGCGCGGCCATGGTCACAACCTTGTTGTGCATCGTCCCGCCCTCGGTCGGCAGCGGGTGGCAGAGCACCGCCACCAGCGGCCGCGGGGTCGCGTCGGCTTCGGGCGGATCGACCGCGACCTCCAGCCCGCCGGCGGGGCCGGGCAGGGTCAGCGTGGTCGCGATCGCGGGAAAGGCCGGGAAGTCCATGCGCGGATGATACCGGGGCGGCTCAGGGCGTCCGCAGGCGCAGGCCGACGACCAGCGGGTCGTGGTCCGAGCTGCGCCAGACCGCGCGGTCATCCGGGCGTTCCTGGTAGCCGCGGCTGTCGGGTTCGTCGGCGTTGGTGTGCCATTCGGCCGCGCCGGCCAGCCGGGCGGCCAGCGCCGGACTGAGCAGGGCATGGTCGAGGCGGCCGGTCTGCGCCGCGTAGACGTAGCTGTAGGGCGTCTCGCGATGCCCGGCGAAGGCGTCGCGCCAGCCGGCGTCGACCAGCGCCTGCACCGGATCTTCGCGGGTGTAGGCGTTGAGATCGCCGACGATCAGCGTCAGATCGCTGCCGGCATGCGTGGGGTCGGTGCGCAGCCAAGCGTCGAGCCGGCGCGCGGACGCGGTGCGGACCGCGTTCCAGCAGCTCTGGCCGTCGTGCTGGTCGGCATCCGCGCCAGTGGCGCCGCTGCAGCCCTTGGACTTGAAGTGGTTGGCGACGACCGTGAACACCGGGCCGCTGCCGGCGCGGAAGCTCTGCGCCAGCGGCGGCCGGCTGCGGCTGCGGCTGCCGAAGAGATCGTCGATCAGGGTCGCGGCGTCGCCCACCGGCTGCACCCGCGACGCGCGGTAGAGCATGCCGATCCGGATCTGGTCGCTGCCCTGGTCGGCGGTGGAGACGAAGCGCCAGTCGCCGTCGCCGGCGGCGTTCAGCGCGTCGACCAGCTGCGCGACCGCCGAGTCCGGGCCGAAGCCGTCGTTCTCCAGCTCCATCAGCGCGGCGATGTCGGGCGCCAGGCCGCGGATCGTGGCGACGAGGCGGGCCTGCTGGGTGCGGTGTTCGGCCTCGGTGCGGGCGCCGCGCGGCGTCGGATAGCCACCGCCATGACCGTCGCCGTTGAAGAAGTTCTCGAGGTTGAAACTGGCGATGCGCACGTCGCCGCCGACGTGCGGCGCCCGCGGCTGGGCATCGCGGTCGAAGCGGGGCGTGCGGGTCGGCAGCAGCAGCGGCGTGCCACGGCGCAGGTCGACCACGCCTTCCACGCCGCGGACGCGCGTCCCGGCGCGCGGCGCGCCGGTCCTGGGCAGGAAGCCGGGCGCCGGCGGCTGTTCGGCATCGCTGCCGTCATCCAGCCACAGCGTGCGGCGGGCGTTGTCCGCAGCAACGGCGCGCAGGGCGTCGCCCGGACGCGCGGCGTCGCTGGGCGTGCGCAGGCGATCGCCGAAGTTGAGCGTCAGTTCGCCGTATTTTGGCAGGCGATCGGTGCCGGCGACGGTGAGCGGCGCGGCGATCTTCACCCGCATGCCTGCGTACGGCGTCCAGTCCGCGGGCGGCTGGCGCAGCACCGTCGCCTTCGGCAGCGAACCGCGGCCCAGCGGCGTCACCTCGCTCGCCTGCAGCGACTTGCCGTCGCCGGCGAGGCGGCCCTGCACACGGACCCGTTCGCCCACCGCCGGTATCGCGTCGAACCGGACCCGCAGCGCGTCCGACGTCGCCGGGTCGCCGTCCCCACCGTCCTGCACGAACCCGCCGTCGGCGGTGCGGGCGGTGATCACGCCCTCGATCGTCGCCTCGCCGCCGTCGCGGGACAGCCGGCCGATCGGGATCGGGGCCGCGGCCTGGGCCAACGCGGCGGCGGCCAGCAGCGGGAGGGCAAGGGCGGGGAGCGGGGAGATGCGGGACATGGCGGTGCGCCTGCGGGAAGCGGAAAGACGAACGCCGCCCGGAGGCGGCGTTGCGGAAGCGGATCGACGGGCGTCGCGGATCAGGACTTGCCGACCTGGCCCAGCATCCAGTCGACGGTGGCCTTGACCTGCTCGTCGGTGAGCGCCGGGTTGCCGCCCTTGGCGGGCATCACACCGGCCGTGCCCTGGAAGCCGTCGATCGCATGGGTGTACAGCAGGTCCTTGCCCTTCGCAGCGCGGGCGCCGAAGCCGTCGGCGGTCAGCATCGGGGCACCGCCGGCACCGGTCTTGTGGCAGCCGGCGCAGAGGTTGCCGAAGATCACCGAGCCGTCGGTCGTGCCGCCGTAGGCGACCTGCGACGCGGCCGCGGCCTTCGCGGCCTCGGCGGCGGCGGCCTGCTGGGCCGCGCCGGTGGCGCCGGCGTAGACCGCGCCGGTCGGCGCGATGCGGGCGTCGGTGCGCGCGGCTTCGACCGGGTTGGTTTCCTGCGGGACCTCGTTCTGGAGATGCCGGGCGAACAGGATCAGGGCCAGCGTCAACGCCATCAGGAAGGCGATGACCATGGAAAAGCGCTTCAGGAAGTCCAGATCGTAATTGCGCACGACTCACCCGCGGGAACGGAAGTGGAACGGAAGGGAGGTTGGCGCGAACGCGCCCGCGCACCGGTCCCCGGCGCGCAACCGGGGCAGTATAAAGGATTCGCGCCCGCCGGCGCCCGGGCGCGCTCCCCGGGGGCGTTGCGGCGGCCGGAAAGCCATTGGACGCAAGTCGGGTGTCGGCTTGCAGGGCTGCGCATGGCACACTATCCGCCGAATGAGCGAGTCCCCTGTCCTCGATCTGATCCAGCTGCGCCGCGGGTGCACGTACTGTTCGGTACGTCAGCTCTGCCTGCCCGGCGGCATTGGCGCGGACGAGATGTTGCGCCTGGACCAGATCGTCCAGCGCCGCCGGCCCATCGCCCGCGGCGAACGGCTGTTCCGCCTGGGCGACCCGCTGGCCGCGGTGTTCGTCACCCGCGACGGTGCCTTCAAGTCGGTCAGCATCAGCGAGGACGGCGAGGAGCAGGTGCTCGGCTTCCACCTGCCGGGCGAACTGATCGGCCTCGATGCGCTGGGCAGCGGCGAACATCGCTGCGAAGGCGTGGCGCTGACGTCGGGCAACGTCTGCGAAATCCCGTACGACCAGCTGTCCACCGTCGCCGCGCAGATCCCCAGCCTGCAGCAGCAGCTGCTGCGCGTGATCGGCCAGAGCGTCGGCCGCGACCACGACCACCTCGGCATCCTCGTCCGTCGCCAGGCCAACGAGCGCATCGCGCTGTTCCTGCACAGCCTGGGCGAGCGTTACCGCAACGTCGGCCAGTCCGATCGCCAGTTCCAGCTGCCGATGAGCCGCGAGGACATCGCGCGTTTCCTCGGCCTCGCGCTGGAGACGGTGAGCCGCGGCTTCAGCCGCCTGCAGGACGACGGCGTCATCGCCGTCACCGGCCGCCGGGTCGAGATCCTCAACGTCCCCGAACTGCTGCGCCTCGCCCACGGCGGCGATTCCGCCGGCGACGGAAAGCAGCGCCGGGCCTGACCGCGTCTGCGTCCTCGCGCGCCGGCCTCAGCTGGCCGCGTCCTTCACCATCGACCAGTCCAGTCCGAACTTCGCCAGGTACTTGCGCAGGCGGTCGGCGTCGTTGGTGCTGCTGCGCTTCGCGCGCGAGGCCGCGAACAGCAGGCGCCCGGCCTCCGACAGCGACTTCGCACGCGCGCAGACGCGCACGACCTCCTCGAGTTGCACGCGATCGAAGCGGTCGAGCGCAGCGACGCCGTCGCCCAGCAGGGTGTCGAGCGGCGACGCCTGCGCCGGACTGCGCCACAGCGCGCGCAGGCGGGCGATCTCCTCGTCCACGCGCGCCACGTCGATGCGTCCGCTGTCGGCCAGCGTCGCCATGCGCATCACCGAGGCGCCGAGATCGCGGAAATTGCCGGCCCACGCGGCGTCGGTCGACGTGGCGAAGCGCAGGTAGCGTTCGCGCGCCTCGCGGTTGAAGGCGACGCGCCGGCCCTGTTCGCGCGACCAGCGTTCCAGCTCGAACTCGAGGTTCGGCGCGATGTCCTCGGGTCGTTCCGCGAGGCCGGGCAGCCGGTACGTCCACAGGTTGAGCCGCGCCAGCAGGTCGTCGCGGAAACGGCCGCGCGCGACCGCGTCCTGCAGGTCGCGGTTGGTGCCGGCGATCAGCTGGAAATCGCTCTCCACGTCGCGGTCGCCGCCGACCGGCGGGAAGCGCTTTTCCTCCAGCGCGCGCAGCAGCAGCGCCTGTTCGTCCAGGCCCAGCTCGCCGATCTCGTCGAGGAACAGCAGGCCCTTGTCGGCCGAGCGCAGCAGGCCGGCGCGATCGGTGCCGGCGCCGGTGTACGCGCCCTTCACGTGGCCGAACAGCGCGCTCATCGCGCCATCGCCGCGCAGCGTGGCGCAGTTCACCTCGACGAAGCGCCCGGGCAGCTGGTGCTTGAGTTTCTTCAGCTCGAACACGCGCTTCGCCAGTTGGCTCTTGCCTGCGCCGGTGGGCCCCATCAGCAGCATCGGCGCCTTCGAGCGCGAGGCCACGGTCTCGATCTGCTCGATCATCCGGTTGAACGCCGCGTTGCGCGTGGCGATGCCGCTCTTGAGCAGGTCGCGATCCTCCTGCCGCTGCTGCGCGAAGCGCGTGGCGATGCGGTCGTAGCGCGAGAGGTCGAGATCGATCACGGTGAAGCTGCCCGGATCGCCGCTGCCCTGCTTGCGCGGCGGCGAGGTCTGCAGCAGCCGGCCCGGGAAGTGCCGGCTCTCCGCCAGCAGGAACCAGCAGATCTGCGCGACGTGGGTGCCGGTGGTGATGTGGATGAGGTAGTCCTCGTCCTCCGGGCGGAAGTCGTAGCCGCGCACGAAGTCGTGCAGCGTGGCGTAGACGCCCTCGAAGTCCCAGGGGTCGGCGAGATGGGTGTCGTGCCGACGGAAGGTGGTCTCCGGCGAGATCTGCGCGAAGTCCTCCTGCACCCGCTGCGCCAGCCAGCCGTAGCGGCGTTCGTCGGCCAGCAGCTCCAGCCGATCGACCACGAAGTCCTCGTGCTGGCCCAGCGACACCGTCGGCCGCCATTTCTCCCAGCGCGCCGGCCCCGTGCCCGCGTCGATCTGCGTGCCGAGCATGCCGAACACCACCAGCGGTTTGCGCATGATCCAATCCGATAGAAAACGATCCGATCATATACGAAATCCTCGGATCGGCGGCGCTTGGTTCCGATGCGGAAATCGGAAAAACCCTTTCCAGACAATGGGATATGTGGTGTCGGCAGGAGTTGGCACGCGGCTTGCCTTGTATCGGGCATTCCCCGGGCATTCCCGACAGGCAACGATCATGGCCAACACCTCCCTCTTCGCTTCCACCCGCGGTCCGCGTCTGCCGGCCGCCACCGCCCGCAACGAGGCCGGCGGCCTCGCCTACGTCCGCGATCCGCGGGCGGCGCTGGCGCTGTTCGCCGCGACCGGCTGCCTCAACGGCACCTTCTACGCGAACGCCGAGGCCCAGCTGGATCGCGTGCTGGCGCTGGCCGAGGCGGTCGAGCCGGGCTTCGTCGCCCGCACCGCGATCTACGCCCGCCGCACCGCCTTCATGAAGGACATGCCGGCGCTGCTGCTGGCCATGCTGTCGGTGCGCGATCGCGCGCTGTTCGAGGCGACGTTCCCGCAGGTGATCGACAACGGCCGCCTGCTGCGCAACCTGGTGCAGGTGCTGCGCAGCGGCCGCGTCGGCCGCAAGTCGCTGGGTTCGCTGCCGAAGCGGTTGATCCGCGGCTGGCTGGCGCAGGCGAGCGTGGCGCAGCTGGTGCAGGCGGCCATCGGCAACGATCCGTCGCTGGCGGACGTGGTGAAGATGGTCCACCCGAAGCCGGTCGATGCAGGGCGCGAGGCGCTGTACGCGTGGATCCTCGGCAAGCCGCACGCCGAAGACGCGCTGCCGGACCTGCTGCGCCGCTACGAAGCCTTCAAGCGCGATCCGTCGGCCGCCGAGCTGCCGGACCTGCCGTTCCAGTACTTCACCTCGCTGCCGCTGACCCGCGCGCAGTGGGCGACGCTGGCCCGGCGCGCGTCGTGGCAGAGCCTGCGCCAGAACCTCAACACGTTCGCCCGCAACGGCGTGTTCGAGGACAAGGCCGCGCTGTACGACGTGGTGGCGAAGCTGACGGACGAAGCGTCGATCCGCAAGGCCCGCGTGTTCCCGTACCAGCTGCTGACCGCGTACCAGGCGACGGCCGGACTGCCGCGCGCGATCGCCGAGGCGCTGCAGGACGCGATGGAGATCGCGACCCGCAACGTGCCGGCGCTGTCGGGCGACGTGGTGGTGGCGGTGGACGTGTCGGGGTCGATGGCCTCGCCGGTCACCGGCTTCCGCAAGGGCGCGACCACCGCGACGCGCTGCGTCGACGTGGCGGCGCTGATCGCGGCCTGCGTGCAGCGTAACAGCCCGCAGGCGCGCGTGATGCCGTTCGACACCGATGTGCGCAAGGTGCGGACGAACCCGCGCGACAGCGTGATGACGCAGGCGCAGCGACTGGCCGCGCTCTGCGGTGGCGGTACCGCGGTCAGCGCGCCGCTGGCGCGGTTGAACCGCGAACGCGCGCACGTCGATCTGCTGGTGCTGGTGTCCGACAACGAAAGCTGGCGCGACACGCGCTTCGCGGGCGAGACCGAGACCATGCGCCAGTGGGCGCAGATCAAGGCGCGTTGCCCGCAGGCGAAGCTGGTCTGCATCGACCTGCAGCCGGTCGCGACCAGCCAGACGTTCGAGCGCGAGGATGTGCTGCACGTCGGCGGGTTCAGCGACGCGGTCTTCGACCTGCTCGCGAATTTCGCCGCCGAAGGCGCCGGCACGCAGCGCTGGGTCGACAGGATCGCCTCGATCGAGGTGTAGGCAGGGAACAGTCCCGGCCGGCAATGGGGCCGGCCGGGCGCAGGAGGCAAATACGGGTTCAGAATCGTCGATCGCGAATGCGCCCCCGACTACATCGGTCAAGCCGGTTCGAATCCGGCAGTCGGAGGCATGTTTGTCGCGGTCGGCGGTTCGCATTGCAGTGCATGCAACGAGGTTCGGTTTCACCGATCCCGAATGCCGTGGGAACTACAGACTCTTAATCTCCAGGTCGCGGGTTCGAGTCCCGCCCGTCGCGAGACGGTAGCTCAGTCGGTAGAGCAGGCGTTTCCACACTGTTGTCGCGGTCGGTGATTCCGTTGTCATCCCTCGCTGCGCTCGGGATGACAGAGGGAAGCTGCGCTTTTCGAATTCGTCGGTCGTGAATGCCGACGGGACTACATGACTCAATTGTCGCGGGTTCGAATCCCGCCCGCCGAAAGGTGGTAGCTCAGCCAGGTAGAGCCTTGAAGGATGTCCCGTCAATTTTGTCGCGAGCGGCGATGCTTTCCACAAGGCGATATTGATTCATTGTTCCCAGCCGCAGGCGCGGCCTCGTTCTCGTCGCAGGCGGCATGCTGCCTGGGCCGGTTCGAATCCCGCCCGTCGCAAGACGGTAGCTCAGCCAGGTAGAGCCTTGAAGGATGTCCCGTCAATTTCGTCGCGACCGGCGATGCTTTCCAGGGCAGTACCGCTGCCTGCAGTCGCCGCACGTTCACCGGAGCAATCGCACATGGCATGTCACGACGCAAATTACACCTCGCTGGTCTGGGCGGGCCTGGTCGCGACGATCTTCATCTGGATCGTGCGCGCCATCGCGTCCTCGAAGCGCGAGGCGCGCGAGCGGCTCGAAACGCGCAAGGCGCGCCTTCCCGTGCTGGACGAAGCGCCGCGGGTCGGGTCGCTCTACGATCTGTACCTCTCGGACGGCCGCGTCTTCAACGGCGTGACGCTGCTGGGCACCACCGATCCCGAGCCGGCCGCCGCGGCGCTGGGCGACTGGGGCACGCTGCTGGTCGTCGCGCTGGCGGACGGGAAGAAGGTGTTCCTGCGCCCGCATGCCGTCCGCGTCATCCGCGAGGCGTAAGGCTTCATCGTCGGCTGCAAACGCCGATGAAACGACAGCAAAGCCGAGTTCCATCACCCCTCGCCGAGACCGGTGATCCCCGCAACAAGCCGTCATGCCATGACGGCGCGATACACGTTTTCGATTTCGTCGGCCACGAATGCCGCGGGAACTACAGCCTTTCACGCTCCAGGTCGCGGGTTCGAGTCCCGCCCGTCGCGAGACGGTAGCTCAGTCGGATAGAGCAGGATGTTCCCACCCACTCGTCGTGGTCGCCGATTCCACGCGTCACTTTTCGACATGAGAGAATGAGCCATGCAACCGCAGAATCACGACGTCATCCAGGAGCCGGGCGCGGCGCCGATCAAGCTGTGGACCCGCGGCGTGCCGCTGGAGGACGAGGCGCGCAAGCAACTGCAGAACATCGCGAAGCTGCCCTTCATCCACCGCTGGATCGCGGTGATGCCCGACGTGCACCTCGGCAAGGGCGCGACCGTGGGCTCGGTGGTGCCGACCATCGGCGCGATCGTGCCGGCGGCGGTGGGCGTGGACATCGGCTGCGGCATGATCGCGGCGCGCACCACGCTGGTCGCCAGCGATCTTCCGGACAACCTCGCCGGCGTGCGCAGCGCGATCGAGCGCGCGGTGCCGCACGGCCGCACGGCCGAGCGCGGTCGTCGTGACAAGGGCGCGTGGGACACGCCGCCGGCGCTGGCGGTCGAGGGCTGGTCGCAGCTGGTCGCGGACTTCGAGACGATCTGCGAGCGCCATCCGCGCCTGAAGAACACCAACCAGTTCAAGCACCTCGGCACGCTCGGCACCGGCAACCACTTCATCGAGCTGTGCCTGGACGAGGCCGATCGCGTGTGGGTGATGCTGCACTCGGGATCGCGCGGCGTCGGCAACGCCATCGGCACGCACTTCATCGAGCTGGCGAAGCAGGAGATGCGCCGCTGGATGATCAACCTGCCGGACCAGGACCTCGCCTACCTGCCGGAAGGCAGCCAGTACTACGCCGACTACGTGTTCGCGGTGGACTGGGCGCAGCGCTATGCGCGCATGAACCGCGAGATCATGATGCGGCACGTGGTCGAGGCGCTGCGTACGGTCATCACCAAGCCGTTCGAGGCCCAGGCCGAGGCGGTGAACTGCCACCACAACTACGTGCAGCGCGAGCACCACTTCGGCAAGGATGTGCACGTCACCCGCAAGGGCGCCGTGAGCGCGCGCAAGGGCGAGCTGGGCATCATCCCGGGCAGCATGGGTGCGAAGAGCTTCATCGTGCGCGGCCTCGGCAACGAGGACAGCTTCTGCAGTTGCAGCCACGGCGCCGGCCGCGTGATGAGCCGCACCCAGGCGAAGAAGCTGATCACGCTCGACGATCACATCAAGGCCACCGCGCACGTGGAATGCCGCAAGGATGCGGACGTCGTCGACGAGTCGCCGGCCGCGTACAAGCCGATCGACGCGGTGATGGCGGCGCAGTCCGACCTCGTCGAGATCGTGCATACGCTGCGGCAGGTGGTGTGCGTCAAAGGGTGAGCTTCATAGAACTCGCCGGAAAGCCAAACTCCTAAGCATCGGTTAGAAGAACATGAACAACTGGTTGAACATCGGTGTTGAAGGATCTGCAATGTGGCCGACTGAAGAGACGACGGTGTCCTTCGGTGGGCGCGAACTTTTGTTGCGCCCTGCAACGAAGGAAACCGAACAGTCCATACACATCAATTTGGTCCGCATGTCCGACGTTGAGGCCCTCACTCTTGCTAATCGATTCTTAAGTGTTTTGAGTTGGTGTGATGGGCAGCCTCTTAGAAACCTCTATGGATGGTCTGGAGGTCCGGTTCCAGTTTCTGTGCCGAAAAAAGTCAGGTCCATCGGATCTTCAATTGCTTTTCCTTTTTATCGTGATATCGAGCAAGATCCGAAAGCTTTGCTTGCCTTGGCGCTGTATCGAGAGGGTCGCTCTGTCGAAAGCACGCCATTTGAATTTCTAAGTTATTTCAAAATTTTGAATATATTTTGGAAAGACAAATTTGAAACAGTGGGTGGGGCAAGGGTTAACCCGATCATTGAGGGTATTAGAGGCGAGCTGTCGAACATCAAGGACAGTCAAGCTGTAGGCAGAATCAATGCGCTGAAGTCAATGGGAGAAGATCCGGCAAAATACCTCTATGAGTCAGGTCGCTGTGCGATCGCACATGCTAATTGTGATCCCATTGTTGACCCGGATAACGTGGCCCAATTGCATCGCTTGTCCGAAGATATGTGGATTATACGATCTATTGCAGAGCGACTCATTGAGGAAAAATTAAATATTCGGCGCACGATTTTCTAGCTGTCTGTGCGCCCAGAGAAGTTCGGGTGAAATTTCCATGGACATGATCGAACTCGACGGCTCCACCGGCGGCGGACAACTGCTCCGGACCGCGCTCAGCCTCAGCCTGTGCACCGGCACCGCCTTCGCGATGACGTGCATCCGCGCGCAGCGCTCGAAGCCGGGGCTGATGCGCCAGCACCTCACCGCCGTCAACGCCGCGGTGAAGGTCGGCAACGCCTTCGTCGAAGGCGCGGTGCTGGGCGCGACCACGCTGCGCTTCACGCCCGGCCCGGTGACGGCCGGCGACTACGCGTTCGCCACCGGCAGCGCCGGGTCGGCGATGCTGGTGCTGCAGACCGTGCTGCCGCCGCTGTGGCGCTGCGATCGGCCGTCGCGGCTGCGGCTGGAAGGCGGCACCCACAACCCGCTGGCGCCGAGCGCGGACTTCCTCGTCGACACCTACCTGCCGTCGCTGCGGCGGTTCGGGATCGAGGCGACGCTGGAGGTCGAGCGCCCGGGCTTCTTCCCGGCCGGCGGCGGCATCGCGCATGCGGTCGTGCAGCCGGCGCCGGTGCTGGCGCAGCTCGACTTCGGCGTGCGCGGCGAACTGCATTCCATCGAAGCGACCGCGCTGCTGTCCGGCCTCGCCGCCGGCATCGGCACGCGCGAGCTGGAGACGCTGGCGCGGGCGCTGAAGCTGCCGGCGTCGGCGCTGCACCAGCGCCAGGTGCGGCCGTCGATCGGTCCGGGCAACGCGTTGCTGCTGCACGTCCGCCACGCGCAGCACGTCGAGGTGTTCACCGGCCACGGTGAGCGCGGGCTGTCGGCGGAGAAGGTGGCCGAGCGCCTGGCCGCGGAGGCGCAGGCCTACCTGGATAGCCCGGCCTGCGTCGGCGAGCACCTGTCCGACCAGTTGCTGCTGCCGATGGCGCTGGCCGGCGGCGGCACGTTCACGACCGCGGCGATCAGCGACCACCTGTCGAGCAACGCGCGGCTGATCGAGAAGTTCCTGCCGGTGGAGATCGACTGGGTCGAGACCGGCGACGGCTGGCGCGTCACCGTGGCGGGCTGAACCTCGCGGGCGTTGCGGTGCGTCACGGATCGCACGCGCCGGGCCGCGCCGATTTGCGGCAGGTCAAAACGGCGGCGCGGCCGGCTCCCTAGGCTGTCGCCTCCGTACCTGCGCAGGGAGCCGCCGCCGTGTCCACCGTTCCGCCCGCCGACCTCGCCGCGCGCCTGCTGCCGCTGCTCGACCTGACCAGCCTCGGCGAGGACGACACGCCCGCCGCGATCCGCGCGCTGTGCGCCTCCGCGCGCCTGCCCGCCGGCCTGCCGGCGGCGCTGTGCGTATATCCGGAATACGTGCTGGCGGTGCGCGAGGCGATGGCCGACACCGGCGTCAAGGTCGCGACGGTGGTGAACTTCCCGGACGGCAGCGACGATGCCGCGCGCATCACCCGCGAGACCCGCCGCGCGATCGCCGCCGGCGCCGATGAGATCGACCTGGTGCTGCCGTACCGCGCGCTGATGGAAGGACGCACCGACGCCGCGCGCCGCGGGGTCGACGCCTGCCGCGAAGTCTGCGGCACGCGCACGGCGCTCAAGCTGATCCTCGAAACCGGCGAACTGGCGTCGCCGGCGCGCATCCGCGCCGCCTGCCGCATCGGCCTGACCGCGGGCGTGGATTTCCTCAAGACCTCGACCGGCAAGGTCGCGGTCAACGCCACGCTCGACGCCGCCGCGATCATGCTCGACGAGATCGCGGCCGGCGGCGGCCTGTGCGGCTTCAAGGCGGCCGGGGGCATCCGCACGCTGGCCGCGGCGCAGGCCTATGTCGCGCTGGCAGAAGACCGGCTGGGCACCGAGTGGGTGACGCCGGAGCGCTTCCGGATCGGCGCCAGTGGCCTGTTCGCCGACATCGCCGCCGCGCTCGCCGCGCCGGCCGCCTGAGCAGGGGGGCGCTGCCATGCCGCGTGCCGTCTGGGTCGTGCTCGATTCCCTCGGTCTGGGCGCTGCGCCCGATGCCGCGGCCTACGGCGACGCCGGGGCCGACACCTTCGGCCACATCGCCGCCGCCTGCGCCGAGGCCCCGCGCGGGCCGCTGCGCCTGCCGGCGCTCACGCGCCTGGGCCTGCCGCAGGCGCACGCGCAGGCCCGCGGGCGTGCGGCCGCCGGCTTCATCGACCTGCCGATGCCGGAGGCCTGCTGGGGGTACGCGGTCGAGCGCGCCTGCGGCAAGGACACGCCGTCCGGGCACTGGGAAAGCATGGGCGTGGTGCTCGATCGTCCGTTCGGCCTGTTCCCGGCGCACGAACATTCGTTCCCGCCCGAGTTGCTGCGCGCGCTGATCACGCAGGGCGACCTGCCCGGCGTGCTCGGCGACTGCCACGCCTCGGGCACCGAGATCATCGCCCGGCTCGGCGCCGAGCACATGGCCAGCGGCAAACCCATCGTCTACACCTCCGCCGACTCGGTGCTGCAGATCGCCGCGCACGAGGACAGCTTCGGCCTGCAGCGGCTGCACGCGCTGTGCGAACTCGCGCGCCTGCTGCTCGCGCCATACGACATCGGCCGGGTGATCGCGCGGCCCTTCGTTGGCACGCCGGAGACCGGCTTCACGCGCACCGGCCATCGCCGCGACTACGCGCTGCCGCCACCGGCGCCGACGCTGTTCGATGCGGTGGACGCTGCCGGCGGCGACGTGATCGCGGTCGGCAAGATCGGCGACATCTTCGCCCACCGCGGCGTGGCGTCGGTGCGGCCGGCCAGCGGCCACGACGCGCTGTTCGACGTGACGCTGGCCGCGCTCGCCGGTGCGGGCGACGGCGCGCTGGTCGCGGTCAACTTCGTCGACTTCGACAGCGTGTACGGCCATCGCCGCGACCCGCTGGGCTACGGCGCCGCGCTCGAAGCCTTCGATGCGCGCCTGCCGTCGCTGCTCGCCGCGCTGCGCCCGGGCGACCTGCTGGTGCTCAGCGCCGACCACGGTTGCGACCCGACCTGGCCCGGCAGCGACCACACCCGCGAGACCGTGCCGCTGCTCGCGTACGGCCCGGGGCTGGCGCCGCGCGCGCTGGGCCGCCGCGACTCGTTCGCCGACCTCGGCCAGGGCCTGGCCACCCATCTCGGCCTGCCGCCGCTGGCGGCGGGCCGCTGCTTCCTCACCGACCGCGCGCCGCAGGACGGCGTGCCGACACGGGCGCCTTCCGCATGAGCACGCCGCATCTCGACGCCGAACCCGGCGCCATCGCCGACATCGTCCTCTTCCCCGGCGACCCGCTGCGCGCGCGGCACATCGCCCGCGAATTCCTCGATTCGCCGATCGAATTCAACACCCGCCGCAACATGCTCGGCTACACCGGCTCGTGGCTCGGCCGCCCGGTGTCGGTGATGGGCAGCGGCATGGGCATTCCGTCGTCGGCGATCTACGCCACCGAACTCGCGCGCGTCTACGGCGTGCGGCGGATCGTGCGCCTGGGCACCTGCGGCGGCGTCGGCGACGTCGCGCTGGGCGACCTGCTGGTCGCCCAGGGCGCCAGCACCGACTCGCGCTTCAACCGCCTGCATTTCGGCAATCACGACCTCGCCGCCTGCGCCGATTTCGCGATGCTGCGGGCGGTCGTCGACACCGCCGAGCGGCAGTCGGTCTCCGTGCGCGTCGCCCACGTCTTCAGCACCGACTGCTTCTACGACGGCGACCGCGACCTCGTCGCGCACCTGCGCCGGCACCGCATCCTCGGCATCGACATGGAATCGGCCGGGCTGTACGGGCTGGCGATGCGCGAAGGCATCGCCGCGCTGTCGTTGCTCACCGTCAGCGACCACCTCGAAGAAGGCCGGCACATGCCCGCGATCGAGCGCGAACGCGGCCTCGCACGCATGACCGCGCTGGCGCTCGACAGCCTCTGCGGCGCGGCGGCATGAGTGCCGATCCCGCGCTGTACCCGTGCTTCCTCGGCCCGTATGCCGAGAACGACGACCTGCTGGAATCGCTGGTCGTCGGCTTCCTGCGCGACCACGTCTACTGGCGTCGCAACCTGCATCCCGAGGACGCGCCGGCGATCCCCACCGGCGCCAACCGGCGCGGGGACTATGTCGACTTCGAATCGCGGCTGCGGCGCGAACTGCACCAGCTGTCCGCGGCGCTCAAGCGCAGCGTGCCGTTCCACAGCCCGCGCTACATCGGCCACATGGTCAGCGACCTGCTGCTGCCCGGCCTCGTCGCGCAGATGCTGGCGCTGCCGTACAACCCGAACAACGTCAGCGCCGACGCCGCGCCGGTCACGATCGATCTCGAACTGAAGGCCGGCCTGCAGCTCGCGGCGATGGTCGGCTACGTCGCCGATCCCGCGCGCGCCGACTGCGCGTTCGGCCATCTCACCTCCGGCGGCACGCTGGCGAACGTGCAGGGCCTGCGGCTGGCGCTGGCGCTGAAGGCGCTTCCGGTGGCGCTGCGCGCGGCGAAAGCACCGCTCGATGATCTGCCCGACGACGACTGGGCCGCGTTCAACCTGCTGCCCGCCGAATCGACCGCGTTGTACGCGCGCTGGTGCGACGCGCTGGCGGCGATGCCCGGCGACGAACGCGCGCGCTGGTCGCGCCGGGTCGAGGACGCGCGGCTGGAGACGCTGGGCCTCGCCGAATTCCTTGCGCGGCATCCGACGCTGTCGACGCCGCTGGTGTTCGCGCCGGCCACCGCGCACTACTCGTGGAGCAAGGGCGCGAAGCTGCTCGGGCTCGGTCGTGCGCAGCTGCGGCTCATCCCCGGCAAGGCGATGCGGCTGGATCTTGACGCGCTCGCGGAACAGCTCGACGCCTGCCGCCGCACGCACCAGCCGGTGCTGATGACCGTCGGCGTGCTCGGCAGCACCGAGTTCGGCACCATCGATCCGCTCGACGGCCTCGCCGACCTGCGCGATCGCCTGCATCGCGACGGCCTCGGCATGGCGCTGCATCTCGATGCCGCGTGGGGCGGCTACCTCGCGACGCTGTTCCGCGATGCCGACGGCGCACTGCGCAGCGCGGACGCGGTCGGCGCGGAATTCGCCGCGTTCCCGAGCCCCGCGGTGCATGCGGCGGTGGGCGCGATGGCGCGCATGGATTCGATCACCATCGATCCGCACAAGCTCGGCTACCTGCCGTACGGCGCCGGCGCGTTCCTGTGCCGCGACCAGCGCGCGATCGGGCTGCTGTCGGAAGGCGCGGACTACGTGTTCGACCAGGCCGCCGACGGCGACTACTTCCAGCGCCATCGCCAGCTCGGCCGCTACATCCCCGAAGGCTCGAAGCCGGGCGCGATGGCCGCGGCGGTGTACGTGACCCATCGCGTGATGCCGCTCGACCACGCGCGCTTCGGCCGGCTGCCGGCGCAGAGCATCCGCAACACCGAGGCCTTCCTCGCTGCCGCCGACCGCTTCATCGCGCGCATCGCACCGCTGGCGCAGGCGACGGTGCCGTTCGCGCCCGACAGCAACCTCGTCTGCCTCGCGCTCAACCCGCACGGCAACCGCGACATCGCGGCGATGAACCGCTTCGTCCGCGGCCTGCATCGCGCGCTCAGCGCCGATCCGACCAAGCCGCTGCAGCTCGGCGAGCACTTCGGCTCGATCACCACGCTGCGCCGCGAGACCATGGGCGCCGCCGACACCGCGCGCGTGCTCGACGCGCTGGGCCTGCCGGCGGATGCGCTGGACGAGGCCGATCCCGAGCGCGACCGGCTGGTGATCCTGCGCCACACGCTGATGAATCCGTTCCTGCTCGATGCCGACGGCGACAGCGTCTACATCGACGGCTACTTCGACTTCCTCGCCCGGCGCATCGCCGCCGCGGCCGACGAGGCGCCCGACGCCTGATCCACGAGGTCAGGCGTTCGCGTCGCCGAACGGGCCCGCGATCGCGACCTGCGCCGTCTCGGGCACGAAACCGGCGCGCAGCACGCGATCGAGCTGAGGCACGTCCACCGCGCGCAGACGCTCGGGGAAGCTGCTCAGGTGATCCGTGCCCCAGCCGCTTTCCAGCCCGAACAGCACGGTCTCGCTGAGGCCGTACAGGGTCGCCAGGCTGATCTGGAACGCGCCGATGGCCTGGCGCCGGCGCAGGTCGAGTTCCTCCGCGCCCACGCCGCCGTCGACGAATCGCGCCAGCGTCTCGCGCGTCGCCGCGAGTCCGGCGTCCAGCATCCCGGGGCTCAGCGACAGATCGATCTGCCAGTGGCCGTCGAAATCCGGATGCGGCTTCGCCAGCTGCGAGCGGATCGCGTAGGTCAGCCCCTTCGCTTCGCGTACCGACGCCACGAGCCGCGAACCGAAGCCGGCACCCAGCACGTGGTTCGCCAGCCACAGCGCGGCGTAGTCGGGGTGGTCGCAGCGCAGTGCGAAGCGTTGTCCGAGCGAGACCTGGAAGTGGCCGCTGTCGGGCACATCGATGCGGGTCGATGTCGTCGACGGCGGCGGGTGCGCATCCGCACTTGCGGGCCATGCGCGCACGTCGCGCGGTGTCCAGCCATCGAACGCACGCGACAGCGCATCCGCGGCCGTGTCGGGCTCGACGTCGCCCACGGCGACGATGCGCAGCGTGTTCGCGCCGAAATGCTGGTGATGATGACGGCGCACGTCGTCGACGGTGAACGCGTCCAGCCATGCGATCGCCGTGTCGATGTCGGCCGCATGGCGCGGATGCGAAGGCGGGTACAGCGCGCGCGCCAATGCGTCGGCGGCCAGCGTCGCCGGATCGGCGGCGATCGCCTGCAGGCCCGCGATCATGCGCTGGCGTTCGGCCTGGAAGCTCGCCTCGTCGAAACGCGGCGCACGCAACGCGTCGCCGAGCAGCTCGGCGACGACCGGCAGGTCGGCGGTGCAGGCACGCACCGAGAACGACACGCGCCCGGGTTCGGACTCGAACGCCAGCGAGGCGCCGCGGCTTTCGAGCGCTTCCGCGAAGGTGAATTCGTCGCGCCCCTGCGTGCCGCAGGTCAGCAGCGCGACCACCAGCTGCTGCAGCAGGTGTTCGCCACGTTCGATCGCGGGCGCCGTGCGGATGGCGCCCGCCAGCGCGAACGCCGCCGGCGTGGCCGCCTGCAGCGCATGCAGACTGCCCTGCGCCAGCGGCACATCCACGATCTCCGGCATCGCCGGCGCGGATCGTGTCGGCGGGGCGAGCGCGGTCGTCATGCGCAGGCCTCGTCCGCGCTGGCATCGGCATGCGCCGGATCATGGGCGAGGTGGCCCACCGTCAGCTGCGCGTCGAGCAGATGCGTCTTCGCGACGCGCTGCACGTCCGCGGGCGTGACCGCGGCGATGCGTTCGTGGACCGTCGCGTAGAGCGTCCAGTCGCCGGCGGCGATCGCCTCGTTGAGCTGCATCGCCATCGCCATCGGGCCGTCGCGGCCGGTCGCCAGCTGGCCGCGCAGGAAGCCCGCGGCGCGTGCGACCTCGGCGTCGGTCACGCCGTCGTGGCGGATCGCGTCGATCGCGTCTCGGAGCATGCGTTCGACGCGGGCGTGATCCTGCGTCAGTGCCGGCTGCGCCTGCACCTGGAACAGGCCCGGGTCGTGCAGTCGCGCCACGGTGGACCAGGCATGCGTGGCCAGGCCGCTGGCGACCAGCGGGCGATACAGCCGCGACAGCTTGCCGCCGACGAGGATCAACCCGAGCAGTTCCAGCGCATCGATGTCGGCGCTGCGGCCATCGGGCGTGCGATAACCCAGCATGACCCAGTCCGGTGGCGTCGCCTGCGCGAGCGTGATGCGGCGCTCGCGGCCCTGCGCGGGCTCGGGCGCGGGCTCCGCGGCGACGTGCGTGCCGGGCACGTCGATGTCGCCGAAGTGGCGCAATGCAAGATCGAGCACGCGCTCGCGTGCGACATCGCCGATCACGGTGAGTGTGGCGTTGTCCGGACGGTAGTGGCGGCGATGGAAGTCGAGCAGCGCGTCGCGCCGCAGACCGAGAATGTCCTCGCGGGTTCCGAGCACGGGATGGCCGTAGGGGTGCGCGGGAAACGCCGCGCCCCACACCGCCTGGTGCAGCCGTTCCAGCGGGTCGCCGGCGTACAGGTCGTGCTCGTTCAGCACGACCACGCGCTCCGCTTCGAGATCGTCGGTGTCCATGCGCAGGCCGCGCATGCGATCGGCCTCGATCTCGGCGGACAGTTCGAGCTGGTCGAGCGGCACGAGATTGAAGTAGTGCGTGCGGTCCATCCACGTGGTCGCGTTGACCTCCGCCCCGCAGGGATGCAGCAGGTCGTGGATCGAGGTACCGAGCGCGCGCCGGAAGCGATCGGTGCCCTTGAACATCATGTGTTCGATCATGTGGCTCGCGCCCTTCACCCCGGGCGGCTCGTGCCGGCTGCCGGCCGCATAGGTCAGCATCGTCAACGCGACGGGCATGGCGGCGACCGGCATGTACAGCACGCGCAGGCCATTGGCGGCGAGGCGGTATTCCTCGATGCCGCCGACCTCGCGCACGAACGGCACGTCGTCGCGGAGGCGAGCGTCATGGGCGATGGCGGCATTGCGCATGCGGGCCTCTGGCGGTGCCGATCAGGCCGGTGCGCCGGCTTCGCCGGGAGCGACGGCGGGCAACGCGCCGTCCCGTCGACCGAAATGGCGACGCGCGAACCAGACCGCCATGCCCGCCTGCACGAAGCCGGCCGCGGCCATCGTCGTCCACAGCCAAGCGGGGCGGAATCCGGGCAGGCGTGACAGCACGAACGCCATCACGACCACCGTCGATGCATAGACGATCTGCGTGAACAGGCTGGCGCGGGTGTAGCCGGTGCCCGACAGTGCCGCGAAGACCAGGTACGACACGGCCGAGGGAAGCAACGTGATCGCGGCGATGCGCAGGAACCGCGTGCAGGCGACGGCGACCGCGGCATCGTCGGTGAACAGGCGGCAGAGCCACGGCGCACCGAGCTCGATCGCCAGCAGCATCACCGGCGCAAGCACCAGACCCACGCGCAGACTGCGGCGCAGCGTGTCGCGGACGCGATCGGCCAGCCCCGCGCCGTGGCTCTGGCCGACGATCACGCAGGTCGCGCTGCTCAGTGCCATCAGCGGCATCAGCAGCGACTGGAACACGCGCTGGCCGACGCCGAACGCAGCCTGCTCGTCCGCACCGAACGGCCGCAGCAGCAGGGCGATGGCGAGCAGGTAAACCGCGACGATCGCACTTTCGATGCCGGTGGGCAGGCCGATCTTCAGCGCGCCCCACAGCTCCCGTGGCCGCGACATCCACACCGCAGGCTGCAGGCGCAGGTAGGTGTCGCTGCGGGCGAACCAGGCAAGCACGCCGATCATGGTCAGGCCGCACGCAAGGAACGTGGCCATGCCGGTGCCGGCGACGCCCAGCGCGGGCAGGCCCAGCCAGCCGAACATCAGCAGCGGTGCCAGCACCGCGTTCAAGGCCAGCGTCGACAGCTGCGCGATGGTGCCGGTGCGCACGTTGCCGGTGAATTCCAGCGCGCTGGCGACGATGTACATCGGCAGCTGCACCACGATCGCCGGGACGAACCAGCGGAAGTAGGTGGCGATCAGCGCCGCGGTGTCGGCGTCGGACGTCAGCAGCCGGCCGAAGGCGTCGCGCTCGATCCACGCGACGGTGCCGAACGCGGCCATGAACAGCAGCGCGGCGCCGAAGGCTTCGTTGAAGATGCGGTTGGCGCACGCGCGGTCGCCGCCGCCGACCGCATGCGAGATCAGGATGCCCGCGCCGACGCCGACGATCGGCATCAGCGTGAGCAGCAGCATCATCGGGAAGCCGGCCAGCGTGACGGCGGCCTGCGCGTGCGGGCCCAGCCGCCCGAGCCAGTAGAGATTGATCAGCGCGAACAGGTTGCCCGCGAGCATGTTCAGCAGGATGGCGCCCGACATCCGCGCCAGATGGGTTTCGATGCGGCCGGTGGTGAGATCTCTCATGGTGCGCTCGCGCCCTGCGGGTTGGCGTCGCGGCGCACGATCGCGCCGTGGAAATCCCTGGGCCGCACCAGCGAGGCGACCGCCATCGATGCGCGCTGCGGATCCGGCACGCGCAGCGCATAGCGTGTGCAGACGAAATGGGCGAGGAGCATCAGCTGCGCCATGCCGAGGTTGGCACCGATGCACGACTTCGGCGCCCAGCCGAAGGGCACGTAGCTGCCATGCGGGCACTGGCCGCTGCGGCGTGCCTCCGCCAGCCAGCGGTCGGGATCGAAGACATCGGGATTGCCCCAGTCCTGCTCGCCGTGATGGATCAGGTACGAACTGAGCACGTAGCACTGGCCCTTCTTCAGGCTGATGTCGCCGTGCTGCAGGTCGGTACGCACGTCGCGCACCACCACCGGCGGCGTGCTCCAGATGCGCAGCACTTCCTTCACGAAGCGGCCGGTGATGGGCGCCAGTCGTGTCGGCGACGCGCAGAAGTCGTCGAGCGGGATCGCACCGAGTTCGGCCTCCATCTTCGCGCGCCATTCGGGATTGCGTTCCAGCTCGAACAGCAGGCAGGCCGCGGCCGCGCCCGGCGAACCGGTGACCGCGGTGAGCAGCGACGTGACCGCGTCGACCGCGCGGCCGAGGCCGAGCGAGGGGATCAGGTCGACGACCGGATCGGCAAGGTCCTTGCGGCGCGGGCGGCGCCCGGAAAGGCGGCCCTTCAGTTCGCGACGCACCACGAGGCCGGCCAGCACCTGCAGCGTGATCATCTTCGGCTTGTGCCACGACGACACGCGGCCGTCCTCGATGTCGGAAAGGAACCACGCGACCTTGGAGAACACTTCCGACACCACCCAGCGGCGGTCGATCGGACCGAGGCCGTCGATGATCGCGGGAATCAGCGGCTCCACCGCGACGCGCTCGCCCAGCCACAGCAGATCCTGTTCGCGGCCATCCTCCGCGGCGAGGATCGCGTCCATCCGTCCGGCGATCGCGCGCAGGCCGTCGGTGTCGTTGAGGTGGCGCATCTGGCCCAGCCACGCCTGGCGCAGCCGGTGCCAGTTGAACGGCGCGCTCTGGCGCCCGCGCAGCACGTCGGCGACGTCGTCGAACATCGTCAGGTCGGCGTAGTTCATCGCCTCCAGGCGCTGCGCGATCTGCGGATCGAGCACGGCCAGTGCGTCTTCGCGATCCCAGAACACGAGGCCTTCCTCGCGGCGGCGGCGGCGGAACTGCTGCACCTTGTCGGTTTCGGTGATGGTCCGTGCCTGCATCGGTCGTGCTCCGGAAAAGGAATGTCGAAGACCGGGCCGGGGTTGCGCCCGGCACGGCCTGCATCGGTTTTCAGATGCTGTGGTAGTTGAACCAGCGCCAGTCGTAGCAGCCGAACACGCCGCGCACGCCCATCGCGGCCTTCATCGCGCAGAGGGTCTTCTTCATGTCGTTCTCCTTGGAATGGAATGAATGACTCCGGGTCTTCCCGCGAACGCGGGGACCGGCATGCACCGATCCCCGCGCCCGTGCTGGCGCGATCAGATGGTGTGGTAGTACACCCAGCGCCACATGTGGCAGCCACCGATGCCACGGACGCCGAGGGCGGCCTTCATCGCGCAGAGGGTCTTCTTCATGTCGTTCTCCTTTGAATTGAAATGAATGACTTCGGGTCTTGCATCGGACGCAGGAACCGGCACGCACCGATCCCTGCGCCCGCGGTGCCGCATCAGATGTTGTGGTAGTACACCCAGCGCCAGCCGATGCAGCCGCCGATGCCACGGACGCCCATGGCCGCCTTCATCGCGCAGATTGCCTTCTTCATGTCACTCTCCTTGAGTTGGAATGTGCGGTGGGTTCACCGCGTGTATCCCCGCGGGCGGCGATGGACCGGAATCCGTTGCCGCTCCGGGAATGGGGTGTCGACGCCTGGCGCAAGCCGGCGTTCGATCAGATGTCGTGGCAGCGCAGCCAGTGGTCGAGGGCCCGGGTGCTGGTGCGGATGCCCGTGGTCGCCTTCATCGCGCGGATCGCCTTCTTCATGGTGATGCTCCTTCGTCGGTTGCGTGATCAGGGGATGGCTTCGTGTCGTCGGGACGCACGACGACCGCAGTCGTCCGTCGCGGTGCGCGTGGCCGGTCCCCGATCGGCGACCGGCGGCGCGCCGTGCCTCTCAGTCGACGCGGCGGCGCGCGAGCCGGAACGGTGGCGGCGCCATCGCCGCGGCGATGGTCGGCCGTGTGTCATGCGGCGTGACCGTGAGCGCGTGGCCTTCGTCGATCGCGGCAAAGAGGGCGCTGACCAGTTGCTGCGACAGGTCAGCCGCCACGCAGCGGTGCGGACCGTGGCCGAAGGGAATGAACGCCGGGTTGTGCCAGGCGGCGGGATCACCCCAGCGCTCGGGCCGGAATTCCGTGGCGTCCGCCCAGTAGTCCGGATGCCGGTGGACCAGGTACGGACACACCACCACTTCGTCGGTCGTGGTCACGTCGGTGCCTGCGACCGCATGCGCCGTCGCCGGCTGCCGGCCCAGTTGCCAGGCCACCGGCCACAGCCGCAGCGCCTCGCGCACGATCCATTCCGCCGGCACGTCGCGGCGCGGATGCGTGCCGGCGAGATACAGCGACCACGCCAGCACGAAGCCCATCGAACCGGCGACGGCGAACAGGAACGACAGATAGATTTCCGACAGCTCGTCGAGCCGCTGTCCGGGCTCGGCGGCGTCGGCGACGACGTCGAGCAGATCCCGCGGCTGCGAACCCCGCTGCCGCTGCCGCGCCTCGATCGCGCTCGACAACTGGAACGTCGTCTGGAACTGCAGCAGCATGCGCCGCCATCGCGGCTGCCGTGCGCGTGCATTCGCCAGCACCGCGTGCTCGACGATGCGGTCGAGCAGTGCGCGCAGTTTCGGCGGGCTGTCCGGCGCCAGCAGCAGCGGCGAGAGATGGCCGTACACGAGCCGGTTGCCCGCGTCCGGCCATTCGGTGACTTCCGGCAATCGCTCGGCGACCAGCGCGCGCAGCGTCTGCGGATCCTGCTGCTGCAGCAGGTCGCGCACCAGCACGCGCGCTTCGCGGCGGACCTTCAGCTGCGAAGCGCGCGGCCCGAAGTCGCCGTAGCGGCTGTGGAAGAAGTCGGAGTGTTCGTGATAGCGACCGTCGGCATTGCGCAGCACGTTGCGCGCGGCGATCGGATCGCCCAGCGCGTATTCCGCGGCACCGGTGCGCACGACGCCGCCGCCCAGCGGGAAGTGCTCGTCCAGGAAGCGGAGCGGGTCCTGGGTGAAGCGGTCCGAGAGGTCGTCTTCGAGCATCGTCCTGTCCTTCCATGGCCCTGCGGGCATCGCGTCGTCGCGCGGCCTGCGCATCGTTGCGTGGCGTGAGCAGGCGGCGGGATTCGCGCGTCCTGTTCGCCGCCGTCTGCGGCCGTCGACGATCCCGATGCGGCGTTGCTTTCGCTGGTCCGATCGGAATCTCCGATCGGTCGCGCCGCGTCTCGCGTCGACTGCGGGCCAACCATAACCAAGTGGCGGCGCCCCGGTTTCGTGCTCCACGATAGTTCTACTGACGCAGGCAACAGGGTTAGCCGAACACAACGGACGGGCGCGGCTTTGTCAGTGAAAGGAGACAACAAGACGTCAGCAATCCTCGACATGACAAAGTGGATGACATATGGCACATCGATCACTGCAGAAGCAGATCGCCCTGCGTATCCGAAGCGCACGGCAGGCCGCACGACTCACCCAGTCCGAACTGGCGGCCGCGTTGAACCTCAGCAGAAGCGCCGTCGCGCAATGGGAAAGCGCCTCGGGGTCGGCGCCCTCGACCGCCAACTTCGCGCGCTTGGCCGCGACGCTGGGATGCACCTTCGAATGGCTCGCGACCGGGCAGGGGTCGCGCTCGAACACGCGCCGTCCGGCATTCGGCCGGGACGACGACCCATCACCCGCGGTGCTTTATCGTCTCTTCGCGCACAACGACGAAGAGGAACAACTGATCGAAGCCTTCCGCACGCTCGACGATTTCGACCGTGCCGCGGTGGTGGTGCTCACCGAAACCCTCTCCGCGCGTCCGCAACGCGCCCGCCGCGCGCGCCTTCCGCCGTAGCGGGTTTCTTCGAGATGCGTTTGGCCCGGATCGCCGTCATTCGCGCGCGGTCGGGATGGCGGCCGCGCGGGGCGTCCGGCGCGGCGATGCGATGGTGGTGCCAGAGCAACTGAATTCCAAATGCTCTCTCACGCGAATTCGTAGCCTAACGAACCGAGTGCGACAAGACCGCTCTGGCTCAGCGACCAAGATCAGGTGCTTTCGTCGAGCCACTTCATGCCATGCAGGAACGTGTTTCGCTCTTCGGTGGTCGTGAGCGCGATCTGGGCGATCTGAGCATGGATCATATCGTGAAGATCGGACTGCCACCTCGCGCGGTCTTCCGACGAGGCCTGAGCGATGTGCGAGGCGTCAAAGCCGGCGGGAAACAGGTCGTCGATGTCCACTGGCCTCCGCGATCTGGACCAGAGACGCGAACGAAGATAAGACGTCGAGATTTCAACAATGAGACCGGTAACGTCCTGAGCGTCCAGACAGTTGACGAGCTTCATCCTCCTTTTCGCGGCAAAGTCAGAGTTGACGAACGTCCAATTGTATGGCGGCTGGAAGTGTTGGATGAGGGCTGCTTCCGCGAGGTCGATCTGCTGTTTCCGACTGAACGTAACCGCATGCAGCGCACGAAAATGCTCGACCTCTTCGGCCGCCGTTGCAGTGGGTTCCAGCGTCAGATCGCCTCCAGTGCTGACATGCATCTTCGCGTGCTCGAATCGATACATCAGCACAATGACCTCGGCGTCGGGCGCATCGGTCATAGTTTCAGCCAGAATGCGCTGCAGCTTGTCGTGCGCAACCAGCCGATCGACAGCAATTCGACTTCGCGTGCGTCCGATTCCCTGACCGATGTAGAGGACTTCGAGATCCGTCGCCGAGCCTAGGTCGCACTCTGCTTCGGCAAGCAGTGCATATGTCGGGAGACGTATGCACTGCCTCAGATGATTCTGGACGATCAAATAGCTGCCGACGCCATCGGCAGTGATCCTGACGCTATCTGGTGCTCCGGCATGATGTCCTTCGTGCAGCCGGTATCTAAAAGGCACCTGCACCCAACCGATTCCGTGGCGGACGTGCAAGTCGCCATGCAACCAACCAGCTTCGACGCGGAGCGTGGACGGTTCTGGCACGATGCGCCGTCGCCGCGTGATGAGATAGATGTTGCAGTGCTCCAGCCCCTCTCGCATCTCGGGCCATCGCTCCGGCAAATAGAGTTCGGAGGGATAAAGCGGATTGGCCTGGCTGGAGTAAAGGTGAAGACTGCCCTCGGCAGCAAACTTCCTGGTTGCCATGTTGCGTCCTGTCTGGGTCGTGTCGTTGATTTGTCGCAACGTGCGGTGCCGGCATAGTGGACCCATTCAACGAGGATTCCATTCCCTCGGGCAGTGCAGAAGCTTCAAAATCTTCGCTGCCAGTGCGGAGCGTGCGACGCTGTTGCTCCAATGGTGCCGGTGGATAGATCGAGAACGCATGCCGCCGGAACCGTCCGGCAGCTCAATTGCCACATCGACATTTAGTGCCGGCAGCGTCATCAGGACACAGAGTTCAGGTGAGATACGAAGCGATCAAGTGCTTTTCTTATGCTGCGGCCCAAAAGTGACGATGAATCGATTCTTTTAGCCAGAGACGGAGACAGTCGATAGTAGAAGAAAACGAGAAAACGACCAGCTTTGTTCGTATTCAGCTTTCCGTCGCGAAACTTTCTAAGGGCCGATACCGCAGGGTGACTAGCGCTGCCATAAACAGCAGTAGCTATGTAACACTCACTTTCGCTTGCCTCCTTCTTTTCCTCATTTTTGTTCTCACTTTTTCGCCGAACTCGCTCAATTAACTCGGGGTGCTCATAGATAGAGCGGGGCATCGGAAATGGAGCTGGGTAGATTGTCGCCAAGTCTCTAGCGGAGAATGAAAAGCAGTAGTTGCGATATGGCTTCTCTCCTGCATAAAGTTCGCCTTTCGCATCGCAGCATTTGCACGAATACGAGGTGACATAATTCCCGGAATTACCGCCATATTCCTCGACTACTACATTGCCTTTCCTATACGGGCCGTCTCCGTCACGGGGCTGGCAGCCTTCTTGAGGGCATGGACAAGGCCCAACGATGTCATCCCTATTTTTAACGGACACTGGGTAAAGCGTGTCGTCGTTGATGTGCTTCCTTAACATATCATCTCCAAAAAAATAGATTTAGTAAATATATTGCACTCTAAAGTGCTGTGGGCGTCGGTTTTCAAGCGCGCCGGAGAAGCGTAAAAAAGCATAATTTATTGTGATTAATAACTTCTACTAATATGTGTGGATTCGATTTGCATCACGGTGTCAGCATCGAAACTAATGCTCGTTGCGTATGCCAACCAGTCGTTCCTAAAGAATCAGATTCCTAATCGTCATTTGCGACGGTTGCGGCACCCGCAACGCCAGCACACGCTGGAGCGCTCCCATCCACCAGGCGCGCAATAACGCGATCCAGCGCAGCAGCCAGTGAATGTTGTAGCTCGCCGCGCAGGCGATCGTGTGCGCCGTCGTGTCCACGATCACGCGCTTCATATCGCCCACTGTGATCGCCATCATCGACCGCGCCGCCGCGATCGTCTGCGCCAGCAGTTCCTCGATCCCCGCTTCGCCCAGCCGCCGGCGCCAGCGCGTGAGCGAACTGGGATCACACGGCAGCCGCGTCTGGAAAAACACCTCCCCGATGACGAACTGTTGTCACTACGGGTTTTCCAGTCAGCGCCAGCACACGTCTTCGTCGGACAGTTCGTTCGCATGCTTTAGATTGAGCAAGTCCGCCATCAGCCGCATCGGCAGGGCCGGACGACCACCGCCGACCGGTGCGGGCGGCAGCGTCGCCGACAGCGCGTCTTCTAGCTCGCCTAGGGATCCGTCCCGCCAATTGCGCCAGCGGATGGCGCAGATCGATCAGCGAGTCCAGACGCGAGCGGAACAATTCGTCCGCGCGTGATGCGTCGGCCTCGGATGGGGTCTTGCTGCGCCTCATTCCATGCCCAGGATTGCCAAAACCCCATGCGAACATAGCGGTTTCCGGCAATCCATGCACACACGAAATCAGAAAATTCCTTGATTTTAGCGGCAGAGTGGGTTTTTCAGGGCTGACGAAGTACCGCACCCGGGCCACTCAAACCTTCCTCTCGTATCGCTCCATTTCCTCAATTGCCATTTTCATAAAAACGAGATAAAGCCGGTTCCCCTGATTTTTCCCCCAACTTCATATCCAACAACTCGTTATATAATGCTTTTTCAATTTCAATTTGCAAAATAGCTAAGCTATTTTGAAGTTTAACTTTTCTGAAAATATAATATGGGACTATAAGCACCAAAAAAAGTTCTATGTATAAAATCGGAACCGCAAGCCCAAAGCTACCAAATACCGTAAAAAAATTGTGTGTGTGCTCGTAAAAGAAAATGTAAAATATCCAAAAAGCAATAAATGCTATTGGAATTAATCTCCAAAAAATAAAATAATGCAGTTTTTTTGATGTTTGAAATAGGGAATATTCGTTGCGCAAACTGTATCTGTAACCCATCAATCCTTCGACAGTTTCTTCAAATTTTTGACCTTGAAACTGATAAATTCCCCTGTCGTGGAGTCGAGAAATTGCAATCATGCTTGCCTCGCTATAGAGAATACGGTTTCTTTATACGGCCAGTTTGAAAATGAACTGCCGTTACCAAGGATCTCGAAACTGTTGAACATAGCGAAATGACCCTGCATTTTCTAAAGGAACACTCTCAGGCGTGACGCATGAATGTGCGGATGAGACTTGAAATTAGACCATGCAGTTTCGCCGTATCTGCGTAACAGGCAGTTCACCTGCCGGCAATCGATGGTGTCGCTCCTTTCTGGGAGAAAATCGCCAAGCACTCCGCCGCTCAATGTCGAAACCATCGCTCTATCTGAAAACCCTAAGCGGATTCTCGCAGTTGCTTGTAGATCCGCTATAAACCTGCGTTCCATTTACATAAATCGTTACAGCGTTCCCGTCTGCTTCGATTGCCGCATTACCATTTCTATCGGTTATTACAGCATCACCACCATATGCCTTGACCTTGTAGCCAGGCAGCCCATAGCCATTGCTGTTTAGAACTTTGACTGTGATTGTCCGAGACATTTGCAATCCTTTACAGAAAATACAAGACGAGTTACGGTAAGATCAATTGGCCTTAATAGCTGCGGCCGAACAAATCTGATGATTCAGTTCATTGAGCCTGGAAAATACCGGAATAATCATCTACGCAGTCTTGATGCTGCGCCAACTATTGCTGTCAAAATATGTCTCACAAGTCCCGCAGCAGTCTTGTGGTAGCGTAGCCATGAAGCGAGTGGCGGAGACAACTGATAGTAAACTCTAACGAAAGCCCTGCCTAGAGCGCGCTTGCATAGATAGTTGTCCCTAAACCATCTAAGCACCTCCACTTCCATAGAAGAATCGCCATAGATTGCAGTTGCTATGAAACAATCCGTTTTCTTTTCTTCGGCAGGAGGCGATGCTTCTCTTATATTTCGAATCCTCTCCAACACTTTTGGATCTTCATAAACAGATCTCGGCATTGGAAACGGCCTAGGGTATGGCGTCGATACGTCTCGCGTTGGAACGCCAAAGCAATATCTGTAATACGGCCTCTCGTTTTCGAACAGATGGCCTTTCCCATCGCAACATCTACACGGCTCGGACGTCAGATAATTCCCTGAGTGCCCGCCAAATTCCTCAAAAACAACCCAGCCCTTGCTGAATGGATACTCGCCGTCACTGCGCTGACACCCTTCTTGCGGGCACGCGCACGGCCCGACAATATCACTTGATGAAATCGAAACTACTGAGACAGAATCGTTGATGTGCTTCCTTAGCATGATTTCTCCAACGAAGGCGCTGTTGTTTGTTTCCACATCGCTCAGAAAGAGCAATTGACAATGGTAGTCAACTCAAGAGACTGAGATGACCGTTCGCATCAACCAGAAACGTGACTAGATCGCGCATGACCACAGTTTTCGCAAAACTGTGCATTGTATTTGTCACCAGTTCGGAAGCTAGAACAAGTACAGCCACGAACTCGACAAGCACTTCCAGCAACCACCCCTCTTGAATCAAGAACTTCCGATTCCGACGTCATGCAACTCAAGGGTTCATGTGCATCTTCTTCATGACATTTGAGCATTTTCCATTCCTTATGGTGATCGACTCAGTAGCACAATAAAAAAATACCATGGCGTTGCCGTTTGGCCAATTCTTGGGGGTTCGTAGCTTACTCTAACGCTCTTCGCTGTTCTTCCCATAGTAGCGGCGGATTGATCGAAAGGGAGTGCAGCCGGACACCGTCCGGCAGCGTTTCGTCGAGGATCGCCGCGACGATGTCCGGGGCCAACAGGGTCAGATTGACGTGACGTGCGACGTAGCTGTGGTCGGTCCCCTCGCAGCGGGCGATCTCGTTCATCGAGGCGGCTTCGCCGACTTTCAACATCCCAAGCCAGCGGTGACCGCGAGCCGCCGCCAGTTGGAGCGGCGCATCCCTCGTCCGAGTTGCATTTCGAACCCGAATTCGCAGTCCTCAGGTGCGACACCCCTCTGGCTTTGCTGTCAGGTCTTTCGGCCGCCAGCCTGTATCGCTGGCGGCTATGACATGATCGCGACTCAAGTCTCTCATCGCGGTGCGAGCCAGCGCAGCAGAGCTACACCTCAATCCTGCGGAGCCGATCAAGGTAGGCAGTTGCGGTCTGGCGAGAGAGCCAAGGTCTTGATCCGTCGTTGAAAAGATAAGCATCTTGAGCGCCCTTGTGTGCGAACTTCCGCCAGGCGTCCACCTCAAGCTTCATGTGCAGATTTGGAAACGCTTCGTAATTCACATGCTCGCGCGCCGTCATGCCGACAGGTTTGTAGTTCCGATTCAGGATGATGCAATCACTCGGCTCCTCGTCGACCGGGTGGACGACATAAGGTAGCCAGCAGCGCATTGCCCAATAGATCGGAGCATCAGTAAAAACTCTGAATTTTGGCTGCGCCAGAATGGCCTCAAGGTAAGCGATTGCGAAATCGACCGCGTTTCTGGCGTCGGCGAAGCGCTGGCTCAGGTCAACAACTTGAGCCCGCGCCACTTCTGCCCGTGTTCTGGCTGCGTAACGTCCCGGGTCTGGGACGAAGCGCATGGAAGAGGCAACTTCTTCATCTGTCAGTCGGAAGAAGAAGTACGGGCGGGCATCGGAATCCTGTTGCCCGTTCTTCATCAACAACGACCAGTTTCGATAGCCGTTCTCTCTGGCAATGCGATCTTGTGATGCGCTGTAGGAAAGACTTTCCTCGCGCGCGAGTTTCTTGGCCGCGCGACGCATGGCCTCGATTTGATGGGCGAAAAAAAGCTGCAGCATCGTGAGATACCTTTCTTCAATGCCGCGAATTTGCCAATGCGTCCACACATCAAGCGCCGCGGCAGGAAAAAAGGCCGGGGATTCAAAGCACGCTGCCGATACGGCTTCGCCATTGTGGACGGGCGGGCCGGCGTGACCGGCACACCGTTAAACTATTCCGACAGATCCTTTCTTGCAAGTCCCGAGTCTGAGGAGGATGTATTCAATCCACCATGGCTGCCTGCCATCGGCGCTGGTCCTCCCACAGCATCGGTGGGTTGATGGCGAGCTCGATGAGCTGAACACCATCAGGTAACGTCTCGTCGAGTATGGCCGCCACGATGTCCGGTGCCAGCAGGGTCAGGTTGATATGCCGGGCGACGTAGCTGTGATCGGTCCCCTCGCGACGGGCGATCTCGCTCATCGAGGCCGCCTCGCCGGCTTCCAGCATCCTGAGCCAGCGGTGCCCCCGGGCCAGTGCCAGCTGCAGTGGGGTGGCGCCTGTTCGAGTCCGCTTTCCGGACTCGAACCCGGAACATTCGGACACGACGACCCGCCGCCCGCTGCGCCGCCGCAGGGCGATCGGGATGTTCAGCGTGACGCCGCCGTCGCTGGCGACCACCTCGGCCGCCGGCCCGGACACCTTCAGCGTCGGCCCCCTCATGCCGCCACTCCAGCGAGCGGGCGGGCGTCAGCGGCGAGGGTACCGATCCCGCTGGGTCGCAGCCGCAGTTCCAGGTTCGTCGGCGAGACGATGACCCGTTCGACCAGCAGCCGGACCAGCCGCTGCTGCTCGACCGGGAAGAGTTGTTCCCATACCCGGTCGACCTGCGTCATCGCGACCGTCACCTGCGCTTCGTCCAGCGTCGGGTCGAGAGCCACCGCCTGCGGGACCATCGCCTCGATCATCTCGGGCGCTCGCAACACGCGCCGCAGTTGGGCGACGACCGCCCCCTCCAGTTCCCCGGCCGGCAGGCGCGGCAGGCCCGACGTGCCCGGCCCCTCGTGTGTGTCGCGCGTGCTGAGGTAGTAGCGGTAGGTGCGGCCGTTGGCCTTGGTCGTGTGCCATGGCGACAGGGCGCGGCCGTCCGGACCGGTCAGCAGGCCTTTCAGCAGGAACTCCACCTTGCCGCGACGCGAGGCACCTGCCCGGACCCGGCCGTTGACCTGCAGGAGCGCGTGCGCCTCGTCCCACAGGGCACGTTCGATGATCGGCGCGTGCGTGTTCTCGAAGTACTGGTCGCGGTGCTTCATTTCGCCGAGGTAGGTCCGGCAATGCAGGATCTTGTGGACCGAGCTCTTGTCGTGGAGCTGACCGGCCAGGGTCCGCCCGGTCTTGGTCGTCCACGTCTTGTTGCACCAGTCGCGCGCGCGGATCTCCTGCACGACCTTGAGGATCGATCCCAACTCGACGAAACGGCGGAAGATCGTTCGGACCTGGCCGGCCTCGACCTCGTTGATCGCCAGCCGTCGGTCCACGACGTCGTAGCCAAGCGGCGGGATACCGTGCATCCACAGCCCCTTCTTCTTGCTGGCCACGAACTTGTCGCGGATGCGCTCGGCAGTCAGTTCACGCTCGAACTGCGCGAACGCGAGGAGGATGTTTAGCATCATCCTCCCCATCGCGTCCGTGGTGTTGATCTGCTGCGTGACGGACACGAAGGTCGTGCCGTACTCCTCGAAGACCTTGACCAGTTCGGCGAAGTCGAACAGCGACCGCGTCAGCCGGTCGATCTTGTAGACCACGACGATGTCGACCTGGCCCGCGCGGATGTCGTCCATGAGACGCTGCAGCGCGGGCCGCAGCAGCGTCCCGCCGGAGAATCCACCGTCGTCGTAGTCGGCCGCCACCGGAATCCAGCCCTCCATGCGTCGGCTGCTGATGAACGCGGCGCCAGCATCGCGCTGGGCGTCGATCGAGGTGTACGCCTGGTCCAGTCCTTCTTCCGTCGACTTGCGGGTGTAGACGGCGCAGCGGAGGCGCTTGGGGGCAACGGCACTCATCAACGACCTCCCTTGCGCAGGCCGAAGAACAACGGCCCCGACCACTGGGTGCCGGTGATCTTCCGGGCGATCATCGACAAGCTCCGGTAGCGCGTGCCGGCGTACTCGAACCCGCCATCGGCGAGCACTTGCACGCGATGTTCGACGCCCGCGTAGAGGCGCACCAGTTCGGTGCCGGCGACTGGCACCGCGCCAACGCGATGTCGCGCCAACGTGCCCGTCGCGACCAGTTCGTCGATGCGTCGGCGATTGCGGTCGAGGAGGGTGCGATCCGTCTTGGCGAACTCGATTTCCTGCCAGCGGTGCGCGATGCGCTTTTCGACGAAGCGCCGATTGGACACGGGAGGGGCGACGCCGAAAAGACGATGCCATTCCCTGGCAAGATCGTTCCAGGCCCAGTCGGCCAGGCGCGCGATGCGCGTGGCCATCGATGCGGCCGCCGCCGCGGGGGAAGAATCTTGGGTCATGCGTGTGGACTCCGGTTGGTGGAGTCCGCATGGACGCGCTGTGTCGCGCCAAAGCCAAGGTCAACCGGAGAAGGCGCGCGCACGGCGTCGTCGTGCGCGTCACCGCCGCGCAGGCGGTGCAGGCCCAAGGCCAGGAGTGCGGCGGCCTCCGTGCGCCGCTGTGGCGCCGTCATGCGCGCCGGGTCGTGCAGGTTGGAAGGGGTCAAGGGTGTTCCACTGGAATATCAAACCAGCGGACAGTGTCCCAATCCAAACCGGCTGCTGTATCGCAGCGTGACGTAGTGGCGCAGAAGGCCAGCGATCATGAGCACTTTGTTGGCGGATGTTGATGGACCGCGTCTCCGAGCGGCCGTCCGGTTTGGGCGACCTTCGACGCAGGCTTGATGAGACTCAGCTTGCAATCGGTTGGGTGATCGCGAAATCAGTCAACTCCGAACATGTGTGTCAGGAAAGTCCTACACCGCTCAGACCCGAACATATGTCCAGTTCGTGAGGCCTAGTCGAATTGCCCAGATTCGCGCGGTCTCCTTGTCGCCTGCAGCAAGCAGCACAGACCGATCAAGCTGGCTGATGAGAGTCCACTTGTTCTCCGCTCCCTCTTTCGGCTCATCAAAGCAATAGAACTGCATGCTGTCCGTATTGGTGGCCAAGTAGTACTGAGCCAATCGCCGTTCCTTGCCTGATGGCCCTTTGGTCGGGCCATACGAAATCGTCATCTTCCGCATTCTGACGGCTTCCCTTCTTCGTTGGGAAAAGTATCGCCGAACGTATCGGCGTATGCAGCAGAGCAGACGACCGGGCCACACTGTCCCTTCCGGCCACCTTTGGTGGAAGGCCTGTCGAACGATGTCGTCCCTTCTGCGTCCGCATCGAGTACGGGAGTGCTACTGGCAGGGCAGGTGTGACTTCGCCTTCGAGACCACTTTCGCAGGTGTAGAACGTTACACCCGGCGCCATGCCGCGGCGAAGTGTGACGATGTAACAAAACTTAACGAAACATTGACAACGGCGGCGGCCGTTCTAGAATCGCCCGCTTGTTCAACAACAAGATGAAGCGTGGATCTGCGGTACGCCGCGTCGGCGAAGGGGATCGTCGATACGAAGTCGAGGTTTGCGCTGGAGACGGATCGTGTCCAGCCCGATGAAGCATTTGGATTTGCTCCAGAAAATTCCGCCGGATGAAGTCATGCTCGACTTCCTGGCACAGTGCGGTCTCGTGCTGCGCGACGTCGATGCCGACGACGCGGCCTGCGCGACGCTGCATATCGCGGTCGAGATCGAGCGTGCGCCGCTCTCCGTTCGCGATTGCATCCTGGCAGGGCTCCGCAAAGTCGCTTTGCTCGCCGACACGGCTGGCCTGAATGCGCTGCGCGAGACTGCAGTCGAGGCGGCTGTTGGCATCAAACTCCTGCACTTGCCGGCGGCACCGGCCCAGTGTGCGTTGTGGGTCTATCTGCGCCACCGCGAGATCTTCGATGCAGCTTGCCGCAGACGAGGGCTGTCCACGCATCTGGTCGAGCCGATGCTGCTGGATCACCTTCGCCTGCCCCTGAGCCTGCCCGACGACCCATCCGTGGCCGAGGCACGCCTGTGCGAGGTCACGTTGCTGGACGAGGTGAGTGGCGGCGAGATCGTCGTGCTTGCGCCGGTCGATGGCAGGGACGGCGGTGTGCTTCAGCTGCTGTCGGAATGGATGCCGAACGACAACCCGGCCCACCAGGAACGCTTCTGGGTGATCGCGGCGAAGATCGATTTGACGTTCCTGCCCGAGATCGGACAGGCGATCGGCCGATCGGCGACACTCGTCCTGAAGCGACGCGGCGGTAGCAACCTGGCCGATTTCGACTTCGGTCTGCGCACAAGACTCGAATCCTGGCTGGCGCACTGGCGCCCGGCCGCTGATCTCGTACCGAAGATCGGTTAACGACCTACGACGCCCCACGGGCGTGACTCTCATGGAATTCCTGATGTGGTTGGCCTCCTGCATTGAGCAGGGGCGGACGGCCGTTGCGTCGACGCTGGCCGATGCGGCATTGCGTCGACGACTCGAACGCTTGCGACAGATGGGCGCGCTGACCGAAGTCCGCGCGCAGGCGATCATCTGCCCGATGTGCGAAGCGCACAGCGTCCACGTGGTCGCTGTGGACATGGCTGCGTGCAGGGACTGCGGCCCGGTCGCGTTGACTGTGGAAGATCTTCAGCGGCTCACGCCTGATGGCGACTGGCTGCGCCGACGCATGGCGCAGGCGCTGGGCTTGGCGGGCGAGTCGGCATTGATGATCGTTCCCGGCAAGGTCTGGCGTCTCGGCGATGTTGGACAGGGAGGCAGGCGCCATCGGGTGCTGTTCGGCCAGCAATTGGGCGACATCATGACCCTGCGCGTACTGCGGTCGGCGTGGCCGAGCTACGTCGGTGACATTCCGACGATCCTGGTGACGACCACCGCGCCGGAGCGGGTGTACCTGCCCGGCGTGCTGGTGCAACTGGTGCCGCTGCCGGCGGCGTTCCGGACGCACGGCAAGGGTCTTGTTGCCGATGAGGCGGTTTGGAAGGGCGTCACCGCGCCATCGCACGTTCATACGGCAACTCTGCAAGATGGGCCGTTCTCGCACGACTTCAGTCAGGTTCTGCTACCAGGCGAGAGCGTGCCGATCCCGTTGACGAGGGTTCAAGCTGCCGTCTTGCGCGTTCTGTGGGAACTGCGGGGTGTCGCCATTGATCGTGATCTGTTGATGGAAAGGGCCAGAGTCGCGCTGGAGAAGCCGATCGACGCTTTTCCTCGGAACAAGTATCCAGAGGCAAATCGGGCATACCGCGCCCTGGTGTTGTCGGATCGGCGAGGATGGTACAGATTGCCCCGCAACGGGCATGAGCCCTTGCCATCGTGAAGGTGGGGCCGTGGGACCGGCCTAGCCCTGCCCCTTGATCAACAGCGCATTCAGGACTTGAGCGGAGCGGCGCAAGGGACGCACTTACCGTGCTGTCGCGGGGCGGTGCAAAGATTATTTGGGATTGGGATAGGGGTATGCTGCTTGATAAATGAGGGGGGAGGCTCATGGTCGGAACGCCGCAACACGGACTGCTTGGCAGGCTGCTGGATTACGTAGTCGAACAAAGTAAGGACATCGACCCGCGTGCCTACACGTTGTCGGGCACAGCAGTGTTCCGGCGCTTCCAGGCGGATCTCGCTGCGTTGCCCGGTGTCGACTTGGATCTCAAACCCGAGGGCGACCATATCTGGCTTCAGGTGCAGCGGCTGGAGGCACGACCGGCTCCGCGCTCCGGCGACCCGACGCTACGTGAGTTCATCGCGATCTCCGACGACCCCAGCGGCCCAGCGCCGCAGCCCAATGAAACCGATCTGAAGCACCGCTATGCGACCGAGGTCCGCACGCTGGGGGCCGAGCGTGCCGCCCAGGCTGACGCCGAGCGTCGGGGTGCGGTTGCGGAAGCGCTACGCCAACTCCAGCCGCTGTGGCAGGCTTGGGCCGAAGGGGAGAAGCCGCGACGCCGGTCGATCGCGCTTTACGGCGATCTGTTCATGCTCAAAGGGCGGCTTGAAGCTGAGGAGACCTCGAAGCCCTCGGAACTGGTCTGGGGCATCGGCGTTTCTGCCTGGCAGCTTCAAGGGCATCTGACGGAAGGCGGAACCGGCGCACCCGCCGCCATTGACTTTCAGTACCCGCTGCTCACCCAGGTGGTTGAGATCGAACTCGATCCGCAGACTCACCGCATTGCTGTCCGCCCCCGATCGGTCTCGCCCCGTCTTGAGTTCGACGCTTTCGGCGCCTGCCAAGTCATGGGTGTAGCCGAGGTCGAGAAGCAGGCCCGGCAATTGCTGGCCAGGGAGGTCGAACACCCGGTCACGCCATTCGACATCGCGAGTTTCGAGCCCATCCTCAAACTGGCGGCAGGCAATCTCAGCAAGGAGGGGCGCTACGACCCGGTCTTCCCGGGCCTGCCCATGCCCGGTCCCGAACTGGTGGTCACCCCTCGCTGGGTGCTGCTGGTTCGGGAGCGGTCGAGCAACTTCCTTGTCGAGGACATCCGCCGACTTAAGACTCGGTTGTTGGCCGGCGACCCGATTCCGGCGGGCCCCGTAGCCTTGGTGACGCCTCCCTCTAGTGAGGTCGTCCGCTACGAGGCCATCTCGTTCCGGGGCATGTGCGGTGGAGGTCGCAGGCAGGGCGAACCACGGGAACTCTACTTCCCCTTGCCTTACAACCAAGAGCAGGAAACGATCGTGGAGATGCTGGAGCGCGCGCCGGGCGTGGCCGTCCAGGGGCCGCCGGGTACAGGCAAGACCCACACCATCGCCAACATCATCTGCCATTACCTCGCGACTGGCCGCAAGGTTCTGGTGACTTCCAAGGGTGAGCATGCCTTGGAGGTACTGCAGTCGAAGATACCCGAAGAGGTGCGTCCGCTCAGCGTGGCCCTTTTGTCAGGTGACAAGGAGGGCATGCGGCAGTTCCAGACTTCGATTGAAGCCATCATCCACAACCTGTCCCAGCTCAATCCGCGCATCACCCAAGAGGAGATCGAGCGCTGCAGGCAGCAGATCGACGCCGCACATGGCGAGGTGTCCGTCATCGATCACCGGGTGAATGCCATTGCCGAGCAGCAGTTGGCGAACATTGAGGTCGATGGCGTGGCGATGCGCGCGCAAAAGATGGCGGAGATGGTGGTCGAGGGCCAAGCCTTGCACGGTTGGTTCGACGATGCGCTGACGCTTGGGCCCGAACATGCGCCCCCGCTCACAGCTGCGGACGCGCAGGAGCTTCGCGATGCACGGCGGCGCCTGGGATCGGATCTGCACTACGTGAGCGCCCGCTTGCCGTCGAGTCAGGTGTTGCTGCCAACCGAAACCGTTGAGAACCTGCACAACGCACTCGTGAGGATGCGACAGATCGACGACGCACAGGACGGCGGAAAACTCCGCGCTCTGCGCGCCACGACGCCGGAAGTCCTGGAGGAAGCGCGGCGCCTGCTCGCTTCCGTCGAGACCGTGACCAGCATCGTCCGCGAACTAGAAGCCTTGGATAGCGCCTGGGTCTTCGAATTGCGCAGCAAGTGCCGACGCCCTGAGTTCGCCAGCGAGCGGGATGCCCTCCAAGCACTGTTTGGCGAGATCGAGGAATTGGCCAAGGCGCGAGCCGCATTCCTGCAGCGGCCGGTCCAGATATCGGTTGAGGCGATCGGCCATCCGAAGGTGCGGGAGGCTGTCGAGAAAGCGAGCGAGACGGGCAAGCCGTTCGGGCTGTTCACATTCGGCGCTGGCGACGCCAAGTCAGAGGTCGCTGCCATCCGCATCTCGGGCCAGCCACCAGCCGGCCAGGACGACTGGGAGCATGTGAAGCGCTATCTGGAGTTGCATGCGCGGGTGCATTCCTTCAGCGTGCGTTGGAACCAGTTCGCCGAGTTGCTGTCGGTACCTACGGTGGTCGGAAACGTAGAGGCGTTGCGTTCCACCGAGCTGACAGCGCAGGCCGCGATGAAAGTCCATTCGCTGGCTACGGTGCATGATGTGCAGTTGCCTCTAATTGCGGGGCGCGTGTTTGAGACACCGCCTGCGCAAGAGCTCCTGGGGGGAGCCGGTGAGTTGTCGATCATCAGGACCCAGCTGCTGCAGCACCTGACTCGAGCGGAACTGGCTGCGGCCGCGACCCAGCTTGCGATCCTTCAAGAGAAGCTGGCCGGGGCGAACGGGACTGTCGCCGAAGATCTACGTGTGTTCATCGCCACGGAACTCGGCAACCCGGACGTGAAGACCGAACGTGCCGTCGCCCGTTACGTGGAACTGATTGGCGAGATCAAACGCATCGAAGCCTTGGCACACCCGATCTCCACTGTGCGCGAACTTTGCCGTCGGGTAGCGTTTGCGGGCGGGCAGAAGCTGGCCGTGCGCCTGCGCACGCAGGCATTGCCCGCTTCCGGCGAAGATGAGGTGCTGCCTGTCGCCTGGCGTGACGCTTGGAATTGGGCGCGTATCCGGCATCATCTGGACAGCATCGACGCCCGAGACGAGTTGTTGACTTTGTCTGCTCGGCGCCGCGATCTGGAAAGATTGCTTGCACAGCAGTACGAGCGGCTGGTGGCACGCGCCGCGTGGCTGGAAGCGAAGTCCCAAGCGTCGGCGAGGGTGCTTTCGGCACTTGAGAGCTATCGCACCGCCATTCGCAGGATCGGGCAGGGTACCGGGCCCAATGCCACGCGCTACCGTCGCGACGCACAGCAAGCGATGCAGGATGCACAGGGTGCGATCCCGTGCTGGATCATGAGCCACGCCAAGGTCTCGGAAAGCATGCCCGCCCAGTTGGGCGCCTTCGATCTGGTCATCGTTGACGAGGCCAGTCAGTCAAACCTGTGGGCTCTACCGGCTGTACTGCGCGGCAAGCAGATATTGGTGGTGGGTGACGACAAGCAGGTTTCGCCGGAGGGCGGCTTCATTTCAGCGGCGAAGATCCAATCCCTGCGCGAACGCTTTCTGGCCGATCAAGCCTACGCCGCGGACCTGACACCGGAGAAGTCGCTATATGACATTGCTTCCACGGTTTTCGCGGCCCAAAAGGTGATGCTCGCCGAGCACTTCCGTTGCGTACATCCCATCATCGCGTACAGCAACCGGACTTTTTACAAGGACCAGATCAAGCCGCTGCGGGTACCGAAGGCATCGGAGCGGCTTGATCCGCCGTTGGTCGACATCTACGTCACTACTGGCAAGCGCGACAAGAAGGATGCGAACCGGCAGGAAGCCGAGGTCATCGCTGAAGAGATCGAGGCTATCCTGCGCAACCCAAAGCTGCGGCACCGGACGCTGGGGGTCGTGTCATTGCTCGGCCCAGACCAGGCTCAATCGATCGATACGTTGGTCCGCAGCCGGTGTGACGCCGCTGAACTGTTGCGCCGCCGCTTCGAGTGCGGCGACGCCCGTGTCTTCCAGGGCAGCGAACGCGACATCATATTCCTGTCGATGGTTGCGGACAGCGGTAACCACCACGCGCTTTCCGGCAACATGTTTGAGCAGCGGTTCAATGTTGCCGCCAGTCGCGCGCGCGACCGGATGTACCTGGTGCGATCGGTGCGGCTCGACGAGTTGTCGACGGCAGATGTTCGCCGCACGCTGCTGGAGCATTTCAGCAAGCCGATGGAGAGAAACGACGACCACTCGAGTCTGATTGACCTGTGTGAGTCCGGCTTTGAGCGTCAGGTTTACACCGAACTGTTCAACCGCGGCTACCGGGTCACACCACAAGTCAAGGCCGGCGCCTTCCGCATCGACATGGTGGTCGAAGGCGCGGACGACGTGCGCCTTGCGATCGAATGCGACGGCGATGAGTTCCACGGCCCAGACCGTTGGCAGGCCGACATGCAGAGGCAGCGGATCCTCGAACGTGCCGGCTGGGTGTTCTGGCGCTGCTTCGCCTCAACCTGGTCTCTCCGCAAGAATGACGTGCTGGAAGAACTGGTCGAGCGCATGCGGTGCATGGGGATCGAACCGCTCGGTGCAATGGAGCGTATGCCATCTCTAGTTGAATACCGCGAATGGCCGGTGCTCGACATAGGAAACCAGGGGCCGGAGGCGCTGGTCGAGCCAGACGTTGGATTGACCCTGCCGGGATGATGGCCCGACCACAATCCGTCGGCGTCGCGATAGAAGGCTGCTGTAGAAGGCGATGAAAGTGGCATTCGTCAGAAAGCAGGTACTTCAAACGCAATCGCTATCGACTTCATCAGTCAGAAAAATCACAAGAGCGTGTAAAAGTGACCATCTCGTCTGTTCATGGAACGATCGAAGATTTGTGTTCACAGTTGAGGGGCGGCACTCCCGCGCAACTCGAAATGGTCGCAGTCGAATTGCTGTCCGAGTTCATGGCCGTACCCTTCTTTCTGGCGCGAGGAGGGTTTCAACATGGCGCCGATGGTGGCACCGCAGGGCAACAGGACCGCAATATCCGCGTTGAATGTAAACGCTATTCGGAGTCGACTCGACTTGATGACCGTGAGCTTCGTGGCGAAATCGACGATGCGCTCGCACGAAACCAAGATCTTGAGGCGTGGATTCTTGTGGCGACACGCTCGGTCGACGAGACCACGCGGGAAAAACTCCACCTCAAAGCCGAGGAAACCGGTCTTCCAATCTTGGTCATCGACTGGACATCCGTCGGCCCTGGGATTCCTGAATTTGCGGCGCTTTGCGCGTACTCCCCGCAGCTTGTTGGGCGTGTCTATGGCCAGGAAGCAGAACGTCTCGCGGGTGCGTTGGTGCAAGTTGCGTCCCAGCAATGGGACCGCCTACGCCAAACTATTCAGCAAGCGTGCATCGGACTCACCTGGGTCAAGCAGACCGCCGATCGCAATATTGAATCCATGTGGAAAAGCGAAGCGGAAGCCAAAGCGCAGTTTGCACAGAACATTGCCCAAGGCGCCTGTTCCGACTGTATCGAACGGGTCTCCATCTCTAACGCGCTGCAAGCATGGTATGACCAACCGGGGCGAGATCCTGCGATCGTCGTCGGCGAGGAGGGGGTTGGAAAGACCTGGGCTACTTTCCAATGGGTCCACAACGCATTGAGTCGGCTACCGCCAACCCTGTTGATTCCATCATCATCCTTCTGCGAAATCCGGGATCTGTCTCCTGCAGGGGTTCATGATTTCATCGCAAGGGAGCTTCGACATCTCGCCGGCGTTCGCTCGGATACATTCTGGAGCCGTCGACTGACAAGGATGCTGAAGCATTGTCCTCCGGGTTCGACACAATTACTTGTCATCGTAGACGGCATGAACCAAGCGCCAACGTTCGACTGGTCACGTCTCCTGCAAATATTGCAGGGCGACAGCTTTGCTTCCATCAGAGTCATTGCGAGTTCGCAGCGCAACTATTTCATTCAGGAGCTTAACCAGTTGCGTCGACTCGCTTTTCCCGCGAGAACGATCAGTGTCGAGCCCTACGACATCACGCCGGGAGGAGAGTTCGACCAAATTCTGCGGATGAACGGGATGACGCGATCCGACGTTCCGGACAACATTCTCACGCTGGCTAGAAATCCGAGGATGTTTCCGCTCGTCATTCGATTCCGAGATCAAGTGATGATGCAGGGTGATATCACGCCGCTCAGACTGTTGTGGGTCTATGGGCGTGATGAAATGGGCCATCGTGTGGGGCGGGCTTTTGTCAATTCCGAGTGGGAAGAATGGCTGCTTACGCTGGCGAAGAACTACAGCGTGAACAAGGAAGATAGTGCTGCCAATGGCGCAATGTCGATCACGGACCTCTCGCAAACGGTCTCTCAGCAACATCGCACACCCTCGGAAAATCAGCGGCGGCTCAAAGAGATCATCGACGGCACGTGGATGGAAGCGATCCCCGGCACGCCTACCAAGTATCGCCCGCGCGCAGAAACAATAGCCCTCGCGCTCGGTCTTGCAATCGTCGACAGGCTGAACATGGTTTCAGACCAAGATGTCGCAGTCGAACTATCGAGCTTCCTGGACCCCATCCGGGCCTCTTCGAGCACTGCCGACGCCCTCGCAGCCGCACTGGCAATTGCGGTATCGACACAAGCCTCGACGAGGGAGCCTGTGGTCACCGCAATCGCCTCAGAGTTGCTCCAAGGGCAGAACAGCGAAGAAAGGCATCTGCAAGAAGTCGTCGCGGCGGCGCCAGCGATACCGAAATCGATCTTGAATTGTATGGAACGAAGCACTGCGCGCGCGCACGCCGCCGCGAGGCAGTGGATATTGAAAGCAATTCGTCGAATTCCAGAGGGAAACCAAGGCGCATGGAGTGAGGTCTTAGTGCGGCTTGGAGAATGGCTCGCCGTCACCGAGTGCGCCTCATCATCCGAGCGCACAAAAAGCGATGAGGCTGCGCAGTATCTATCCAGGCGACTCATTGCAGATATCGGTACAGACCAGCCCGGAAGCGTCGTTGTGTTGGGAACCAAAGTGGCGATCCGCCCCTATCGCGAGCCATATCTCGGTGGGTGCGTGGCTCTGGCATTGCAAGGGCGCCGGCTGGACAACGCAGCCATGGTGTTCAAGGCGGCTGCGGTCGCGCACGCTTTAAGTCCTGCACGCTCTGACACATGGGCAAGCCTGAAATGGTTACTTCTCTTCGATCCAATGACTCGCCGGGCGACACAGTCTGCGCTGACTCAGATGGCAGAAGCCGTGCTTGCTTCAGATCTTGAAAAAAATGTCCGCCCTGATATCAAGGCGCGCGTTGCCGCACTTCTGCTTTGGCTCCCGGACAACCCGATCATGGATGCCAGAGCGAGCGCAATAAATCCACCCTCCAGACAAATTTATAGCTATCAGGCTGATTATCTCGCCGATCCTGCGGCGAGCTTCTTCGAGGTGGAAAGAAGGCACCTCGACTTGGTCCTTCATGACAAACGCATAGATGCGCTGGAGAAGTGCAGGAAGTTAAAAAAGCTCTTGCCAGACCCGAATTTTGTCGTTCCACCTTCTATGGTTTCAGATATCGGCTCAGCCATATCGTGTTTCGACATACAAAGGCTCAGTACCGGCAGATTCTATACCATAGAAGAACACCGCTTTGAGGAGATCATGCCTGTCGGTGCGAGGTTCGCGCCAAATGACCTGGGCGATCTATGCAGGAGGCGCATTCGTGAGCTTGGAAGGCGGACAGGCGAGGCTCTTTATTGGACCTGCCTGAAGGCGCCTGAATATTTGCTGGTCGCTGGAGCGAGCGAACTAGAGGCTGTTCGAGACGCAAAGCGTCGTTACGACCACCAGAGTGACAACGCAAGCGACGAGAAGGTGGCGCGAGCGCACCTGTTGCAGTTGGACGTTTCCTTCCTGCCGCCTTACGATCAGCTGTGTGCAATGGCGGATGATGAGCGTGCGTGGATTTTGGTTCGACAGATGAACTGCACGGACGCATGTTCACCGGCAGAGATTGACCGCTTTATCGCGGAGCGAGGCACTGTTGCTGGAAGGGCTGTAGAAGCGGTTTTCAACCACCTTGCTCAGCACGAGATCAATATTTCCGAACCTGCTTTCGACACACTGTTCCCACTTTCACAAGTACAAGGCGACGACAGTCACCGCGTGATTGGATTCATGGCGCTTGCGAACTGCGCCCCAGATCGGTTCGGTATGCGATTGCTCGCGTCTGGCTGGAGAATTCAGCCAGATCAATCACATCTCGAAATGGGCTCTGGGTCTTCGGCGATACTGGCGGCAAGCAAGGATGTGCCTCTCCATGAATTTCGTGGCCGCCTCGCGCCTTGGCGTCTGCTTCGCGAGGCATGCTCGCGGGGAGATGCACAGAGTTTGGGGGTGGCAGCAGCGGAAATTTCGAGGGCGTTGGATGTCGCCTACTGGCCAGAAGAGCCTTCACCCGTCGAGATCGTTATTGATACGAGTGACCGATATTTTCGTCCGACATTTGACGAGAAAGACGGTGACGACGAAGCCGACCCAGAAAAGGCTTTTGACGACGCGTATCGAAGGGCCAGGTGGGCACAGGTCAATGAGCGCGGGCGCGCTCATATTCAGCAGATGCACAACCAGGGAGCACTGCTCTTCAAGATCGCATTTTCAGCAGAGGACGTTCGCCCTTTTGTGGAACATTATCCAGAGATTGTCAATTCTTGGCTTTCTGGAATGGACACTCAAAGCATCGAATTCAGAGCCAGAGTCAATCGGGCGGGCGGACTGTTCTTGGCGATCTGCGAGGTTCTTTTGTGTTCAGATCCTGGGCGCGGAGCCGTTCTTTGGCGTTATCTCGAATCGAGCATGCCGATACGAATTTCCGGACTTGCGGACATTCATGAATGTGTTCATGTCTTATTCCGCGTACCCTCAAGTCCGGCCGTCGATGCGCTTCGCGATGAGTTCTTCAGTATCAGGCGAAACACGACCGAAAAGGCCTATTTGGATATCGTGGTTGTTGCGAGCATCAACGGAGCCGTCGATTGGCTTAATCGAAAGATTGCTGAGGATGAATCTTCTGGTTGTTCTTGGCGTGGCATGCGAGCCTGCATGCTCAGAGGAATGATCGATAGACCTGAAATCGACAGGTTGGCGTGGCCCAACGGGGTCGATCACGATGATGTGACCAAACGCGCGATGCTCTCACGGAATATGCATTCGATCGCTCACTACTGGTGGGAGAAGTTTCTCTCCGAGCAGTCTCTTGACAAAGCATTCGCAGCTTGGGTGCTTTTCCTGGAAACGGCTGATCGAAGATGTTGGATCTGGTTGCACAGCACTGTCGATCGCTGTCGTGACATGAACAATCCAGCGGCGTGGAGATTGAAGATCTGCCATTTCGAAGCGAACCGAAGCCAGCTCAACTCGGCGATTAGAGATCGTGAAGAAAAGGGCACCCATGCGATGTCAAAGTACCTTTGGGGCAATAAAAACCCGGCAGACCTCCTCGATATGTCGATCGTCGATGACCAGGCACATGAATGAATGCCCGCTTGCGGCATCGGTTGTCGAGCGACCAACTCCCGGCGAAGTCGCACTGATAACAGCCATCTCGTAGTAGGTGCGCAGTCGGCGGCTGGAAAATATAAAGTCCGTTTTCCAGCCGCTTTTCCAGCTGCTTTCCAGCCGCCCGATGCATAGTGTGCTTCTCGCCCGCTGCAACCGCAGCACGACGAGAAGCACGACATGCAAGACCGCACTTCCGCGCAGAGCGTCTCCGACGATGCCCGCGCCTTCGATGAGAACCAGCTCGCCCGGCGCTGGGACATTTCCCACCGCACGCTGCAGCAGTGGCGCCGGATGGGCATCGGCCCCGTCTACCTGAAGCTCGGCAACCGCGTCAGCTACCGCCGCGAGGACGTCGAGCGGTACGAACGCCAGGCGCTGCGTCGCGGCACCAGCGAGCGCGCGTTCGCGTGAGGCCGACGATCATGACCGACCGCACCCTCCTGCCGGCGGAACTCGCCGAACTCACCGTCGCCCAGCTGGCGGCGCTCTCTCCTCAACAGAAGATCCTGCTCGCCCGGCAACTGGACCAGGCCAGCGAGTGGCTCAAGCAGGTCAAGGCGCGCTTCGACGCCGCGCTGGAGAAGACCTACGGTGACCGCATCCGCGACGCGCGCAGCGACGGCGGCAAGGACTTCGGCGTCGTCCATGTAGCCGACGGCGAGATCCGCCTGAGCGTGGATGTCTCCAAGCGCGTGACCTGGGACCAGGCGCAACTGGCGACGATCGCCAAGCGCATCAGTGCCGCGGGCGAGTCCGTCGAGGAATTCATCGACGTCAGCTACAGCATTTCCGAATCGCGCTTCCAGAACTGGCCGTCGACGCTGCGCACGCAGTTCGAGGCCGCACGCACCGTCAAGCCCGGCAAGCCGACGTACCGGCTGACGCCGGCCGGGGAGGGCTGAGATGACGCTTCCCATCATCGGCGCCGACCAGCGCATGTCCGAACGCCGTGGCGTGAAGGGCGTGCTGATCGGCAAATCCGGCATCGGCAAGACTTCGCAGCTGTGGACCCTCGACGCGGGCTCGACCCTGTTCCTCGATCTGGAAGCGGGCGATCTCGCGGTCGAGGACTGGGCCGGCGACAGCCTGCGCCCGCGTACCTGGAGCGAGTGCCGCGACCTGGCGGTGTTCATCGGCGGCCCGAACCCGGCGCTGCGCGATGACCAGGCCTATAGCCAGGCGCACTACGACGCCTCTTGCGCGCGCTTCGGCGATCCGGCGCAGCTCGCGAAATACCACACGCTGTTCGTCGACTCGATCACCGTCGCCGGCCGGTTGTGCCTGCAGTGGAGCAAGGGCCAGCCGCAGGCGTACTCCGACAAGACCGGCAAGCCGGACATGCGCGGCGCCTACGGCCTCATGGGCCAGGAGATGATCGCGTGGCTGACCCACCTGCAGCACACCCGCGGCAAGAGCGTGTGGTTCGTCGGCATCCTCGAGGAGAAGATCGACGACTTCGGCCGCCGCATCCTGCAACTGCAGATCGACGGTAGCAAGACCGGCCTCGAACTGCCGGGCATCGTCGATGAGGTCGTGACGATGACCGAGATCGCCGCTGATGACGGCACCGCCTATCGCGCGTTCGTGTGCCACACCCTCAATCCGTGGGGTTACCCGGCCAAGGATCGTTCCGGCCGGCTCGACCTGATCGAAGAACCGCACCTCGGCCGCCTGATGCAGAAGATCGCCGGCAGCGCGCGTCCCGCGCTCGAACGGCTCGACTTCACCCGCCCCGCGACCACGACCACCCCTTCGCATGCGCCGGCCATCGCCGCGCAGGAGACCGCATGACCGTCTGGAACGATTTCAACGACGCCGAACAGCAGCAAAGCTTCGACCTCATCCCCAAGGGCACCGTCGCCTGGGTGCGGATGACGATCAAACCCGGCGGCTACAACGATGCATTGCAGGGCTGGACCGGCGGCTGGGCGACGCGCAGCGACGAGACCGGCGCCGTCTACCTCGCCTGCGAGTTCGTGGTGCTGGAAGGTCCGTTCGCCAAGCGCAAGCTGTGGAGCAACATCGGCCTGTACAGCCCGAAAGGACCGACCTGGACCGGCATGGGCCGCAGCTTCCTGCGCGCGTTGCTCAACTCCGCGCGCAACGTCCACGCCGACGACAGCTCGCCGCAGGCCGCGGCGGCACGGCGCATTCAGGGCTTCCACGAACTGGACGGCATCGAGTTCGTGGCGAAGATCGACGTCGAACGCGACAACCGCGGCGATCCGCGCAACATCATCAAGCAGGCGGTGGAGCCGGGCCAGTCCGACCACCCGGGCGGTGCCGGCCCGGGGCCGGGCGCGGGCGCACCGGCCGCACGCGCGGCAACGCCGGCCGCGCAGGGCACACGCCCCGCGACGCCCACCGGACGCCCGGCGTGGGCGCAGTAAGGCCCACCCGTGCGGTGCTGGGCCTGCGGCCAACCGGCGCGCGGGTTCGGTCACCTTGACCTGAGACACCCGCCCGCCGATCCACGGCGTTACCCGCACCGCTGGGCCTTCTGCTCGCGCCGTTGCCAGGACGCCTTCCACCAACTCTACGACACCCGCCGCCGGCACCCGCCGGCGGCGCTGGAGGAGCTTGTTCCCGTGACCCTGCCCTTGTCCCCCGATGCCCAGCGCGCCTGCCTGCTCGCGCTCGGCAACGCCGCCGACGCGGTCGGCTTTGCCGTGCCGCTCGCGCAGTACTCGCAGCGGCAGGCGCTGCACGTCATCGACGCGGTCATCCACGCCTACGAACGCCAGCAGCACCAGCACACACGCGCGCTGCGCGGACTGCCGGCGCTGGACGATTTCGAAGACAGTGAGATTCCATTTTGAGGGCGCCGTGATGCTGGATTTCAATTCCTCGTCGACGGAGTCCGGACGCCTCGAGGCGTTGATCGACATCGGCCTGCAGCAGGCGCGCGCGGCCGAGCCCAGGCGCACCTACCTCGGCGCCTCGCGCCTGGGCGTGGCCTGCTCGCGCGCGCTGCAGTACGAGTACGCCGACGCGCCGGTCGATCCCGGTCGCAACACCGACGGACGGATGCTGCGGATCTTCGAGCGTGGGCACGTGCTCGAGGAGAGCATGGTCGCCTGGTTGCGCGGCGCCGGCTTCGATCTTCGCACGCGTCAGGACGACGGCGGACAGTTCGGCTTCTCGGCGCTCGACGGTCGCCTGCGCGGTCACGTCGACGGCGTCTTCGTCGCCGGTCCCGAGGGCTATGCCTACCCGGCGCTCTGGGAGTGCAAATTCCTCGGCGCGAAGGCCTGGCGCGAGTTGGAAAAACACCGGCTCGCCGTCGCCAAGCCCGTCTACGCGGCGCAGGTGGCGATGTATCAGGCCTACCTTGGCCTGCACGCGCACCCTGCCCTGTTCACCGCGATCAACGCCGACACGATGGAAATCTACGCCGAGCGCGTGCCTTTCGACGGCCAACTCGCGCAGCGCATGTCCGATCGCGCGGTGCAGATCGTGCTCGCCACCGATGCCGGCGAGTTGCTGCCGCGCGCTTTTTCCGATTCGACCCATTTCGAGTGCCGGTTCTGTGCCTGGCAGGACCGCTGCTGGAGGCCCGCATGACGCCCGATACCCTTCCCCATTTCGACGAGCCGATGGTCGCTGCGCGCACCGCGCACAAGGCGCTGTGCATTCCGATGCAGTGGCTCAACAACAAGGTCCAGCGCCGTGCGCGCGGCGTGCCGCACTACCGCATCGGCCACCTGGTCCGGTTCCGCCTGGGCGAACTGGAACAGTGGCGTGACCGCCATGCGACCGTGATCGCACCGCAACCGGAACAGGCCGATGCCACAGCGGTCGTTGTCTCACCGCCGCCAGTCGCCACGGACTTCAACGGCGTGAACTGGCACCGTCGTGAAGGGCTCGCCGAGATCTTCGTGCGGCGCCACGGCAACGACTACCGCTACAGCGCACGCCTGCGAAGCTGGTTCATTCGCACCGATCAAGGCTGGTGCCGGGACGGCACGCTGACCGTGTTCGACCTGGTGCGCGTCATTTGCCGTGAAGCCGCCGATCGCGCCCGGACAGAACAGGCAAGGTGCTGGTTCGCCAGTGCCACGACGGTCGCAGCCGTGGAGCGGATCGCGCGCTTGCGCGCGGATGCGATGCCGGCCGGCGAGGAGCGCGCGCAGTGACGCATCCGTCTCTGGATTTCAACGACGTACCACCGGCCGCCGCACCCCGCGACGGCCGGGACGAGATTCGTGCGCATCTGCTCGATCGTCTGGAATCGGTGCTGACCGCGCTGTTCCCGGCTGGCAGGAAGCGACAGGGCAAGTTCCTGATCGGCGATGTGCTCGGCAGCCCCGGCGACAGCCTGGAAGTGGTGCTCACCGGCGAGAAGGCGGGCCTGTGGACCGATCGCGCCAACAACACCGGCGGCGACATCTACGCCCTGCTCGCGGCGCACTTTCGCATGGATGTGCAGGTCGAGTTTCCGCGCGTGCTGGACGAGGCGGGTCGCCTGCTCGGACGTGCGTCCGCGATGCCGATCGCAAAGCCGAAGAAATCGCCGCCGATGGACGATCTCGGCCCGGCGACCGCGAAGTGGGATTACCTCGACGCCGACGGCCAGCTGATCGCCGTGGTGTACCGCTACGATCCGCCCGGCGGCAAGAAGGAATTCCGACCGTGGGATGCCAAGCGTCGCAAGATGGCGCCGCCGGAACCGCGTCCGCTGTACCACCAGCCGGGCGTCGCCGCCGCGGACACGGTCGTCCTCGTCGAGGGCGAGAAGTGCGCGCAGGCGCTGATCGATGCCGGCATCGTCGCGACCACGGCGATGCACGGCGCGAACGCGCCGGTCGACAAGACCGACTGGTCGCCGCTGGCCGGCAGGACGGTGGTGATCTGGCCCGACAAGGACAAGCCCGGCTGGGACTACGCCGATGCCGCCTCGCACGCGATCCTGGCGGCGGGTGCCCAGCACTGCCAGATCCTCTATCCACCGGAGGACAAGCCCGAGGGGTGGGATGCGGCCGATGCGATCGCGGAGGGTTTCGACGTCGCCGGCTTCCTGCTCGCCGGTGAGCGGACGCCTGTGCGTCAGGCGTCGCTTGAGGAGCGCGCGCAGACCGATGAGGACGCGCCGCCGCCGGGCATGTTCGAGGGGCTGGACTGGACGTCCGAGTACGGGCTTGCGGTCGCCTTTCGTCGCCATTTCGGTCAAGACTGGCGCTATTGCATCGAATGGGGCAAATGGCTGGCCTGGACCGGCACGCGCTGGAATCCGGACCGGCGTCTGTACGTGGTGTATCTCGTGCGCGAGCTGTGCGGCGCTGCCGCGCAGCGATCGAACACGCCACCGTTGCGCCGGAAGCTGGCGAGCGCGAGCGTGATTTTCGCGGTCGAGAAGCTTGCGCGAGCGGATGTCACCCTGGCCTCCTTCCCGGAGGACTGGGATGCGGACATCTGGCGCCTGAATACCCCCGGTGGCGTGGTGGATCTGCGCACCGGCAGGCTGAGCCCGCATCGCCGTGAGGACGGCATGACCAAGATTGCGACGGCGGCGCCGCGCGGTGACTGCGTGCGCTGGCACAGGTTCCTCGGCGATGTGACCGGCGGCGATGCCGACCTGCAGGCCTACCTGCAGCGGATGGCCGGCTACTGCCTCACCGGCGCGACCAGTGCGCACGCGCTGTTCTTCCTCTACGGCACCGGCGCGAACGGCAAGTCGGTGTTCGTGAACGTGCTGGCGACGATCCTCGGCGACTACGCGACCAACGCGCCGATGGACACGTTCATGGAGGCCCGTGGCGACCGCCACCCGACCGATCTGGCCGGACTGCGCGGCGCGCGCTTCGTCGCCTCGGTCGAGACCGAGCAGGGCCGGCGCTGGAACGAATCGAAGGTCAAGGCGATCACCGGCGGCGACAAGGTCTCGGCGCGCTTCATGCGCCAGGACTTCTTCGAGTACACCCCACAGTTCAAGCTCATCATCGCCGGCAATCACAAACCGGCCATCCGCAACGTCGACGAAGCGATGAAGCGGCGCATGCACCTGATCCCGTTCACGGTGACGATTCCGCCCGAACGCCGCGACCCGAAGCTGACCGAGAAGCTGCTCGCCGAGCGCGACGGCATCCTCGCCTGGGCACTGGCCGGCTGTCTGCAGTGGCAGCGCACGGGCCTGCAACCGCCTGCGAGCGTCCTCTCCGCGACCGAGGAGTATTTCGAGGCCGAGGATGCGCTGGGGCGGTGGGTTGACGAACGCTGCGTGCGTATCGAACGCGCCCGATCGCTGACGGCCGAACTGTTCAACGACTGGAAGGCCTGGGCCGAGGCCGCAGGCGAGTTCGTCGGCTCGCAGCGCCGATTCTCGGACCAGTTGGTCGCCCGAGGCATCGAGAAGTGGCGCAACGGCATGGGCGTCCGCGGCTTCCAGGGCATCGGCCTGAAGGCGGAGCCCCGACCCGAGCGCAGCCGATTCCCCGACGACAACGACGATTGACCCCCTGCAACGCCACCCACGTCTGACGCAGTCGACACAGTCCATGATTATCCTCTTTACGTGCGTGCACGCGCGCGTAAGGCGTTATCCAGAAGCTGTGTCGACTGCGTCAGACCCGATCCCCCAGGACTCCGGAATGACCAGAACCCTCCTCGCACTCGACCTCGGCACCACCACGGGCTGGGCACTGCGCACCCCCGATCGCCGCATCGTCAGCGGCACCCAATCGTTCAAGCCACAACGCTTCGAGGGCGGCGGCATGCGCTTCCTGCGCTTCGTGCGTTGGCTGGACGAACTGCAGACGCTCTCGGGCGGACTGCACCATCTGGCATTCGAGGAAGTGCGCCGGCACGCCTCCACGGACGCGGCACACGCGTACGGGGGCTTCCTCGGCCAACTCTCCGCCTGGTGCGAACAGCACCAGATCCCGTATCAGGGCGTGCCCGTGGGCACGATCAAAAAACACGCCACCGGCAAGGGCAACGCGAACAAGGACGCCATGCTCGACGCGGTGCGGGGCTGGGGCTTCGCACCCGTCGACGACAACGAAGCGGACGCGCTTGCCCTGCTGCATTGGGCCATCGCACAGGAGCGCAGTGCATGACCGTGTGGACCATCGAGGCGGTCGAGCACCGCTTCCACGAAGCTGCGGCCACGTCCTTCCGCCTGCCTGCAGCGCGCGTCGCAGGTTACGTCAGTCTCTGGCCCGAGATCGCGCGGCAGGCGTGGGAGGGCTATGCGGACGAACGCATCGTGCTGCGCTTCCCGGCGACGCCCGCGGCGGTCGATCGCCTCGCCGAGACCACGCAGTGGTTACAGTGGTTGAGCGTGGAGCAGCGCAAGCTGGTGTGGGCACGTGCCCGCTACGTGCCGTGGCGTGCGATCTGCGAAGCGCACCACTGCTCCAAGCCCACTGCCTGGCGACGCTGGCGGCACGCGCTCACGCTGATCGTAGTGCAGCTCAACGGCCAGCCGCCACGCATCGTGGACGCAATGTCGCAGCGTGACGTGAGGTGACGTCGTGCAGCGCAAGCACTCACGTTGCATCGTAAAACCCCACGAAAATCGATGAAACACTTCTCCAGTTCCAGCGTATCTTTCCCGCTACGGTGGTCATGCTCCCAAGCGGCGAGACGGTCGCGAGGGAGCAGGGGTTTCGGGATCTCGTGAAACGCAAAATCGCAGCATCGCGTAACGTGAAGTAGCGTGGCGCAAACAGTCGTGCCGCAGCGCATTTCGCGACCGATGTGCGTGATGTTTTCGCTGCATCGGCCCTGTAGTCTTTCCACCACCGTATCGCTGACGCACGAGGACCACGACTGACCCACAAGGTCTACGGGTCCTCCCTGCGCCCCGCCTGGAGCGGGCGGCAGAGCCGCAGAACCCCGCTACCGTCTGACTGCAAACCGAGGTTTGCACGGGTTGCAGGGTTTGCAGGTTTGCACTCCCGCAGGTTTGCATCACCTCTTCGTTCCCCCAGCCCGCCGCCATCGCGTCTGCCCCTCTCTCCTCCCGGGCGCGATGGTCGGCGGGCACCTTTTTCGAGCCCACGATGCCCCACGCCCTCACCGTCGAGACCCGCCGGGTCGAGACGCTGGTTCCCTACGCGAAAAACCCGCGCACGCACAGCGATACGCAGGTCGCGCAGATCGCCGCGAGCATCGCGGAATTCGGCTGGACCTCGCCGATCCTGGTCGATGGCGAGAACGGCGTGATCGCCGGCCACGGCCGGCTGCTCGCCGCGCGCCGGCTCGGCATGACCGAAGTGCCGGTGATCGAACTGGCGCACCTGGGCGCGGCGCAGAAGCGCGCGCTGGTGATCGCCGACAACCGCATTGCCCTCGATGCGGGCTGGGACGAGGCGCTGCTGGTGCTGGAACTGGCCGACCTCGCCGAGGTCGGTTTTGAGCTGGACCTGACCGGCTTCTCCGCCAGCGAGATCGAGCGCCTGCTCGGTCTGGTGGAAGACGGCGACGCTGCGAGCGACGCTGCGGAACCTGCGTCGCCTGTCGTGGAAGCGGCGGCCGACGAAGGTGCCGACGCTGGCGCGTCGGACGACGGCAACGAAGATGAAGACGACCGCGATCCCGCGCCGATGATGGCGTCGGTGTCCCGTGCGGGCGATGTCTGGATCATCGGCAGGCACCGGCTGATCTGCGGCGACGCCGCCGATCCGGCCGTGGTCGCGACGCTGATGCGCGACGAGGCTGCGCACCTGTGCATCACCTCGCCGCCCTACGCCCGGCAGCGCGACTACGCCAGCGGCATCGGCGACTGGGACGCGCTGATGCGCGGCGTGTTCGCCGCGGCCGAGGACGCACTGCGCGACGACGCCCAACTGCTGGTCAACCTCGGCCTCGTCCACGACGACAACGAAGTGCAGCCGTACTGGGATGACTGGACCGCGTGGATGCGTGCGCAGGGCTGGCGTCGGTTCGGCTGGTACGTCTGGGACCAGGGGCCGGGCCTACCGGGCGACTGGCGCGGACGCCTCGCGCCGAGCTTCGAGTTCGTCTTCCACTTCAATCGCCACAACCGCAAGGCGAACAAGACCGTGCCGTGCAAGTTCGCCGGGCAGGACATCCACCTGCGCGCCGATGGCTCGTCCACCGCGCTGCGCGGCCGGGATGGCGGTGCGCTGGCGTGGTCGCACGAACACCAGCCGACGCAGGCCATGCGGATCCCGGACTCGGTGATCCGCGTCATGCGCCACAAGGGCAAGCTCGGCCGGGGCATCGACCATCCGGCGGTGTTCCCGGTCGCGCTGCCGACGTTCGTGATCGAGGCGTACTCGGATGCGGGCGAGGTGGTGTACGAACCCTTCGGCGGCAGCGGCAGCACGTTGATTGCCTGCGAACGCACCGGGCGCGTCTGTCGCGCGGTGGAGATCGCCGCCGAGTACGTCGATGTCGCGATCGAACGCGCGCGCCAGCAACTGCCGGGCGTGCCGATCACGCTCGAAGCGACCGGGCAACCGTTTGATGCGGTCGCGGCCGAACGGCGCGGTGCCACATCGGAGGCGGCATGAGCTGGGTCGCGGAGAAGATCGAGCACTGGCCGCTCGCGCGGCTGTTGCCGTATGCGCGCAACGCGCGCACGCACTCGGACGACCAGGTCGCGCAGATCGCCGCCAGCATCGTCGAGTTCGGGTTCACGAACCCGTGTCTCGTCGGTGCCGATGGCGTGCTGGTGGCGGGTCACGGTCGCCTGTTGGCGGCGCGCAAGCTCGGGCTGGAGACGGTGCCCGTCGTCGTGCTCGATCACCTCTCGCCGACCCAGCGTCGCGCGCTGGTGCTTGCGGACAACCGCATCGCCGAGAACGCAGGCTGGGACGACGCGATGCTGCGCACCGAGTTGGAGGCGCTGCAGGCCGACGGCTTCGACCTGGACCTGACCGGCTTCGATCCGGACGCACTCGCCGAGCTGCTGGCGGGCGAGGAAACCGACCAGGCCGGCGAGGTCGATGATGACGAGGTTCCGGAAGAAGCGGTCGCGGTGGTCTCGCGCCCCGGCGACCTCTGGGTGCTGGGCGACCACCGCGTGCTCTGCTGCGACGCGACCGACCCCGAGGCCTACATGCGTCTGTTGGCGGATGGACCGGCGGACATGGTCTTCATCGATCCGCCCTACAACGTCGACTATGCCAACAGCGCCAAGGAGCGGCTGCGCGGCACCCAGCGTCCGATCCTCAACGACAATCTCGGCGCGGCCTTTCATGACTTCCTGCTCGCCGCGCTCACGCCGGTGGTGGCGCACTGCCGCGGCGCGATCTACATCGCCATGTCCTCGGGCGAACTCGACACCCTGCAGGCCGCATTCCGCGCCGCGGGCGGTCACTGGTCGACGTTCGTGATCTGGGCGAAGAACACCTTCACGCTCGGGCGCGCCGACTACCAGCGCCAGTTCGAGCCGATCCTGTATGGCTGGCCGGAAGGCGCGCAGCGCCACTGGTGCGGCGACCGCGACCAGGGCGATGTGTGGCAGATCAAGAAGCCGCAGCGCAACGACCTGCACCCGACGATGAAGCCGGTGGAACTGGTCGAGCGGTGCATCCGCAACTCCAGTCGCCCGGGCAACGTGGTGCTCGACAGCTTCGGTGGATCGGGGACCACGCTCATCGCCGCGCACAAGAGCGGTCGGCGCGCGCGGTTGATGGAACTCGATCCGAAGTACGTCGATGTGATCGTGCGCCGCTGGCAGGCCTGGAGCGGGGAAACCGCGGTGCGTGAAGCCGACGGTGTGCCGTTCGACGATGCGGCGGATGCGATCGAGTGAACCTGCCGATCCACGCGCCGGCCTTCTACAACGAAATCGAGCCCTACCTCTGCACATGGCTGAACAACCAGATCGCCGCCGGCCTGATTCTGCCGGGGCGCGTCGACGGGCGCGACATCCATGACCTCGACCCCGACGACCTCGCCGGCCACCGGCAGGTCCACCTGTTCGCGGGCGTTGGCGGCTGGGCCTACGCCGCCCGGCTCGCCGGCTGGCCCGACGACGTCGAACTGTGGAGCGCGTCGTGCCCGTGCCAGCCGTTCTCGGTCGCCGGCAAGCGTGGCGGCACCGACGATCCACGGCATCTATGGCCCGACGTGTTTCGGCTCGTCCGTGCCCGACGGCCCGCTGTGCTGGTGGGAGAACAGGTTGCGGCAGCGGTTGGCCAGCATTGGCTCGACCGAGTGTTCGCTGACCTGGCGAGTGTCGACTACGCCTGCCGGGCGGTCGTACTCCCGGCTTGTGCCGTCAACGCACCCCATCGCCGGGACCGACTGTGGTTTGTGGCCCACCGTGCTGGCATCGGAAGCGCGGCAGGGGTTTCAGGACAGGTCGCGGGGCAAGAAGGGATCGCAGGAGTCGTTGACGACGGTGGTCGTCAAGGCGCTGTGGCCGGCGCCCACGGGTCTGTCGCCGCCGGAGGATGGTGGCAGCGGTGCGGGCAATTCGGCGGGGTTGGTGGCGATCCGCGAGATCGCGCTGGTGGCGCATGGGACGAACACGATTGGATCGTCGGCTACGACGGCAAGCTCCGCCGGGTCCCTCGCGCCGGAGTTCGTCTTCTGGCTCATGGGATTCCCGCACGCATTCCTCGATTGCGCGCCGCCGGCAATGCGATCGTCCCGCAACTTGCGGCGGAAGTCCTCCGTGCCCTGCACGAAGGGTGACGCTGCATGAACAAACGGGACCGGGCAGGGTCCGGCCCCGTTGCAGTCAGGCCTCTTCGTTGAGCATGAAGCTGCCGGGACCGTTGCCCTCGTCGTCGCTCAGCAGGATGAGCGTGCGTTCCTTGCCGTCGCGGCATTGGACGACGAAGCCGTAGAGTTCTTCGTCGAGCGGATCGTCGCTCGCGCCGGTGCGGGCGAGCGCGGCGATGCTGCCACCGACCAGCGGTCGCAGTTGCCTGAGGTAGAAATCGATGGAGGAGGACATCGGAAACTCCAGTGTCGAGGGGGGGGGGGAATGGTTCGATGATCGGGATGCGGGGCCACGCCTCGGCGTGGCCTTGCGTCAGGTTGCACCGCGCTGCGGCGTCAGTCGGGCGTCGTTTCCCCGGCAATGCGCTGCAGGAGTCGTGTCGCTTCCTCGTCGCGCGGCAGCGCGGTGCGCAGGATGCGCAGGGCCTGATCGAGGGAAATGTCCGGATGCCGGTTGTCGATCAACCAGCGCAGCGCCTGTTCGCGGTCGGTGATGGTCGCGTTCATGCGTCGCTCGCCTCCTCGGCGAGCGCGCAGTGGATGGTCAGCCCGATGAGGTAGGGCAGGTCGTGGGGGATGTCGTACTCGCGCCCCATCCTCCGGCCGATGGTCCACGACATCCAGCGTGAGGTCGCGAATCGCACCGCCGCGTCGAGGGTGTCGCCCACGAGGAGGCGGTTGCGCACCTCGTCGGCGAAATGGCGCCCGTGGCGGCTGTCGAGGAAGGCGCGGGCGGCCTCGGGCGATTCGCCGGTGGTCTCGGCGATGGCGACGATGGCCAGCGGCCATGCGGCCTCGGCCTGTTCGTGCATCGTGCCCCAGAAGCCCCATGCTTCGGTGCGCGGGGCGGGGATGGGCGTGTTGCTGGGCATCGTTGGGTTCCGGTGAGTGGCGACATCGACATGAACGCGCTGTTCGCGATGGAAGCCAAGCTGATTTGGCTTGTTTTCTGCCATTTCCGCGATGAGCGTCGGGCGATGGACAAGGCACTGAACGGTGCGCGCGTCGTGCTCGTGATTGTCGGTACGCAATGCCGTGCATCGGCACGGCATTGCGTCAGGCTGCGTTGCGCTGCGACATCACGCCGTCGGCGCGCCTTCGACGATGCGGTACACCCGAACACCCCCTTCGGCCTTGTCGGAGGTGATGGTCAGTCCGAGCTTCTTCTTGAAGGCGCCGGCGAAGGTGCCGCGCACCGTGTGCGCCTGCCACTGGGTCGCTTCGCAGACCTGCTGGATCGTGGCGCCTTCGGGTCGCTTGAGCATCGCGATCACCTGCGCCTGCTTGCTGTCCGCGCGAGTGCGCGGTGCGGTGTGCTCGCCGTCGCCGGCTGCGACGTCCTTCTGTCCGGCCTTCGCCATGGGCGCGGCCTTGGGCGCCTTGTTGGTCTTCGTGTCGTCCTGCGCGGGCTTGGTGGCGGAGCGCTGGCCGGGACGCGGGCGGCCCAGCGCATCGTAGCCTTCTGCGGTGACATGCCAGTCGCCTTGGTTGCCGATGATCATCGCGCGCTTGAAGAGTCCTTCGAGGACCTTCTGCCGGGCGCCGCCCTTGATGTTGTCGGGGAACCATTCGACCTTGCCGCCGGTGTGGTCGATGGCGTGGGTCAGCACGGCGGCCTGGGTGTCGTTCAGCGTGATCGGCTTGGCGGTGGTGGCAGTCTTCATTGCGTTGCTCCTGTGTCAGTGATGTTGGATGTGGTTGTCGCGACGTGATGAACGCGCTGTTCCCCACCGAAGCCAAGCGCGATTTCGTGCATCCGCGCCGTGTTAAGCCAACGGACGGAAAGCCGTCGCCTGGCGCGCTGTGCGCGCCGGAAGTCAACGATCCAAACGAACAGACGGATGGGAATTTCGATCCGCGCGTACGCGCGCCATCGCGGGGTCACCGACACCGCGGTCCACAAGGCGATCCGTGCAGGGCGCATCGCGCCGGAGGCCGATGGCACCATCGATCCCGCGAAAGCCGACGCGGAGTGGACGCGCAATTCCGCGTCGGCTCGCAACGGCACGCAGGCGCGCGCACCGCGCGTGGTGGTGCCGGAGGCGGCCGACACGGGGCGCGAGACGGGCCGCGACGCGAGCGCGGCGGCGTTGCCGGCGGGCGGCGCTTCGCTGCTGCAGGCGCGCACCGTCAACGAGGTGGTGAAGGCGCAGACGAACAAGGTCCGCCTCGCGCGCCTGAAGGGCGAACTGGTCGAGCGTTCGCAGGTGGTCGCGCACGTGTTCAAGCTGGCGCGCGACGAGCGCGATGCATGGCTGAACTGGCCGGCGCGCGTATCGGCGCAGATGGCGGCGACGTTGGCGGTCGATCCGCACGCGATGCATCTGGCGCTGGAAGCGGCGGTCCGCGCGCACCTCGCCGAGTTGGGCGAGGTGCGGGTGAAGGTGGATTAGTCCGCGAGCAGCGCGCAGGCCTGCTGGAGCAGGTGGTCGATCATCGCAAGGCGCGCGTGCTGGGCGGGATCGTCGTTGTCCTCGTCGCCGCGCGCTTCGAGGCGGATGTGCATTTCGGCCAGCGAACTCTCGATGCCGTTGAGGCTGTCGAGACTGTCGCCCGCTTGCAGGGCGTCGTCGGGTTCGCCACCGGCCGCGCCGAGCGCCTGCTCGATGCCGCTGACCGCGAAGTTCAGGCCGTTCTGGAACTCCTCGTCGTCGGGATAGGCGTCGTACAGCGACTCGATGCGCTGGCGCAGGAGCAACAGATCGGTGTGCAGGGGATCGTGCATGGCGGTGTCCTCGATGGCTGTCTGGCCGGGGACCGTATGAACGCGCTGTTCGCCACAGAAGCCAAGCGCTTCCGACGCCATCATTCAACTGGATCCAGGCATGCTCGACTACGAAGGCGCGCACGAGATCGAGCGCGCCTGGCACGAGGGTCTGACCCCCGATCCGCTGCTCTCGGTCTCCGAGTGGGCCGACCAGCACCGGATGCTCTCCAGCAAGGCCTCGGCCGAACCCGGCCGCTGGCGCACCGCGCGCACGCCGTACCTGCGCGAGATCATGGATTGCCTCTCGCCGGCCTCGCCGATCGAGCGCGTCGTGTTCATGAAAGGGGCGCAGATCGGGGCGACCGAGAGTGGCGGGTGTTGGATTGGGTATGTGATCCACCACGCGCCCGGCCCGATGATGGCGGTCTGGCCGACCGTGGAGACGGCCAAGCGCGCCTCCAAGCAGCGGATCGATCCGCTGATCGAGGAGTCGCCGGTGTTGGCGGCGTTGATCGCACCGGCGCGTTCGCGCGATGCGGGCAACACCATCCTCGCCAAGGAGTTCCGCGGCGGTGTGCTGGTAATGACCGGCGCGAACAGCGCGGTCGGCCTGCGCTCGATGCCGGTGCGGTATCTGTTCCTCGACGAGGTCGACGGCTATCCGCTCGACGTCGAGGGCGAAGGCGATGCGATCGCGCTGGCGGAGGCGCGCACGCGCACGTTCAGCCGGCGCAAGATTTTCATCGTCTCCACGCCGACCATTGCCGGCGCCAGCAGCATCGAGCGCGAGTACGAGGCGTCGGACCAGCGCCGGTACTTCGTGCCGTGCCCGCACTGCGCGCATGCGCAGTGGTTCAAGTTCGAGCAGTTGCGCTGGGAGCGCGGCCGGCCGGAGACCGTCGCCTATGTCTGCGAAGGTTGCGAGCTGCCGATCGCCGAACACCACAAGACAATGATGCTGGCGCAGGGCCAATGGCGGGCGACGGCACCAGGCAACGGTCGGACCGCCGGGTTCCACCTGTCGTCGCTGTACAGCCCGGTCGGCTGGCGCAGCTGGCGCGAGATTGCCGCGGCGTGGGAGAGCGCGATCGACAAGGTCACGGGTTCCGCGGCGGCGATCAAGACGTTCAAGAACACCGAACTGGGCGAGACCTGGGTCGAGGAGGGCGATGCCCCGGACTGGCAGCACCTGCTGGAGCGGCGCGAGGACTATCGCATCGGCACGGTGCCGCGCGGCGGCCTGCTGCTGGTCGGCGGCGCCGACGTGCAGAAAGACCGCATCGAGGTCTCGGTGTGGGCCTTCGGCCGCGGCAAGACCGCGTGGCTCGTCGAACACCGCGTGCTGATGGGCGACACCGCGCGCGACGCAGTGTGGACTGACTTGCGCGCACTGCTCGGCGAGACCTGGACGCACGCGGGCGGGGCGCAGTTGCCGCTGGCACGTTTCGCCATCGACACCGGCTTCGCGACGCAGGAGGTCTATGCCTTCGTGCGCGCCTGCCGCGACAGCCGGGTGATGGCGGTCAAGGGCGCGGCGCGTGGCGCGGCGCTCGTCGGCACGCCAACGGCGGTGGACGTCACCGTCGCCGGCAAGAAGCTGCGACGCGGCGTGAAGGTCACCACGGTCGCGGTCGGCATCGCCAAGCAGGAGCTGTACCAGCACCTGCGGCTGCACGCCGATGTGGCGGAGGACGGACTGACCCCGGTGTATCCGGCCGGCTACCTCCACCTGCCGAAGATCGACGCCGAGTTCCTGCAGCAGCTGTGCGCCGAGCAGTTGGTCACGCGCCGCAACCGTAACGGCCATGCCGTGCGCGAGTGGCAGAAGCTGCGCGAACGCAACGAGGCGCTCGACTGCTACGTGTACGCACGGACCGCGGCGGCGGCGGCCGGGCTGGATCGTTTCGAGGAACGCCATTGGCGCGAACTGGAACGCTCGCTCGGGCTGCCGCCGCCGGAGGCGCCGCCGCCGATCTCGAACCCGGAACCCGACAAGGCCACCGATCCCGGTGGCCTTGCCACATCTGCACGCCCGAATCGTCGGCGCGTGGTCAAGAGCCGCTGGCTCCACCGCTGAGACCTGCCGCATGGCCTTCACCCCGGAACAACTCGCGGCGCTCGAACGTGCGCTCGCGACAGGCGAGCAACGCGTCACGTTCGGCGATCGCACCGTCGAATACCGCTCCATCGACGAACTGATCGCTGCCATCGGCGTCGTTCGACGCGATCTCGCCGAACAGGCGATCGCGTCCGGAACGGCGCGGCGCCGCCCGCGCCGCGTCGTCGTGAACACCGACAAGGCGACGTGATCGCATGAGCTGGTGGTCGCGGCTGCGCGCACGACTGTTCGGCGCGTCGACCACCTACGACGGCGTCGGCGGCGGGCGTCGCGCCCGCTTCTGGCAGGTCGGCAATCCCGGCGCGGTCGCGGCGCTCGCTTACGCGCAGGACGAACTGCGCGCCAAGAGCCGCGACCTGGTGCGCCGCAACGCCTGGGCCGCGACCGGCGTCGAGGCGTTCGTGGCGAATGCCATCGGGACCGGCATCAAGCCGCAGTCGATGCTGCACGATCTCGCCCAGCGCGAGGCGGTGCAGGCGCTGTGGCGCGACTGGTGCGAGGAGGCCGATGCCGCCGGGCTGACGGATCTGTACGGGCTGCAGGGCCTGGCCTGCCGGGCGATGCTCGAAGGCGGCGAGTGCCTGGTGCGGCTGCGCTACCGCCGGCCGGAGGATCGGCTGTCGGTCGGGCTGCAGCTGCAACTGCTGGAACCGGAGCACCTGCCGACGACGCTGAACCGGGAACTGCCGAATGGCAACGTGATCCGCGCCGGCATCGAGTTTAACGGCATCGGTGTGCGCGTCGCCTACCACCTGTACAAGAGCCATCCCGGCGACGGGATGCTCGCGCCGATGTCCGCGCATGGCGGCCTGGACACCGTACGCGTGCCGGCAGACGAGATCCTGCACCTGTTTCGGCCCTTGCGGCCGGGCCAGATCCGCGGCGAGCCGTGGCTGGCGCGGGCGCTGGTGAAGCTGCACGAACTCGACCAGTACGACGATGCCGAACTGGTGCGCAAGAAGACCGCGGCGATGTTCGCGGGCTTCATCACCCGCGGCGGCCCGGAAGACCCCTTGCTCGGCGAAGGCGAAGCCGACGCGCAGGGTGTCGCGATGGCGAGTCTGGAGCCGGGGACGATGCAGTTCCTGGAGCCGGGCGAGGACGTGAAGTTCTCGCAGCCGGCCGACGTGGGTTCGAGCTACGCCGAGTTCATGCGCCAGCAGTTCCGCGCGGTCGCGGCGGCGATGGGCATCACCTACGAGATGCTCACCGGCGATCTGACGCAGGTGAACTACTCCTCCATCCGCGCCGGTCTGCTCGAGTTCCGCCGTCGCTGCGAGGCGATCCAGCACGGCGTGATCGTCCACCAGCTCTGCCGCCCGCTGTGGCGCGCGTGGATGACGCAGGCGGTGCTCGAAGGCGCGCTGGTGCTGCCCGGCTACGCGCGCGGTGGCGTCGCACGCCGTCGTGGTTACCTCGCGGTGAAGTGGATCGCGCAGGGCTGGCAGTGGGTCGATCCGAAGAAGGAGTTCGACGCGATGATCGCGGCGATCCGCGGCGGCCTGCTGTCGCGCTCGGAGGCGATCTCCAGTTTCGGCTACGACGCCGAGGACATCGACCACGAGATCGCCGCCGACAACGCCCGCGCCGATGCGCTGGGCCTGCGCTTCGACTCCGACCCCCGTCACGAGGGTCGTTCGACCCCGTCCAACACCGCTCCAACTTCCCGGGCGAATTGATGACCTCCCTTGTTCACTTGGCGTCCCGTGTGTACGGGACGCCGCTGCTGATCGCGCGCGCGAAGCTCGACACGCTCCTCGCGGTGCTCGGTCCGCGCATCGGCCTGGCGCCAATCGAGATGAACCTCCCGGCAGTCGCGCCGACGGCTTCCGAGCCCGTGCCAACGATGCCCGGCATCGCGGTGATCCCGATCCACGGCACGCTGGTGCGCCGCGCGCTCGGACTCGATGCGATGTCGGGCCTCACGTCCTACGCGCGCATCGCAGCGGACCTCGACGCGGCGCTCGCCAGTCCGGACGTCGCCGGCATCCTGCTCGATATCGACTCGCCCGGCGGTGAGGCCGGCGGCGTGTTCGAGCTGGCCGACCAGATACGTGCGGCGACAACGATCAAACCTGTGTGGGCGCATGCCGGCGACAGCGCGTTCTCCGCGGCCTACGCCCTTGCATCCGCCGCGCAGCGCGTGACCCTCGCCCAGACCGGTGGCGTCGGTTCCATCGGCGTGATCGCGCTGCACATCGACCAGTCGGTGCGCAACGCGCAGAACGGCCTGAGCGTGACCGCGCTGTATGCCGGGGCGCACAAGAACGACGCCACCCCGCACGCGCCGCTGACGCCGCAGGCGACCGATGCGCTGCAAACCGAGATCGACCGCCTCTACGCCCTATTCGTCGACCACGTCGCCGCGATGCGCGGCCTCGACGCCGCCGCCGTGCGTGCGACCGAGGCGGCGCTGTTCTTCGGCGCGGACGCGGTGACGGCCGGGCTGGCCGACGCGGTCGCGCCGTTCGACACCGTGCTCGCCGATTTCGCTACCTCGCTTCGCGACGGGCGTCCGCCCGGTTCCCCAACACCGCTCGCTTCGCCGATGCGGCTTGCACTTCCAACGACTACGGAGATTTCGATGACCGTTCCCACCGAGGCTGCGCCCGCGCAGCCGACGCCCGCTGTCGCGCCCGCGACGACCGAACCGGCCGCGGTGCCGACGGTCTCCGTCGTCCCAGCCGTGTCCACCGCACCACCGTCCGCCGACGCGCACAGCGAGGCCGTCGCCATCGCCGAACTGTGCCTGCTCGCCGGCTGCCCCGAACGCACCGGCGAGTTCCTCGCGGCACGCATGAGCGTCGCCCAGGTGCGCCAGGTGCTGCTGCAGGCCCGCGCCGACCAGGTCGAGATCGCCTCGCACCACCTCGCCGACGCGGCACCGGTCACCGCAGCGACCACCGCGAATCCTGTCCTCGACGCCGTGCGCAAGCGCATCGCCGCCACCCACCCGCAGGGAGCCTGAGCCATGGCCGTCCTCCAGGAACCGAACACCCTCGGCGATCTGCTCAAGTACGAGGCGCCGAACCTGTACTCGCGCGATGAAGTCGTCGTCGGCGCGGGCCAGACGCTCGCGCTCGGCGCCGTCGTCGGTCGCGTCACCGCCACCCGCGAGATCGTCGCCCTCGATCCGGCCGCCAGCGATGGTCGCGAGGCCGTGGCCGGCGTGTTGATCGAAGCGGTCACCACCCCGGCGACCGAACGTCGCCGCAGCGTGATCGTCGCGCGTCACGCCATCGTCTTCGGCGGCGCGCTGGTGCTACCCGCCTCCCTCACGACCGAACAGACCGCCGCCGCCCTCGCGCAGCTGGCGGCGCTCGGCGTCCTCGTCCGCCAGTTCCCGCAGAGCCCGACCCATGTTGAATCCCTTCAGTAACCCCGCGTTCTCGATGGCCGCGCTCACCGCCGCCATCAACCTGATCCCGAACCGCTACGGCCGGCTGCAGGAACTCGACCTGTTCCCCGAGAAGCCGGTACGCCAGAACCAGATCCTGGTCGAGGAGCGGACCGGTGTCTTGACGTTACTGCCCACGAAACCGCTTGGCGCACCGGGCACGCTGGCGGCGCGCAGCAAGCGCCGCATGCGCTCGTTCGTCGTGCCGCATATCCCGCATGACGACGTCGTGCTACCCAACGAAGTGCAGGGGTTGCGTGCCTTCGGCTCGGAGACCGAGCTCGAATCGATCGCCGCGGTGATCGCCGAGAAGCTGGAGACCATGCGCAACAAGCATGCGATCACGCTCGAGCACCTGCGTATGGGAGCGCTCAAGGGCCAGATCCTCGATGCCGACGGCAGCGTGCTTTACGACCTGTTCGAGGAGTTCCGCATCGCCCAGCAGCACGTCGTGTTCCAGATCGACAACGCGGGCAATGGCACCGATGTGAAGCAGAAGTGCATCGAGACACTCGCGCTGATCGAGGAGGGCCTGCTCGGCGAGTTCATGACCGGCGCGCGAGTGTTGTGCTCGCAGGAGTTCTTCGCCGCACTCACCTCGCACAAGGACGTCAAGACCGCCTACGCGCAGTGGCAGCAGGGCGCGGTGTTGATCAACGATGTGCGTAAGGGCTTCAGCTTCGGTGGCCTGGTGTTCGAGGAGTATCGCGGCAAGGCCTCCGACCTCGACGGCAACGTGCGTCGCTTCATCGCCCCGGGCGAGGCGCATGCCTTCCCGGTCGGCACCGTCAACAGCTTCGCGACCTACAACGCCCCGGCGGACTTCAACGAGACGGTCAACACGCTCGGCCAGCCGGTCTACGCCAAGCAGGAGCCGCGCAAGTTCGAGCGCGGCACCGACCTGCATACCCAATCGAACCCGCTGCCGCTGTGCCTGCGCCCCAGCGTGCTGGTCAAGCTCTCGATCAACTGAGGAATCCCCCATGACCACGCACGATGGGCTGGCGGCGTTGCCGCCGGCCGGGGATCGCTTTGCCCGCGCGATCGACCGGGTGCTCGTCCACGAGGGCGGCGATGCCGACGATCATCGCGATCCGGGCGGTCGCACACGCTGGGGGATCAGCCAGCGCACCTATCCGACCCTCGACATCCGCCGGCTCACGCGGGCGGAAGCGATCGCGCTGTACCGGCGGGATTTTTGGGGGGCGTTGCAGGGCGATGCCTTGCCGCCTGCGCTCGCGTTCCAGGCACTCGATGCCGCGGTGAACCACGGTGTCGGGCGCACGGTGCGCTGGCTGCAGCGGCTGGCGGGCGTGCGGATCGACGGGCAACTCGGGCCGGTGACGCTGGCGGCCTTGCGTGCGGCGGACCAGGCATCGCTGATCGACCGCCTGCTCGCGTTGCGGCTCGACCTCTACGCCGAGCACGACCGCTTCGCGGTGTTCGGCCGCGGCTGGACACGCCGGATCGCCGCCAACCTGCGCTTCGCGGCCCGGGACCTGGCGTGACGACGCGGCTCGATCCGGCGTTCGCCGCCGCGCACGATGCCTTGTTCGCAGTGTTCGGCGAGCCGGCCATCGTGCGCCGGGGACGTCGGCCGACGGTGCCCGTGAGGGTGGTGATCACCTACAACGTGGCCGAACTGGGCGACTACAGCCAGGGCCTGGTGCGGGTCACCACCGTGAAGTTCCGCAACGCCGAGTGGCGGCCGCGTGCGGGCGATGTCCTGCACGTGCCTGGCGTTCGACATCGGATCGAACGCATCGTGGTCGACGACGGCTTCGTCACCGAAGCAGTGCTCCATGGCTGAAGCGCCGATCCCGTGGGCGATCCTCGAACTGGTGCAGGCGCGCCTGCGCACCGTACGTCGTGCGAACGACTACCGCACCGATGCTGGTCGCGACGTGCGCCTGGAGCCAGCGCCGTTCGATCCGAACGACGCTCCGCGCCTGACGCTGTATCCGCTGACCTCGGTCTTTCCTGACGATGCACGCGCCTCCGGCGAGCGCGGGTTCACCTTCGTCGTCGAGGCGCTGGTGCCGGTCAAACTCGACAACGCGCAGCAGCGCATCGTCGAGACCATCGCCGACATCGAGGATGCGCTGGACGGCTACGCGCAGGCGCCGCTCGCGCTGCCGCTGCAGTTCCAGGAGTCGGTGCTGCTCGACCGCCCCGATGGCATCGCCGCGATGGCCGCGCAAGTGTTGTTCGGAACGCGTTACCGGCGAATCGGAAGGACGACCTGATCGGATGATGTTGTGTTGGCGGCATCTTCATTCCGATGCTGGGCGGGGATCGCAACGATCAGGAAGTACATGCCGGCCAGTGATAGCGCAACGGTCAGCACGGGAACGATCCACTGTTTCCCGCGCGCGCCGGGCCAGTCGGCACGTGGATCCAGCAGTGCCGGCAACAGGTAGGCGATGACGACGTACAGGACGAGTACCACCAGGAGCAGGGCCAGTGCCAGTCCGTTACCGCCGCCCGTCCTGATGTAGTGCGTGGTCGATGTGAGCGCGATGCCGATCGAGATGCAGATCATCGGCGAGGCGACCTGGAGCAGTCGCAGCCGGACATGGTCGTAGAGGCCAAGAAGTGCCGACCGCAGCGGAGCCACGGATCGCATCAACCCGACCAACCCTCCCATCAGCATGCAGCCGAGCATCTGGAAGGCAAGCGCGTTGAATGAGATGTAGTCGCCGAGCAAATCGTCGGAGAACCTGGCGCCCGGGATATTCGCGCCGAGAATCCTGAACTCGGACAAATGCAGCAGACCGATCAGCACGCCCGTGAACCCAAAAAAAAGGGCGTCCTTGCCGAGTTCTGATCGGAGTTGCCGGAGCTGATCAGCAAGCATTGTGTTGGCGGTTTGGTCTTGCGTGCGCATCGGGTCGTCTCGGGATGAGGGATGACCATCTTGTACCGGATTCAAATCCGCCGAAGCGGATAAGTCCTCCGTTTTTGACCTCACTTTTCCCCTCATGACCATGACCTCCACGCAGGCCGGTGGCGGCGCGATCGCGCTGCACGCCGATCTCGACGGCCTGCTGTCCGCGTCCCGCAACCTGAGCGTCCTGTCCTCCCGCCTGCCGACCCTGCACACGCGCGCGCTCGGCACGCTGCGCCGACGCCTGCCCGTGCAGGCGCGACGCGATATCCAGGCCGAGTACCAGATCGGCGCGCGACGTCTGGCGCAGGACCTGGACGCACGCGCCACCGACGACGGCGTGCGACTGGTCGGTCGCTTCCGCGGCATCGGCTTGCGCAATTTCGCCGCACGTCAGACGACGCGCGGCGTCACCGCCGCGATCTTCCGCGGCAAACGCAGCCTGCGCGAGCACGCCTTTCTCGGCGTCGGCGTGAATCGCAAGGCGCAGGTGTTCCGCCGCGAAGGTCCCAAACGCCAGATGCAGCAGGGGCGGTATGCCGGCAAGCAACGCCAACCCGTCGTCGCCGAGTACGGCGCCACCGCCGCGCAAATGCTCGCCAAGGGCCGCCGCCCCGAGCGCCTAGTCGACTATGCGCGCGGTGTGTTGTCCTCTGAGCTGGGTCGACTATCGCGACTGTCCGTGTCAGAGATGAGTGCTCGCGCATCACGATAGCGTCGTCTTTCGATTGCAATCCGAGTGCGATCTATCCATGCCTTCGCAAGGCGAAGTGAATTGTGCACCGCAGCCCATCCTTGGATTGCCTTGCCGTTCGATGCCGCCTCCGGACCTATCGAAACCAACGTCGGATAGCACTCGACGAATTCCGGAACTCGCCACATGGCGATTCCCGTATCCAGGAACAGATAAGCAAGAAACGCAAGCGAGGAACCGAGAGCGATGCGCACGATGACAATTGGCGAGTTCGGCAAGCCATCGGTGATTCCAAGCAGTATGGCCGAGGCATAGCTGAGGACGACATACGCGATCAACCGAGGCATAGCGTTGACTCTGGCTCTCGGGCGCGTTGCGAGGCGAGGCTCGACCGTGAGCGTGCCTGCGGCGGGGTCATGACCGAAAAAGCGCCTGACATCCCCGAGCATCAGCAGGCATTGCGACGGGGAAGGCAGTTCGCGGATTCGGCGAATCACTTGCGCAGGAATCCATACGCCGAATCCATGGCGCACGACCGTCTCCAACGCAAGCGCGTCGGATTCCTTCCCACACAACGCTTGGTACGTCTCAAGGAACTCTCTCCGGCGACCATGCCGCGCCACTGACAACGCGAACGAACCTCTGATTGCTGCGAGCACGAGCAATAGGACCAGGACGGCAACCGAGGTTGCCACCGGGCCGGCGGCTAGTTGCTCCAACAGGTGGCTAAGGCTGCCTGCGAGTTCGCTTTCCATGGTTTTCCCTTGTCTGGTTGGATGCGTCCGATGTTGTAGCGCGCCATCGAAGCGACGCAAGAGCCAAAAAATCACCGTTTTGGCGTCGCGTTGCTCGGCTTCTTCCCATTCCTTTCATCCCCATGCTCCCGCGCCTGCTGCCTCGAGTGGCGGCGACAGGTGGGCATGCCTATCCCCCAGCCCCCCTCCTCATGAAGACCATCCGCCTGTACCACCCGCACACCCACGAAGGCATCGCCTACGACCCGCCGCCCGAAGGCATCGAACTCACCGTCAACGACGCCGATGCCGCCGTGCTCGAGGCATGGGGCCTGACCACGCCGCCGCCTGCGCTCGTCGACGCATCCAGTCCGCCCACCGCTGACGCGCCGGTCGCCGACGCGGCGGTGACCGATGCAACTCCGCCGCAGAGACCTGTGGCGAACGCCACCGATCGCGCGCTCGCCCCGCGCCATGACCGCCGCGTGCGCGTCGCGATCCCCCTCGACGACAGCGTCGATGCCGGCACTTCCACGAGGACCGCCTGATGCAGGACTTCAGCTTCCAGGGCAAGCTCTATCTCGGCACCCGCCTGCCCGGCGGCCGGCCCGGCGCGCTGCGCTGGGTCGGCGATGCCCCCAAGTGCGACCTGACCCTCAAGACCGAGACCGAGACCCGCAAGGAATCGTACTCGGGCAATCGCCTGACCTCCGCCGTGCTGCAGAAGGGCAAGGAGGCCGAACTCACCGTCGCGATCAACTGGGCCGACATCGACAACCTGCTGCTCGGCCTGTACGCGAGCAAGGCGACGATCGCTGCCGGCACGGTGACCGGCGAGGCGTTCCCGCCCGGCTTGGCTGCGAACGATGTGATCGCGCTCGATCACACCACCATCAGCCAATTCGTCCTCACCGACGGCAATGCCGCACCCGCGACGCTGGTTGCGAACACCCACTACCGTATCGAGAGCGTGCGCGCGGGCCTGATCAAGCTGCTGAACCTCGCGACGTTCACCCAACCGCTGCGCGCGGCCTACCGCTATGGCGCGCGCACCAGCGTGGCGATGCTCACCACCTCGGCGCCCGAACGCTTCCTGTATCTGGACGGCACCAACTCAATCGACAACGCGCCGGTGCAGGTGCGCCTGTACCGGGTGCAGTTCAATCCGGTGAGCAACCTCGGCCTGATCCACGAGTCGTTCGGCCAGTTCGAGCTGACCGCCTCGGTGCTGTTCGACGCCGAAGCGGCGGCTGACCCGCTGCTCGGCGGCTTCGGCCGGCTCGATCTGCCGGAGGTGGTCTGATGGCCACGCAACTTCCCGCCCCGCCGGCCTCCGAAGCCTCCTCGACTGCGGACGATCTCGCGATCCTGCACCCGGACCGCACGCTGGTCGTCGGTGGTCGCTCGATCGTGATCCGCGAGTACGGCTTCTTCGAGGGACTGGACGTCGCCGACCGCGCGTCGGCGTTCATCGCCGACCTGATCGCCGCCACCGACGACGGTCGCCTGCGCTACGCGCAGGTCCGCCGCCTGTTCGGCCGCCACCGCGCGGTGGTTCCCCAGGTCGCGGCGCAGGCCGCCGATGTCACCGTCGACTGGCTGCTCGCGCTGCCAGAGGACGAACAGGAACTGTTCATGGCGACGTGGTTCGCGGTCAACGCCGCTTTTTTCGTGCGCGAGGTGCTGGCGGAACTGCGCGAGGCACAGCTGCTCGCGGCCGGCGCCTCGGCTGGAGCGATCTCTTCGCCCGACTCGCCGCCGCCGGATACGGCACGCCCGATCAGTGCGGGCGACGCACCGAGCGCCAGTTGATCGCCGCCTTCGAGGCCGTGGAGCGCGGCGAACGCCACCGTCGCGCGGACTTCATCGAAGACGTCGCGACCGCCGTGTGGGGCGGAGAGGCCGCCGAGGCGCGCGTGAAGTCCCTGCGCGGCCGTCCGTGAACCGGGTGCCATGAACCAGGATTTCGTCCTCAACCTCAAGGTCCGCGGCGATTCCGCGCAGGCCGAGACCAGTCTCGGCCGATTGCAGGACGCGCTGGTCCAGGTCGACCGCGCGCTCGGCCGGGTGCGCGCTGCCGGCCGCGCGGTGACCGTCGATGCGCAGGCCGGGCCCGCGCTCGCTGCGCAGCGGGCCATCACCGCCGAGGTCGAGCGGCGCACGCGCCTGGAGGCCGACGCCGCGGCCCGCAACGCCGCCGCGCTGCGCCAGCAGGCGACCGAGCAGGCGCGCATCGCCGAGCGGCGCGCCGCCTCCACCGCCGTGTTCAGCGCGGCGAGCCCGGAACAGCTGCGTACGCCCGCCGATCGCACTGAAGCGCTGGGGCGCTCGCAGGCGCTGCAGCGCGACGCCGCACTGCGGATGCTGGAGATCAACCGCCGCGCCGATGCCCTCGAAGCGCGGCTGGCGACCACCCGCACGGGTCTGGCCACCGCGACGATCACCGCCGCGCGCGCGACCGACACCGGCCGGCGCGCCACCGAGCAGTACACCGTTTCCATCGGCCAGACCCGGCAGGCGATGCGCCAGCTGCCGGCGCAGATCACCGACATCGTCACGTCCCTGGCCGGTGGCCAGAAACCGTGGCTGGTCGCGATCCAGCAGGGCGGGCAGCTGAAGGACAGCTTCGGCGGCGTGGTGCCCGCGGTCCGCGCGCTGCTCGGCGCGATCGGTCCGATGGTGGTGGGCCTCGGACTCGTGGCCGCGGTGGTCGGCAGCGTCGCGGTCGCGACGATCTCCAGCTACCGGGAGACGCAGGCCTACGAGCACGCGCTGGTCGCCACCGGCAACGCCGCCGGCACCACCGCCGACCAACTGCGCGTGGTGAAGGACCGCGTCGGCGCGGCCACCGGCGAGTACGGCGACGCCGAAGCCGCCCTGACTGCCTTGGCGGCATCCGGCCAGGTCGCGGGCGACAGCCTGGAGGCCGCCGCGAGCGCGGCGGTCGACCTGGCGGAGCTGACCGGACAGTCCGTCGAGCAGACCACGCAGCAGATCGTCGCGCTCGCCAAGGCGCCGACGGAAGAACTGGCACGCCTGAGCCAGGCCTACGGCGGCGTGACGGTCGAGGTCTACCAGCACGTCCGCGCGCTGGAGGCGCAGGGCAGGGCGCACGATGCCGCGAAGCTCGCCATCGAGCGTTTCTCGCAGGTCGAGGCGCAGCGCATGCAGGAGGCCTACGCCCGGGCAGGCTCGCTCGAACGCGCGTGGATCAACCTCGGCAAGGTCATCGGCGGCGTCTGGAACACGATCCGCAACATCGGTCGCGACGATGCCGCGTTCCGGCTGGCGAAGACCACGGACGAACTGGCCCGCATCGGCAACGAGTGGCGCCAGCTCGGTGGCCTGAACTCGCTCGACGCGGTGCTCGCCAGCGGTGATGTCGACGCCGCGACGAAGCAGCGCATTCGTGCCCTGCGGCAGGAACAGGCGACCCTGCAGCGCGAGGCCAACGCCGGGCAGGCGAAGGCCGATGCGCAAGCCGCGGTGCAGGCGCAACAGCGCAACGCGATCGCGGCGCTGGGCCGCGCGCAGGAAGCGCTGGGGCAGGACCGCTCTGTACGGAAGGCCCAGCAGCTGCGCGCATTGGAGCGCGACATCGCGGCGCTGCGTGCAGGCGGCGTGACGTCGGTCGAAGGCCTGAGCGTCGATGCCTACGAGCGCAAGCGCCGCGCATCGATCGAGGAACACAACAAGCCGCCGCGCACGCCCGCCCCCAAAAGGACCGAGACCGAACGCCAGACCGACGCGGCGCAGCGGACGCTGGAACGGCTGCGCGAGGAGGCGGCGGCGCTGAAGGACGTGGAGGCGGGCGAGACCCGCGCGTCCGAAGCCGCGAAGCTGCGCTATGAGACCACGCTCGGTACGCTGGCGAAGATCCCGGTCGCGCTCAAGGCGCAGCTGATCGCCGAGGCCGAAGCGCTCGACCGTCAGCACGCCGCGATCGATGCGGCCAAGGCGCACAAGGCGGAGGTGGAGAAGACCACGCGTGCCTATGCCGAGTTGCAGGAGAAATTGCACCCCAAGGCCGAGCGTCCCTTCGACGAGGCGGTCAAGCAGGTCGCCATCCTCGACGCCGCTCTCAAGGATGGCCTCGCCACGCAGGCACGGTACGACGATCTGCTGGGCCGCGCCTTCGACGCCGCGTTCAAGACGCCGACGCTGCCCGCCGTCGTCCAGCGCAATGCCGCGGGCGACCTGGGCGAACTGGGGCAGGTCGACCGCGCCCGCGCGCAGCTGGAGGCCTGGTACCAGGAACAGCAGCAGTTGCTGACGGACTTCCGGGCGCAGAAGATCGGGACGCTGGCGCAGTGGGATGCCAAGGAACTGCAACTGCAGCAACAGCACCAGCAGGCGCTCGTGCAGCTGCAGTCGGCGCAGACCAGCCTGCTCCTGGACACCGCGTCCGCGACCTTCGGCCAGCTGGCCGACATCGCGAGGTCCTTCGGCGGCGAGCAGAGCGCGATCTACCGCGGGCTGTTCGCCCTGTCGAAAGCATTCGCCATCGCCCAGGCCGCGCTCGCGCTCGCCCACAACGTCGCCGAGGCCAGCAAGCACGGTTTCCCCGAGAACATTCCCTTCATCGCCGGCGCGATTGCGCAGGGCGCGACCATCGCCGGGCTGATCGCACAGGCGACCTTCCATGGCGGGGGCGGCTACGCCACCGGCGGCCACGTCCGTGGCCCGGGCACCGCCACCAGCGACAGCATCCCGGCGTGGCTGTCGGATTTCGAGTTCGTGACCCGCGCCGCCGTCGTGCGCCAGCCCGGCGCGCTGGCGTTCCTCGAAGACTTCAATGCGCGCGGCATGCCGGCGCTGGACGCCTGGCATGCGCGTCGCTTCGCGGGCGCGACACCACCGCCGGTGTCGCTGCCGCACGCCCCGCGGATGAAGTTCGCCGAAGGCGGCCTTGCCCGCGCGGCGGCGGGCCTGAACCCGCAACTCAACCTGCGCCTGGTCAATGCGATCAACACCGACGCGCTCGCCGAGTCGATGGCGCAGAGCCGCGGCCTGGAGCAGACCATCCTCAACGTCATCGACCGCAACGGCAGCTTCCTGCGCCAGCGGATCGGAGGTTCCTGATGGCCTACGCCATCGACACCGTGACCAAGGGCGCTGGCCCGGACGCCCACCTGCAAATGCTCGAGGTCCTGCGCGCGCTCGCCGAAGCCGCCGGCTGGACGACGCTGCGCTTCGACACGGCCATCCCCGAGCACGAACTGATCCTGCGCTCGACCGGCACCACCGGCGAGGAGCAGATCACCGTCGGCTTCAAGGCGTACCAGGATGTCGCCGCCGACCATTACAACCTGCTCGCCGCGACCATGACCGGCTACGTGCCGGCGACACCGTTCGAGGTGCAGCCGGGCATCCTGACCAGCGGCGTCCCCTGCCACCACCAGGCGGTCAGCTACTTCCTCACCGCCAACCCACGCCGCATCACCGGCGCGATGAAGCTGGGTTCGCCGATCTACGTGCACCTGTACGTCGGCAAGGCGCTGCCCTACGCCCGGCCTGGCGAGTATCCCGCGCCGCTGGTCGTCGCCGGCCACTTCAACGGTCGCGAGGCCAGGCGCTACAGCGACCTGCACTGGTTCCCTTACAAGGGCGTGCGCGGCAGCAGCGACGCCGGCTACGACGACGGCCACCTGTTCCTGCGCGACCAGGCCGGTGCCTGGCGCAAGGTGCAGATCGCGCCTTTCGGCAACGGCGCCGGCGACGTCGTCACCGCCTACGCGCTGGCCGGCGAATCCGGTGGCGCGGCCGGTGCGGGCACCCGCTGCCTCGTCCCAGCGGGGGCCCTGCACCAGCCGCAGCCGCTGGAACTGTACGACATGCGGCTCGGCGCCTACGACTTCGACAGTCGCAGCCATGCCAGCAGCGGCAACGTCTACGGCGCACTCGACGGCGTGAGCTTCGTCTCCGGGTTCGACAACGCCTCGGAGAACGTGCTGCAACTCGACGGCGGCGTGCTCGTCGACCAGACCGGCATGACCGTGCGCCAGGCGGTCGATGCGATCCGTGCGGTGAACGGCCGCGCGTTCGTGGTGCTGCAGGACGGCGCGCGTACCGGCTGGCGCGATTACGTCGCGGTGGAGATGACGTGATGGCGATCGTCACCGGGCAGGTCACCAGCTTCACGGCGCTCAAGGCGACGATCGAGGCCACGCTCGCCGCCCGCGGCTGGACGCTGGTCGACGGCATCCTCAGCCGCGGCACCGCCTTCGTGCAGCTCACTGCCAGCGCGGAAGCGCTGGTCCTCGCCGTCGGCACCGGACAGGCCGGCGCGGCGCTCACCGGCGCCTGCCCGCAGGCCGTGAAACTGCTGTCCTTCGCCAACGCGCCCATCCAGTGGCCCGCCGTGTATGCGCTGCACGTGTTCGACGCGCCCGACGAGGTCTACTGCGTGCTGCGCTACAACGTCGACCGCCACCAGCATCTCAACTGGGGGCGGTCGTCCATGCCGCAGATCGACGGCACCGGGCTGTGGTGCTCGGGTTCGTTCCGCGGCGATGTCGATGGCAGTGGCGCGAACGTCAGGGTATTCATCGACACCGGCACCGGTAGCCAGCTCGGGGCGACGCCCTACGACGGCCCGGGGCTCGGCTATTTCTTCGCCGGCCTCGCCGGGACGTACCCTTCCTCGTTCATCCACTGCGGACTCGAAGGCGCGCCCATCTGGCGCACGACCTATGGCGGCGCGCCCGGCGACCTGCTCGGCGTCTCGCACAAGGCCGGCCTGCTGCATGCGCTGCCCTCGCAGTTCAACCAGGCGACCGTGCTGCTGCCGATCGACGTGCTCCTGGCACGGCAGGCGCAAGGCCAGACCATCGTCGCGACGATGGCACACGCGCGCTACTGCCGGCTCGACTTCCTCGACCTCGCCGAACCACTCGTCTACGGTACCGAGCGCTGGATCCCGTATCCGCTGCATGCGGTCCACCCGGTGCAGCGCAACGGCGCCGGCTGGCCGGTCGGCGCGCAGCACAGCGGCACCTTCGGCGTCGCGCTGCGGGAGCCGTCGTGATGGCCGGGTTGATCGGGATCGCGCCGATGCCGCGGCTGGCCGGCGCAACCAACCCCGCGCTCGCGCCCGAACTGGCCGCGCTCGCCGACGTGCGCTTCGTGCCAGCGGCGCATGCGCGCGCATCGCTCGCAGCCTGGGCCGGCGCGTGGCGTGCACCGGACGCCCTGCGCTGGCCGGCGACCGGACGCCTCGCGCACCGCTTCGTCGAGGACTACTACGACCGCATCCACGTCCTGCCCACGGCGCTGTCGCTGGGCAACGTCGTCTCCGAACTGACCCGCGAGATCGTGGTCTGGAACGCCTGGCGCACGGTCCCGCAGCCCCTGACCGCGCTGCGCCTGGACGGCGATGCCGGCAGCACGCTGACGGCGCCAAGCGCCTTGCCGCTGCCATTGCGCCCGTTGCAGGAGCGGGTGCTGACCCTCACCGTTGGGCTCGACGGGCCGCCGGTACTCGAGGCGACCGCGACACTCGCGTTCGCCAGCGGCGCGATCTGGTCGATCCGGATCGACGGCCTGCGCCTGCAGGCATGGACGTTGCCGCCGAACTGGTCCGAACCGCTCACCGAGACGCTCGCCTGGCTGACCGACGTCCAGGTCGCGGTCGCCGGCACCGTCACCCGCACGCCGCTGCGCGAGGCGCCGCGGCGGTCGTGGGAGTTCGCGGTCCTCGCCGACCGGAACGAGCGGCGCCGCATCGAACATGCGCTGTTCGATTGGACCGCACGGGTGTGGGCGCTGCCGGTGTTCGTCGACACGCTGTGGCTCGGCACGTTCGTGCCGCTTGGCGCAATGCAGATCGTGTTCGACACCTCGGGCCTGGACTTCGTCGTCGGCGGTCTTGCGATGCTGTGGCGCGATGTGGCGATCTGTGAGCTGGCGGAAGTCGCGCAGATCGCACGTGACCACATCGTGTTGCGTGCGCCGACGCGCCGCGCGTGGCCGGTCGGCACGCGCCTGATCCCGTGTCGCACCGCGCGCCTGACCGATGCGCCGGAACTGCGCCGGCTGAGCGATCGGTTGGTCTCCGCACAGTTGCGCTTCGAGTCGACAGAGCCCAGCGATTGGCCGGCCGCGCTACCGGCGATGCGCTATCGCGGTGTCCCGGTGCTGGAACACCGCGGCGACGAAAGCACCGATCCGGTCGCGAGCATCGCCCGGCGGGTGGATCTGCTCGACGGCGAGGTCGGGCGTACGCACGCCGACGATGGCTCGGGACTGGCGTGGACGACGCAGTCGCACGCGTGGCGACTGGTCGGCCGCGCCGAGCGCGCTGCCCACCGCAGCCTGCTGTACGGGCTGCAAGGACGCGCCGAGGCGCTGTGGCTGCCGACCTGGACGGACGATCTTGAAGTGATCGAGACCATCGGAGAGAGCGCGGTGACCCTCATCGTCGCCGCCTGCGGGATCAGCCGCAGCCTGCGTCAGCAGGCGGGCCGTCGCCACCTCCGCATCGAACTGGTCGACGGCACGGTGTTCTACCGTGCCATCGAGGCCTCTTCCGAACTCCCGCTCGCCAACGGCGAGATCGGCGAGCAGCTGAGGATCGACACTGCGTTGGGCGTCGTCGTTCGACCTGAACGGGTCCGGCTCGTCTGCTGGATGGCGCTGGTCACGCTTGCGGGCGATGCGGTCGAACTCCACCACCACGCCGACAGCGACGGCCTGCTCGACTGCGCCGTAAGTTTCGCCGGCATCCCGGCGGAGGAGCCGTGATGGGACTGCTCTCGCGCGAGATCGAGTTGTACGACTTCTCGATCGGCATCCAGCACTGGCGCTACACCGATGCCGGACGCGAGGCACTCGTCGAAGGCCAGCGGTATGCCCCGGTTGCGCTCACCCGCGGACGCATCGCGCAGTCGGCGGAGGAAGCGAAGAACACGCTGGAGATTTCCGCACCGCTCGACCTGCCGCTGCTGAACCTGTTCCGGCCGGTGCCGCCGGGCCTGCGCCTGCGGCTGGACCTCAAGCGGGTGCGGGTGCGCGATGGCCTCGTGCGCCTGGGCTGGACCGGCTTTGTGGCCGACCTCGACGAGACCCACAGCATCGCGAAACTGCGTTGCGCCTCGCTCGCCGCCGCAGTCGAGACCCTCGGCCTGCGCCGCAGTTGGCAGTCGAACTGCCCGCTGGTGCTCTACAGCCAAGGGCCGGGCCTGTGCAATGCCGATCCGGACGCGCATGCGGTGCCGGCGATACTCAGCGACGCGACCGGCTACACCGTCGCATCGGCCGCATTCGATGCGTTCGACGACGGCCACTTCGACGGTGGCGTCCTGCAGTGGACGTCCGCGCTCGGCATCGAGCGCCGATTCGTCGTGACCCACATCGGCGCGACGCTGCGCCTGCTCACCCCGTCCGCGCTCGCGTCCGGCGCGCAGGTCATCGCCTTGCCCGGCTGTGATCGCACGCTGGGGCCGCGCGGCTGCGCCAAGTTCGCCAACACCCTCAACTACGGCGGCCAGCCGACCCTCAAAGGGATGCGCAATCCCTTCGGCAGCGACCCGGTCTTCTGAATCCCCCTTCCGGCGCACCACCCGGCGCATGCGCGCCGGGTGGCGGCTGCGCGCACGCCTGTCCACAGGAACACGTCCGTCATGTGGCTCTACGTCTTCACCCTCGTCCTCTCCGTCGTCCTGAGCATCGCGATGCGGCCCCGGCCGCAGTCGCAGAAGCCGCCCGCGCTCGCGGATTTTTCGGTCCCGACCGCCGAGGAAGGCCGTGAGGCCATGGTGATCTTCGGCGAGGTGTGGGTCGACGATCCCAACGTCCTCGCCTACGGCGACCTGCGCACCACGCCGATCAAGGCCAAGGGTGGCAAGTGACCATTCCGTTGAACGACATCCCGTCGAACCGCGAACTGCGCATCCACCTGCGCCACGTGCGCGCCGTCGATCTGGCGGCCGGGCCGCTGTGCACGCCGAGTATCCGCACCTGGTGCCGCCGCCACGACATCGACCTGCGCGTCCTGTGCGCCGAGGGCATCGTCATCGACGATCACCCGCACTTGCACGACGATCCCTTCGTGGCGCGCGCCATCGCGATCGCGCGTGCCGAAGCGGCACTGGGCGCGCGGGAGACGTCCGATGCGACGTGACCTCGTGTATCGCGGTTGGACCGTGCTGGCCTGCACGACATCGATCGTGTCCGGACTGGCGTTGTGGAGCGCGGGCGAGCGCCTGCTCGGCGGGTGCGGTTTCGCCACCGGTGTCTTCCACGCGCTGTGGGCGATCGACCTGCGTGCACGGGTGCGTGGCCGCTGGCAGCGGCGTCCGATCGTGATTCCGCGCCTGCACCGTTCCCCGGAGCGCACGCGGCGTGGGTAAGTCCAGCAAGCCGACCATCGGCTACCGCCACTACATGTACCTGTACATGGGCGAGTCGATCGGTCCGAACGACTACCTCGCTGGCATCCAGGTCGGCGGCCAGTCGGTGTTCGAGGGCGAACGGCCCGGCAGCGGCACGCTGGCGATCAACCTGCCCGAACTGTTCGGCGGCGACAAGAAGGAAGGCGGGCTCGTCGGCACGCTGCAGATCCGCATGGGCGAGCCGGACCAGCAGCCGGTGCCCTACCTGCAGCAGCAGGTGCCGGGGCCGTGGCCGGCCGCGCGCGGCCTGTGCACCACGCTGTACCGCGGGATGGTCGGGGCGATGAACCCCTACCTGAAGCTCTGGGCCAAGCGCTGGGGGCGCTTCGTCGAGGGCTGGTCGACGCCGGTGTGGCAGCCGCAGCTTGCGCGCATCGGCCGCGGCATGAACGCCGCGCACATCCACTACCAGTGCCTGACCGACACGGTGTGGGGTGTCGGCCTGGATCCCGCGCTGATCGATGAGGACAGCTTCCTGCGCGCGGCCGAGCGGTTACACGATGAGCAGTTCGGCCTGTGCCTGGGCTGGCGGCGCGGCGACTCGATCGGCAGCTTCCTGCAGCAGGTCAACAACCACGTCGGCGGGCTGTGGGCGTTCGATCCCATGCTCGGCAAGTTCGTGTACCGGCTGTTCCGACCGGACTACGAGGTCGCGACGCTCCCCCTGCTGGACGAAACCAGCGTGACCGCGCTGGAGAGCTGGCAGACGCCGCTGCTCGATGGGTCGGTGAACGAGGTGACGGTCCTTGGCCGCGACTGCGTGACCAACCTCGAACTGGCGGCCACCTTCCAGAACATGGCGAACGTGCAGGCGCAGGGGCGCGTGGTCGCTGATCGACGCACACTGCCGGGCCTGTGGAACCGCAACCTGTGCGAGCGCGTGGCCGCGCGCGAGACCGCCGCCGCCAGCAGCCTGTTGCAGCGGATCAAGCTCACCGTCGACCGCCGCTGGTGGGGCGTGAAGCGCGGCGACGTACTCGCGCTGTCGTGGCGGCGCAAGGGCGTGCAGCGCATGCCGGTGCGGGTGCTGGAGGTGGACGAGGGCACGCGCACCGCTGGTGCGCTGGCGCTGGTGCTGCTGCAGGACATCGATGGCATGGCGGCGACCACGTACCTGCAACCCGTGATCGGGCCGTGGACGCCGCCGGACACCCGGCCGCTGCCGCTACCGGCACAGCGGCTGGTCGAGGCCACGTACCGGGATCTCGCCGGCAGCTTGCGTCCGGCCGATCTCACCCTCGTCGAGGATGACGCCGGCTTTGTGGTCGCGCTGGGTGCGCGACCGAACGGGCCGGCCTACGGTTACGCGCTGCTCACGCGCACGGCCGGCGGCACGTTCGCGGAAGTCGCGGGTGGCGACTTCTCCGCGACCGCCACCCTCGCGGGCGCGCTGGGGCTGACCGATACGGTCGCGACGCTGGCGGACATGCGCGACCTGGACCTGGTCGCCGTCGGCAGCGAAGCGCTGGTCGACGAGGAACTGGTTCGGATCGATGCGATCGATCCCATCGCCGGCACGCTCACCCTCGCGCGCGGCTGCGTCGACACGGTGCCGACGCCCCACGCCGAGGGCACGCGGATCTGGTGTGCGGACACTTACGTCGGTGCCGATCCGACCGAGCACCTCGCTGGCGAAACCATCGAAGCCAAGCTGCTCACCCGCACGCAGCAGGGCACGCTCGACGCCGCGCTCGCGCCGATCGCGCAGGTGCGCCTGGACAGCCGGCAGGCACGGCCGTATCCGCCGGGCCGGCTGCGGATCAACGGCAGCGCCGCGCCGCAGGCGAGTTTTGCGCGCTTGGCGATCGCGTGGGCGCACCGCGACCGCGTGCTGCAGGGCGACCGCCTGATCGAGCACGAGGCCGGCGGCGTCGGGCCTGAGCCGGGCACGACCACCACCGTGCGCGTCGTCCATGCGCTTGGCAACGCCGTGCTGTACGAGGCCACCGACATCGCCGTTACGAGTCACAGCGTCGATGTGCTGCTCGCCAGCGACGCGGCGCTCCGCATCGAAGTCCGCAGCCAGCGCGGCGTGCTCGCAAGTCGCCAGACGCACGTCCGCACGCTTCAGTGCGAGTGCGGCGAGAAGCTGGCGAACGCCGACTTCGACACGCAGGCGGCGTGGACGCTCGGCACCGGCTGGTCCATCGCCGGTAGCGCCGCGAGCAAGGCCGCCGGTACCGCCTCCGATCTCGCGCAGCCGTTCGCGTTCGTCGACGGCGCCCTGTACCGCGTCGAACTCGTGCTCTCCCAGGTCGGCGCCGGCAGCGTGCGCATCGTGCTGGCTGGCACCACGCCCGCGCTGGGCGAGGCGCGTGCCGCCAGCGGCAGCTTCGTCGAGGAGTTCACGGCGAACGCGCACAACGCGCTGCGCATCGCTGCCGACGCCGCGTTCTCCGGCCGCATTGAGCGCGTCAGCCTGCGCCGGTTGGCGTAGTCCGGGCACGACGTCGACGCGGTGCGAGATGCCTGCAAGGCGGTGTCCCGATGTCATGGCGCGACATCGGGAACCGCTTGGCTTTGATGGCGCACAGCGCGTTCATGCAGCACCTCCACACCATCAGCCCACAAGACATGAAACACCTCGACATACTCCTGACCCGCATCGCACAGCAGCACCTGCGGATTGAAACGCTGGAATCCCGTCATCGCGACTGCTGGGACTTCCACGAAGTCTCGGTGCTGGAACTGCGGGATGCGCTGGAAGCGACCTACCGCGCCGGCATCGAGCAGGGACGCAAGGGCGCGAAGGCCAAGGCCTCTGACGGCTGAACAAGGACATCGGACGCCGGCCCCGATGGGCTTGGCTTCCCTCGGGCACAGCGCGTTCATGCCCACCCCGACACGGACATCGACCCGCATGAAAACCACCTCCTCCCGCAAACCCAAACGCGTCAAGGAATTCTTCATCGCCTCCCTGCTGGTGCGCATCCCCGGCAAACGTGGCCGGCATGCATGGCGCCGCGAACTGCTGCGTGCCAAGACGCCGCAGGCGCTGATGCGCCACATCGACGGCCGCAAGCACATCGCCTACGCAAGCAACGGCATCGACGTCATCCGCATCGAACTCATCGACGCCGGCCGCACGCTGCTCGCTCCCATCGCGGAGGGTGCCGAGGCTGAGCCGCTGGGCGACCTGCTCGCGCGCATCGCCGCCAGTCCCGCCGGCATGGTCTGGTGATCGAGGAGAGCGGTAGAGCCCGCATGCCTTCGGGCACAAAGACGCCGTCCATCGTTCCATCGTGCAGGAACCTCATGCCATCGATATCGATGCCATGGCGGTGTTCGGAGACGTCGCTGGCCGAACAGGGCGGATGATCGCGACGGCGGCATGGATGCTGTCCGCGGTCTGTCTACGCCCGAACATCGAAGCCAGCATGCTTCCCTTCTCTCGGGAACAGCGCGTTCATGCGGTCACACCCCGACGCAAGGACACCATGCATGAACATGATGATCGATGAAAACCAACTGGAACGGCACATCGCGATCCAGAAGGGGGCCGATGCGCTGAAGCAACTGCGCGCCGCCTTCGACCGCGCCTCGCGGGATCTGGCGGAGTACGAATCGCGCTACCAGCAGGTCGAAGATCCCAAGGACAAGGCGCAGGTGCTCAACTGGGCGCTCAACCTCGTCAGCACCGGGGTGTTGCCGAATGCGCGCCTCGACCTGACCGCCTGCGCGCAGGCCGAATTGCACGCCATCGCCAAGAGTAAAGTCCAGGCATGAGCGGCGCGCGCATCACGCAGGACATCGCCCGCGATCTGGTGGAACAACTTCAGTCCCTCGACACGAGGTTCCTGCTGGAGATCCAGCACGGCGACGCCGACGTGATCGGGCTTGCCCGGCAGGAGTTCATGAACCGTGGCCTCAACGGCGACGGCCGCTGGGTTGGGTTCGCCAAGGCTGGCGAGATGCTCGGCATCTAGTGCGGCCTTCCGCCGGCACGCGGTGCCGGCGACAATCTGTATACGGCATACGCCCCGGCACAGGTCGCTGTGCCGGGGCTTTTTGCGTTTGTGGCATCCGCAATGCCTGACCGCCGATTACAGGGCAGCCCATTCCGGCGGTCGCTGCGGTTGGGGGGGCGTATGGCTAGCGGGCGGAGCATGGGGTGGCCTACGACCGTGCCCTGCGGCAGCGGATTGCAGCCGACACTGGGGTTGTGGATAGCCCGTAAGCTTGGCCCGTTTGGATACGGGGCGTAGGGCGCGGTGCTGCGTCCTAATCGGGTGATAACGTCGAAATGCTCGCAGGGGGTTAGCAACGCGGGCAAAAAAGTTTGCACTGCAAATTAATGAAAAATTGCTCTGCAAATGGCCTTTCGCACGGATTTCACAAGGAGAACTTCGATGTTGATGCGCTCGTCCATACGCATATCGTTATCAATCCTGTTGGCGGCATTCGCCCTTCTGGCGGCCTTGCCGGCGGCGGCAACCTGCTGTCCTGATGATGGAAACGGGATACCGAAGTCTGCGTCAGGGCTTGGTCAATCGGCGCCCGTTGCAACCGATCTGATCGCAGATCCAGCCTGGGGTCTCTATGAATTTCAGCGAGCGGGCGTCCGATATCTGCAAGTCAACGATGCGACCGGCAAAGTTCGGGCCGCCATCGGTCGGATCGATGACTTGATATGGGTGTTGCCGGTCGGAACAGATGTGGAAAGGGTCATGGTCCCGGGGGACTTGCCACCTGCCGGTCGCGGAAGTCTGCTGTATCACTCGTCCGAAATTGAGGTGGTGCGCTACCCTGATGTGAATGGTGATCGTTGGGTCTTTCGGATTCCCTCGTCACCTTAATTTTGGGCGATGCTCATTTCATCGATCGATTGAGAGGCTTCAGTCTTCTCTCCGATAGGCTCCGAGACGAAGAAATTGATGCGGCATGCTTGTCGGTGGCTTGCGGCGCCGCGGTATGCCTTCACTCTGCCTTCCAGTTCCAGTGCAGCCAATGTGCTGGAACTGGAAGGGTCTGCTGCTCCGGTGGGTCGAGCAATCACGGAAACGGCGATGCCTTGGTTGCCCTTGTAGCGCCAAACTCGCGCTTTGATCTTGTATTGATCTGGCCGACATTCCCTCAATAGCGCGAACGCATTGCAGATGCAGCGATACGCGGCAAGTTGAAGGTTGACAGATAGATTCTTCGGCTGCCCCTTCACGAATAACATCACTTCTGTGTCCGCTGCCCACAGCCTCGAAAAGGCATCGGCATGAAGTGCGGCATACAGGCCCTGTCGTTCTATTTGAATTGGATAGAGAGCGGCGGACTGCCGTTCAAACAAGGCCATTTGTTCGACGCCTTCTGCATTAAGCTCCATGGCTGCGGCATGATGACCGGAGGCCTTGAGCCTGGCGATCATCCTCTTCCGGTAGTCATCGAACCCCATCTGCATCTGAGCCATATACAGCATCTTTTCGCGGAGGTTGTGTTCCGTCGATAGAAAGCTGGATTGTGCGAGCGACAAGGCGTGGGCTTCTGATATGCCCAAGGCTCGCGCGCGGTCGTAGAGTCTTGTTATGCCGGCACCAAGTGCAAAGAACGCCATCGCAGAAAAAACGAGAATCTGCTGGGCGATGAATGAGTCGGGATCATGCGCGCGCATTTGGTCGAAGTGTGGAAGCGACAATCCAATTGCGAGGTTTGTTGCAGTGATCCCAAGAGCCGCGCCACGCCATCCGTGCAGGATGGTCATGCCTGCTGCGGGAACGATTTCCATCACAAGGAACAGTTGTCGTAGGGAGGGGCTTGTGCTGGCAGGCAAAGAGGCAATCGCCATGGTTGCGATCATGGCGATTGCAATGCTGGCGTCTAGAAGAAATCTGTTTTTCGAGAAGCCATCTTGGTGCCTGCTTTTCCAAACGAGCAGCAGCGGCACAACGATCAGGATGCCAAGGGAGTCCCCAACCGTGTACTTGTGGAAAGTGTCTGCAAGATGGGCGGAGGTTGGGCCTGAGAGCGCATAGTTCAGAGCGATCTTGCAAAAAGACGACCAGACCGAAATGGCAACGACGATGATGGGAAGCCATCTGACATCATCGCCAAGGCGCTTCAGGTGTGTCCGGAATAGTGCGGGTGCCAAGGAAATCATCGGGGCGAGCAGGAATGGGCTGACATACGCCCAAAGCTCGCCGTATTGCTCGGCTTTCGCCCCTCTGATCTTCAGCAGCCCTGCTGCATCCCCAAGAAAAAGGAATGGCCAGTAACGGTACGGGAGGAACAACAAGGCCGCGATACGCAGTCCTGTCGGCAGGAACCATTGATCGAGCGACTGATACCATGCCAGCAGATAGACCGCGCAATACGCGGCACTGAAAGCAATTCCTTTCAGCATCCATCCGGATTTCGTTCGCTCCATGCCCCCTCCCTGAATCCGGCGATTCCGGCCGATCCTGCCACTCTTTGTTGGTATAGCACCAGTTCCCAGCTAGCGCCAGAGTTCAGGGAGGGTTGATCCACCCGCTGACTGCGCCAAGGATGCGCAAGTGTTCGAGGTCGGCCTCCGGGACGATCGTATGTTCGGTCCCGCTTCCGTGCCGTACCAGGCACCACTCATCGCGCCGGATCTGGATGCGTCGAATATCGGGGCGGCCCCACAGCGTGTAGGCGTAGGCACTACCATCAACGACATGAGCGTGCTCCGTCATGCTCGTGTCTACCAATACGAGCGCGTGCCGCCTGATCTCCGGCTCCATTGCCTCGGAAGGCTGTAACGCCCATCGCACGTTTTGAATTGGTGCCAATCCGATCCTTGGTCTGACAAGAAAATCGGGAAGCACGATTCGCATCGGGCCGTCCAGGTGCCCGAATTCTTCCAGCCTGTCCAAGCTCACATGCCCTGCCGCAGGACGGGGTGCTGTTGAGCGAACCCCGGTGAGCGGTAGGCCCGCCAACACCATGCGCTCGTAGGCCTGACTGATTTCTTCAGGCTGCACGTTCAGCAGCGCGGCGACTGCCGGTGCATGTTCTGCAGGCATCGGGCGGCGGCCAACACGCCAGTTCGAGACATCGCTCGGTGAAATCCGACCGCCAAGATGCTCCACGACCGCGGTATTTCGCGTGCCCGTGCTCTTCATGGCTTCGGCGAAAGCCTCGGAGTGTCTGGTCATGTTGAGCATCCTACCGGCATAGGCAGAGGGGGCGGAAATTGTTCAAGAAGTATATTGCATAAAGTTTAGCAATGCGATATTTCTTGTCGCCAGCCCGGGCACCAGTTCCCGAGTCGACATCCAAAGGATCGCGAGCCTAAGCGCCCACGAGGGGCAGGCTTAGGTCGCAAGTGAAGGGGAAGCATGCGTATCGCTACGTGCCAGATCGGGGGAAGCCTCCAACTTGGGGAGAAGACAGGAATCACCCTCCACGTCCGGCAGGGGGAACGCATCCTCTTCGGCGCCTGGGCGCCGCCGGGCATCTACCTGATGCTTGGCGACGAGGTCGTCCACACCGTCTCGGCCCGGCAGGGGGTCTGGCGCTATGTGTTCTGGCTGAACGCGTGCCAGCGTTTCCGGTTCGGCCAGTACGAGTTCCGCATCTGGCTTCCGGGCGAGGTGGTTGAGTTGGCCGCGGACTGCCTGGACAGCCTGCACGTGGGCGTCGACAGCGCGCTCCCCATGCCGCCGCCTGTGTACGTTCCACCCGCGCGCGTCCGGCGCGGGAGATCACCCGCGACGGCCATGGCATTGCTGCCCGCATGGTCGTCGACCACCGGGGCCGCCGCCTACCGGCATGAGAGGGATGCCTGAATGCTCATTCTCGACTGCACCCTGCTCGAATCCATCACGATCGGCCGGGACACCCGCCTCCACCTGACGGGCCGCATCGACGATGTGCTGTACGTCTACCTCGATGCCTCGGTACGCCACGACTTGGGCGGTGTGGACGGCTTCCACGCGAGCGCGCCTTCCGGCGTCGGACGCGTCGCCCATGTCCTGGCCCTGCGCGACGGCGACGCCTTCACCATCGGCCCGACGACGATCGCCGTGCAGGCCGTGTGCCTGCGGATCGATGGCGCGCAGGCGCTGCGGGACGTCCGACTGCGCATCGACCCGCCGAAGGTGCTTCGGATCGTGCGGACGTCGCCACCACGCCGCCGCACATCCAAGCCGGCGCGCACGACGGAACAGGGGAGGCGGCCATGCTGGTCCTGACCCGCCGCGTGGGCGAGAGCATTCGCATCGGCGATCACGTGCGCCTGACGATCCGCGGGAAGGCGGGGAACCACTACACGGTGGCGATCGCCGCGCCTGGTGACCTGCCGATCGTCGATGACGAAGGCCAGTCGCTCTCCGCCCTGCGTCACCGGCAGCGCCGCAAGCGCTGCTACGTGGTTGCGCTGCTGGCCGGCGAGTCCCTGCGGATCGGCGATGCGGTCCATGTCCTGTTCGGAGAAGACCGCTACGGCGGCACGCTGCGCATGCGATCCGGACAACAGGTGCGCATCAGCATCGACGCGCCGCGCGAGGTGCCGGTGCATCGCGAGGAAATCTACTGGCGGATCTGGCACCAATCTCGTGAATGGCCCGGGAGGGCGGCTTGATTGCGGCGCCGCAAGCTGGGGGACGAGCGGGAACGGACGCGGATCGAGCGGGTGGCCGAAGTCGTGCTGTGGCTGGCGCGTTGGTTGCTGGGCATCGTGGTGTTCTTGTGGTGTTGAGCGTGCGACGTGATGGCGTATCAACGGGCGAGACAGGGCAATGGTAGAAATCAGGATGGAGGACGCGCGAGAGCGGGATCGGCAACACGATCAGCAACTGCTGCGCGAGATGGACATCATCAATGCCCGGACGCGGGAGGAACTTGGCTTGCTGCCATTGAACGGCTTGCCGGTGATCCCGAAGCGCAGGCCGGTGCTGCCCGAGAAGGTGCCCACAGCCGTTGCCGCGGCATCGCCGGGCACCGCATCATCCCCGGTGTCGCGTGCAGTCGACGACATCCCCACCGATCCCGAGGGCGCCGAAATGTTCATCCTGGGCAAGTTGTTCAAGAAGAAAGCACCGCAAGAACCGTGGCCCATCCGGTTCGATAGTTTCAGCTTCGATGCATGCTGTTACAACACGCTCAAATGCCACATCTACTACAACAAGTCAGAGATGTCTCTGCACATTAGCGAACCATCTGGTCAGCCGATTAGCGAGAATTGGAAGGAGTCGTGGTCTGCGGGCTATAGCTTAGGGCGCCCCGGATTTCCTCCTCCTGTAGAAATCTATTGGACGGCGCTGGATGGCGTGGCGCGCGAGGCCGAGATCGATCTCGAAGACATCTTTCCGGACCGTCTCGTCCTGCACAACGTGGCGCGAGAAGACGTCAAACCCGGATGGGAAAAGACGCCCTACGCAAGGTCAGCCGACATCCTGCTCGAAGTCAACGATCGCACCATCAATGTCTATATGCGGGGATGGATCGTGCTGAAAGAGCGAGAGAGCCCGGATGACCCGGGCAGCGATGAGCGTCGCGACCTAGTCCTTGCGTGGACGAAGACATACTGACCTAAGGGGTGAAGGATGGGAGGCCGGGGGAAGAAAGAAGTCGTGCAGCTCGGTGAAGACGGTCTGCCGACCGACGACGTACCGCATACGCTGGCGACACCCGATCAGGTGCGTCGCTATGAGGGCGCGGCCGAGCAGTTGTACCGGTTCCAGACGCCGACCCTGCTCGACCGCAAGGACCCTCACTCCTATCTTCTGGTCGGATTGCTGGATGGAACGGGCAATGATGTCGATCAGGACCCTTTGCATGCGACCAACGTGGCAAAGCTTCGTGCGGATGTGCGCGCTCTGAACGCGGCAGGCACAAGAAGCGTCTCTTTTGAATACTCCGCCGGCCCAGGAACACAAACGAATCTGTTCCAGAACAAGCTGGACGGTGCCACGGGTCGCACCAGCCTTGAGCGCGCGGAAGAGATGTACGTGAAGTTGGTCGAGAGTGCGCAGCGCATCTTCAAGGCCGACCCCGATGCCCAACTGAGCATCTATCTTGAGGGCTTCAGCCGCGGCGCCAGTGAAGTGCCGCTTGTCGCCCGGATGATCCACGAGCGCGGCATTCCTGTCGCCAAGAGCGTCGTGGAGGGCATGGACGAGTTCGGCAACCCCACGTTGACCTACACCCAATACCATCAGCCACCGGGCGCCACGCCGATGGCGGTTGGCCTCTACGATCCGGTCCCGACCGGCTACATGGAAGTCTTCGACCGGCGCCTGCCGCCGTCGGTGGTGTCCGGCTTCCAGATCAACGCCGCCGACGAGCGCCGCGGGCTGTTCCCGGTCGACCGTATCCTGCCCGATGGCCTGTCGGAGGACGGGCGCTTCCTGAGCGTCACCGTCTCCGGCGTGCATTCGGATATCGGCGGCAGCTACCTGCGCGGCGGACTGGGGGATCGCAGCCTCAACCTGATGATCGACTACCGCAACGCGCTGTCGAGCGAGCCGCTGTTCCAGCGCCTGCACGAGACGCAGGACCCGCGGATGAACGTGATCCACCATTCGACCGAGGGCAGCGTGCTGTTCCGGCACTACCCCAGGATCGGTCGCGACACGCCCGAAGGTGAAGTCACCCAACTCGTCCCGGATCATTCGCATCTTGCCGCGCCCGGCCAGGTTGTCACCTTGGTCAAGCAGGCACCGGAGCCGGTCGACGAGTCGCTGTTGCGCAGTGTCTCGCGCGGTCACACCGTGGTGCGCAGCCCGTTGGCGCCGGAGCCCGCGATGCTCGCCGGCGAGGCCATGCTCGCCCGTGTAGTGGACTCGCCCAACGTCGAACTGCGCGCCTACCAGCCGCCGATGCCGTTGCCGGTGAAGGTGACGTTCGGCGTCGCCGCGGCCGGCGGCGTGCTGAGCGTGGTCGAAGCCGCCGCCGCCGGTGATCGTGCCGCGGCGCAGCTGACGCTGGACAACCCGGAAGCCGCCAAGTCGGTGCTGGCGCACTACGGCGCGCGCGGCATGGGCGGTTGGGCTGGCGGCGCGGTCGCGGGTGCGGCGATGGGCTGGGAGACCGGTCCTGGTGCGATGGTCTTCATCGCCACCGGTGCCGTGGCCGGCAGTTCGGTCGGTGATCGACTCGCCAAGTTGCAGGACAACCACGCGATCTTCCACCAGTCCGATGCCACGGGCGTGCCGTGGGCCTTCAACGGCCGCGCATGGGAACGGCAGGGGCTGGTCGATGCCACGCTCGATGCTACCGACAACCCGGCGCGAACGGCCGTGGTCGCGAGCTACGACAAGGCGCGCGAACTGAACTACCGCGCTACGAACACCGCCACGGCGCTGGCGCTGGGCGAGGCCGAACCACCGGCCAACCCGTTCCGCCTGCCGGCCGACGAACACGATCGCGGCAGCCTCAAGCCCGCACCTTGGACCTTCGATGCGGACGGTGGGCAATGGCATCGTCGCGTCGTGGCAGGTGCGGACCGCAACGACCTGGACATCGTCGAGGTCGAGACGGCGAGCCCGGATCGCGCCGCAGCGCTGTCTCGCGCCTCGCTGGAGGTGATGCAGGCGAACGTGGTCAACGGCCCCGCCGGCATCGCGGCGCGCTACGAGGCGGCCTACGCGCAGTACGGCTGGGAGATGTACGGCCCGATGCCCGAGGCGGTGCGTACGGCGCTGACCGACCACGATCGCCTGATCGCATCGGACGGCAAGCTCTACGAGCGCCAGCCGGATGGCGACTGGATTCACCGGACGGCGCTTCCGGGCAACGATCATGCGGAAGGTGCGCTGCGGCTGGAGTTGAACGCCTCGCGCACGCTGCTCCAGGCCAACCTCCAGCAGCATGCGGAGGAGATCTCGACGGCATTGCCGCGCGGCCCGAAGACCGCGGATGCGACCCAGCACGAGGAACTGATGTATCGCTATCGGGTCGCCGGGACGGAGCTTCAGCCGGAGTGGCGCGAAGCGATCGATCTGGCGATGCAGCGCACGCGCGCGGAGAACGCACTGTCGGGGCCGGGATCGGTGCAGCTCAAGCCCGGGCCGGATGGCCGGATCGGTGCGGACAGCCCGATCGTGCATCTGCAACGCGACCGCGAGGGCGTCGACCACATCGCCGCGGTGACGAGCAGCGAGGACATCCGCCAGGCGTTGGCGGAGGTGCGGGCGCGGCACCACGATGTCCAGCCGGTGCCGGAGGCGCCGGACCAGCGCATCGAGCGTGCCACCGAGCAGGAGCGCGACGCACGCGCGCAGGCGCAGCGTGAAGCGAATCGACAGGGGCTGTCGCAGCCGGAGACGGCGGCACTGGAGACGATCCAGGTCACGGGCCGGCGACGGGACGATGGCGTCGCACGCGAACCGGTCGATGCATTGGACGCGTCTTCTCCCATTGCCGAAGCGTCGGCGCGCGCGCCGGAAGCGGCACCGGTTTTCTCCCCCGAACCGGAACCGCGGGCGCCTGCGGCGTCCACCGAGCCGCGCGTCGACGCTTCGGCACCTGACGATGCCCTGCGTCCCGGCGCTCGCGGCGACCAGGTCGAACTGCTGCAGTTCCGGCTCGACCGGCAGGGCTATCGCGGCCCGGCGGGCGAACCGCTGCCGCAGAACGGGCAGTACGGCCCCGAAACCGAACACGCGGTGCGCCAGTTCCAGACCGCCCACGATCTGCCGGCGACCGGCATCGCGGACCAGGACACGCAGTCGGCCGTCGCGCACGCGCCGAGTCCGCAGCGTGCGTCGGTCGATCGCGCGGAGTCGATCAACGCCACGGCCCCGGAGCCGACGCGCGAGGCCTTCGAGCGCACCGTGCCGCCGCCGGCGCACGAGGTCGCGGCGACGGCGCGGGAGATGCGGCAGCCCGAGCCCGACGTTCTGCCGTCACCCACTGCACCGAAGCTGGTCGCGGGTGGGCGCAGGCCGGATCGCGACGACGAGCGCGATGTCGCCGAGCCAGAGCGCGCCGCGCCCGGGATGACCGCCCCCACGCATCCTGCGCACGGGCTCTACCTCCAGTCGCAGCACGCGATGGAGAAGGCCGGTACCGTGCCCGGCATGGCGGGCCTGAGCGAGCGCGAGCGCGAGGCGCTTGGCGCCGCGGCCGTGGCGCAGGCGGTATCCACCCCGGGCTGGAACTTCACCGGCGTGGATCACGTGGTGCCCGGCAACAAGATCGATCCGCAGACCGGTCGCCCCGAAACCGTGTTTCTCGTGCAGGGCGCGCTCGACGATCCCGGTCATCGCCGGATCGCGGTGAACGTCGAACAGGCGCTGTCGCAGTCGGTCGAGCAATCCTCGTCCGTGGCCCAGGCGGCGATGCAGACGCGCCAGCAGGGGCAGGAGCAGGACATGGCGCGCATGCAGGCGCAGGACTTCGACGAGGGGCAGGGACCTGCCATGCGGATGGGCGCGCGCTAGGCGCAGCGCCAACGGTTCCACGGACGGGATCCCGTCCATTTGATTGCGAGGAGGGGGCAGATTCGTGCAGTTCTTTGTTCGCCTTGCAGTGGCGTTGATCGCGTTCAGCTGGATCGCTTCGATGGTCGTGCTGGTCGCGATCGTGGTCTTCGCCATCCATCGCCACCGGCATTCCGCGGGTCGGCCAGTTCAGCGTTAGCCCCGGTTCCATCACCAACACGTTGTCTTCGGCAAATGCGTTCACCCGATTTGCCTACGATCGATTCGACGAGGGAGGTATCTCGATGAGTACAGACCACAACCCGGCGGCTACCCGCAGCCGCTCCAACGCCCGCCGCTGGTTCGGCTTCATCCTGGCGGTGAAGCTCGCCGTGGTGGCCGCCGTCGGCGCGATGGCGCAGAGCACGCCGACCACGCCACAGCCCACGTACTGCACCGTTGCCGGCTGCTACTACTCGCTGGAGGAGGCCGAAGCGTCATTGCCCGCCGCCTTCAACTACTACGGTGCAGAGGCTTACCTTGAACACGTGCAGACCCTGCCGGTCTCGTCGACCACGATCTACATGCAGTATTGGCTGCGCGATCGCCCGGCCAATGATGTCCGGCAACCGTCGTACTACGCCAACTACGGCTTCGTCGGCACCAGTGACGGCACCTGTACGCTGGGCGACGACCAGAGTGCGCTCCCGAACTGGTGCGCCAGCATGGACCAGTTCGTCGCCACCGGCGAGAGCCGATTCCAGGCGGCATGGCCCGGCTGCACCGTCACTGGCAGCACGATCACGCAGGACTTCAGCACGACCCTCGGGATCATCTCCAACGGCACCTCGACGCGCGGCCTCGCCGATTACTCGCTGCGCTGGTACAAGACCACGGCCAACTGCATCAATGGAACGACCAAGTCCACGACCTGGTCTGTCGCCAAGAAGCGCCCGTTCTACTGCGTCACCGGCTACACACCACTGTTCGCGAACGCGACTGAGGACAAGGTGCTGCAGGGCCTCGTCTGTGGCGCCCGCAATCACGATGTCGCCAACATCATCACCCAGATTCGCCAGTGCGCGACCTGCGCCGGCAGCCCCCACCCGGTCTACCCGGCGACCGGCGAGAAGCAGCGACAGGAGCCTGACTTCACCTTCGCCGGCACCACGTTCACCCGCTACTACCGCTCGTTGCGCCAGTTTCGCAACGACCGCTTCTTCGCCGTCGCCTGGAACCACACCTGGAGCGACCGGATCCTCACGGGTACGACGACCGAGCCTTATCTCCACATCGACGAGCAGGGCAACTACGAGGGGTATACGCTGGTCAGCGGCAATCGCTACCGCGGTCAGACCTCCGTCGACCGGGTACTGGAGCGGGTCAACGCCAACGGCATCGGCTGGCGCCTGTGGATGCCGGACGGCGAGACGCGCGAGTTCGATCTCAACGGCTACCTCATCGCGGTGCGGCATCCGGAGGACCCGCTCAATGACGTGACCATCGCCTACACCGACAAGGCGATCTCGACCGTCACCGACGGGCAGGGGCGGGTGCTGCGCTTCAACTACGCCAACAACATGCTGCAGCGGATCACGCTGCCGGATGGCAACGAGTACCTCTACAACTACGACGCCGACCGCAACCTGACCAGCGTCCTCAACCCCGACTGGACGACGCGGTTCTACTACTACAACGAAGCGGGACTGGCGGGCGCGACGGACCAGAAGCATCTGCTGACCGGTATCGTCGACGAGTTCAGCCAGCGCATCGCCTCGTTCTCGTACGACGCCCGCGGCCGCGTGACCGCCAGCCGGATGCTGGGCAGCCCGAACGAACTGACCCAGGTCAGCTACCCCAACGAGGATGCGGCCGTCGTGCAGACGGCCTCCAATGGCAGCGATAGCTACACCATCCAGTCGAGCGTCTATCGCCGCATCGTGGGCCTGAGCGACAGCGCCGGCGGGCGCTCGTACAGCTACGGCACCGATGGGCGCATGCAGTCGATGATCGATGCCCGTGGCGTGACCACGCGCTACGAGTACACCGGTGCCTTCCGGACGGCCACGGTCGAGGCCTTCGGCACGCCGGAGCAGCGGCGGACGGAGGTGGATCGTGACCCGGTCAGCGGGCGCATGCTCCAGCATCGCGTGTTCGATGCCGCGGGCACGCTGCGCGCGAAACTGGTCTGGACCTACAACGCCCGCAACCAGGTCGCCACGGTGAGCCGAATCGACCCGACGACCCTCGCGGTGAGGTCGGTGACGTACACCTACTGCGAGTCGGCCGACGTGACCGCGGGTACCTGTCCGACGATCGGATTGCTCAAGTCGGTCGACGGGCCGCGCACGGACGTGCTCGACGTGGTGACCTACACCTATCGCATGGCGGATGAAGCGACCTGCGCGGCGGCGCCGACGACGTGCCCGTGGCGCAAGGGCGACCTGTGGAAGACCACGAACACGCTGAACCACACCATCGAGATTGCCAGCCGGGACGGCGCAGGCCGGCCTAAGTCGCTGGTCGACGTGACCGGCGTGACCACGGACCTGGAGTACAACACGCGCGGCTGGACGACAGCGCAGAAGGTGCGCGGCGCGAATGGCGCCAGCGAGAGCGACGACCGGATCACGCGGTTCTGGTACTACCCCTTCGGCGCGATCAAGCGCGTCCTGCAATCCGACGGCATGGAGGCAGCCTTCACCTACGATGCCGCACAGCGGCTGACCACGGTCGGCGACAACCGCGGCAACACGATCCAGTACACCCTCAACGCAGCGGGCGACCGGATTGGTGAGAGCGTCGTCGATGCCACAGGCACGATACGCCGCACTCTTGGCCGGACCTACGACACGCTGGGCCGTCTGAACAGCCAAGTCGATGCCTACAACCATGCGACGACGTTCGAGTATGACGCCGAGGGCCTGCCAACACGCACGACCGATGCGTTGCAACGCAAGACCGACACCACGAACGACCCGCTGGGGCGGACCACGCTGACCGTCGCCGACGTGGGCGGCATTGCCGCGCAGACCCACGTCCAGTACGACGCCCTCGACCGGGTCGCGCGCGTGACCGACCCGAAGGGTCTGGACACGATCTACACCTACGACGGCTTCGACGACCTGAAGCAGTTGGAGAGCCCGGATACGGGCATCGCGACCAGCGACTACGACGCCGCCGGCAACCGCACGTCGGCCACCGATGCGCGGCAGGTGACGGTGACGACCCAGTACGACGAGCTGAATCGACCGATCAGCGGGGACTACCCGGGCACGGCCGAGGACGTGGCCTATGAGTACGACACGCCCACGGCCGACTGCGCGGCAGGCGAGACATTCCTGACCAGCCGTTTGGCGAAGATGAGCGACGGCAGCGGCAGCACCAGCTACTGCTACAACCGCTTCGGGGATCTGGTCCGCAAGGTCCAGAGGACAAACGGACAGGTGCTCACGCTCCAGTGGTCCGTCCTCGCCAACGGCCGACTGGCGTCGATGACCTACCCGGACGGCACGGTTGTGGACTTCGTGCGCGACAGTCTTGGGCGGACCACCGGCGTCGGAGTCACGCCGCTCGGCGGTACGCGACAGACGCTGCTGTCGTCGTCGATCTACCACCCGTTCGGGCCGGTGGCGCAGTGGACATGGGGCAACGCGCGAGTGATGACCCGCACCCTCAACCTCAACGGCCAGCCGGGCATCGTGCAGGACACGGCGGCGGGCGGCCTGAGTCTGGGCTACCAGTTCGACGAGGTCGGCAACCTGAAGTGGCTGCGCGACGGGTACCAGGCCGATCCGCCGCTGCGGGCGTACGGCTACGACGCCTTGAACCGGCTGACCAGCGCGCAGGACGGGACGACGACCGCAGTGTTGCAGGCCTACACCTACGACGCGACCGGCAACCGGACCAGCCGCACGCAGGGCGCGCCGCAGGCCTATGGCTATGGCACGACGGATCACAAGCTGCAGAACGTGGCGGGCGTCGCGCGCGGTTATGACGCGATGGGCAACACGACCTCGATCGGCGGCACCACGAAGGAGTTCGTCTACAACCAGGCGGGGCGGATGGCGGCGGTGAAGGCCGGCGGCGCGCAGACCGCGAGCTACGGCTACAACGGCCGTGGCGAGCGCGTGAGCAAGACGGCGGGCGGGCAGACGGTGCTGACGCTCTACGCCCCGGACGGCCGCTGGCTGGGCGACTACAGCGCGGCTGGGCAGCCGCTGCAGCAGGTCGTGTGGTTCGGCGACCTGCCGGTGGGGCTGTTGACGGGCGCCAGCACCGGGCAGAAGCTGCATTACGTCGAGCCCGATGCCCTCGGCAGTCCGCGGGTCGTGATCGACCCGGTGCGCAACGTGGCGGTGTGGCGTTGGGACCTGGCTGGCGAGGCGTTCGGCGACACGGCGCCGGTGCAGGACCCGGACGGCGACGGCACCGCGCTCGTGTTCGACATGCGGTTCCCGGGGCAGCGGTACGACAGTGCGTCGGGGATGAACTACAACTACTTCCGGGACTACGATCCGGCGACAGGGAGGTATGTCGAGAGTGACCCGATTGGGTTGAATGGAGGCATTGCCTCATACGGCTATGCAATAGAGAACCCGTTCAATTGGAAGGACTCGCTCGGCCTTCGGGTTGAGATGGAACTGTTCCATCGACTTCCCGGGAGCTTGACAAATTTCAATATTGCTGCCGACAAGTTCGTTTCTCCGGAAGGCGTGTACACGGTTGCAGGCCACGGTACGCCAACAGAGATGAGGTCGCCGGATAATGTTCGTATCACACCAGAGGCGCTTGCTGAGCTGATAAGGAAAGACCCGAATTTCAAAGGTAAGCGCGCAGTGCTTCTTTTGAGTTGTCGGACAGGCAGCGGTCCTGTTTCATTCGCGGCACAGCTTGCGGAGATATTGAAGGTTCCAGTTGTAGCGCCGAGTGGGTTTGTTTTCTTCTATAGTGATGGGCGTTTCATTGCTGGTGAAGGAGTCTATGTTGGCGGTACTGCACAGCGCGTCATTGGATCGCCGCAAGAGTGGATCAAATTTTGCCCAGGAGGATGTCCGTGGTCGGAAATTATCGGAAATTGGTTCAAATAACAGCAGTGGTAGCATTTCTTTCGTTGGCTGGATGTCCGATTGATTATCAGGACGTGGACTCTGGTTATATGAAAGAGTGGGATGGAACCTTTCCGAAATTTTACAGGCAGATGCCGGCAAGGTCAGACTTGCCGGCGTTCAAAGCGCTGGCGTATTCCGGCGATGGGAAATATGCGAACTCCGTGTCTACCTACTACATGGAGAACGCTAGGGGAATGGATTACGAATGCTATTGGTATTTGATTTCGGCTCAGAACGAAGATCGTATCGGGCAGCATGGATCAGGATCTTGTTATTCAAGCAAGCTGTACTCAAGATATTCTCTTATCCGTGCGAAATTTTGGTTTGAAAGGTCCGTCGAGCAAGGGGAGGGATTTGCAATTGGCGAGCTTAAAAAATTGAATGCTGTGACGTTTATCGATGAAGAAGATATCCGTGGGAAGGCGATCGATGACGATAATTTCCCGCTTTTCAGGGATGTTGCTTATTCGGGTTCAGGACGTGCGGCAAATGCAATAGCGGCATATATTGCCCCTAAGGATCGATGCTATTGGTATGCAATTTCGGCGGAGAATGGTAACGATGAAGGGGAACTCAATTTGGCGAGGTGTCATGCTGATAAGGAGTCATGGATGTACTCGCCGCATCGGGTTGAGTTTTGGCTAAAACGCGCCGCAAAGCATGGCAATGAGGGGGCGGCTCGCATGCTGAAGACCCTTGGGCCGATTGTTCCAGAACGGAAGCAATAAGTGGTCGTCCCTGAAAGACCCCCTTCATCACATGAATTGAAGGGCGAGTTCAACTCCGACCCAGCGAACGCCACAGGCGCCGGACCCGGGCCTCCCCCACGCCAAGCCAGGCCGCCATCCGCCGGTAGCCGAAC
>NZ_JBQUZR010000008.1:0-238555 GCF_056313745.1 Lysobacter sp. DMC97 | reverse complement strand
TTCTTCATGAGTTCTCCTTGGTCTGTCGAGGGTAGAGAACTCACCTGCCGATCGGCTACATGATTCGTCTCAGGTCATGTCCATCCGCCGGTTCACGTATCAAGGAGTGATGTATGCGATCCGTCCATGCAGTGAGGGGGATGTTGTTGGCGCTGTTGTGGTGTCTCGCGTGTGGCGTCGTCCACGCCCAGTCCGTCCGCATCAGCGTCGCCGAGTTCTCGAAGGATCCCGCGAAGGTCGCGAACCTGAAGGCCGCGATCGAGTCGATGCGGGTGGCCAGCGGCGCGGACCCGATGTCCGTCGACTTCCGCACCAGCCTGGCCTACTGGGCCAACACGCACGGTTACATCGGCACGGGCACGCATGCCACCAGCATGGAGGCCTACATCACCAACTACCGCATGCCGCAGTGCCTGCAGGCCTATCCGAAGAGCGTGTGCGACACGTACTACCAGCACGTGGTGAACGTGAACGTGCCGCCGGACGGCTTCACCGATTCGATCTGGGGCACGTGCCAGCACGGCAACCTGTTCTTCCTGCCGTGGCACCGCTTCTACCTGTACTACTTCGAGCGCACGGTGCGCAAACGCTCGAAGGACCCGAACTTCGCGCTGCCGTACTGGAACTACTTCGACAACTACGTGCCGGCGCAGAAAGGCATCGCGCTGCCGCCGCTGGTCGTCGGTGATCCGAACACGCTGAAGGACCAGTGGCGGACGCCCGGCCTGAACGAGGCGAAGGTGGTGATGGACCCGCAGTCCGCCGATGCGTCGCAGGCGTTCGCGTTCAACGACTTCACCAACTTCTCGAACACGCTGCAGGGCCAGCCGCATGGTGCGATGCACTGCGCCGTCGGGTCGGGCTGCGTGATGCCGGACATCGGGCTGGTGCCGATCGCGGGCGCCGATCCGGTGTTCTACATGCACCACGCCAACATCGACCGGCTGTGGCAGTGCTGGATGGTGGGCAAGGCCGGCGGCAAGCCGATCGACCTGGCGTGGGCGAAGGCCAACCTCGGCATGCCCGACAGTTGGTACGAGCAGCAATACACCTTCATCGACGAGAACGGCCAGCCGGTGACCGTGAAGGTGGCCGACGTGTTCTCGGAGAAGTACACGCCGCAGTACGACCAGTTGCAGAACTGCGGCGCCAATCCGGTGCAGGCCCGTCCGCTGCTGCTGGCCGCGGCGACCGAAAAGGTTGGTCCGCTGAAGGTGCATCAGCCGCGCACGACGAGCAAGCCGGTGATGCTGGGCAGCAAGCCCGTCGACGTGTCGCTGCAGGCGGCGCCGAAGTCCGGCATGGAGAACGAGGCGGTCATCGACACCAATGCCACCGGCCAGACCTACCTGGTGCTGGAAGACGTGAAGCTGGTCGGGCTGCCGACGCTGACCTACAAGGTCTACCTCTTCGACAAGGCGCATCCGAAGCGCGCCAGCTACATCGCCACGATCAGCATGTTCGGCGCGGGTCCGGCGCATCCGGGGCATGGCGATGGCGGCTCGCTCGGCGACCTCGTCTATCAGGTCAGCGGGCAGTTGCAGGAACTGGGCATCCAGTCCGCCGACCAGATCGGGGTGCGCTTCGAGCCGACCAATCTGCTCGTCGGGCAGAAGTGGAAGGAACCGGCGGCCGGCAACGGCGTGAGCGTCACGCGGGTGCGGCTGCAGACGTCGACGACGGCGCCCTGACGTCGTGGCTTTTGCGGGGTGGCGTCTTGGGGCGCCGCCCTGCCCGTGCGGTCCATCATGCGAAAAAGCCCGCGGAAGCGGGCTTTTTCGTTGGGGTGGTGCGTTGGCGGCGGGTGTCGCGGCTCACGTTGCCCCCACAAACAGCACGGTGCTGCTTTTCTCCCTCCCCTTCAAGGGGAGGGCCAGGGTGGGGATGGGTTCCAGCGAGCCGCGCAACGAAGGTACAAGGCCGTCATCCTCGCGCATGCGAGGACCCAACGCTTCGTGGCGATCAGGCTTGGGTCCTCGCATGCGCGAGGATGACGGTGTGTGGACACGGGGCGAATACGAGCGGCGGGAAGAGCTTGCCGCCGCGTTTGTCGCGACTCCCGTCGCTCCCACAGGCAATGCCTGCCGCGTCGGTGGTCGCGCCTTCCGGCGCTCCTACAAGGATGGGCTTGCCGCGGCGGGTGTCGCGGCTCACGCCGCTCCCACAGAAGGCGGAAAGGCTTGCCGCCATGATGGACGACGCGCCGCCGCCCCCCTTCAAGGGGAGGGCCGGGGTGGGGATGGGTTTGGTGCGGCGGCTCAGCCGGCGTCGCGGGTGTAGACGATGAAGCCGAGGTGTTGGGCGACCTTGTCGTAGAGGGCGCGGCCGGTGGCGTTGTCGACGTGGGTCTGCCAGTAGACGCGGTGGGCGCCGGCGGCCTGGGCTTCACGGGAGACGGCTTCGATCAGGCGGCGGCCGATGCCCTGCCCGCGCTGGTCGGGATCGGTGAACAGGTCCTGCAGGTAGCAGACCGGTTCGATGCGGGTGGTGCTGCGGTGGAACAGGTAGTGCGTGAGCCCGACGAGGCGGCCGTCGCGCTCGGCGACGAGGGCGAACACGGGTTCGACGGGGTTGAAGAAGCGTTCCCAGGTGCAATCGGTGATCGCCTGGGGCAATCCGGTGTCGCCGCTGCGGCCGTAGAAGGCGTTGTAGCCGTCCCACAGCGGTTGCCACTGCATGCGGTCGTCGCGGTGCAGCGGGCGGACGAGGAGGTCGGCGTGGGTCATGGCGGGGCTCCGTCGGGACGCGTGGGCACTGTGCCGGAAATCGTGCGCGCGCGCATCGCGGGCGATGCATCGAGCGGCGCGCCGCATCGCCTGAAATCAGGACGCGGTTCCGATCCGTCGTGGTGTGCACGGGAGAAGGTTCCGCGACGCGCGGTGATGTCTCGCGTGACTAGCAGATCCCTCGCCTGCTGCTCGGGATGACAGGGGTGGGAGCGGACCGTGTTGCGCGACTTCGGCGCGTCGTCATTCGTGCGCACGGCAGGAGGTCAGTGCGGCGTGCGGTGATGTGTCGCGTGACAAGCAGGTCCCTCGCCTGCGGCTCGGGATGACAGTGGTTGGGCGACGCGCTTATCGCGCGATATCGGCATGCCATGCATGCAAGAACAGCGGAACACTACGCAATGCAGGAATTGTGTCGCATGACAAGCAGGTCCCTCGCCTGCGGCTCGGGATGACAGCGGTGGGACGGAGGTATCGCACGGCGCCGGCATGTCATGCATGTGCGCGAAAAGCACGAAACCCCGCGGTGCGGGGCTTCGTGAAGTGCGTGAAGCAGGTCCCTCGCCTTCGGCTCGGGATGACAGCTGAGATGTCGCGATCAGGCGAACGGGTCGCGCAGGACGATGTTCGCGTCGCGATCAGGGCCGGTGCTGACGATCGCCAGCGGGCAGCCGGCGAGTTCTTCCAGCGCGCGCAGGTAGGCGCGGGCGGCGGGCGGGAGTTTGTCCCACTCGGTGATGCCGGCGGTGGATTCGCTCCAGCCCGGAAATTCCAGGTACACCGGCTTGCACTCGCGCCAGCCGTCGGCGTCCAGCGGGGCGTATTCGCTGCGCTTGCCGTGGTACTCGTAGGCGATGCAGATCTTGAGCTTCTCCATGCCGTCGAGGATGTCGAGCTTGGTGATGCACAGGCCGGTGATGCCGTTGATGGCGACCGCTCTTTTGAGGGCCACGATGTCCATCCAGCCGCAGCGGCGCGGGCGGCCGGTGGTGGCGCCGTATTCCTGGCCGCGGTCGCGGATGCCCTGCCCCACGTCGTCGTCGAGTTCGGTCGGGAACGGGCCGCCGCCGACGCGGGTGGCGTAGGCCTTGGCGATGCCCAGCACGTAGTCGATGGCGTCGGCGCCGACGCCGGTGCCGGCGAGTGCGCCGCCGACGGTGGTGTTCGACGAGGTGACGTACGGGTACGTGCCGTGGTCGATGTCGAGCAGCGAGCCCTGCGCGCCTTCGAACAGCACGCGTTTGCCCTGCTTGCGCAGGTCGTGGAGGATGCCGGCGACGTCGGACTTCATCGGTTCGACGTATTCGCCGAAGGCCAGCGCTTCGTCCAGCGTCTGCTGGAAATCGATGGCGTCGACCTTGAGGTACTGGGTCAGCACGAAGTTGTGGTAGTCGAGCGCGGCGCGCAGCTTCTCGGCGAGTTCGGCCGGGTAGCGCAGGTCGGCGACGCGGATGCCGCGGCGCGCGACCTTGTCTTCGTACGCGGGGCCGATGCCGCGGCCGGTGGTGCCGATCGCGTCCTTGCCGGCGGCCTTCTCGCGGGCCTGATCCAGCGCGATGTGGTACGGCATGATGATCGGCGTGGCCGGGCTGATCTTGAGGCGGCTGCGCACGTCGACGCCGTTGGCTTCGAGCTCGGCGATCTCCTTCTGCAGGGCGCCGGGGTGCAGCACCACGCCGTTGCCGATGAGGCAGAGTGCGTCGTCGCGCAGGATGCCGGAGGGAATCAGGTGCAGCACCGTCTTCTTGCCGCCGATCACCAGCGTGTGGCCGGCGTTGTGGCCGCCCTGGAAGCGCACGACGGCGCCGATGTCCTGGGTGAGCAGATCGACGATCTTGCCCTTGCCCTCGTCGCCCCACTGGGCGCCCAACACCACCACTGATTGACCCATGACCTGACTCCGGATGTTTCGTTGTAGGAGCGCCGGGAGGCGCGACCTGATGCGTCGACGAGGGTCATGCGCAGGTCGCGCCTCCCGGCGCTCCTGCGGATCTCGACCCTCCGACACGGAAAAAGCCGGCGGGGCGTGGGCCCCGTCCGGCTTTTGTGCATTATCCGGGTTTCGGCCCCCCGGGGCCACCCTCGGCGCCGGTTTTTGCCGGCCGCGGGATGAACGGCGGGGCCGTCCACCCCGCGGCACGGGGTCGGCAGGCACGGGGTCGGCGAACGCGGGTCAGCGGGCGCCGGCCTTGGCCTGCTGGCGGTCGATGTAGTCGTCGACGCCGTTCTTGTTGGTGTCGAGCCGGCGACCGGTCACCTGGTAGTAGGTGCGGCTGGTCAGCGGGCCGCGGACGTAGGCCCGCTTCACCGGATCCCAGTACGTGGCGGCCGGGTCGATGCTGTCGCCGACGAAGTACATCGTGGTCGACGGGAACAGGTCGATGTTGGTGCCCGGGAAGCAGTCGGTGGTATCGGGCCCGCTGGTCAGGCGGTCGGCCAGCGCCTTGAGGCAGTCGTCGGCGGTGATCACCTCGTACACGTGGCGCGGCTGGTCCAGCCGGGCGATCGGCAGGCTCAGGCCCTTGCCGGGCTCGATGGTCGTGGCCTTGTCCACCAGCGTGCGCGTGGTGTTGGGCCAGGGCTCGAACGGCATGCCGGTGAAGTCGGCGATGCGCCCGCCCGGCACCATCTGGTCCAGCGCCTGCACGCGCGGCAGTTCCTGCATGCGCAGGTTGGCCAACTGCAGCGGGGCCGCGGCGGCGTTCGCGTTGAACACGCCGAGGTTGAGCCTGCCGCCGATGGTGTCCAGCGTGCCGGCATCGAAGGCGTGCAGGCGCGGGTTGAGCGTCATCGCGGTGCCGCCGTTGTCGCGCAGGATCACGTCCTTGATGACGATCGGGTTCGGCGTGTTGAGGTTGAAGTTCACCGTGGTGAACGTGGCACCGATGTGGAACAGCACGCCGCCCGGCGCCTGCCCGGGCGCGCCGACGCAGCTACCACCGTTGGGCGCGCTCCAGCGCAGCGTGTACGGGTAATAGGTGTTGCCCTGGAACACCTGCGCGCCGCCGGTCGGGCCGATCACCGTCGGGTTGAGCCACGGGCTGTTGCAGCCGCCGTACGACCACGCGACCACCGGGGGCGTCGTCGACGGATACAGGATGGTCATGTCGAGGCTGTACGCCGCGGCCGCGTTCGGATTCACCAGGTCCCAGTTCCACATCGTCTGCAGCGACAGGCCGACGTTCGCCGCGAGCGTGGAGAATTCGCCGTCGCTGAAATGGCGGCGGTAACCCGCGCGGTCCTCGGCGTTCAGGCTGCCGCCGGCCGGCATCACGTGGTGCTTGTAGGTGTCCTCGCCGGCGGCGACGGTGGTGTTGTGCGCGAGGCCGTAGTTGTGGCCGGCCTCGTGCGCGGCGGTGCCGCCGATCGAGTTCGCCCAGCGATCGAGCGTGGAATTGGCGCCGTTGAGCGCGCCGCCCGGGCCGCCGGTCCAGTCCTGGTAGGTCTTGCCCCAGACGTAGGCGTAGTCGACCGCGGTCGGGTCGCCAGTGTCCACGGCCTGCGCGAGGCCGAACAGGCCGTCGGTGATGTCGGACTTCGTCGTCACCGCGACCGTGTTGCGGCGCGGGAACGTGGCCGGCGGCAGCGTCGAGGTCGGGATCACCTGCACGTTGAACTCGCAGTAGTCGAGTTCGACGACATGCGTGACGGCGTCGCGCAGCGCGGTCGTGGTGCCGGTGTAGCTGGGCAGGTCGGCCGCACTGAACGGTGCGGCGGGATTGGTCACCGAGCCGGCGGAAAAGCCGAACGAGGGATACGCCAGCGGCGCGGTGGGATACAGCAGGTAGAGCTTGTTCGCCTTGTTGCCCGGGTTGTAGGCGACGCAGGTGGCGGCGTGCGCGGATGCGCCGACGGACAGCAGGGCAAGGGCGATGAGACTGCGGCGCAGCGTCCGGTTGCGGCGGCGTGCGTGGATCGTGTCTTTCATGACAAGCCTCTCCATAGCATGTGCGAATGGAACGTCGGCCAGCCGCTCGGCCGATGCCGACGACGTGGCGACGCACGACGCGTTGTGTTCCGATTCCTTCGGCACGACGTCGTACCCCGCACGCGCATCTTCATCACGGCGCGGAAGAAAATGAAAGCGCGCGCCGGAAAACGTCACGGTTTCGGGCGGATTGCACGGCATCGGCACGTGCGGTGCCCGCGTGCGATCGATCGTCTGGATGGCGCGCGCGCGTTTGATCAGCCGCGCATGAGGTAGAGGCCGAACAATCCGGCCGCGATCACGCACGCACCCAACACGCGCAAGCGCGTCGGCGGCATCGACAGCAGGTGTTCCGCGGTGCGGCGCCACGCGCCCGGGAAGGCGAAGAGCAGCAGGCCTTCGATCACGGCGGCGAGGGAGAGTGCGGTCCAGAGGTCGGTCATGGCGATGCGCGCGACGTGTTCAGCGCAGACGGGCCTGCCGGATGTCCCACACGCGCCCCGACGTCAATTCCTCGCAACCGTTCAGATGGAAGAAACTGCCGGGACCGATGGTGCCGGGCTCGAAGGCGATGCCCGTGCAGCGCGACGCCCACAGCGCGGAACTCGGCCCCGTTCCTCCGCCGCCGGTCACGTCGAAATCGAGATACCAGGAGATCAGTTCGCCTTCCGGCGTGCGGATCGCGACATCGCAGAAGGCGGAATCGTCACCGTGGCTCCGGTATCCGAACTTGACGGGTGTTCCGCCGGCGAGCGCATCGCGCGCGCAGGCCTGCCACTGCGCGATGTCGCGCGACGAGGCACCGGGCCCGACGTGGAAACCGCAGTCGATCGCATCCGGCCCGGCGATGGCATCGACGTCCTCGGCGAAACCGTCGTAGCAGACGTTCTGCCATCCATCTGCCTTCACGGCAGGCATGCCCGCCGTCGGCGCCTCGTGGACCGATGCGCACCCGCACAAGACAACGGCGAGGCATGCGATGCCTCGCCGTCGGATGGAGCGCATGCGTTGGCTCACCGATCGCTGCGCATGTACTGCAGGAACGGATCGTCCTTGTCGAGCACGATCACCGCCTGGCCGTCCTTGAACGACTCGCGGTAGGCCTCGAGGCTGCGCTGGAAGGCGTAGAACGCCGGGTCGGCGCCGGCGGCGGTACCGTAGAGGCGCGCGGCCTCGGCATCGCCTTCGCCGCGCAGCTTCTGCGCGTCGCGTTCGGCCTCGGCGAGGATCACCGCCTGGTCGCGATCGGCGCGGGCGCGGATCTCGTTGGCCTGCTCGGCGCCCTCGGCGCGCAGCTGGCTGGCGACCTGGTGGCGCTGCGCGCGCATGCGGTTGTAGACGTCGCCAATCACCTTGCTGTCGGTCGGCAGGTCGATCTGCTTGATGCGCAGGTCGATGATCCGCACGCCCAGCGTGGCTGCGCCCTTGTTGATCGTCGACAGCTGGGTGCCGGCGAACGTGCTGCGCTCGCCCGACACCACCTGCGACAGCGTGCGGGTGTTGATCTCGCTGCGCAGCGCGTCCTTGATCATCGGCTTGAGGCGGACCACCGCGGCATCCTCGTCACCGGCGGTGGCGCGGTAGAACGCGCGGGTGTCGCGGATCTGCCAGATCACGAAATAGTCGACGCTCACGTCCTTGCGCTCGGAGGTGAGGTAACGGTCGGGTTCGTCCGGCAGCACCTGCGGGCGGGCGTCGTAGATGCGCGCGCTTTCAAGCAGCGGCACCTTGAAATGCAGGCCGGGACCGAGGTCGCTGCGCACGACCTTGCCGAGGTTCAGCACGATCGCGGTGTGGCCTTCGGGCACGACGAACGACGTCGTCAGCAGCAGGAACAGCGCGGCGAGCGCGGCGGGAATCCAGAGGGTCGGTTTCATCGGCCTTCTCCTTCGCGATCGGTGCCGCGGGGCTTGCGCACGTCGTCGTCCGGCGTGGCGGTGACCATCGGCGCGACCATCTCGGGCGTGGGCGCTGCGGACGCGGCGCCGGACACGGCCGGCGCGCGGGCCGGCGCGGGCGGCAGGTACAGCACCTGGCGGCTGTCGCCACCGACGACCTTGCGGTTCTCGGCCAGCACCTGCTGCACGGTCTCCAGCCACAGGCGCTTGCGGGTGACATCGGGCGCGCCGCGATACTGCTGCAGCAGCAGGGTGAAGCGCTGCGCGTCGCCGGTGGCGCGGGCGATGGACGCGGTCTTGTAGCCTTCGGCGACGGTGCGGGTGCGCGCCGCTTCGCCGCGCGCCTCGGGCACCACCTTCGCGGCGTAGGCGCGGGCCTCGCTGATCAGGCGGTCCTTGTCCTGCTGCGCGCTGTTCACGTCGTCGAACGCGGGCTTCACTTCATCCGGCGGACGCGCGTTGGGCAGGTTCAGTTCGGTGACGACCAGGCCGGTGCGGTAGGCTTCGAGCGACTTCTGCAGCCGCGCACGCGCGGCCACGGCCAGCGCATCGCGCGCGCCGAGCACGGTGTCCAGTGGCGAACGGCCGACCTGTTCGCGCACGGAACTGAGCGTGGCTTCCTTCAGCACGATCTCGGCGTCGCGGGTCCCGAACAGCGCCTGGCGGGCGTCGCTGATGCGGTACTGCACGTTGAACTCGACGTTGACGATGTTCTCGTCGCTGGTGAGCACCGGCACGGTGTCGCTGAGGGTCTTGATCTCGGTGGCGTTGACCTTCTCCACCGTCTCGATCGGCCACGGCAGCTTGAAGCCGGGGCCCGGGGACATGATCCGCGAGAACGCACCGAAGCGCAGGACCACGCCGCGTTCCTGCTCGGTGATCAGCACGAAGCAGGAGAAGCTCAGCCAGAGTGCGACCACGACCGGCAGCCAGCGCAGCGGATTGCCCGCGCCGCCGCCCCCGTCGAAGAAGCCGCGCAGTTTCGCGAGCAGGTCGTTGCCGCCGCGTCCGCTGCCCCGTTTCCAGGGATCGCGACCGCCGCCGGAAGAGGAATCTCGGTTGTCGCCTTTGCCGGGGGTGTTCCAGGCCATGCCCGCTCCGAAGCCGATGTGCCCCGCAGGGATGCGGGCGCGTCCGGCAGTTTACAAGGTGTCGTCGTCCGCGCCGCGGGGCAGCAGCGGCTCCAGCGCATCGCCGCCGGGACCGGCGGCCAGCTTCTCGGCGTCGGCGCGGGCCAGGTCGACGTCCAGCGTCCAGCCGCCGTCGTCCTCGTGCGTTTCCGCGCGCACGGCCTCCAGCGCGAACAGCCGGGCACGCAGCGCGCCGGCGCGCGCGGGCAGGCGCACGCGGCCGAGCACGCGGCGCAGGCCCAGCCGCGCCACCAGCGCATCGCGCAGCAGGTCCAGCCCCAGCCCATCGCGCGCCGACAGCCACACGCGTTCGCGCGCGACTTCGTCGAGGCCGTGATCGACGACGGTGCCGTCGTCGGTCGGATGCACCGCGGGATCATGCCGCGGCACCGCGCCCTCGATGCGGTCGATCTTGTTGAAGACCAGCAACTGCGGCAGGTCGCCGGCGCCCACTTCGGCCAGCACTTCATCGACCTGGCGGATGCGATCGTCGCGATGCGGGTCGGCGGCATCGATGACGTGCAGCAGCAGGTCGGCCTCGCGCGCTTCGGACAGCGTCGAGCGGAAGGCGGCGACGAGTTCGTGCGGCAGGTCGCGCACGAAGCCGACGGTATCGGCCAGCACCACGCCGCCGCCGGGCAGCGCGATGCGGCGCACGGTGGGATCGAGCGTGGCGAACAGCTTGTCCGCAGCGTAGGCCTCGGCACCGGTCAGTGCGTTGAACAGCGTGGATTTGCCGGCGTTGGTATAGCCGACCAGCGCGACGCGTGGCAGTTCGCTGCGCACGCGGGCGCGGCGCATCTGCGTGTGCTGCACTTCGACCTTGTCGAGCCGGCGCTGCAGTTGTTCGACGCGCTTCTGCAGCAGGCGGCGGTCGGTTTCGAGCTGGGTTTCGCCGGGGCCGCGCAGGCCGATCGAACCGCCGCGCTGGCGTTCGAGGTGGGTCCAGCCGCGCACGAGGCGCGTGGCCATGTGCCGCAGCTGCGCCAGTTCGACCTGGAGCTTGCCTTCGTGGCTGCGCGCGCGCTGGGCGAAGATGTCGAGGATCAGGCCGGTGCGGTCGACCACGCGGCGGCCGAGCGCCTTCTCGAGGTTGCGCTCCTGCACCGGGCTCAGCGGGTGGTTGACCAGCACGAGGTCGGCGCCGGTGGCGTCGGCCGCGACCTTGGCCTCCTCCAGCTTGCCGGTGCCGATGAGCAGCGCGGCGTTGGGGCGGTCGATGCGGGCGTGCAGCAGGGCCGCGACGGTGGCGCCGGCGGAGCGGGCCAGGTCGGCGAACTCCTCCAGCACGTCGGGCTCGGGCGGGCCGCCGGCGTGCGGCTGGATCAGCAGTGCGGTCTCGCCCTTTCGGGATCGTTCGAACAAACCGGAAGGTCCGTCAATGGAGGACGCGCAGTATGACCGTTGCGGCGCCGGAGCGCCGCATCCCGGATCACGGGGTTGGCGTCGGGGCGCCGGAGGGCGCCCGCGGCGTCAGTCCTGGTCGACCGGCAGCATGCCGCCCGGCGCATCGTCCTGGTCGGCCGCGTGCACGTAGCCGCCACCGGGGCCGACACGCACGTTGCGCGCGGGCACGACCGTGGAAATGGCGTGCTTGTAGACCATCTGGCTGACGGTGTTGCGCAGCAGGACGACGAACTGATCGAACGATTCGATCGTGCCCTGCAGCTTGATGCCGTTGACGAGATAGATGGAGACCGGAACGCGCTCGCGGCGCAAGGCGTTCAGGAAAGGATCCTGCAAGGACTGCCCCTTCGACATGGTGCTCCCCGTTCTGGGTCTTGTTATTGGCTGGAACATGACTGCTGACGATGCTCTGGTGTCGGTGATGTGCGACAAGCCGGTCCGGTCGCCGAAACGAGGCGACTCCCCCACCGGAACCCCGATGGTTACATAACCGGGAGCTGACCGGAAGTCGGACGATGGTCCGGCTTGCTTCCCCCGGTCGCGGAAAGAAACCCGTTCACCGCACTTTCGAGGCCTTTCGGGTCTTTTGCCGGATCGAGCCAGCGGAGGTCCTGCAGGCCGCGCAGCCAGGTGAGCTGGCGCTTGGCCAATTGCCGGGTGGCGAAGATGCCGCGGTCGCGGAAGGTCGCGGCATCCGTGGCGCCGTCGAGATGCTCCCAGGCCTGGCGGTAACCGACGGCGCGCAGCGCGGGCAGGTCCAGCGGCGCCGGATGGTCGCGCAGCGCCGGCAGCGCGCGCAGGGCGCGGACTTCGTCGAGGAAACCGTCGGCGAGCATGGCGTCGAAGCGGCGCTCGATCCGGGCGTGCAGCACGGCGCGATCGGCCGGCGCGATCGCCAGCCGCAGCACGCGGCACGGGAAGCGCGGCCCGGCCGCGGCGTCGCGCTGCCAGGCGCTGATCGGCCGGCCGCTGACCCGGTAGACCTCCAGCGCGCGGCGGATGCGCTGCGGATCGGTGGCGTGGATGCGCGCCGCGGCAACGGGATCGACCGTCGCCAGTTCCGCGTGCAGCGCCGCCCAGCCGCGTTCGGCGGCCTCGGCATCGAGCTGCGCGCGGACGGCGGCATCGGCCTCGGGCATCGCCGACAGACCGTCGAGCAGCGCGCGGAAGTACAGGCCGGTGCCGCCGGCGAGGATCGGCAGTCGCCCGCGGGCGACGATGGCCTCGACGGCGGCGCGCGCATCGGCGGCGAACTCGGCGGCGGAATACGGCTGCCATGGATCGCGCACATCGATGAGGTGGTGCGGGACGGTCGCCTGCTCCGCCGCCGTGGGCTTGGCCGCGCCGATGTCGAGCCCGCGGTAGACCAGCGCCGAGTCGACGCTGACGATCTCGCCGCCGAAGCGCGTCGCCCAGTCGAGCGCGAGCGCGGTCTTGCCCGACGCGGTCGGGCCCATCAGCGCGATGGCGAGGGGGCGGGTGTCGGCGGGCATGGCGATAGGCGCTATCGGGAAAGCATCGTCATCCTCGCGCAAGCGAGGACCCGACTCTGCCGCTGATCATGTGCAGGTCCTCGCTTGCGCGAGGATGACGGCAAAGGAATTCGTGGACATGCCGCTCAATACCCGTGCACCTTCAACGTCTCCTGCACGCCCTTGTGCGTGAACTGCACGGCGTCGGAGGGCGGTTTGCCGAGGCGGCTGACGACGAGGATCGCGAGCGTCGCCGCGATCACGCCCGGCACCATTTCGTACAGGCCGCTGCCGTGCTGCTTCACCGCGATCTCCTTCCAAAGGATCACGGTCGCGGCACCGGCGATCATGCCGGCCAACGCGCCGTTGCGGGTCATGCGGCCCCAGAACAGCGAGCACAGCACGACCGGGCCGAACGCGGCGCCGAAGCCGGCCCACGCGTACGACACCAGGCCGAGCACGCGGCTGTCCGGATCGCGCGCGATCCAGATCGCCAGCAGCGCGACCGTCAGCACCATCGCGCGGCCGAACCACACCAGTTCACGCTGGCCGGCGTTCGGGCGCAGGAAGCCCTTGTAGAAGTCCTCGGTGAGTGCGCTTGAGCACACCAGCAGCTGGCACGACAGCGTGCTCATGATCGCGGCGAGGATGGCCGACAGCAGCACACCCGCCACCCAAGGATTGAACAGCACGGTGGCGAGCTGGATGAAGACGCGCTCGGAATTCTCGGCGACCGGGCCGACCTGGTCGGGATGCTGCGCGAAGTAGGCGTTGCCGAAGAAGCCGACGGCCATCGCGCCGAACAGGCACAGCACCATCCAGGTCATGCCGATGCGGCGCGCCTTGGGGATGGTGGTCAGCGAATCCGCCGCCATGAAGCGGGCGAGGATGTGCGGCTGGCCGAAGTAGCCCAGCCCCCACGCCATCAGCGAAATGATCCCGACCGCGCCCAGCGTGCCGCCCTTGAACCAGTCGAGCTTGCCCGGATCAACCTGCTCGATCAGCGCAAGGCTGGAGGTGACGCCGCCGCTGCCGAGCACGACCACGATCGGCGTCAGCACCAGCGCGAAGATCATCAGCGAGGCCTGCACGGTGTCGGTCCAGCTGACCGCGAGGAAGCCGCCGACCAGCGTGTAGAGGATGGTCGCGGCCGCGCCCCACCACAGCGCCTGCGCGTAGGGCACGCCGAACACGCTCTCGAACAGGCGCGCGCCGGCGACGATGCCGCTGGCGCAGTACACGGCGAAGAACACCAGGATGACGACGGCCGAGAACACGCGCAGCAGCTTCTGCTTGTCTTCGAAGCGATGGGTGAAGTAGTCCGGCAGCGTCAGCGCGTTGCGGGTGCGCTCGGTGTAGACGCGCAGCGGACCGGCGACGAACTTCCAGTTGGCCCAGGCGCCGGCGATCAGGCCCAGCGCGATCCACGCCTCCGACACGCCGCCGGCGTACAGCGCGCCGGGCAGGCCCATCAGCAGCCAGCCGCTCATGTCCGAGGCGCCGGCCGACAGCGCGGTGACCACGCTGCCCAGCGAACGCCCGCCGAGGATGTAGTCGTCGAAGCTGCGGGTCGACCGCCAGGCCCAGAACCCGATCAGGATCATGGCGCCGAGGTAGAGGCCGAAGGTGATGAGCAGCGGTTGGCCTGCGGTCATGCGCGGTTCCGGGCAGCAGTCGGGAAGCGGCGAGGATACCCCGCGGCACCGGCGCGACGCAGCCCGGCCGGGGGCTTGCGCGGCCTTGCGGCCGGGGTAGCCTGTCGGCACCGTCCCTGCCCGGCCCCGCCCGCATGCCGCTCTGGAAACGCCTCGGCTTCCTGATCGTGTTCGTCGTGCCGGCGCTGATGCCGGGCGCGGCCTGGCTCGGCACGCTCACCGGCCACCCCGACGCGATGGCCTGGTGGCCGCTAGTGTTCCTGTTCGTGCTGGTGCCGCTGGCCGACTACGCGCTGGGCCACGATCCGCGCAATCCCGCACCCGGCGACGAGACGATGCTGGAGCGCGATCGCGGCTTCGCGGCGATGACCCTCGCCGCCCTGCCCGTGCAGGTCGCGGTGATGCTGTGGTCGGGCCGGCACTTCGTCGAGGCCGGCTTCGGGCCGCTCGGCATCGCCGGCTGGCTGCTGTCGCAGGGCATCGTCGGCGGCGTGCTGGCGATCAACGTCGCGCACGAACTGATCCATCGCGACACGCGGCTCGAACGCGCCGCGGGCGGACTGCTGCTGACTTCGGTCGGCTACCACGGCTTCAAGGTCGAACACGTCCGCGGCCACCACGTGCACGTCTCGACGCCCGCCGATGCCTCCAGCGCGCGCTTCCGCGAATCGCTGTGGCATTTCCTGCCGCGCGCGCTGGTGCGCAACACGACGAATGCATGGCGGCTGGAGGCGCAGCGCCTCGCCGCGCGCGGACTTCCGTGGTGGAACCCGCGCAACGAACTGCTCGGCTGGAGCGCACTGTGGCTGGCGCTGGGCGCGGGCTTCGCGCTGTGGCTGGGACCGGCCGGCGTGATGTATTTCGTGGCGCAGGGGTTCTTCGCCGCCTGCTCGCTGGAGATCATCAACTACATCGAGCACTACGGCCTCGAACGCCGCCAGCTGGCCGACGGCCGCTACGAGCGCACGACGCCGCTGCATTCGTGGAACTCGGACTACCTGCTGAGCAACCTGCTGCTGTTCCAGCTGCAGCGCCACTCCGATCACCACGCGCTGCCGCGCCGCCGCTACCAAGTGCTGCGCCACCACGCCGACAGCCCGCAACTGCCCGGCGGCTACGCCTCGATGTTCCTGCTGGCGCTGTGCCCGCCGCTGTGGTTCCGGATCATCGACCCGCGGGTCGAAGCCTTCCGTGCCCGCACGGCCCCGTTGCGTGCCGCCTGAGCGACCGGCATCCTCCGCCTCTTTGCGGGGACTCCGACGATGACGCTTCTCCCGAGATGCCTCCGGCGCATGTGCATGCTGCTGTCCGGCATGTTCGTGCTGTGCGGCCTGCTGCCGATCGCCGCGCAGGCGGGCGAACTCGTCCGGCAGACGCTGCCGACCCCGCTGGCGCCGGGCAGCACCGACCACATCACCCTGCCGATGCCCGCGACCCTCGATCCCGACGAGGAGGTCTGGGTGGCCTACCGGATGTACGCCATCTCGGCGAGCCCCGACCCGACGGGCGACATCGTCGTCAGCGGCAGCTTCGACGGGGTGAAGACGCCGCTCGGCGACATGACCGTGGTGTTCACGCCGTCGCGGATGGAGAAGTCCGCCTCGCAGGGCACGATCGGGCAGCGGCTCGAAGCCGCTTACGGCAAGCGCAGCGACGCCGAACTCGCCGCGGCGATGGGCCCGGGGCTGTTCGAGGCCTACACCGCTCTCAACCGCAAGTCCGGCGCGATCCTGCAGGGCACGGTGCTGAAGACGCTGCCCGCACCCGGTGCCGACCGGCCGCCGCTGCTGGTGACGGTCGAGCGCGACAGCGACCAGCATCCGGTCGGGCTCGAAGTGATCGTCGGCCAGGGCGACCTGCCTGCGGACGTGCAGTCTTCGGTCGATCCCAAGCCGGCGTTCCGCATCGGCCGCCTGCTGGTGCTGGGCCTGGTGATCGCGGTCATCGTCGGCGTGTACCTGCGCGTGCGCAACGCCTGACACCGGTTCCTCGCGCGACGCCGGGCGACGCGACGCGGGTCATCCGGATGCGTCATCCACAGCCGCTGTGGACAACCCGTGCACGAAGTTGTGGACGGACCGCTGCAGCCCAGTCACCGTGCGGGCTGCACGCGATTGGCGCTTTTTCCGCCACGTCGATGCGAAAAAACACGCGGCGAAAATTTCGCCGCATCGCTGCAGGCCGCGCCACGACAGGCTCGCAGCCGGTTGTGCACAGGGTTCTTCCAAGGGTTGTCCACAGGCGGTGTGCATAACCGAAACCGTTCTCGCTCGTTGCGACGACGGCGCATCGGTGGCGCGGTATCCGGCTCCGGCATCGACACCGCGGCGATGATGTTCCACGCCACCGCACCACGTCCGCATGCGTCATCCACAGCCGCTGTGGACAACCCGTGCACGAAGTTGTGGACGGACCGCTGCAGCCCAGTCACCGCGCGGGCTGCACGCGATTGATGCTTTTTCCGCCACGCCGATGCGAAGCATCGCGTGGCGAAAATTTCGCCGCATCGCTGCAGGCCGCACCACGACAGGCTCGCAGGCGGTTGTGCACAGGGTTCTTCCAAGGGTTGTCCACAGCCCGTGTGCATAACCGGCATGCACTCATCGGCATGCGCTCACGGGCGCGGACTCATTCGTCGGGCCAGCGGATCGCCGGCGCCGCCGCTTTGGGCTTCGGCATCGGCACCGCGGCGACCGCGTTCCACACCTTCAGCGCGTCGACGGTGGCCGCGACGTCATGCACGCGCACCAGCATCGCGCCGCGCTGCACGGCGATGAGATGCGCGGCGACGGAGCCGTGCACGCGCTCGGCCGGCACGTCGCGGCCGGTCAGCTCGCCGATGGTGCGCTTGCGCGACAGACCCGCCAGCACCGGCACGCCGAGGTCGGCGAAGCGATCGAAGCGCGCCAGCAGCGCGAGGTTGTGCGCCGAGGTCTTGCCGAAGCCGAAGCCGGGGTCGACGACGATGCGCTTCTTGTCGATGCCGGCCATCTCCGCCGAGAAGATGCGCTCGGCGAGGAAGCGATGGACGTCGGCGACCACGTCGTCGTAGTCCGGCGCGTCCTGCATCGCGCGCGGCTCGCCCTGCATGTGCATCAGCACGACCGGCACGCGCAGCGACGCCGCGGCGTCCAGCGCGCCCTCGCGGCGCAGCGCGTACACGTCGTTGATCATGCCGGCACCGGCGGCGACCGCGGCGCGCATCACCTCCGGCTTCGAGGTGTCGATGCTGATCGGCAGCAGCGTCGCCTGCGCCAGCCGCTCGATCACCGGGATGACCCGCGCCAGTTCCTCGTCGACCGGCACCTCGGCCGCACCCGGGCGCGTGGACTCGCCGCCGATGTCGAGCACGTCGGCGCCCTCCTCGGCCAGCCGCAGCGCGTGCGCGACCGCGGCGTCGACGCTGGCGTGCGCGCCGCCGTCGGAAAAGGAATCGGGGGTGACGTTGACGATGCCCATGACCCGCGGGCGATCGAGAACGAGGAGTCTGCCGGCGCAGTCCAGCCGGGGGGCGATGTCGAACATGGGCAGCGGACACGAAAAAGGCCAGAGCGGACTCTGGCCTTTCGCGGGAACACTGGCAAGCGGGAGACGGGCGCGATCAGGTCGTCGCGGCGGGACCGCCGATCGCCGGGGCCTGCGGCCGCGGCAGGCTGTCGTCCTTGTCCTTGTCGCTCTTGCCGTTGCCCACCGGCGGGCGCGGCGGACGGCCTTCCATGATGTCCTTCACCTGGTCGGCATCGATGGTTTCCCATTCCAGCAGCGCGGCGGCCATCACTTCGACCCGGTCGCGCTTCTGTTCGAGGATGCTGCGCGCGACGCCGTACTGCTCGTCGAGGATGCGGCGGATCTCGGCGTCGACCTTCTGCTGCGTGGCCTCGGAGATGGTCTTGTTCTGGATGCCGTAACCGGACTCGGCGTCGGCGTAGACCATCGTGCCCAGCGCGTCGGACATGCCGTAGCGGGTGACCATGCCGCGCGCCAACTTGGTCGCGCGCTCGAAGTCGTTGGAGGCACCGGTCGACATCTCGCCCATGAAGATCTCCTCGGCAATGCGGCCGCCGAACAGGATCGCGATCTCCTCCAGCATCTTGTCGCGGTAGCCGCTGATGCGGTCGTGCTCGGGCAACTGCCAAGTCAGGCCCAGCGCCCAGCCGCGCGGCATGATCGTGACCTTGTGCACCGGGTCGGCCTTCGGCAGCGACATCGCCACCACCGCATGGCCAGACTCGTGGTACGCGGTGTTGCGGCGTTCCTCGTCGCGCATGACCATGCTGCGGCGCTCGGGACCCATGAAAATCTTGTCCTTCGCGTCCTCGAAGTCCGCCATGTCCACTTCGCGCTTGTTGCGGCGCGCGGCGAACAGTGCGGCCTCGTTCACGAGGTTGGCGAGATCGGCGCCGGAGAAGCCCGGGGTGCCGCGCGCCAGCAGGTCGGGGCGCACGTTGTCGCTCAGCGGGACCTTGCGCATGTGCACGCGCAGGATCTGCTCGCGGCCCTTGATGTCGGGCAGGCCGACCATGACCTGGCGGTCGAAGCGGCCCGGACGCAGCAGCGCCTTGTCAAGCACGTCGGGGCGGTTGGTCGCGGCGATCACGATCACGCCCTCGCCGCCCTCGAAGCCGTCCATCTCGACCAGCATCTGGTTGAGGGTCTGCTCGCGCTCGTCGTGGCCGCCGCCCATGCCGGAGCCGCGATGGCGGCCGACGGCGTCGATCTCGTCGATGAAGATGATGCACGGCGCGTGCTTCTTCGCCTGCTCGAACATGTCGCGCACGCGGCTGGCGCCGACGCCGACGAACATCTCGACGAAGTCCGAGCCGGAGATGCTGAAGAACGGCACGCGGGCCTCGCCGGCGATGGCGCGGGCGAGCAGGGTCTTGCCGGTGCCCGGCGGGCCGACCATCAGCACGCCGCGCGGGATCTTGCCGCCGAGCTTCTGGAACTTGCCGGGGTCGCGCAGGAACTCGACCAGCTCGGCGACTTCCTCCTTGGCCTCGTCGCAACCGGCGACGTCGGCGAAGGTGGCCTTGGTCTGGTCCTCGTTGAGCAGCTTGGCGCGCGAGCGGCCGAAGGACATCGCGCCCTTGGTGCCGCCCTGCTGCATCTGGCGCAGGAAGTAGAAGAACAGGCCCACCAGCAACGCGATCGGCAGCAGGTTCAGCAGCAGGCCGAGGAAGATGTTGCGACCCGACGACGGCGGGTTCTGCACGATCTGGACCTTGTGCTTGATCAGATCGTTGACCATGTCCCGGTCACCCGGGCTGTAGGTGTAGAACTTGGAGCCGTCCTTGCGTTCGCCGCGGATAGTCATCCCGTCTTCCTGGATTTCCACCTTGGTGACGCGGTCGCTGCGGACCTGATCGACGAACTGGTCGTAGGTCAGGGGCTTGTCGGCCACGCCGAGCCCGGCGCCGTTGCCGAACAGGTTGAACACCGCCATCAGCACGATGGCGACGATCACCCACAACATCAGATTCCTGCCCAAGTTGTTCATCCCGTCGCTCGTCCCGCAGGACTTTTCAGAAGAATCGTTTCGAAGGGCCTCAGCGGGGCGCCCCGGGGCGTCGGCCCTGTGCCAGGGCGTACACCTCGGTCGAGCGCCGGCGCGAAGCCGCCGGTTTGCGGATCACGACACGGTCGTAGCGGGCACGCAAGTCCCGGACGTACGCATCGAACCCCACCCCCTGGAACAGCTTGATCAGGAAGGTGCCGCCGGGCCGGAGGTGGCGGTCGGCGAAGTCCATCGCCAGTTCCGCCAGATGCATGGCCCGCGGCAGGTCCACCGCATCCACCCCGCTCATATTGGGCGCCATGTCGGAGAGCACAAGGTCCACGGGCTGCCCGTTCAGCAAGTCTTCCAGGCTGGCCAGGACCGCGTCCTCGCGGAAGTCGCCATGGATGAATTCGACCCCCGCCAGCGAGGGCATCTCCAGGATGTCCAGCGCCACCACCCGGCCGCTGTCGCCCAGGGCCTGGCGGACCCACTGCGACCAGCCGCCCGGGGCCGCGCCGAGGTCGACCACCACCATGCCCGGCTTGAGCAGGCGGTCGCGTTCGACCAGCTCCTCCAGCTTGTAGGCCGCCCGCGAGCGCATGCCCTCCGCCTGCGCCTTCTTGACGTAGGGATCGGAGAAATGCTCCCTGAGCCAGCGGTGGCTGCTCTTGCTGCGGGTCATGCGGGGCGCTCGGAAGGGGGACGGACGGGGCGCCGGTCCGGCGGGGCCGGCCTGCGGGCCATGATACCCTGCCCGCCGTTCCCATCTTCCCCTTCGCGCATGCCCAGTCCGTTGACCAACGCCCAGATCCGCTTCCTCCGTGGCCAGGCCCACGGCCTGAAGGCCATCCTCCAGCTGGGGGCCAAGGGACTGACGGACGCGGTGGTGGCCGAGGTCGAGCTGGCGCTGGAGCACCACGAGCTGATCAAGGTGAAGGTCGCCGCCGAGGACCGCGACGCCCGGGACGCGATGATCGCCGAGCTGGCCGGACGCGCCGCCGCGACTCTGGTCCAGCGCATCGGCAACGTCGCCGTGCTGTACCGCCAGAGCAAGGACCACCGGCAGATCGTGCTGCCCCGGGCGTGAGTGCCCGGCGGCCCGCATTCGCGACGGGCTGCCTCTGTCTCGCACTCTGCGTGCTGGCCACGGCGTGCGACGCACCGCAGACGCCCGCGCAACGGGCGCTGGAATCGCTGAAGGTCGGCGATGACTACCCCGAATCGCGGTCCCGCCTCCTCGCCGCCGGCTGGCAACCGGTGCCGGCCCGATGCTCGGAGCAGTTCATCTGCTTCGCGGAATGGCCGGAAATGGTGACCCGGCTGGCGGACAGGGAGACTTGCGGCGTCTGGATCGCCGGTGGCGACAAGGTCATGCTGTGCCTGCGCCCGGTCCCCGATGGCGCCATGCTCGAGTCCATCGAACCCTTCGAATGACCCGCCGGATCGCCCCATGCTCCTCCACCTCGAACAACCCGACCACGCCTACGTCCTGCGCGGTGCCGACGGCACCTCGGCGCTGGTCAACGACCGCCGCCTGACCGCGAGCTTCGTGCTCTCGCCCGACACGCTGGTCGAAGGCTGGCCGGTGCGCGATGCCGCGGCGCTGACGCCCGCCGACCTCGAACCGCTGCTCGCACTGGCGCCGGAAGTCGTGCTGCTGGGCAGCGGCGGCCGCCAGGCGTTCCCGCCGCCGGCGACGCTGGCCGCCTGCCTGTCGCGCGGCATCGGCCTGGAAACGATGACGAATGCCGCCGCCGCGCGCACCTTCAACGTGCTGGCGGGCGAAGGCCGGCGCGTGGTCGCCGGATTCGTGCTGGCGGGCTGAGCGATGCGCCGCCCGCGCGCCGCGGTGGCCCCGAAGCAGATCGCGACGGCGTCGACCGCTGCCGCCTCGATCGCCACCACGCTGGTGCTCGCAGCCCTGCTGGTCGCCCTCGCCGGCTGCGCGCTGCTGCCGCTGTCGCCGACCAAGCGCTACGCGCGCTGGCTCGACGCCGGCCATCGCACCGAAGCGGCGCAGTACGCCGCGCGGCTGCAGGCCGAAGGCGTCGATGGCGTGGTGCCCGCGCTGGCGCTCGCGCGCACGGCGCGCAAGTGGCGGGCCTGCAACCGCGATGAATTCGGCGTGCCGCCCGACACCTTGCAGGCGAACATGCCGCCGACGCTGCGGCTGGTCGCGCAACTGCGCGATCTCGGCATCCTCGACACCTCGCTCGCGCGTTCGGCATACCGCGATCCCGAGCTCAACGCCTGTGCCGGCGGCAGCGCCGGCAGCAAGCATTTGCAGAACCAGGCGATCGACTTCGACCTGCCGAAGCGGCCGGACAACGTCGAGAAACTCTGTGCGTTCTGGCGCGAACACGGCGAGGCCGCGAACATGGGACTCGGCTTCTACACACCCACCGCGATCCACATCGACACCGCCGGTTACCGCACCTGGGGCCAGGACTTCCATCGCGGCACGTCGCTGTGCCTCGCACGCTGACCGCACGAGCAGGGGACGCAGCCGGAGGGCCCACGTCCCCCGCTCGCACGGGGCGTACCGGAACGGAATTCCACGTCGACCGCCTCGGGGATCGAACACCCCGCGACGGACGCTTTTCATGCTTCTCACGCTGACCGCACGAGCGGAGGACGCAGCCGGAGGGTCCGCGTCCCCCGCCCGCACGGGGCGTACCGGAGCCGGAGTCCTGAATCAGAACTTCACGTTGATCGCCGCGTGGAACGAACGTCCCGCGCCGGGCACGGCCGTGCCCCACTGCGGATAGTTCGGCACCGGCGGATTCATCGACATCGTCGTGCCCTGGCCAAGATACGCACCGCCCGTCGGCAGCGCGTAGAAGCGGTCGAATACGTTGTCCACGCCCACGTCCAGCCGCACGCGCTCCCACGCATGGCCCACGCGCAGGTTGACCAGACCGTAGCCGGCGGTTTCGATCTCGTTGCGCACGCGCGAGACATCGTCCTTGCGGTCGACGCCCACCACTTCCAGCGCGTTGTCCCAGCCACCGATGCGCTGGGTGAGCGCGAGCTTCGCGTTCAGCGGCATGCGGTGGTAGAGGCCGTCGCCGGTGCGGGTGTTCTCACCGTCGGACCACGCCAGTGTGCCTTCCAGGCCGAACGTGCCGAAGCCGGTCTCGGCCAGCCGCACCTTGCCGGAGACGTCCACGCCGTACAGCCGCGCATTCTGGTTCGCGTACTTCAGCACGGTGAAGGCGTTGCGCACCGGCACCGCACGCGGCGCGTTGGTGGCGGCATCCCACTGCACGGCGTCGATGTAATCGGCGATCTGCGTGCGATACGGCGTGATTTGCAGTTCCCAGCGGCGATCCGGCGCATGCAGGTCGAAGGTCGTCGACACCGTCACCGCGCGTTCCGGGCGCAGCGCGAGGTTGCCGATGTAGCCGTTGCCGTCGCCGACGAAGTTGTTCATCACCGCCGCCATCGACCACGTCGACCACGGATAGACCTCGTACAGGCCCGGCGCACGGACCTTACGCGCGATGCCGAAGGCGATGTCGGCGCGCTCGCTCGCGGCGAAGCGGAAGATCGCGCTGGCATCCCAGTGGCCGTCGCGGCGCGAGCGGTCGGCGGCGTTGAACAGGCCGGCGTCGCGCATCTGGTACGAGCCCATCATGTTGCTGGTCGGGGCGTAGCCTTCGGCCAGGCCGGCGTCCATCCGCACCTGCTCGTAGCGGGCGCCGAGTTCGGCGGTCCAGCGCGCGTCGAAGTGATGCTCCCACTCGACGTAGGCCGCGGTGCGATCGCGCTCGCCGTCGCGGATGTTCCAGAACGTGCCCGGCGCCATCATGCCGCCGGACGGCGGCCACCAATCGTCGAGCCGGTACGCGCGATGCTCGAGGCCCGCGCGCAGGCGATCGTCGCCATGCAGCGCGATGTCGGCATCGAGCGACAGCGCGGTGGTGTCGCTCTCGGTGTCCATCGGCATGCCGATGGCGCAGGTCGCGCCGATCGGCGCGCAAGGCACGCCGGCACCGTCGGGCGGGTTGCTGCCGCCGGACGCGGACCCGTACCAGTAGCGCTTGTCCGCGCCGAAATCCATCTCGTGGTCGAGCGTCTCGCGGTAGACGCGTGCTTCCAGCCGGCCCCAGTCGAACTGGCCGAGGTAGCGCAGGTTGGCGCTGCGCTGCTGGTTGTCGGTGAGGTCCATGCGCTGGTTGGGGAAGCCCTGCATCGGGATCTGCTGCCAGCCGAACTTCGCCTCGATCAGGTGATCGCCCCAGGCGTAGGCGAGGTCGAGCGCCTGGTTGTGCGACACGAACGCGCTGGAACCGACCACGTCGCGGCCCAGCGTGTGCCCGGCGCGACCGGTGAAGGTGTAGGTCTTGAAGTCGTCGCCGGCGCGGTAATCGTCGGCACGCGCGGTCGACCCGGTGTAGCGCGCGCTGAAGTGCTCGGTCGCGAGCGCCGCGGCCACGTGGGCACCGTGCGCGTCGCCGTTGCTGCGGTAGTAGGCGCCGAATTCGCCGGAGAACACCGTGCCCTCGCCCGCCGCGGCGAACGTCGGCGGCCTGCGCTCGACGACGATGCTGCCGCCGATCGAATCGCCGCCCTGCGACACCGGGGTGATGCCCGGATAGACGACGATGCTGGCGACATCGCCCGGCGGCACGTACGACAGCGCCGGATTCATGTGGTTGGGGCAGGACGCGGTGATGTCGGCGCCGTCGACGCGGATGCGCAGGCGGTCGTCGGCGAGGCCGCGGATCGACGGCAGGCCGGACACGCCGCCGGCGGCGTTGACGGTGACGCCCGGCTGGCCGTCGAGCAGCGCGGCGGCATCGCTGGCGGCGGCTGCGCGTGCGCGCAGCGCCTGCGCGTCGACGCGGCGGGCCGGCGCGATGTCGGCGCGATCGCTCTCGACGATCACCTTCGGCAGGGTGACGACGCCGTCGCCGGCATCGGGGAGCACCGGCTCGGCGGAGAAGGCGCAGAACGGCAGCGCGGCGAGGATCGCGGCCGCGAGCGGCGCGACCGGAATGGACACGAAGGAACGCATGGAGAACTCCGGAAAGGGGGACGGCGGCCGTGCGCGCGGAGCGTCACGGCGCATGCGCGCCCGCCGCACGGACGCGCGGAGGCGGCAGGACACGAAAGGAAGGCGAAACGCGGGATCGCCGCGACGCGGGATCGATCAGGCGGCGAAGCGCGCCGGCGGGCCGCGCGGGCCCTGGCCGATCGGGTGGCGATCACCCGTGCGCCGCGAATCCCGCGGCGGAAAGACCACTGCCATCGGCGGCAACGGCGCCAGCACCGGCGACACGAGGGCCGGAAGCCCGGTCGTCGCCAGCAGCGGACAGTAGGCGCAGTCGTCGCCGGCCGCGGGTGCCGGCGAACGCTCGCCCGGAGGATGGGCCGGATCGATGACGAACTGATCGACGGCCACCTGATCGAAGATCGGCGGACGCAGCACCAGCCCCTGCGTGGTGCAGAAGGCCTGCATCGCGGGCGCAGAGGCTTCGGCATCGAGCGCACGATGCAGCCGTCCGGCCGCCGGCAGCAGCGCAAGCAGCAGGCTCGCCGTGAAGGCGAGCGACCACAGCAGCGGGCGCGGGCGACGGAGCGGACTCATCACGGGCGATGATCCGGAATTCCCGGTGACCGCAACCCGATCCGGATCAATTTTCCGCCTTGCCCGCTCATGGCGACGTCGGCGGCGGAAGCGGTTCGGACAGCGCGCGGAACAGGCGCAGCACGGCGGGATGGAACACCGTGCCGTGGGTTTCGTCCGGCAGCGGCAGGTAGCGCCATGCCAGGCCCTTCGGCGCGTCGTCCTGCAGGATCGACGGCAGCCAGACGGTCAGCGAGGCGATCGTCGGCTCGCCGCTGGCGGCGACCAGCAGCCGCCCGCGCAGGTCGGGATGCGCCTTCAGGAACGTGCGCAGGCCCTTCATCGGCGCCTTGTCGTTCCACCACACCGCCGGGTCGATCGCGATCCAGTCGTCGAACAGCGCCGGCTCGGCGACCAGCGTGTCGAGCACGAACAGCCCGGCCAGCGATTCACCGACGAGCGCGCTCTCGCCGGCGACGCGGTAGCGACGCGCGATCTCCGGCTTCAGTTCGTCGCGCAGGAAGGCGCGGAACGGCACCGCACCGCCGACGGCGGGCGCGATCGCGCGGTCCTCGGCGACGTCGGTCGCCGGCGTCATGTCGCGCCGGCGCTGCGTGTTCTCGATGCCGACGAGCAGGAAGGGCCGCATCGTGCCGTTGGCGATCGACACCTGCATCAATCCGGCGACGTGGAGGAAATCCTCGCCGATGCCGCCGTCGAGCAGGTACAGCACCGGCAGCGGCGCGTCGGGCTTCGCGGCGTTGGCCGGCGGGCGCCAGACGTTGATGCGCCGGGTCTCGCCCAGCGCCTTCGATGCGAGCGTGAAGGTGTCGCCGATCGCCAGCGGCTGCGCGACGGACGCGCGTTCCGCCGCGCGCGCGGGCGACCACGCGAGCGCGAGCAGCGCGAAGCCGGCGATGGCGAGCAGGCGGGTGATCGTCATGCGCGTCCCTTCAACGTTTCGGCAGTGCCTGCAGCGGATCCTGCGGCTTGCCGTTGTAGCGGGCGAGCCGGCCCCGCTTGCGAGGCATCGCCTCGCGGGACGGCGAGCGCCTCCGCGCGCCGCGCGGAGGCCGGGGATCCGCCCTTCCGGAATGTTCGAGACTTCATCGCTTCGGCAGCGCCTGCAGCGGGTCCTGCGGCTTGCCGTTGTAGCGGATCTCGAAATGGAGCATGTCGCGCGAGGCGCCGCTGTGGCCCATCTCGGCGATCTGTTCGCCGGCCTTCACGCGCTGGCCTTCGTTGACCAGCCGTGCACGGTTGTGGCCGTAGGCCGACAGCCACTGGTCGTCGTGCTTGATGATGATCAGCTCGCCGTAGCCGACGAGGCCGGCGCCGGAATACACCACCACGCCGTCGGCCGCAGCGCGCACCGGCGCGCCCACACGACCGCCGATGTCGATGCCCTGCCGGGTGGGATCGCCGGCGGCGAAGGTGCCGACCAGCGCACCGTCGGCCGGCCAGCGCCAGGCGAACGTCGACATCGCCACCGGCGGCGGCGCGGGCGGCTTCGGGGTCGACGGCGTCGGGGCGGGCGGTTTGGGCGACGTCGAAGTCGACGGCGGCGGCGATGGCGGACGACCGTTGGCCGGCGACGTCGGCGTGGCGGGCGGCGGTCGCGTCGATGCCACCGGCGGCGGCGCGCGATCGGGCGGCGGCGTCAGCCGCAGGCGCTGCCCGGGATGGATGGTGTACGGCGGCGGGATGCGGTTCCACATCGCCAGGTCCAGCGGGCTGATGCCATGGCGGGTGGCGATGCGGTAGACGGTTTCGCCGGCGCGGACGACGGTCGTCGAACCCGGCCTGGGTGCCGCGGGCCGCACGACGCGCGGCTCGTGCCGCGACGGCGTGCGCACCACCGTGCTGTGGCCGCAGGCCGCCAGCACCGCGAAGGCGAGCAGCGCGGCGAGGCAACGGGACGACGATCGCAACGGCAGGGACGGGCGCGGGTTCATGCGGCCCATCCACGGTAAGCGAAATACCCGACCACGCCCAACAGCAGGACCGAGATCGCCCAGCCCACCGGTTCGATCCAGCGATGCAGCGCGCGTTCGGCGCGTTCGCCGCCGATGCGGATCGCCAGCGCCACCGGATACACGCGATGGCCGCGGCCCACCACCATGCTGGTGAGGAACGGCAGCCACGGGATGCCGACGATGCCCGACGCCCAGGTCACGATCTTCAGCGGCAGCGCGAAGCCGACCAGCGCCAGCAGCCAGAACGCCTTCCACGGCGATTCGGCGGCTATCCCGCGCAGCTTCAGCACGCCCTGGTCGATGGTCTCGGCCCAGCCGATGGCATCGAACAGCGGCCGCACGATCTCGTAAGCGTAATGGCCCAGCAGGTAGCCGAGCACCGCGCCCACCAGCGAGCCGATCAGGCTCAGCGTGGCGAACCGCATCGCGTGCTGCGGCTGCGCCAGCGACATCGGCGCCAGCATCACTTCCGGCGGCACCGGGAAGATGATCGCCTCGACGAAGCTCAGGCCGACGAGGAACGACGGCGCGCGCGGATGGCGGGACCAGCCGATGGCGCGTCGGTAGAGCGGACCGAAGAGCTTCACGCGTCCACCGTCCCCGAGAGCAGCGGCACGAAGACCACCGACGCCAGGTCGGTGCGCGAGACGCTGCCGTCGGCGTTGCGGCGCAGCTTCACCAGCGACTGCGCGCCCGCGCCGCCGACCGGCGCGACCAGCACGCCGCCGGGCGCGAGTTGTTCGATGAGCGCGTCGACCAGCGCCGGCGCGGCGGCGGTGACGAGGATCGCGTCGTAGGGCGCGTGCTCCGGCCAGCCGATGCGGCCGTCGTCGTGCTTGCTGCGCAGTTCCAGCCCAAGGCTGCGGAAGCGCTTGCGCGCGGTGCGCAGCAGGTCGCCGATGCGTTCGACCGTGAACACCTCCAGCCCCAATGCGCCCAGCACCGCGGCCTGGTAGCCGGAGCCGGTGCCGACTTCCAGCACCCGCTTCGGCGGGAACGCGGCGCGCGGCGCGGCGGCGTCTGCAACGGCATCGGCGTCGGCCGACGGATCGGCCTCGAACAGCGCCTCGGTCATGCGCGCGACCACCCACGGCTGCGAGATCGTCTGGCCGTGGCCGATCGGCAGCGCGTTGTCCTCGTAGGCGCGCCCGGCCAGGGCTTCGTCCACGAACAGGTGGCGCGGCACGGTGCGGATCGCGTTGAGCACGCGTTCGTCGCGGATGTTCTGCTCACGCAGGCGCTCGATCAGGCGATCGCGCACCCGCTGCGAGGTCATGCCCACACCCACCGCCTCCGGCTGCAACCGGATCCGCGCCATCATGCGGCGCCCTCCCCGGTGCCCGCGTCGCGCAGGCCTGCGGCGAGGCCGCCGACCCAGCTCGCGACCTGCTCCAGCGCCTGGTAGCGCGTGAGGTCGACGTGGATCGGGGTGATCGAGATGTGGCCGCTGCGCACCGCGTGGAAATCGGTGCCGGGGCCGGCGTCCTGCTCGGGACCGGCGGCGCCGATCCACCACCAGGTGCGGCCGCGTGGGTCTTCCTGCGCGGTGCAGGGCTCGGCGCGATGGCGGTTGCCCAGGCGCGTGACCTCGAAGCCGCGGATCTCCGCCCAGGGCAGGTCGGGCACGTTGACGTTCAGGATGGTGTCCGCCGGCAGCGGGTCGGCGCGCAGGCGGGCGACGATCTCCACCGCGGCGCGCGCGGCGGTCGCGTAGTGCGCGCCCTTGTGGTCGGCGGTGACCAGCGACAGCGCGACGGCGGGGAGGCCGAGGAAACGCCCTTCCATCGCCGCGGCGACGGTGCCCGAATAGATGACGTCGTCGCCGAGGTTCGCGGTGTTGTTGATGCCGGAGACGACGATGTCCGGCTCGCGCTCCAGCATGCCGGTGATCGCCACGTGCACGCAGTCGGTGGGCGTGCCGTGCACCCGCCAGGTGGTCTCGTCCTGGCGGATCACGCGGATCGGCATGTCGAGGGTGAGCGAATTGCTGGCGCCGGAGCGGTCGCGGTCGGGCGCGACCACCAGCACCTCGTGCCCCGCGGCGCGCAGGCCCTCGGCGAGGGCGCGGATGCCGGGGGCGTCGACGCCGTCGTCGTTGCTGACCAGGATGCGCATGGGGAGTGTCGTCGCCTTCGGGAATCGAGCCTCGACATGATACCGGATGCGTCGCGCGGGCTCCGGCATGCGTCGCCGACGCCATCGCCTGCTACCCTCCCCGCCGATGACCCCGCGCAAGCCCCCGCCCGCCCCGCCGCCGGACGACGACGAAGACGACGCCGCGCTGTTCCGCGCCGCGATCGGGCCCGTGCGCGAGCTGCCCGCGCCGCCGGCCGTGCCGGAAAAGCCCAAGCCGCGGCCTGCGGCGCGGATGCGCGAACGCGACGAGGACGCGGCCCGCGACGAGTTCCGGCTGGCGCTGGACGAAATGCCGCTGCTGGCCGGCGATCCGCTCCGCTACCGCCGCGACGAGGTGCCGCCGCGGGTGCTGCAGCGGCTGTCGCGCGGCCAGTACTCGGCGCAGGACGAGATCGACTTGCATCTGGCCGATCTCGCCACCGCCGAGATGCTGCTGCGCCGCTTCCTGCGCGAGGCCGTCGACGCCGGGCTGGGCTGCGTGCGCGTGATCCACGGCAAGGGCCTGAATTCGCCCGACGGCGTGCCGCTGCTGAAGAACCTCGTCGACCGCCTGCTGCGCCAGCGCGCCGACGTGCTGGCGTTCCACTCCGCGCCGCCGGCGCAGGGCGGCACCGGCGCGGTGCTGGTGCTGCTGGCCTCGCGGCGCTGACGCCGCGCGGGTCGCCTGTCCCGATCGCCTAGAATGCGCCGGACTTCCCTCACGCCTCACCGATGAACAACGAAGAGACGGGACCGGCCGCACCGGTGGCCGGGGTCCGCCGCGCCGGCGTCGACCTCGGCGGGCTGATGTCGGTCCTCAGCCGGCACCTCTACTCCACGCCGATGGTCGCGCTGCGCGAACTGGTGCAGAACGCGCACGATTCGATCGTGCGGCGGCGCATCGAGCAGCCGGACTGGACCGGGCCGTCGCGCATCGACATCGTCGGCGACCGCGCCACCAACACGCTGCGCATCATCGACACCGGCGCCGGCCTGACCGAATCCGAGATCCACGCCTACCTCGCCACCGTCGGCGTCGGCTACACCCGCCGGCTGCGCGAATCGGGACAGGACGACGGCGGCCTGATCGGCATGTTCGGCCTCGGCTTCCTGTCGGCGTTCGTGCTGGCGAAGCAGGTGTCGGTGCGCACGACGTCGTACCAGACACCCGACCTCGGCCACGTCTACAGCTCGATCAACGCCGAGCAGTATTCGGTCGAGGCGATGCCGCCGCGCGAGGTCGGCACCGAGGTCGTGCTGAAGCTGCACGACGAGCATGCGGCGCTGGCGACGGCGCAGCGGCTGCGCGAGATCCTCGAACACTACTGCGCACTGCTGGCCGAACCGATCCACATCGCCGGCGGCGACGCGATCAATCCCGAGCCGCCACCGTGGCGGCAGGCCGACACTGCCGCGCTGCACCCGATCCAGGCGCGCCGCCGCGACCTCGCCTTCGCCGCACGCTTCGAGCACAGCTTCGAGCCAATCTGCACGCTGCCGCTGCGCGCGAGCGACGACAGCGACGCCGTCGGCCTGCTCTGGGTGCAGGACGGCAGCACCTACGGCAGCAGCGACAACCGCAACCTGTCGGTGTTCCTGCGCGGCATGCTGCTGGACGACGACGCCCGCGACCTGCTGCCGTCGTGGGCGGGCTTCGTCGGCGGCGTGATCGAATCGCGGCGGATGACGCCGACCGCCAGCCGCGAGGACCTGCAGCGCGACGCGCACTACCGCACGACGAAGCACGCGATCACCGAGTCGCTGATCGAAGGCCTGGCGACGGTCGCGCGCGAGCAACCGGAGGCGTGGCGGCGCATCCTTGCCCGCCACAACGAGGCGCTGCTCGGGGCCGCGCTGTGCGACGACCGCCTGTTCACGATGCTGATGGACGCGGTGCGCATCCCGACCACGCAGGGCGACCTGCCGGTGCGCGACCTGACATCGAAGGGCGCCGTGCACGTGATCCTGGAAGACCGGCAGGGCTTCGAGGCGATGCTGTTCCGCGCGATGGGCGTGCCGGTCGCGCGCGGCAACCGCTACGCCGTGGTGCCGTTCCTGCGCCGCTGGGCCAGCGCCCGCGGCCTGCGGCTGGTGGAACTGGGCACCGAGCAGGGCAACCGCCAGTTGTTCCGCCTCGCCGACCTGCCCGCGGACGAGATCGCGTGGCTGGAGCGCCACCTCGGCAACGGCGAGAAGCTGGTGCCGGCGCATTTCCAGCCGGCCGAGCTGCCGCTGATCGTGGTCGCCGACCGCGACACCGAACTGAAGAAGCGGCTGGAAGAAGACGCCGAGGACCGCAAGGTCTCGCTCTCCGCGCTGCGCCTCGCGCGCAAGTTCACCGCCGGCATCGACGGCAGCCACGACCACAAGCTCTACGTGAACCTCGACAACCCCGCGGTCGCGCGGCTGCTGCGCGCCGTGCGCGCGGGCGACGCGAATGCCGCGGTCGCCGCGCGCCTGCTGAAAGCGTTCAAGAACCTGCTCGACGGTCAGGGCGCGCATGCGCCGACCGCGCTGCAGGGCGCGCTCGGCGATCTCGCGGCGTCGGTCGAGCGACTGATCGATCCCACCCTTCCCCATTCGGACAAGACCCCCACCCCATGAACATCTGGCAATGGATGGAACGCCTGCAACAGGAACTGGCCGACGCCGGGCAGGCGCACAGCGCCGACCTGATCGAACGCCTCAGCAGCGAGATCTGCGATCTGGAAGCCGAACGCGCGGAAGCGCTGCTGCCGGAACTCAAGGCGCTGTGCAAGACGCTGGACAACCCGTGGCTGGAGGTCTTCATCCGCCACTGGGAGATGCGCAACCGACTGGGCAACAACGGCGAAGGCGAGACCGCGCTGCCCGAGGCCGTGGCACTGTTCGAGTTCGCGCATCGCGACGACACCATCGCCTGTCCGCAGTCGATCTGCGTGACCCAGGATCTCTCCGCCTGCTACGCCAACATCGACGGCCCGGGCTGGGTCGAGGAACGCATCGCGGTCTGCGACGAGACGCTGGCGCGCATCGATCCGAGCTGGGCCTGCTTCCAGTGCCTGTCGAACGAGAAGGCCGAGGCGCTGCTCGACGCCGGCCGCAACGAGGAGGCGCTGGCCTACCTGCAGGCGCAGCAGGAGACGCTGCTCGCGCACGGCCAGGTGGTGAACGACGGCATCCGCGAGATCCACCACCGCGTGCTGCTGGCGATGGGCCGGCATGCCGAAGCGCTGGAACGCATCGAAGCGCTGGAAGCCGAGGTCGACGGGCCCGAGTGGCGCAACATCAGCCTGCCGCGCGCACTGCAGAAGGCCGAAGCGCTGGCCGCGCTCGGTCGCGACGACGAGGCCTGGGACGCCCTGCCCGGCTTCCACGACACCAACGCCGGCAACCGCTGGCGCTGGCTGCGCGCGATCCTGCCGCTGCTGCATCGCCAGCCGGAACGCAATACCTGGGCGCTGGGTCGCGAACTGGAGAAGGCGCTGCGGCATTTCGCGTCGACCGGCGCGCATCGCACCGTCGTCGACATGGCGATCGCCTGCGCCGACCTCGCGCTGGCACGCGACGCGCGCTGGTCGGCCGAACGCCACCTGCGGCTGGCGCAGCAGCATCGCGATGCGTTGCGCCACCCGGCGTCGGCCGACGCCGTACTGGCCGCGCTGCAGGCGCGGATCGACGCGCATCCCCGTCTCGACCCGATGCCCGTGCCCGCCGAAGACCTGTCGGCGTGGCTGCAGCAGCGACCGGACGACGACCGCAACCCGGAGAAGGAAATCGAGTGGTTGCTCGCGGCCGTCGCCGAACGCCCGGACGATGCCGGCCTGTGCACGCATGCCGCGTCCGCGCTGCAGGCCTGCGGCGCCGACCGCGACGCCATCGACCTGCTGTGGCGACACGTCGAACGCCGCGCGGGCGCCGAGGACGCCGGCAACGTCGCGTCGACGCTGCTGTCCGCGCTGCTGGCCGCCGGCGACCACGCGGGCGTCGATCGGCTGACACGCCTCTGCGAAACGCATGATCCGCGCATGGCCTGCTGGTGCCGCGCGCGGCTCGCCCAGCAGTTGCAGGACTGGCCGGCGGTCGAACGCCACTGCCTCGACCTGCTCACGCTGTCGCCCGACGCGCAGGGCGCGCGTCGCCTGCTGGCGCACGCATTGATGACGCAGCAACGCTTCGCCGACGCCGCGATCCGGCATCGCGAACTGTGCGAGGCCGATCCCGACGACCGCTCCGCGCGCTGGGACTACCTCGCCGCCGCCACCGCCGCGGAGGACTGGGCGAGCGTGCGCGCCGTCGCCACCGACCTCGGCATGACGCTCGAAGCCGGCGAGGGCGTGATCGATGAAGACTGGGGCTGGGTGATCGTCCGCCACGAGGAAGACGGCAAGACCCTCGACTACTACGCCCGGCGCAGCGGCCCGGTGCACGCCGTCGTGCTGGAGAACGCGCCGCCGGCGAACCGCCAACGCGTGGGCGACCGCGTCGTGTTCGACGCCGCCGCGCTGTATCCGGCGCCGGAGGACGAAGAGGAACGCCACCATTTCGTGCCGACGTTCCGCGCGATCCACACGCTGTCCGAAGGCGGCTACGGCCGCAGTTGGGTGGTCGACGGCCCGGCGCCGGACGATGACGCGTTCGCGGCCTTCCGCGAAGCGCTGCACGCGCGCGACTGGCGCGTGTGGATCCACAGCGGCGACGCCTACCGGCTGGAAGACGCCGCGCAGGACGGCGCGCCGCTGCCCGGCGTGGTGTTCACGGTGTCGGCGCCGGCGACCGTCGCGGCCGCAGAGATCGACCGCGTGCTGACCGAGGCGACGGCCAGCTGGCCGCATCGCCTCGCCTGGCTGGCATTGGCGGAGGCGAGCGACGCCGACCCGCAGCCGCACCGGGACGCGATCGAACGCTACGGGCTGTGAACGATCACCGCGAACGCGCCGCCGGCGAAGGCGGCGCGGTCGCGTCGGACGTCACTGGTCGACGTGCCGCTTCACCGGCTTGTTGACCCAGCGCACGGTGATGCCGCGGATGCGCGCCATGTTCTCGACGTACGCCACGTAGGCGGTGTCTTCCTCGATGCGCGGCTGGTAGGTGGTGCCGGGCGCGACCGCTTTCGGCGGCGGTGGCTGGTAGGCGCTGTGCTCCATCGTCTTGCAGCCGGCGAGGGCAAGGCCGGCGAGCGCGACGAGCAGCAGGGACGACGTTCTGGCGTTCATGCGGAAACCTCCGGGAGGCATCGCGGGCGGCGCCCTGCGACGACCGCAGGGGGCTCCCGGCCGTTATACGCCTCCCGCGCCGCGGCGGCTTTGCCGGGTTTGCCGTCTGTCGGTGAGCCGGCGAAGCCCCGCGTTCAGAAACCCGGCACCGTCCCGTCGAGCTCGCCCAGTTCCGCCAGCACCGTGGTGGCATAGGCGCCTGGCGGCAGGCCGAAGGCCAGTCGCAGCACGCCCGCTTCGGGCCAGTCCCACGCCAGCGCATCCGGACGCAGCCGCAGTGCGCGGCGTTCCTGTTCGAGGCCGGCGCGTTCCAGTCCGTCACGCAGCGCGAGGGCGTCGTCGTCGGCCAGCGCGGCCTCTTCCAGCGCCCGCGCCTCGCCCTGCGTGCGCAGCGTGCCGCGGCCCCACAGCGGGCCGGAGGGATGGATGTCGAAGCGCGCCAACCGCTCGGCCAGCGCCTCGCTCCACGGCTCGGGCCCGAACACGCTGCGGCTGCCGTCCAGCGCCCAGACCTCGCCGTCGAGGCCGCGATCCCAGTTGCCGTCGGCGACGCGGCGCGCCAGCACGCGGTTGAACAGCTCCGAGCGCGCCGCCGACAGCAGGTGCGTGCGCTCCTCGCGCGCCACGCGCCGGCCGCCGAACATCGCCCGCGCCTTCGCCACGTTGTCGCCGCCGCGGCCGAAGCGCTGCTCGCCGAACGCATTCGGCACGCCGCGTTCGGCCATCGCGCGCAACCGCGCGTCGATCGCCTCGACGTCGCCGACCACGTCGCGCAGCGTCAGCTCGAAACGATTGCCGGCCAGCGCGCCGCGCGGCAGCTTGCGGCTGTGCCAGCACGCGTCGAGCACGATCAGGCGCTCGCCGCGCTCGGCGGAATCCGGATCGACGCCCAGCGTCGCAATGTCCGGCGCGACCTTCTTCGGCAGCCACACGCTGAAACGCTGGCGGGTGAGCGCGTGCCGATCCTTCAGGCCGGCATAGCCGATCGCGGACTCGGCCACGCCCGCCCACTGCGCGATGCGCTTCGCCGCGAACGCGGTGTTCATGCCGCGCTTCTCGATCGTCAGCAGCAGGTGCTCGCCCGCGCCGGACGCCTCGAAGGCATGCAGTTCCTCGACGACGAAATCCTCCGGCGTCGCACGCAGGCGGGCACGCAGCGCGGGCGCGCCGTGCGCGCGTACCGGCGTCGCGCTCACGTGCGCACGAGCAGGCAGACCGCCTGCGCCGCGATGCCTTCGCCGCGGCCGGTGAAGCCGAGGCGTTCGCTGGTCGTCGCCTTCACGCTGACGTCGGCGATGTCGATGCCGAGGTCCAGCGCGATCGTGCGCCGCATCGCCTCGGCGTGCGGGCCGACCTTCGGCCGCTCGCAGATCACGGTGACGTCGGCGTTGCCGACCTTCCAGCCGAGGTCGCGGATCAGATGGTCGCAATGGCGCAGGAACACGCGGCTGTCGGCGTCCTTCCAGCGCGCGTCGCTCGGCGGGAAATGCCGGCCGATATCGCCCAGCGCCAGCGCGCCAAGCATCGCGTCGCACAGCGCGTGCAGCAGCACGTCACCGTCGCTGTGGGCGACGATGCCGCGCTCGTGCGGCACGCGCACGCCGCCCAGCGTCACGTGGTCGCCGTCGCCGAAGGCGTGGACGTCGAAGCCCTGGCCGATGCGGATCATCGGCTCACTTGTCCTTGAGCGCGCGCTCGATGCGCGCGGGGTCGGCGTACTTGGCGATGTCGCCGCTGGCGGCGCGCACGCTCGGATCCTCCAGCATCGAGGACATCGCGGTCTCGCCCAGCTTCTCGAAGCTCTCGCCGATCGCCTCGGTACCGGCCTTGCGCGAGACCTCGCGGAACTGGTCGATGCAGCGTTCCAGCAACAGCGATTCGACCAGCGCGGTGGCCCGGCGGGTGATGCGCTCGTACTGCGCGTCGTCGATGCGGGTGAGCGGCTTCACGTCGGGATGCCGCGACAGCACGCCGAAGATCCACTCGACCAGCACGCGCCGGTCGTCGGCGTCGACGGACGTCACGAGACAGTCGCTCAGCGCCTGCTTGGCGCGGATCGCATCGGCGGCGACGTCCTCCGGGCTGCGGCCCTTCGATTTGGAAGGCTCGGCGGCGGCGACACCGGCCGCGAGGGACAGGCAGGCGCCGAGCGCGAGTGCACACACACGTGTCTTCATCAGGATTCCTCCATGCGGCGCCGACGCGCCAGTTCGAATTCGAACCGCGCCAGGTCGGCCGGCGTGGTGATCTTGAAATTGTCTTCGCGGCCCTCGACCAGCAGCGGGCGCAGGCCCTGCCGTTCCATCGCCATCGCCTCGTCGGTGATCGCGACGCCGGCCTCGGCCGCAGCGCGCAGCGCGCGCGACAGCTGCATGCGCCGGAACAACTGCGGCGTGAACGCACGCCACAGCCGCTCGCGCGGTTCGGTACCGTCGATGCCGCCGTCGTCGCCCGCGCGCTTGAGCGTGTCGCGCACCGGCGCGGCAAGGATCGCGCCGACCGGATCGGCGCGGCCGACGTCGAGCAACCGGTCGAGGTCGGCATGCGCGAGGTTCGGCCGCGCGGCATCGTGCACCAGCACGAACTCGTCGGCGCGCACCGTGTCGGGCAAGGCGTCAAGGCCGGCGAGCACTGAATCGGCACGTTCGGCGCCGCCGATGCAGGTCAGCACCGGCTTGTCGGCATGCGCCATCGCGCCCTCGGTCCAGTAGCCGTCGTCCGCGGCGAGCACCACCATCGCGCCGGCCACCGACGGATGCGCCAGCAGCACGCCGAGCGTGTGCGCGATCACCGCGTGGCCGGCGACCTCGCAGTACTGCTTCGGGCGCTCGGCGCCGAAGCGCGTGCCGCGACCAGCGGCCGGCACCACGACCCACACGCCGCCGCGGACCGCATCCGCCGTCACGGCGTCTGGTCCACGGCCGGCGGCGGCGCCTCGGCGGGCGGTGGCGGCGACTCGATCACGCGGTAGAACGTCTCGCCGGGCTTGATCATGCCCAGTTCGCTGCGCGCGCGTTCCTCGACCGCCGCCTCGCCCGACTTGAGGTTGTCGACCTCCGCGGACAGCTGGCCGTTGCGCTGGCCGAGGCCGCGGTTCTCCTCGGCCTGGCGATCGACCTTGGCCTGCAGTTCGGTGGTGGCGATGGCGCCGCCCTCGCCGAACCACAGCCGGTACTGCAGCCACGCCAGCAGCGCGAGCAGCAGGAGGGCCAGCAGCCGCAGGGGGCGATCGACATCGGTCATCGGGCGCGCATCAGCCCCGCTTCAGCGACACGAACGCGTCGCGGCCGGCGTACTTCGCGGCGGCGCCGAGCTGCTGTTCGATGCGCAGCAGCTGGTTGTACTTGGCGACGCGATCGCTGCGGCACAGCGAGCCGGTCTTGATCTGGGTCGCGGTGGTGGCGACGGCGATGTCGGCGATGGTCGTGTCCTCGGTCTCGCCCGAGCGGTGCGAGACGATCGCCGCATACTTCGCCGCGTCGGCCATCGCGATGGCTTCCAGCGTCTCGGTCAGCGTGCCGATCTGGTTGACCTTGATCAGGATCGCGTTCGCCACGCGCTGGTCGATGCCGTCGCGGAAGATCTTCGGGTTGGTGACGAACAGGTCGTCGCCGACCAGCTGCACCTTGTCCGACAGGCGCTCGGTCAGCAGCTTCCAGCCGGCCCAGTCGTCCTCGGCCATGCCGTCCTCGATGGTGACGATCGGGTACTCGCGGCACCAGTCGGCGAGGAAGTCGGTGAACTGCTCGCTCGTCAGGCGCTTGCCTTCGCCGGTGAGGTTGTACTTGCCGTTCTCGAAGAACTCGCTGGACGCGACGTCGAGACCGAGCAGCACGTCCTCGCCCGCCTTGTAGCCGGCCTTGCCGATGGCTTCGAGGATGGTGTCCAGCGCTTCGGCGTTGCTGCGCAGGTCGGGCGCGAAACCGCCCTCGTCGCCCACCGCCGTGCTCAGGCCCTTGGCCTTCAGCACCGACTTCAGCGCATGGAAGATCTCGGTGCCGCTGCGCAATGCCTCGGAGAACGAGGAGAAACCAACCGGCAGCACCATGAATTCCTGCAGGTCGACGTTGTTGTCGGCGTGCGCGCCGCCGTTGATGATGTTCATCATCGGCACCGGCAGCACGGCCTCGCGACCGTTGGCGAGGTACTGCCACAGCGCCTGCTTGCGCGACGCGGCGACCGCGTGCGCGGCGGCGAGCGAGACGCCCAGCAGCGCGTTCGCGCCGAGGCGACCCTTGTTCTCGGTGCCGTCGAGATCGATCAGGCGGCGGTCGAGGCCGGCCTGGTCGGCGGCGTCGAAGCCGGCCAGCGCCTGCGCGATCGGGCCGTTGACGTGGCCGACGGCCTTCTGCACACCCTTGCCGAGGTAACGGGTCTTGTCGCCGTCGCGCAGTTCGACGGCTTCCTTGGTGCCGGTGGACGCGCCCGAGGGCACCGCGGCGCGACCGACGCTGCCGTCGGCGAGCGCCACTTCGGCTTCGAGCGTCGGATTGCCGCGGCTGTCGAGGATTTCGCGAGCGTGGATCTTCGTGATCGTGGTCATGGCGCTTTCTTGAGGATGGAAACGAAACGGTGGGAGGGCGTGCACTCGCCATCCGTCGCGAGGGACAGATAGTCGAGCGTCCTGGAGGTCTGGACCGCCACGGCGCGTTTGGCCTGGTAGGCGGAGTTCGAGGTCAGGACCATCAACGCGGCGCGCGCGCGGCCCAGGTCGGTCGGCTTGCCGGGCAGCGTGGCGAGGAGTCTGTCATAGGCCTCGCGATCGATGGTCGTCGCGTCGGCGATCAATTGCTCCAGTCGCCCGGCCTGGACGACCCGGGGCACCGCGCGTTCCGGCAGCGAGACCTTGTGCTTGTCGTGGTAGGCCGCGAGGCACTTGACCAGAGGCTTCGCCTCGTACGCCAGTTCGGCGTTGCGGATGACGAAATTGACCGTCGCCATGCCGCCGGCATCGCGGACTTCCTGCGAATCGGGGCCGAGGTCGAGGGCGGTGTAGGCCTGCTGCAACTCCTCGGCGAAGGCCAGCCCTTCCTCGCTCCGCATCGCGTCGATCACCTTCGCCCGGTAGGCGCGCTCCTCGGGCGCGGGGCCCGATGACGCGGCGGGCGCGGCGGGCGCGACCTCGCTGCGGCCACAGGCCGCGAGCAGCCACGCACACGCGACGAAGCCCGCGAGGACGCGCAGCGACGCGGCCGTCCGACGCAAACCGGGCATGGCGTGGCGCGGATCAGGCATCGGTTTCGAGGAACCCGTTGCGCTTGGTCACTTCGTCCAGCGCCTTCAGCGTTTCCAGCAGCGCCTGCATCTTGCCAAGCGGCCACGCGTTCGGGCCGTCGCTGAGCGCCTTGCTCGGATCGGGATGGGTTTCCATGAACACGCCGGCCACGCCCACGGCGACGGCGGCGCGCGCCAGCACCGGCACGAATTCGCGCTGGCCGCCGCTGCTGCTGCCCTGCCCGCCCGGCAACTGCACCGAATGCGTGGCGTCGAACACCACCGGGCAGCCGGTGTCGCGCATCACCGCGAGGCTGCGCATGTCGCTGACGAGATTGTTGTAGCCGAAGCTGGCGCCGCGCTCGCAGACCATGATGTCGGTGTTGCCGGTCGACTTCGCCTTCTCGACCACGGGCTTCATGTCCCACGGCGAGAGGAACTGGCCTTTCTTGATGTTCACCGGCTTGCCGGCGCTGCACACCTTCCTGATGAAGTCGGTCTGGCGGACGAGGAACGCAGGCGTCTGCAGCACATCGACCACGCTCGCCACTTCGTCCATCGGCGTGTATTCGTGCACGTCGGTCAGCACCGGCACGCCGATCTGGCGCTTCACTTCGGCGAGCACGCGCAGCCCTTCCTCCATGCCCGGGCCGCGGAAGCTGGTGCCGGACGTGCGGTTGGCCTTGTCGAAGCTCGACTTGAAGATGAAGGGGATGCCGAGCGCCGTCGTGATCTCCTTCAGCCGACCGGCGGTGTCGAGCTGCAACTGCTCGGATTCGATCACGCAGGGACCGGCGATGAGGAAGAACGGCCGGTCGAGACCGACCTCGAAACCGCAGAGTTTCATGATGCGACGACTCCCCGCTGGAGCATGATGAGAGACAGCACGGCGGCGCCGGCGAGGCTGGCGATGCCGATCCAGAAATAGCGGCGGACCCAACGCGCCGGGCTGTCCTTGACGAACAGGTAGCCCCAACCGATCGGCGGCAGCAGGAACGCCGCGATCGCCAGCACGACCGCGCGCCACTCCGGCCCGCGCTCGCGCGCGGCGCCGATCGCGGCGATGGTGCCGATGGCGTAGGCGAAAAACAGCAGCGCGACCGCCACCGACAACAGGCCGACGAAGCCCAGCGCCAGCAGCGACGACAGGGCGTCCGGATGCGTGTCCGGCGTCATGCGCACGTTCCCGGTGCGGCGGCGCGGATCACCCGTTCGCTTCCTTCAGCAGCTTGCCACCGGCCTGGCCGGCGTTCGCCTTGCGCTCGCGCGCGGCGCGGATGAAGCCGATGAACAGCGGATGGCCGTGACGCGGCGTCGACAGGAATTCCGGGTGCGCCTGGCAGGCCAGGAACCACGGATGCATCGCCTGCGGCAACTCGATCATCTCCACCAGCAGGTCGTCCATCGACTTCGCGGCGATCACCAGGCCCGCGTCTTCGAGCTGCGTGCGGTAGCGGTTGTTGAACTCGTAGCGATGGCGGTGGCGCTCGCCGACCACGTCCTTGCCGTACAGCCGGTGCGCCAGCGTGCCCGGCTTGACGCGCTGCTCCTGCAAGCCAAGCCGCATCGTGCCGCCGAGGTCGCTCTTCTCGCTGCGACGCTCGATCTCGCCGGAGGACGTCCGCCACTCGGTGATCAGGCCGATCACCGGATGCGGGCTCTGGCGATCGTTCTCGGTGCTGTTCGCACCTTCGAGGCCCAGCACATGGCGGGCGTAGTCGACGACCGCCGCCTGCATGCCGTAGCAGATGCCGAAATACGGCACGCGCTGCTCGCGCGCGAACTGCGCGGTCAGCACCTTGCCTTCGAAACCTCGATCGCCGAAGCCGCCGGGCACGAGGATGCCGTCGAGGCCGGCCAGCACCGCCTCGGCGCCGTCGCGCTCGATGTCCTCGGATTCCAGCCACTTCAGCGTCACCCGCGTGCGCTGGCGCAGGCCGCCGTGCTTCAGCGCCTCGGCCACCGACTTGTAGGCGTCGTGGTGGTCGACGTACTTGCCGACGACCGCGATGGTCACCTCGTCGATCGGATGCTCGGCGGCGTCGACCACCGCCATCCACTCGGACAGGTCGGCGGTCTTCGCGGCCTTGTCCTGCAGGTGCAGGCGCTCGACCACGATCTGGTCCAGCTCCTGCTGGTGCAGCCACATCGGGATCTTGTAGATGTTGTCGAGATCGACCGCTGAGATCACCGCCTTCTCGGGCACGTTGGTGAACAGCGCGATCTTGCGGCGCTCGCCGTCGGGCAACGGCTGCTCGCTGCGGCACAGCAGCACGTCGGGCTGGATGCCGATCGAACGCAGCTCTTTCACGGAATGCTGGGTCGGCTTCGTCTTCAGCTCGCCCGCCGCGGCGATGTACGGCACCAGCGTGAGATGCATGAACAGCGCCATCTCGGCACCGCGCTCGGTGCGGATCTGGCGGATGGCTTCGAGGAACGGCAGCGACTCGATGTCGCCCACCGTGCCGCCGATCTCGACCAGCGCCACGTCGAAGCCGGCGGTGGCCTCGTCGATGCTGCGCTTGATCGCGTCGGTGATGTGCGGGATCACTTGCACCGTGGCGCCGAGATAATCGCCGCGACGCTCCTTGCGGATCACCGACTCGTAGATCTTGCCGGTGGTGATCGAGTTCTTCCCGGTCAGGCGGGTGTTGACGAAGCGTTCGTAGTGACCGAGGTCGAGGTCGGTCTCCGCGCCGTCGTCGGTGACATACACCTCGCCGTGCTGGAACGGGCTCATGGTGCCCGGATCGACGTTGATGTACGGATCGAGCTTCATCATCGTCACCCGGAGTCCGCGGGCTTCGAGGATGGCGGCAAGAGAGGCTGCGGCGATTCCTTTGCCGAGCGAGGACACCACGCCGCCGGTGACGAAGACGAGGGGAGTCGCGGAGCTGGGGGAGTTCATGGCATCAGCGGGTCGCTGGAAAGCCACAGTCTACAGGCACGCGGCGATCCGGGCGACCCTGGAAATCGCAAATCGTTGATTCTGCATGCAAAAGAAAACGCCCCGGAGGTCCGGGGCGTCGTCGTTGCGGCGCGTGGCGCGCTCGGGGCGCTTCTTTCAAGGCGTCTCTTCTTCCTCGATTTCGCGTTCGGGCTGCTTGCGCTCGGCCTTCGGGTCGCGCTTCGGCTTGCGGGCCGCGGCCTTGCGTTCGGCCTCGGCCTTCGCGGCGGCGGCGTCGCGGGCGGCCTTGTCGGCGTCAGCGGAGGTGTCGTCGCGGTTGGCCTGCGGGTCCGGAGGCGTCGACTGGGCGGTGGCAGCGCCGGCCAACGCCAGCAGCGCGACCGACAGCGCCACCAGGGGCACGGCGATGGCGATACGGCGGGAATGGGTCATGGCGTCTGTTGTCCGGCTCCGCGCCGGGGATCGGCGGGTTCGTGGCGGACGGGCGCACCTTATCCGGAACGCGCACACTGCGGGATGAATCCGGCCGTGAACCTGAACGGCTTGACCACGCTCCGCGGTGCCGCCAAGCTCGCCGGCCTCGGGCGTGTCCCGTCCTTTCCGCCCCCGCATCGCCCATGAGCAGTCGCTACAACGCCGCAGACATCGAAGTCCTCTCCGGCCTGGATCCGGTCAAGCGCCGGCCGGGCATGTACACCGATACCTCGCGCCCGAACCACCTGGCGCAGGAAGTCATCGACAACGCGGTCGACGAGGCCCTCGCCGGCCACGCCCGCCAGATCGACGTGGTCATCCATCCCGACGGCAGCTGCGAGGTGGCCGACGACGGCCGCGGCATGCCGGTCGACATCCACCCGGAGGAGAAGATCCCCGGCGTCGAGCTGATCCTCACCCGCCTGCATGCGGGCGGCAAGTTCAGCAACAAGAACTACACCTTCAGCGGCGGCCTGCACGGCGTCGGCGTGAGCGTGGTGAACGCGCTGTCGAAGAAGGTCGAGGTGTTCATCAAGCGCGAAGGCAGCGAATTCCGCATGGAATTCCGCGACGGCGACCGCAGCTCGGCACTGGAGACCATCGGCACCGTCGGCAAGAAGAACACCGGCACGCGGCTGCGCTTCTGGCCGGACCCGAAGTATTTCGATTCGCCGAAGTTCGCCGTGCGCCACCTGCGCCACCTGCTGCGCGCCAAGGCGGTGCTGTGCCCGGGCCTCACGGTCACGCTGTTCGACGTCGCCACCGGCGAGAAGGACAGCTGGCATTACGAGGACGGCCTGCGCGATTACCTGAAGGGCGCGCTCGGTGCGACCGAGGTGCTGCCGCCGGAGCTGTTCGTCGGCCAGCTGAAGAAGGATTCGGAAGTCGTCGACTGGGCCGCGGCCTGGGTGCCCGATGGCGAACTGGTGCAGGAAAGCTACGTCAACCTGATCCCGACCGCGCAGCACGGCACGCACGTCAACGGCCTGCGCACCGGCTTCACCGACGCACTGCGCGAGTTCTGCGATTTCCGCAACTTGCTGCCGCGCGGCGTGAAGCTGGCGCCGGAGGACGTGTGGGACCGCGTCGCGTTCGTGCTGAGCGTGAAGATGACCGACCCGCAGTTCAGCGGGCAGACGAAGGAGCGCCTGTCCTCGCGCCAGGCCGCGGCTTTCGTCGAAAGCGCGGCCCACGATGCGTTCTCGCTGTGGCTGAACCAGCACGTCGACCTCGGCGAGAAGATCGCGCAGCTCGCGATCGAGCGCGCCGCCGCACGCCTGAAGACCGAAAAGCAGGTCGTGCGCAAGAAGGTCACGCAGGGCCCCGCCCTGCCCGGCAAGCTGGCGGACTGCATCAGCCAGGACCTGTCGCGCACCGAATTGTTCCTCGTCGAAGGCGACTCCGCGGGCGGCAGCGCGCGGCAGGCGCGCGACAAGGATTTCCAGGCGATCCTGCCGCTGCGCGGCAAGATCCTCAACACGTGGGAAGTCGCCTCCGGCAGCGTGCTCGCGTCGCAGGAAGTGCACGACCTCGCGGTCGCGATCGGTTGCGATCCGGGCAAGGACGACATCTCCGGCCTGCGCTACGGCAAGGTCATCATCCTCGCCGACGCCGACTCCGACGGCCTGCACATCGCCACGCTGCTGTCGGCGCTGTTCCTGAAGCATTTCCCGTCGCTGGTGACCGCCGGCCACGTGTTCGTCGCGATGCCGCCGCTGTTCCGCGTCGACGTGGGCAAGCAGGTGTTCTACGCGCTGGACGAGGAAGAGAAGCGGCTGCTGCTGGAGAAGATTGAGCGCGAGAAGGCCGCGCATGCGAAGGGCTTCGCCGGACAGGTCAACGTCACCCGCTTCAAGGGTCTCGGCGAAATGAACCCGTCGCAGTTGCGCGAATCGGCGATCCATCCCGACACGCGCCGCCTCGTGCAGCTCACCGTCGACGGCGGCACCGAAACGCATGCGCTGATGGACATGCTGCTGGCGAAGAAGCGGGCGAGCGATCGCAAGACGTGGCTGGAAGCCAAGGGCGATCTCGCGACACTGGAAGTCTGACCCATGGTGTCATTGCTGCCAGCCGTTGCGACGGCATCGTTGCAGGCACAATCGAACGGCCTGCCGGGCGCGGGCGATCTCGCGACGCTGGAAGTCTGATGCCGCGCCACGTCGCGCTCTTCCGCGGCATCAACGTCGGCAAGGCCAAGCGCATCGCGATGGCCGAGCTGAAGGCGCTGTTCGAGGACCTCGGCTACACGGACGTGCGCACGCTGCTCAACAGCGGCAACGTGGTGTTCGATGCCGGGCGCGGCGCCCCCGCCTTCCACGCGAAGCGGATCGCCGCGGCGGTCGAAGCACGCACCGACGTGTCGACCAACACGCTGGTGCTGCCGGCGGCCGCGCTGGACGCGATCGTCGCGGGCCATCCGTTCGGCGCGGAGGCCGACGATCCGTCACGGCTGCTGGTGGGCTTCTATCTCGACGCCGACCGCGCGCCGTTCGAGGCGCTGGCGCAGGCGCATCCGGGCGAGGCCTTCGTCGTCGGCGCCGACGCCTGTCACCTGTGGTGCCCGGACGGCATCCTCGAAAGCCGCGTCGCGGAATTGCTGGGCGGCGCGAAGTTCCGCGACCGCGTGACCATGCGCAACCGCGCGACGGTGCTGAAACTGCAGGCACTGGCCGGCGGCTGAGCGCTGGCCGCGGGCTCAGTCGTTCGCGACCACGATCTGCGCGTACAGCGGGTGGTCGACCTCGCCGACGAGGCGCAGCCGCTGCGAGGCCGGCAATTGCGCCGTGATCCGCTCGAAGGTGTCGATCGGCGGCAACTGCTCGGCAAGCACCGTATCGATGACCGGCTGCGCGGCGCGGCGATCGGCCGCGGCACGCGCGATTTCCGCGGCCTCTTCGCGCCCGAGCAGGTCGTGCACCACCACGACGCGGTCGCGCAGGCGCGCCCATTCCGCGGCGGCGATCTCGCCGGAACTCGCGAAGCGCTCGAGGATGGCTTCCTGCAGCGCCGCGAGCCGACTGACGCGATGCAGCTCGACCGCGAGGTCCATCTGCGCGTCGTCCAGTTCCGGTGCGGGCAGGCCCTGGGCCTCGGCCATGCGCCGTCCGGTCTCGCGCATCTTCGCGGCGTCGGGCTGGTTCTTGGTGAGGATGTGCTCGATCGCGCGTGCGTACAGCTCGGTGAAGATCGTCGTGAAGTTGGCCGCGTCCACGCGCATCACGCCCTCGCGCAGCGGCTGGTCGCACAGCACCACGCGCGCACTGGCCGGCGACAGCGTGCGATCGGCGATGCAACTGCAGTCCGGCGGCACGTTGGCGGGATCGTGGATGGGGTTGGTGGTGACCGTGCAGGTGGCGTAGTCGTCGTACACGCGCACCAGGTCGAAGAACGGCGGCACGGTGCCGTGGTCGTAGATGGCGGCGGTCGAACCGTCTTCCGGATGCGCCGCGGCCCACAGCCGCATCGTCTGGATCTCCGGCACGTCGTAGCGGCCGACCTCGACGTAGCCGGCCGCGGTCAACGCGTCGATCAGGGCCTCGGTGCCGGGCTGCCGCCAGGGCTGGGCGGTCGGCACCAGCGTGATGCGGGCGGCCATGCCGCGACGGGCCTGCTGTTCGTCGGCTATCTTCCGCGAAAGCCAGCGCCGGATCACGATGCGCAGCACCCACAGCGCAGCGGCGCCCAGCACCAGCAGGACGAGGAAGACAACGAGCAGGATGGTCAACAGCGACATGGCCCCTCCCCGCATCCGCAGCGGACACCGGACGCAGTGTACGGAGGGGGACCGTGGCCGTCGACACCGGTGGCCGGAGGATGCGGGAAGGTCACGGGAACCCCGCCTCAGCCGGCCTTCGCGCGCGAGACCGCCAGCACGCCGGCGACCACCAGCCCGGTGCCGGCGATCTGCCACGGGCCCATCGGCTCGTGCAGGATCAGCTGGCTCAGCACGATGGTCGACACCGGGCCGATCATGCCGATCTGCGACGCCACGCCGGAACCGAGGCGGCGCACGCCGAGCATCGTCATCAGCACCGGCGCGACCGTGCACAGCGTGCCGTTGAGCAGCGACAGGGCGTAGACCGCGTGCGGCAGCCGCGGCAGGCCCCACGGCTCGATCACGAGGTACTGGCCGATGCACAGCACCGCCGCGATCGTGCTGGCGTAGGCGGTCAGGCGCACCGCGCCGACGCGGGCGACGATCTCGCCGCTGCCGTACAGGTACACCGCGTAGGACAGCGCGCTGCACAGCACCAGCACGCTGCCGACGAGCACGCCCTCGCCGCCGACGCGCAGGTCGTGGCCGAAGGCGAGCACGACACCGGCGTAGCTGATCGCCAGCGCGACGAGTTGCACGCGCGTCGGTCGTCGCCGCGCCAGCACCGCGCCCATCAGCAGCACGAAGGTCGGCGTGAGATAGAGGATGACGCGTTCGAGGGTGGCCGAGATGTACGCCAGGCCGAGGAAGTCGAACAGGCTGGCGAGGTAGTAGCCGCTCACGCCCAGCGCGAACACGCGCCAGCGATCGCCGCTCGACAGCGGCGCCGCGCGCCGCGCCGCCCAGATGCCCATCAGCAGGAACAGCGGCAGCGCCACCAGCATGCGCAGCGCGAGCAGGGTCACGGCATCCGCGCCGAGGTGCAGGCCGAGCTTGACGATGATGGCCTTGCCGGAGAACGCGATCGCGCCCAGCGCCACCAGCGCGACGCCGACGAGGTCCGCGCGCGACGCGGGCCGCGCACCGGCCTCCGTGCCCGCGCTCACGCGAGGAACGCGTCGAGCAGCGTGCGCAGCACGGCCTGCGTGCGCGCCGCGCGGGCGTCGTCCCAGGCGAAACTGTCCTCGTCCATGTAGATGCGCTGGCTCATCTCCAGCTGCACCGCGTCGATGCCGTTCGCCGGGTCGCCGTAGTGGCGGGTGATGTAGCCGCCCTTGAAACGCCCGTTCGCGACCCAGTCGAACGCGTCCTGCGCGGCCAGCGCCGCTTCCAGCCGCGCCTGCGCGGCGGGTGCGCAGCTGGCGCCGCCGGCGGTGCCGAGGTTGAGATCGGGGAGGCGCCCCTCGAACAGGAACGGGCACGTGCCGCGGATCGAATGGCCTTCCCACAGCAGCGCGCGGCCGTGCGTCGCACGCAGGCGATCAAGTTCCTCGCGCAGCGCGGCGTGGTACGGGCGCCAGTACGTGTCGATGCGCTGCGCGATTTCGTCCGGCGACGGCGCTTGCCCGGGCAGGTACACGGGATCGCCCGAGAAGCGCACGACCGGACACAGGCCGGTGGTGTTCTGTCCCGGATACAGCGAGACATCATCCGGCGGACGGTTGAGGTCGATGACGTAGCGCGAGTATTCCGGCGCGAGGATCGACGCACCGAGGTCGCGGGCGAAGGCGTACAGCCGCGAGACGTGCCAGTCGGTGTCGGGCGCGCGGCGCGCTTCGGGCGTCATGCGCGCGGCGAGCGCGTCGGGAATGGCGCTGCCGTCGTGCGGCAGGCTGATCAGCAGCGGCGCGGTGCCGCGATGCAGGGTGAAGACATCCATGCCGGCGAGTGTACCGGCATGGATGCGCGAACCGGAGCGGTCAGGCCTTGACCTTGCAGGTGTTGAGGCCGATCAGCGTGTACAGCGGGCACCAGCCCATCAGCGACGTCGCCAGCGGCACGAGGCCTATCAGGCCGAGGTACTTCATCGGCGCCTCCAGCACGAACAGCAGGCTGAGCAGGCCGAGGCCGACGACGATGCGGAGGATCTTGTCCACGGATCCGACGTTCTTCTGCATGACGGTGTCTCCTTGCATTGGGTTGGACACAGCCTAGGGCCGTCCCGGCGCCCGCTCAGCGACTTTTGTCACCGGCCGGCTTGTCGCCGGCCGCCTCGCCCTGGGCGAGCGCACGCAGGCCGTCGAGATCGGCCAGCCGCACGCCGGCGCGGGAGAGTTCGACCAGCCCCTGCTCCGCCAGCTGGCCGAGGGTGCGGGTGACCATCTCGCGCACGCTGCCGATCTCGTCGGCGATCGCCTGGTGGGTCATCGCCACGCTGCGGAACCCGGCGTCCGCGCGTTCGACCAGGAATTCGGCGATGCGTCGGTCGAGACGGTGGAACGCCAGCCGTTCGACCCGCTCCATCAGGTCGGACAGCCGGCTCGACAGCGTGGAGAACAGGAACGCACGCGCCGGCGGCGACTCGGCGATCATCCGCTGGAACAGGGCCGGCGGCAGCAGTGCCAGACGCAGCGCGCCCTCGGCCACGCCCTCGGCGCCGTAGGCTTCGTCGCCAAGCAGGCAGCTCGACGTCAGGATGCAGGTCTGGCCGCGGGCGACGCGGTACAGCACGATCTCGCGGCCGCTGTCCGAACGCCGGAACACCTTCACCGCGCCCTGCGTGACCAGCGGCAGGCCGCCGCAGCGCTGGCCCTCGCCGAAGATCGGCGTGCCGTCGCGGAAGTCGTGCCAGGCCGCCTGCGACGCCACCGCCTCGCGCAGCGACGCCGGCAGGTCGGCCAGCAGCGGATAGGCCTGCGTCAGCGCCTGGAAGCCATCCTCGGTCACGTGAAGCGCTCCGGTCGGTAGGGCGCGGGATCGATCGCCGGCGTGCGCCCGGCCATCAGGTCGGCCAGCAACTGCGCGCTGCCGGTGCTCATGCCCACGCCCATCATGCCGTGACCGGCGTTCATCCAGACCCGGCGCAGGCCGGGCGCGCGGCCGATCAGCGGCATGTCGTCGCGGCTCATCGGCCGCCAGCCGTACCAGCGCTCGCGCACCTCGGGACCGACCGGTTCGTGCAGGTATTCGCGGGCGCCGCGTTCCAGCGCGCCCAGCCGGCGTTCGTTGAGCGTGCGATCGAAACCGGAGAACTCCATCGTGCTGCCCAGGCGGAAACCGTCCTGCCACGAGGTCACGCACACCGAGCGCTCGCGCAGCACCAGCGGCCGCTTCGGCACCAGGCCCGGCGCGCGGTAGGTGATCGAGTAGCCCTTGCCGGGCTGGATCACGCGCTTCAGCCACGGCACGCCGAAGGTGTCGGCCGACAGCGCCGACCACGCGCCCAGCGCCAGCACCACGTTGCGCGCCCGCACTTCGCCGTGGTCGGTCCAGGCCGCGATGCCTTCGCGATCCTCGCGCAGGCCGTGCAGCGCGCAGCCTTCGACGATCTCGCCGCCGCGCTCGCGCACGGCGCGGGCCAGTTCGGCCAGGTACTTGTCCGGACGCAGCGCGGCATCGCCGGAGAAGCGTAGGGCGCCGGCGACGCCGGGCAGCAGCGCCGGTTCCTGCGCCTCGTAGGCCGGGCCGTCGATGACCTCGACCGCCACGCCCAGTTCACGCAGCAGCGGCAGTTCGCGCTGCTCGCGGGCGAAGGCGCGGGCGGTGCGGAAGACGTAGTCCTCGCCGGATTCGACGAACTCGCAGGCCAGCGCGTAGCGCGCGACCCAGTCGGCGAGGCGGTGGCGGGCGTCGTCGAGCAGCGCGTACTTGCCGCGCGCGCTGGCCTCCCAGTCGCGATGGTTGCAGCGCGCGGCGAAGCCCAGCAGCCAGCGCGCGAGCAGCGGGTCCATGCGCGGCCGGATGTACAGCGGGGCGTCGGGCGTCAGCGCCCAGCGCAGCGCCTTGAGCACCGTGCCCGGCGCCGCGAGCGGCGGCGCGTGGCTGGGGGTGATCGTGCCGCAGTTGCCGTGCGAGGCGCCGGCGCCGATGCGCCCGGTCTCGACCACGCGCACGCCGCGGCCCGATTCCAGCAGCGCCAGCGCCGTGGCCAGCCCGCTGACGCCACCGCCCGCGATCAGAACATCGATGGTCACTGCGGCCTTGCCTCCCCTGAAAATGTGGAATCTGTCACCGAAAAATCCCTCTGTTGCACTGCAACATGACCGAAAGATGAATCCGCGCCTATGCTCGGATGTCTTGCAGGTAGGGAAACGCCCTTGGCGTTCGTACCCCCGCGCCTTCGAGGCATGCAGCGGCATTGTCCCGGGAGAGCGGGACGCCCCTGCATCAGTATGACCGGCACCTCCGGCCCGATCACATTCTTCCTACAGGGGCATCACCTCGCTATGCGTACCAGGACCTCCTTGCTGAGCGCCGCCATCCTCACCTCGCTCGCCGTGCTGCATGTCGAATCCACCGCGTCGTCCGGAAAGCTCCCGGGCCTGAGCGCCCAATCCGAGGCCGCCGCGCCCGTCGCCGCCGGCACGGTCGCCGCCGCCACCCCGGCCATGCCCGCCTTCGCGACCGCCGGCACCTCGGCGGCCCAGGCGATGGTCGCCTACACCCGGTCCGGCGCCGACGCCGACCGCACGCCGCAGGCCGACCGCGCCCGCGCCCTGCTCGCCGGCCCCGCCGCGCTCGAAGCCCGCCGCGCCGCGGCCGACACCTTCGCCGCCAACGATGTCATCGTCGACCGCGACGGCACCGAGCACGTGCGCATGAACCGCACCTACGCCGGCCTGCCGGTCGTCGGCGGCGACCTCGTCGTCCACTCGCGCAACGGCCAGGTCCTCGGCGTCAGCCAGACCCTGACCAGCAGCGCCCGCCCGGCCCTCAGCGCCGCCCTCACCGGCGACGCCGCGACCACGATCGCCGGCGCCGACTTCGGCACCGCGTTCGACGGCGTGAGCAGCGCCTCGAAGGTGATCTACGCCCGCGACACCGCGCCGACGCTGGCCTACCAGGTCGTGTTCAACGGCGTGAAGGCCGACCAGACGCCGACCGAGATGCACTACATCGTCGACGCCGGCAACGGCCGCGTGCTCGACAAGTGGGACACGGTGAACACGGCCGCCGCCAACGGCACCGGCAAGACCATCTACTCGGGCAACGTCGGCATCGTGACCAACAGCCTGGCCTCGGGCTACGAGATGCGCGACCCGAGCCGCGGCAACACCTACACCACCGACTTCAAGAACGGTGCGACCAACAAGACCGGCACCGGCACCATCTTCACCGACGCCGACAACGTCTGGGGCAACAACGCCAACAGCGACCGCGCCTCGGCCGGTGCCGACGCCCACTTCGGCGTGGCCACCACCTGGGACTTCTACCAGACGCTCGGCCGCAACGGCATCGCCAACAACGGCGCCGGCTCGTACAGCCGCGTCCACGTCGGCCGCAACTACGTCAACGCCTTCTGGTCCGACAGCTGCTTCTGCATGAGCTACGGCGACGGCGACGGCGCCACCTACAGCCCGCTGGTCGACCTCGACGTGGCCGGCCACGAAATGTCGCACGGCGTGACCTCGCGCTCGGCCAACCTCACCTACTCGGGCGAGTCCGGCGGCCTGAACGAAGCCACCTCCGACATCATGGGCTCGATGGTGGAGTTCTACGCCAACAATGCGCTGGACACCCCGGACTACCTGATCGGCGAGGAGATCTACATCGCCAACGTGCCGGGCAGCGCCACCCAGAAGGCCCTCCGCTACATGTTCCGTCCGAACAAGGACGGCGCGTCGTCGGACTGCTGGTACTCGGGCGTGGGTTCGCTGGACGTGCACTACAGCTCGGGTCCGGCCAACCACTTCTTCTACCTGCTGGCCGAAGGCACCGGCGCGAAGACCTTCAGCGGCGTGAACCACACGCCGACGACCTGCGCCGCGGGCAACACCAAGGCCGGCACCGGCACCGCCTCGCTGACCGGGATCGGCCGCAGCGCCGCCACGGCGATCTGGTACCGCGCGCTGACGGTCTACATGACCTCCAGCACCAACTACGCCGGCGCCCGCACCGCCACGCTCAACGCGGCCCGCGACCTCTACGGCACCGGCTCGGCGAACTACAACGCCGTCGCCGCGGCGTGGAGCGCGATCAACGTCAACTGATCGCCTCCGCACCCGGATGCACCAACGGAAACGGCCCGCTCGCGCGGGCCGTTTCCTGTTGCGGAAGCCTGCAGCGACCGGAGCCGGCCGCCGCGGGCGATCGCGGGGCGATCAGTGGTGGTGGCCGCCGTCGCCGTGGACGTGGCCGTGCTCGACTTCCTCGGCCGAGGCTTCGCGCACGTCGACGATCTCGATGTCGAAATGCAGGTCCTTACCGGCCATCGGGTGGTTCAGGTCGACGTCGACCGCGGTCAGGCCGACCTTCTCGATGGTCACGGCGCGCGGGCCGAAGTTGGTCTGCAGCACGACCTGCATGCCGGGTTCGAGCTTCTGGTTGCCGAAGTGCTTCTTCGGGATGCGCTGGGTCAGGCCGTCCTTGCGGTCGCCGTAGGCCTCGGCGGCGGGGACGTCGACCGAGAAGGTCTCGCCGGCCTCGCGGCCTTCCATCGCCTTCTCCAGGCCCGGGATGATGTTGCCGTGGCCGATCAGGATGGCCAGCGGCTCGCCGCCGTTGGAGCTTTCGGTGGCCGGCTGGCCGACTTCGCCGACGGTGTAGTGGAAACGGACAGCGCGGTCTTTCTCGATTTTCATGCGTGAACTCTGGGGGCCGACGGGGTCGGCGCCGTGGAAGCGGCAGGGCCGGCTTGATCGCCGGGCGAAGGAGCGGCCAAGATGGCCGCGATGAAGGCCGCGCATTATCCGTGCTCCCCCGCCCCGGCGCCAACCGCGCCGCTTGTCGCATGGGCGGTGGCCCTGGCGCTGGCCTTGGGCCTCGCCGGCTGCGGCGAGCCCGAACGCGTCCGCCAGACGCCGCCCCCGCAGCGCACGTGGTCGACCGCCGCCCCGCAGGACGCCACTCCGCAGGACCCGGCCGAGGCCAACGCCGTGCTGATGCGCGCGCTCGGCCTGGTCGGCACGCCCTACCGCTACGGCGGCAACACGCCGGAGTCGGGGTTCGACTGCAGCGGGCTGGTGAACTACGTCTTCCGCGACATGCTCGACGTGCGCCTACCGCGCACCTCGCGCGAACTGGCCGTCATTCAGGGCCCGCGGATCGCCCCCGACCGCCTGGCGCCGGCCGATCTGGTGTTCTTCGGCAGCGGCGGCGAGGTCAGCCACGTCGGCATCTATGTCGGCGAGGGCCGGTTCGTGCATGCGCCCAGTACCGGAGGCACGGTCCGGCTGGACCGGCTGGACGGCGCCTGGTGGCGGGACCATTACACCGGTGCGAAACGCGTGTTGCACTGAGCGGACACCGGGCCGCCGCAGCGCACGATTCCTCTCCCGCGTGGAACATTGTTCTGCAACTCATTGATCCGGGAAGATTTTGCAGAACGAGAACGGTTCCTGCTCCACGGAGGCCGACCACCCTCCGCTGACGTACGGATGTTCCGTTCCGGAACCGTGGTCACCTTTTTCGGGCCGGGCCTAACGTTTTCTGAACCCCCCGCCGGCCGGCCTCGGGCACACTGCGGACTCCTTCTCGCAAAGTGCATGACGCGTGACGACCCCAGCCCAAGGCTCCGGCCGCCCCTCCGCCATCCACCTCCGCCTCGCGCTCGCCGTCCTGCTGGCTGCCGCCAGTGTCCCGGCCATCGCCGCAGAGGCTCCGCAAGACACCCTCGAGCTCTCGCCGCCGGTGCTGGCACCACTGGCCGATGCCGGCCTGCGCAATCCGCTCTCCCTGCCCGGCCGCACGGTGCTGTTCGCCCGCGACGTCCGCGCGATCTTCAACGACACCCCGGTCGCCGGCGATGCCGGGACCGCGACGACCGCCGCCGCGCCCGCCGAAGGCCGCATCCGCGGCATGCTGCGCCGCGCGCTGTCGCTGCTGGGCACGCCCTATCGCTGGGGCGGCACGACGCCGGAGAATGGCTTCGACTGCAGCGGCCTGGTCGGCTACGTGTTCCGCAACAACCTCGGCATCGAACTGCCGCGCATCTCGCGCGACATGGCCAAGGTCGGCGAACTGATCCGCGACCGCGACGCGCTGGTCGAAGGCGACCTCGTGTTCTTCAGCCGCGCCGGCAAGCACGTCGACCACGTCGGCATCTACATCGGCAACGGCCAGTTCCTGCACGCCCCGCGCACCGGCAAGGACGTGGAGATCGCGACCCTCGCCTCCGGCTACTGGGCGCAGAAGTTCCTGCAGGCGCGCCGCGTCGCCACCCAGTAAGGGTCGACGCCGTCCGCTTCTCCCGAAGGGCCGCGCAAGCGGCCCTTCGCGTTTTCCGCGCGGTGAGCGCGGTTTTCCTCCCTCCCCTTCAAGAGGAGGGCTGGGGAGGGGATGGGTTCACGACCTTCGAACATGGGAACCGCGGCCGGAAGCCAGATACCCCATCCCCACCCCGACCCTCCCCTTGAAGGGGAGGGAGAAGAGCGAACCCCGAACAGCATTCGGCGACGCGCTCTGCCGAATGCGGCGGGCGCCGACTCGACCGCTCCCGAGCCGCTTGCGGCCGGATCGGCGCCGGCCCATGCTGCGATCACCGCTTCGGCAAAGGGGAACGTCGATGGGTCGTACGCTGTTGGGCATCGTGCTGGGCATCTTCGCGATGTGGCTGACCACCTCCGCGGTGGAGTTCGCCAGCCACATGCTGTATCCGCCGCCACCGGGCCTCGACCCGCAGGATCCGCAGTCGCTGGCGGTGATGCTCGCCGCCGCGCCGACCGCCGCGCTGGTCCTGCTGGTGACGGCCTGGGCGCTGGGCGCCTTCGTCGGCGGCGGGGTCGCCGGACGCATCGCCCGCCACCCGCGCATCGCCGCGACCTGCGTCGCCCTGCTCACCGTCGCCGGCGTCGTCGGCATGATCGTGATCGTCCCCGAACACCCGACCTGGGTCTCCGCCCTCGGCCTGCTTCTGCCGATCCCCGCCGCGCTGCTCGGCGCGACGCTGGCGCAGCGGCGGGAGAGGACGTTGCCGAAGTGAATGGGAAATCCATCAGGAATGGAATGATTCATGGAAACCGCCACCCAAGAGAAGCTCATAGCTGAAACAGAAGAAATATTCAAAAAAAGGCCATATGAATACGGAAGCCTGCAATCGCCGACTCGAAACGGCTTCTTGGCCATCGCAAGGATGGGAAAGGAACACTGGAATGCATGGGCACATTCGCAGAAGATATTGACTGAAAAAGAACAACAAAACAGCGAATTCGAAATTGACTTCAGTGGCCATGGCGATTACAACCTAAGCGACATTGACTTTTCCGGATTTTTATTTCACGCCAACACGAAATTTTCGAGCTCTTATTTTCGCGACTCGAGCAAGTTCGTTGGATGTACTTTTGAAGGAAATGTATTTTTTTCGAGAAGCCGTTTCCACGGAAAAGTCAATTTCGAAGATTCTTGCTTCAAAAGAGACGCAATTTTCGAAGATTGTTATTTCTGGGAAGAAATTGAATTCAGCAACAACAGATCAAACAAAGCTGGAGGCGCGAGTTTCGGCGGATGCATCTTTCACGGAGAAGCCAAATTCATCAAGGCGAATTTCAACGGAAACCTGGATTTTTTACCATCCGAAAAAAAGAAAAATGGCGTGAACTTTTTGGGCGAATTCACCCTCAATCAATCCGTGATCCGCGGAAAATTCCAAATGGAAGGATCTCGCCACAAAGGAATAACGATAGTAAACGAATGTTTTTTCGAAAATAAATTCAACATCAAGAAAAGCGAGTTCACCGGAAGCACCTTTATAACAAACTGCAGCTTCAAAGAAGACGCCAACCTCAGCGCAGGATTCCTGTCTTTATACTTTTCTCACAACTCATGCGGCGGAATATTTCTTTTCGAAAACTGTATTTTTTACGAAGCACCAAGATTCCAGAACAGAATTTCCAATTCTGACGACAATGAAAAAATGCCGTTCAACGGCATCAATTTCCTTGGATGCTGGTTCCTTGATGGCGTGAGCTTCAGAAATCAAGTTTTTTCCGGATCGACAATATTCTCGTACGGGCCGGAAGCGGGAGCGATCACGCCGGAAGCGGCCCATGCCTTCTCGAAAGGGGCAAGGAAAAACGGAAACGTCAAGGACAGCCAAGTCAGGCACATCGACGACAGACTGGAAAACCACAAAAGGTCACTCCAGCCAAAGAACAGATCCGTGTTCCTCGGGATACCGGACTTCCACGGATGCAAGTTCCATCAGGACACGACCTTCACCGGCGCATACTTCAACACTACGCCCGGAATCGATGCCGCGCGCGCTTATCGGACGCTCAAACTCGCGATGGAACAGCTGAAAGCCACGCGAGAAGAATAAAAGTTCTTCCGTTTGGAGATGAAGGCAGAGCATCCGGGGCTGCCTCTCGGAAAGCGATGGATGTCGACGCTCTACAGGAATTTTTCTGATTACGGTTTCAGCTTGTGGCGCCCCGCGGCTTGGCTGCTGGCACTATCGCTGACATTCGGCGCTGGCTACGGCGCATTGGCGAATGCGTGCGCAGACAATGCCGAGTGCATTGACATCAAGGCCGCAACCGACGCCGACGCCGTTTCCGGTCCGGACCGCACCTCTGCCGTCATCAAATACACCCTCGGCAGCGTTTCTCCGGTCCCCGGGCTCGACAAGATGCAGACCGAACTGCGCGCACCGCTGTTCGGGCATCAGGGCTGGATTTCCATCACTGCGCTCGCGCTCGAAATCCTGCACAAGATCACGACGCTGGTGATGACGTTCCTGTTCGCGCTGGCGTTGCGCAACCTGTTCAAGATGAAGTCGTAGGGTCGCGGCTCACGCCGCTCCTGCACATGCCGCTCGACTTGACGCGGGAGCGACCTGACCGGCCGCTCCCGCATCGCGGATCAATCGCCCTTCCGATCCGCCGCCATCACCGCGTCGAGCAGTTCTTCCTGCTCCTTCGCCAACTGGTCGAAGTTGTAGCGCTTGCGCAGTTCGAGCAGTCCCTCGCTGTAGACCTGCGCGGCTTCCGGCGACAGTTCGTGTCCTGCCAGCGGACCGTTGCCGTCCGGGCTGGCCACCGCCATGCCGTTGAAGCCCGGGTGGCAGGCGCAGAAGCCGGTGCCCGGATTCGGGTTGGGCGAATACCCCAGGTTGATGTAGATCTGCGCATTGGCCATGCAACTGGGGGCATCGAAGCCCGACGCCATGTGGAACTCCCACTGCTTCAGCAGGTTGTTCCAGCGGCGCAGGTTCGCGGTGCACAGGTCGACCCCGCCCCACGGGCCCGTGGAGGGCGTCGGGTTTGCGGATCTGTCGATGCTGAAGCCGCCGAGGAAACGGGCGGACGCGGTCTGCGGCGCAGCGGTGAAGGCGGCCGCGACCAGCGCGGCGGACAGGACGGCGAGACGGATCTGGAACATCGCGATTCACTCCATTGATCGGGGATGGGACAGGCGCCATCGCACGATGGCCGTCCGATGGCCTGCATCGTCCGCATCGACGGCATCGCGGTCGATGCCGAGGCGGACTCCTGCTGGTTAACACCCGTCGATGGCAGCGTCCAGTGCCGCCATCGTGACGTCAGGCCGCTTCCTCGATCCCGACGTTCGTCGGCGCGCGTTCGTAGGTCTCGCGGTCGAGGAGACCGGTTTCCTTCGCGACCAGCACCGGGACCAGCATCTGCCCGGTCACGTTGGTCATCGTGCGCATCATGTCGAGGATGCGGTCGATGGCGTAGAGATAGCCGATGACTTCCAGCGGCAGGCCGGCGGCGCTGAGCACCACCGTCGCCATCACCACCGCGGTGCCGGGCACGCCGGCGGTGCCGAAGCTGCCGAGCACCGAGGCGATCACGACGATGAGGTACTGCTCGGGCGACATCGGCGTGCCCATGTATTGCGCGATGAAGACCGCGCACAGCGCCGGGTAGATCGCGCCGCAGCCGTCCATCTTGATGCTGGCGCCCAGCGGCACCGCGAACGCGGCGTAGTCCTTGTCCACGCCGAGGTTGTGGGTGGCGCAGCGCAGCGACGACGGCAGCGAGGCGAAGCTCGACGAACTCACGAACGCCACCTGCATGCCCGCCGCGGCGCCGCGGAAGAATTTCAGCGGGTTCAGGCCGTGTGCCAGCAGCAGGCCGCTGTAGGTGACGAGGATGTGCAGCGCGCAGGCGATGTACAGCGCCAGCACGAAGCTGCCCAGCGGCAGCAGCTGCTTGAAGCCGTAGTTGCCGACCAGCGCGGCGATCAGGCCGAAGGTGCCGATCGGCGTCATCTCCAGCACGAAGCGGGTGACCTGGATGGCAATTTCGCTGGCCTCGCCCGCGAGCTTGCGCGCCAGCGCGACCTTCTCGCCCAGCTTCACCATCGCGAAACCGATCAGCGCGGCGACGAAGATCACCGGCAGGATCGAGCCCTTGCCGGCTTTCAGCACGGTCTCGCCGGCGGCGTTCTTCGCCTCGCCGATGCCGGTCAGCGCGTGGAAGACGTTGGTCGGCACCACGCCCAGCAGCACGTCGACCACGCTGGGGATGTCCTTCGGCACGTATTCGGGATCCACCGACAGCGGCAACTGCAGCACGCCCGGCTGCAGCACGGTGCCGACCGCCAGCCCCATCGCCACCGCCAGCACGGCGGTGATCGCGAACCACAGGAAGGTCCGTCCGCCGAGCGCGGCGATCGACTTCTGCCCGTGCAGCGAGGCGACCGCGTTGATCACCGCGAAGAACACCAGCGGGACGGCGATCATCTTGATCAGCTTGACGTAGAGGTCGCCCAGCGGCCCGAACCAGGTCTCGGCGTTCGGCCCGAAGGCCCAGCCCGCCAGCGCGCCGAGCGCGAATGCGCCGACCACGCGCTGCCAGAACGGGATGCGGAACCAGAAGGCGACGACGGACATGCAGGGCTCCGCGGAGGACGAGGCGAGCCGGCACGATAGCCGAGCCGGCCGGACGCGGCGAGCGGGCGGGCGTCATCACCGCGTCCCACGCCGGCAACGGCGGGCGGGCATAATCGACGTTTCCGTCCGCAGTCCCCGCCCATGATCGTCCGCCCCGCCCTGCTCGCCCTCGCCTGCACCCTCGCCGCCGCGGCCACGCTGCCCGTCGCCCAGGCGCGCCGCGTCGCCACGCCGGCCACGCCGGCCACGCCGGCCGCCCCGGCCGTCGACGTGCCGGCGATCCGGCATCCCGACGGCGAGACCCCGGCGTGGTGGTTCCGCGCCGGCGCCGCGCAGGCCGCCACCCGCGGCGCGATGTCGGGCCACGCGAAGAACGTCATCCTGTTCGTCGGCGACGGCATGAGCATCACCACCGTGGCCGCCGCCCGCATCCTCGACGGCCAGCGCAAGGGCGGCCCGGGCGAGGAGAACGCGCTGAGCTGGGAAGGCTTCCCGTACACCGGCCTGAGCAAGACCTACAACACCGACACCCAGACGCCGGACTCCGCCGGCACGATGTCGGCGATGGCCACCGGCGTGAAGACCCGCAGCGGCGTGCTGAGCGTCGGCCAGGCGCCGATGCGCGACGACTGCGCCGGGGCGCTGAAGTCGCCGATGCTGACGCTGTGGGAACTCGCCGCGTCCAGCGGCCTGTCCACCGGCGTGGTCACCACCACCCGGATCACCCATGCCACGCCGGGCGCGACCTTCACCCACTCGGCCGACCGCAACTGGGAGAACGACGCCGAACTGTCGGCCGCCGCCATGGACGCCGGCTGCACGGACATCGCCCGGCAGTTGATCGAAACCCCGTACGGCCACGGCCCCGACGTGCTGATGGGCGGCGGCCGCGGCAATTTCATGTCGCCGACCCAGACCGATCCCGAATACGCCGACCAGGTCGGCCTGCGCCTGGACGGCCGCGACCTGATCGCCGTCTGGCAGCGCCGCCATCCCGGCGGTCATTACGTCTGGAACGCGAAGCAGCTGGCCGCGGCCCCGCAGACCGGGCCGCTGCTGGGCCTGTTCGAGCCCAGCCACATGCAGTTCGAGCACGACCGCGCGCAGGACCGCGGCGGCGAGCCGTCGCTGGCGGAGATGACGACCGCGGCGATCGAGCGCCTCGGCCGCAACCGGCGGGGCTACGTGCTGCTGGTGGAAGGCGGCCGCATCGACCACGCCCACCACAGCGGCAACGCCTACCGCGCGCTGACCGACGCGATCGCGCTGAGCGAAGCCGTCGCCGCCGCGGCCAAGGCGACCTCGGCCGACGACACGCTGATCCTGGTCACCGCCGACCACGCCCACACCCTGACCTTCTCCGGCTACCCGGTGCGCGGCAACCCGATCCTCGGCAAGGTCCGCGGCAGCAGCGGCGAGGGCAGCAACCCGGCCGGTTTCGCCACCGACGCCACCGGCCTGCCCTACACCACCTTGAATTACGCCAACGGCCCGGGCTACGCCGGCGCCACCGACCAGCAGCCGGAAGGCCCGAAGTCGGCCGCCCGCGAGGTCAGCGGCTTCCGCCAGGCGACGCAGGGCCGGCCGAGGCTGGGCGACGTGGACACCGAGGCCCCGGATTACCTGCAGGAAGCGATGATCCCGTTGTCGAACGAGACCCACGGCGGCGAAGACGTCGGCATCTGGGCCCGCGGCCCCGGCGCGTCGGCCGTGCGCGGCACGATCGAGCAGAACACGATCTTCCACATCCTGCTGCAAGCCACTCCGGCCCTGCGCGCGGCGCTGTGCGCGAAGAAGCTGTGCGACGCCCAGGGCGTCCCGGTCACCCTGCCGGACCCGGCGGCGTTCCGGCGCTGATCGCCGGCGCGGACTCTGCCCACGCTCCTGGTAGAGCGGCCTTTAGGCCGCTGCTCCGGGTTTTCTCTAAGCGCAAAGGCAGCGGCCTAAAGGCCGCTCTACCGGGCTTGGGCTTCAGAACGGCTTGGCCAGCACCAGGTAGACGATCGCCACCAGCAGCAGTACCGGCAGTTCGTTGATCAGGCGGAGCGCCTTCGCCGACGGCAGGGCGCGGCCCTTGTCCACGCCCTTCAGCCAGCGGCCGCTGACGATGAAGTACGCCAGCAGCAGGGCCACGAGGGTCAGCTTGGCGTGCAGCCAGCCACCGACCATGTGGAAATGCAGCCACAGGACCAGCCCGGGGATCACCGCCAGCCCGAACATGGTGTGGCCGAAGCGGTACAGCCGGCGGCCCATCAGCACCAGCCGCTCGCGCACCGCCGGGACGTCGCCGGCCTCGGCGATGTTGACCAGGATGCGCGGCAGGTAGAACACCGTCGCCATCCAGGCGATGACGAAGACGAGATGGAAGGTCTTGGTCCAGAAGTAGGCCTGCATGACGCATGCACCGGGAAGCGGGAACGGGCGCAGACAGTAGCAGAAGCGCCCCCGCCCCCGGCAGCCGGCGACGCGTGATGGCGTTTGACCGCGTAGGTCACACGTTCCGACGCGATGTCCGGAATCTGACCCGTCACGTCACCCAGTGCAATCTGCACGCCCCCCCCGGACAAAGTGAGACGGTCGTCATTCCATCCTGTACAAAAGCGTCGGGCGGCATGGCATGCGATCACCCATCGCCGTCGGGGTTCGTCGAACAGGACGTCAAGAATTTGGCACGACCTTTGCTTTGAGAACGGTTACAACCCCCGCCGGAGGCCAACGTGTCGGCCGCATTGAAAGTGATCGAACCCTCGAAATCGCAGGACGCGACCGCACTGATGCAGACACGGAATGAATGCCAGCAGACGCTGGAGGCCCTGATCGCCCGCACCCCCGCGATCGTGTTCGCCTCCCTGGGCACGGTCGACGGCCGCAGTTTCGCCCACGCCGATGCCCCCGGCCGCGAGACCAATGCCCCCCGCGCCGCCGCGATCATGAGCTCGCTCATGGGCCTGATCGAATCCTTCAGCCGCGAATCGCTCGACAGCCGCGCGCTCTACAACAGCATCGCCACCGCGCACGGCTCGATCGTGCTGGTCCGGGTGCCGTCGAAGGCGAAGCTGCACACGCTCTGCGTGTGCGCCGACGGCAGCGAGATCCTCGCGATGACCATCCGCGCCGCGCTCGACACCGCCGAGCAACTCGCCGCGCGGATCGACGCCGCCGCGTAACCCCCTCCGATTCCGCCCCGCTCCGGGCACCCGTCGCGGCCGACGCCGACGATGCGGCCCACCGCGAGCAGCGCACCCCCATCCGTTCCCCCAAGCCACGTCCCTTCAATCCGCAACCTCCAGAGGAAACACGCAATGGCCAAGATCTCGCTCGAACCCCTCCGCAGCCTCGACGGCTACATCGCCTCCGCGCTCGTCGACACCGAGAGCGGCATGCTGCTCGCCGGCGACGGCGCCGGCATCGACCTCGAACTCGCCGCCGCCGGCAATGCCGAAGTCGTCCGCGCCAAGCGCAAGGTCGCCAACGCGCTGAAGCTCAACGACACGATCGAGGACGTCCTCATCAGCCTCACCAAGCAGTACCACGTGATCCGCCCGCTCGAGTCCAACCAGAAGCTGTTCCTGTACGTCGTGCTGGACCGCTCCAAGTCGAACCTCGCGATGGCGCGCCACGAACTGCGCACGTTCGAGAAGGGCGTCGACTTCTCCTGATCCGACACGCGGATCCCCGCCGCGGGCGCATCACGTGCCCGCGGCGACCGCGCCACCCCTTCCTTCCCTTCGCCCGTCGCCCATGACCCGCGCCGACATCGCCACCGCCGCACTCGACGAACAGGCCGAACAGCGCATCCGCCTCGCCGCCACGCTGCTCGCGGCCTGGCGCATCACGGCGCGCGTGCGGGCCTGGGACGGCACGCGCTGCACGCTGCTGGTGGCGGACCTCGGCGATGCCTACGGGCGCCAGGCGTTCGTCCGTGCGCGATCACGCGGCACGCCGGTGCTGGCGTTCGGCGCCACCGCAGCCGATCTCGGCCCGGGCGTCGTCGATGCGAACGAGGCCAGCCCCGCGCCCGCGCTGGCGCAGGCACTGCGCGACCTGCTCGCCGTCGAAGCGACGGCCGGCACCGAAACCCACGAACCGGCCACGGTCACCGCGCTCCCCGCGCTGTGCCGCCTCGCCGATCCCGAATTCAGCGGCCGCGCGCTCGATGCCCAGTTCAACGGGCGGCGCATCCGCATCCGCCCGGACACCGGGCGCGTGCATGCCGCGACACTCAGCGACCTGCTGTCCGCGCGCGATTCGTTCGCCAGCGCGGAGTGGACGCTGGCCGCCAGCGACGAAACGCCCGACGAGGACGGCGTGCACCGCAGCCTCGAAGCCTTCCTGCTGCAGGCCGCGTTCCAGGGCCGCGCGCAGTTGCCGGCGTTCCCCGCGGGCCGCTACCGCCTGAAGGACTGGCCCGACGTGGGCTCGGCGCCCGAACTCGTCGGCGCGCTCAAGATCGCGAAGGCGCTGATGCGCGCACCCGCCGGCGCCGACGACCTGCCGCGGCTGTGCGGCATCGATGCGCGCGACGTCAACGCGAGCCTGTGGGCCTACCACGCCGCGCACCTGCTCGAACGTCAGGACGCGACGGGCGTCGCGGTCGCACCGCCGCCGGCGCAGCCGGTCGGCGCGTTCTCCGGCATGCTGGCGCGGATCGCTTCGCGCTTCGGCCTGTCCCGGGCCTGACCATGACCCACCGCAGTCCCCAGGAGCGGCACGGCCTCGCGCATGGCGCGGCCTGACGCCTTTTCACGGAGCGAGACGATCTTGTCTTTCGAAAGCGCAAAACTCGTGTTCGCCGGCCCCGTCGGCGCCGGCAAGACCACGGCGATCCGGTCGCTGTCCGACGTCGTGCCGGTGTCCACCGAGATGCCGTTGACCGACGGCGCGATGGGCGAGAAGACCACGACCACGGTCGCGATGGATTTCTCGCCGGTGCTGCTGGACGACGGCACGCCGCTGCACATCTACGGCCTGCCCGGGCAGGAACATTTCGCGCACATGCGGCCGATCGTGATGGCCGGCGCGGTCGGCGTGATCGTGGTGCTGCCGGGCGACAGCCTGCGCATCGCGCACGAATGCGAACACTGGATCCGCGCGATCCGCGACATCGACGCCGACGCCGGGCTGGTGATCGGCATCACCCGCACCGACCTCGCACCCGCCTTCCGCATGGACGCCGTGCGCCAGGCCGTGCGCCGCTGCGGCCGGCCGATCCCGGTCTTCACCTTCGACGCCCGCGACCGCGAACAGACGGCGCACCTGGTCCGGGCCCTGCTGCTGTCGCTCGATTGAACAACGTCACGAACGCCCCCGCGAGCGCCGCCGCGCACGAGCTGGTCGAGGCCTTCGCGCAGGCGGGACTGCCGCTGCACCCGACGCTGCGCGAGATGCTCGGCGAGCATCCGAGCCACCGCACCGAACGCCGCGGCTGTGGCTACACGCAGGCCACGCGGTTCCTGTCGACGTTCGTGAACCAGCCGCGCGATCCGGTCACCGCGACCGACCTCGGCGTGTTCGACGACTGGCCGAAAACGCGCACCGAGACGCTGGCCCGCACGTTGGTCGCCGCGGGCTGGACGCAGGGCTGGCGGCGCCTCGACTGCGCCGACGCGGCGATGCTCGCAACGCTGCCGGACTCGCCGCTGCTGCAGGCGCTGGTCGCCCTGCCGGCGCGGCTCGCCGCCATCGCCGCGACGCTGCGGCTGGAGGAAAGCGCGCTGCTGCTGCCGATCCTGCGCGATCTGCTGGTGCCCGCCGAAGCCACTGCGCCGGCGCTGCCGCCGATGCGCGAGAAACCCGAGATCGGCAGCTGTTCGCAGGCCGAGGAATTCTTCCTGGAGATCGCGCACGGCCGCGTGCGTCGCGGCGGCAAGGTCAACCTGTTCGTCGACAACGACGGCCGCCCGCTGCTGGTCGAGAAGATGGCGCTGGGCGAATCGCATTCGGCGATGGCGGTGGCGCCGGTGTCGGTGTGCGGCGTGACCCTGCCGCCGGGCGCGCTGTTCGCGCTGCGCTACGACGATGAGGCGCCGGTGCTGCGTGCCGCGTCGTGCGGCGCGGTGCGCGCGCTCGACACCATCGCCGAAGCGCGCTTCCTGCGCCTGACCACGCTGGCGGTGCCGCCGGCGGTGCGCCGGCGCGCCTTCAGCGCGCAGTTCGAGGCGCAGATCCGCGGCAACATGCTGTCGCCGCAGACCACGACGATCGCGCACCTGCACGCCTTCGCCACCGAACGGCTCGCCGGACGCTGACGATGCGCATCTCCGCCTGGTTCCGCGAGGACTACGCCCCCGGCGACGTGCCGCTGCTGGCGCGGCTGGCGACGACGGCAGGCAAGCTCGATCGTCTGAGGCTGGTGACGCTGCGGGAGGCACCGCCGGCGACGCCGGAGACGCTGGCCGGCCTGCACGACGCGCGCTATCTCCACGCATTCCTGCACGGCGAGGAGCCGCTGGCCTCGCGCCAGGGCATCCGCTGGTCGCCGGCGGTGCGCGACGCCACGCTCGCGATGCTCGGCGGACAGCTGGCGGCGGTCGACGCCGCGCTGCGCGACGGCATCGCGATGAACATCGCGCGCGGCTTCCACCACGCCGTGCCGGAATCGGGCAGCGGCTACTGCCCGCTCAACGGCCTCGCGCTGGTGGCGCATGCGCATCCCGATCGCCGGGTGATGGTGATCGACTGCGACGAGCACGGCGGCAACGGCACCGAGGAATTCGCCGCGCGCCTGCCGAACCTCTTCAACGTGTCGATCTTCGGCACGCGCTTCGGTTGCCGCGGCGGCGAGCGCTCGTGGGCGCACCAGGTGCGCGTGCGCGAGGACGGTTTCGATCGCTACCTCGAGGCATTGCGCGCGGCCGAGGCGCTGGTCGATGCGCACCGCCCGGACCTGCTGCTGTACCAGGCCGGCGCCGACTGCCACGAGGACGATCCCAAGAGCCTCGTCGGCCTCACCACGCGGCAGTTGTTCGAGCGCGACCTGACGGTGTTCCGGATCGCGCGGTCGCGCGGCATCCCGCTGGTGTTCGTGGTCGCCGGCGGCTACCAGGACGCGGAACGGGTGGCGCGTCTCAACGCCAACACGGTGCGTGCCGCGCGGCGGGTCTGGTCCTGAGCGCGGCCGGGCGGGGATACTGGCCGCCCGCCTTCCCGAGCGTGTCCGATGTCTGCCCCGCTTCCCTCGACGCCGATGCCCGTCCTGTTCCTCGGCCACGGTTCGCCGATGAACGCGATCGAGGACAACGCCTGGTCGCGGTCCTGGCGCGCACTCGGACGCGAACTGCCGCGTCCGCGCGCGATCTTGTGCGTGTCCGCGCACTGGGAAACGCCCGGCCCGTGGCTGACCGGCAACGCCACGCCACCGACGATCCACGACTTTGGCGGCTTTCCGCAGGCGCTGTTCGACGTGCAATGGCCGGCGCCGGGCGATCCCGCGCTGGCGCAGCGCGTGGTCGAGCTGCTGGGCGACGAGTTCGACGCGCGCATCGATCCGCGCCGCGGGCTCGACCACGGCGCGTGGGCGGTGCTGCGGCCGATGTATCCCGACGCCGACGTGCCGGTGGTGCAGCTCGGCATCGACAGCCGGCGCCCCGGCGCGTGGCACGTCGCGCTGGCGCGGCGACTCGCGCCGCTGCGCGACGACGGCGTGCTGGTGGTCGCCAGCGGCGACATCGTGCACAACCTGCGCCTGTTCGACTGGCATGACCCGCGCCCGCTGCCGTGGGCGCTGCGCTTCCGCGACCGCGTCAACGCGCTGGTCCGCGACGGCGACCTCGCCGCACTCGCGGACTGGCCCGCGCTGGGCGAGGACGCACGGCTGTCGATCCCGACGCCCGAACATTACCTGCCGCTGCTGTACGCCCTCGCGCTGACCCGCGACGGCGACGCGCTGCGGTTCTTCAACGACGACGTCACCGGCTCGCTGTCGATGACCTCGCTGCTGATCGGCCACGCATGAGCACGCCCGACAAACGCTACGACAAACGCTATTTCGACCACTGGTATCGCCGTGCCGGCATCGGCGGCGCGCAGCGCCTCAAACGCAAGGTCGCGCTGGCGGTGGCGACCGCCGAATACCATCTGGAACGCCCGATCCGCACCGTGCTGGACATCGGCTGCGGCGAAGGCGCGTGGCGCGCGCCGCTGCTCGCGCTGCGACCGAAGGCGCAGTACCTCGGCTTCGACAGCAGCGAATACGCGATCCGGCGTTACGGCGCGCGTCGCGACCTGCACTTCGCGCGCTTCGGCGACTTCGCACACCTGCGGCCCTGCCCGCCGGTCGATCTGCTGATTTGCAGCGACGTGATGCACTACCTGCCGACCCGCGAACTGACGCAGGGCCTGCCCGGGCTGGCCGAACTGTGCGGCGGCGTCGCGTTCCTCGAAACCTTCGCGAAGGAAGACGAGACCGAAGGCGACGACGTCGGCTTCCAGCCGCGGCCGGCGCGGTTCTACCGCACGCGCTTCGCGGCGCTGGGCTTCCGCTTCCTCGGTTCGCACTGCTGGCTGTCGCCGGCACTGGCCGAGCAGCCGGCAGCGCTGGAGGCCGCGGCGCGCCAGGTTCGGTAGAGCGGCCTTCAGGCCGCTGCTTTGATCTACAGCAACGCCAGCAGCAGCGGCCTGGTGGTCAACAGCCGAATGGCTGGTCAGGCCGCTCTACCGAGCACGCGGCTTGGCGGACGCTTTCTTTGCCGAGTTCTTCGCGACTTTCTTCCGGGGTGCCGTCCCGGCCTCGGCACGCAATGCCGCCTCGCGCGCCAGCCGCGCCCACGGGGCCATGGCCTCGGCGGAATCCAGCGCGTCGTCGGGCGGCGTCCAGTAGCGGGTCTCGACCGTGCGCTTCCCGTTGTCGTAGACGAACGGCCGCCCGCCGGCGTCGATGAAACGGGGCCGGCTCCGGGCGTCGGTCTTGAGGTACAGCACGCCCTCGATCTCCAGCGCCACGATCCGCCCGTCGGCGTAGAACCCGGTGCCGCCGAACATCCGGCGGGCGTCGACCCGGCCCAGCGCGGCCAGCAGTTCGCGGTGCCAGGCGATGTCGTCATCACGGCTGGTCATGCCGCCAGACTAACGGAACCCCGAAACTGAATGGGCCCCGACGCCACCGCGATCGGGTATGCTGCGGCGCAACATGCCGGGTGTCCGGCACGCGCCCTCCCGACCGGAGCTTCGCCGATGCTGCTGTACCAGATGCACGAACTGGGCCGCGCCTGGATGGCGCCGATGACCTACTGGGCGGAAGCCAACGCCCGCATGTTCTCGGCACCGGGCAGTTGGCTGTCCTCGCTGCCCTACGCCCCGCGCGTCGCCGCCGGCTACGAACTGCTGTACCGCATCGGCAAGGACTACGAGAAGCCGAAGTTCGGCATCCACGCCGTCGAGAAGAGCGGCCGTACCTGCCCGGTGGTCGAACGCGAGGCCATGCGCACGCCGTTCTGCCGGCTGCTGCGCTTCAAGCGTTTCTCCGACGAGACCGACGGCGTGGTCGACCTGAAGGACGACCCGACCGTGCTGGTGGTGGCGCCGCTGTCCGGCCACCACTCGACGCTGCTGCGCGACACCGTGCAGACGCTACTGCGCGACCACAAGGTGTTCATCACCGACTGGATCGACGCGCGCATGGTGCCGAAGGACGCCGGCGCGTTCACGCTGGACGACTACGTCGCCACGATCGAGAACTTCATCCGCCACATCGGCGCCGACAAGCTGCATGTCATCAGCGTGTGCCAGCCGACCGTGCCGGTGCTGGCGGCGGTGTCGCTGATGGCCGCGCGCGGCGAGCCCACGCCGCGTTCGCTGGTGATGATGGGCGGGCCGATCGACAGCCGCGAATCGCCGACGGCGGTGAACAACCTCGCCACGCAGAAACCGCTGTGGTGGTTCGAGCAGAACGTGATCCACACCGTGCCGGCGAACTATCCGGGCGGCGGTCGCCAGGTGTATCCGGGCTTCCTGCAGCACTTGGGCTTCATCGCGATGAATCCCGAGCGCCACGTGATGTCGCACTGGGACTTCTACCAGGATCTGGTGAAGGGCGACCTTGACGACGCCGACGCGCACCGCCGTTTCTACGACGAGTACAACGCGGTGCTGGACATGCCCGCGGAGTACTACCTCGACACCATCCGCGTGGTGTTCCAGGAACACCTGCTGCCGCGCGGCCTGTGGGACGTCGCCGGCGAGCGCGTCGTGCCGGGCGCGATCCAGGACACCGCACTGATGACGATCGAGGGCGAACTGGACGACATCGCCGGCGTGGGTCAGACCCGCGCCGCGCACCGGTTGTGCACCGGCATCCCCGAAGCGAACCGCGTCCACCTCACCGCGCAGGGCGCCGGCCACTACGGCATCTTCAGCGGTCGCCGCTGGCGCGAGCAGGTCTATCCGCAGGTCCGCGACTTCATCGCCCGCCACGATGCGCCGGCCACCGCGGCCGCGGACGCACCGGCCGCGGAAACGCCCGCCGCCGGGAAGCGCGCGCGGCTGAGGGTCGTGGGGCAACCACCCGCGGCCTGAGCGACGCACGGCGGCTGCGGAACGCGAAAAAGCCGGCGCATGCGCCGGCTTTTTCGTATGCATCGCGGTGCGGCTTGATCAGCCCGCCGCCGACTTCACCAGCAGGTGCTTGGCAAACTGGCCATGCAGATGGCCGATGCCGCGGGCGATGTGCAGGGTCGCGAACAGCAGCAGCACGCCGGCCACGAAACACACCGGCCACATCAGCGGCGTCTCCGGCACGATCGTCACGCCTTCGAGCCGAAGCACGCCCGATGCCCCCAGCGCCAGCGCGACCGGAGCGGCGATCAGGCTGATCGACAGCGACAGCAGCGTCACCGCGATCGTGAAGTACACGATGCCCAGCGGCATCAGCAGCAGGAAATACAGCTGCGTGGTCCAGGTGCGCGGGTCGGTGAACATCTCGCCGATGCGCTTGGGCCACGGCTTGCCGCGCTCGGCGTACAGCGGCCGTCGCGGCATGCGTTCGCCCAGCATCGTCTCCACGATCCGGCCCTCGACCAGCGACAGCATGCGCACCGAGCCGAAATACAGGATCGCGAACGGCACGCCGATGATCAGGATCGCCAGGCCCGCCGAGAGCGAGAGCCCAGTCGTCACCCAGGTGAAGTAGAAGATGCCGGTCGCCATCGACAGCAGCATGTAGAACAGCGCCGCGTACGTGCGCGGCTCGGCGATCACGCCGAAGAAGCGCCCGGGCAGCGAACGCCGCGGCTTCGTGACCGGCGGCCGCAGCGCGGTCTGCACCTTCACCTCGGTGTCGCGGTAGATGTCGGCCACTTCCTCCGGCGCACCGTAGCTGGAAGCGACCTGCGCGATCACCTCCGCCTCGCTCAGCGCCGGATGCTCGGCCATCTCCGAGCGCAGGTATTCCTCGGCGTCGTACAGCGCGTCCTGGATCAGCGCCGGGTCGGCCCCGGCCAGCGAACGCCGCAGGTGTTCGAGGTATTCGGGAATGTTCTCCGGCAGCTTCGGCTGCACGGCGGGCTGCGCGGACGTGTTCATGACAGGCTCCCCTTCAGGACGGAATCGACGGAATCTCGAGTGGCGCTCCACGCCTCGGACCAGGCGCGCAGGACGTCGCGGCCGAACGGCGTGATGCAGTAGTAGCGGCGCGGCGGCCCGCTGATCGAGGGCTCGACCTCGCTGGACAGCAGCCCGGCGGCCTCCAGGTTGCGCAGCACCGGGTAGAGCGCGCTCTGCTTGCCGCTCAGCACGCCCTCGCCGAAGCGTTCCAGCGTCTTGGCGATCTGGTAGCCGTACATCGGCTCGGCGGCCGCGGCGAGCACGCCCAGCAGCGCCAGCGACACGGTGCCGGCGGACAACTCCTTCTGGAATTTCCGGAACAGCGCCTCGGCTGGGTCTTCGATGGGTTCGACGGCGGTCATGGGGACACCTGTTTGGGTCGAAACGATGGATAGGTTGGACGAAATACTATTCACGACTTCGTAATAGAGAATGTGCCGGAGGTCATCCGGGCCATCGGTCATGGTCCGCCCCGGCACCCGGCGGCTGGCCCGCGCGGGGGTTCTCGGCCAAAATCCCGCGACGCCTTCGAGGAATCCCGCTGCCGTGAGCCCGTCCCGCCGTCTGCCGACCCTGCTGCCCTCCGTGGTGATGTCCTCCGCGCTGCTGCTCGCCTGCACCCTGTCCGCGGGCGCGCAGGCGCCCGCGCCACCCGCCGCCCCGTCGCGCACGATGTCCGCGATCCTCGATGCCTCGAAGCCGTCCGACTGGCGCACGCTGGACCCCACGCGCACGCTCTACCTCGATCTCGACGCCGGCCGCGTGGTGATCGAACTGGCGCCGGAGTTCGCGCCCGCCCACGTCGCCAACATCCGCGCGCTGGCGAAGGGCGGCTACTGGAACGGCCTGAGCATCAATCGCGTGCAGGACAACTTCGTCGTGCAGTGGGGCGATCCGTCCGAGGACGACGCCACCCGCCGCCCGCTGCCGAAGGGCGCGAAGGCGAAGCTGCCGGCCGAATTCACCCGCAGCGAACGCAACATCCTCTTCACCCGGCTGCCCGACGTGGACGGCTGGGCACGGCAGGTCGGCTTCAGCGACGGCTTCCCGGTCGGCGTGGACACCACCGACGGCACCGCCTGGCTGGCGCACTGCTACGGCGTGGTCGGCGCCGGGCGCTCGAACGACGCCGATTCCAGCAACGCGACCGAGCTGTACGTGGTCATCGGCCAGTCGCCGCGCCAGCTCGACCGCAACATGAGCATGGTCGGCCGCGTCGTGCAGGGCATGGAACTGCTCAGCGCCCTGCCCCGTGGGGTCGGCCCGCTCGGCTTCTACGCCGATCCCGCCCAGCGCGTGACCATCCGCGCCGCGCGCATGGCCTCCGACCTCAAGCCGGCCGAACGCCTGAAACTGCAGGTCCTGCGCACCGACACCCCGCTGTTCGCCGAACTGATCGAAGCCCGCCGCAACCGCCGCGACGACTTCTACAAGCGCCCCGCCGGCCACATCGACCTGTGCAACGTGCCGCTGCCCTCGCGCATCGCCCCGGAACCCGCGCCCGCGGCTTCGGGGAAGCCGAAGCGCTGAGGCCAGGCGACTCGCATCACTTCCTCGGCACTGACGACTCGGCCATCACTGTCCGACGGCCTTCGTTGCGCGCGCCGTCAGGTTATCGAGGACGTCTGGCACGAAACGCTCTGCCCACCCCGACACGAACGACCAGATCGCCAGCTTCGCGATATCCCAATGCGGCCCGCTGGAAAAGGCCACAACCTTTCTCGTTTTCTGCAACTCATCAAGTTCCGAGACATGTCCGTTTGGCCTGAAATTGAGTCCATCCCACCAGGCCGCATCAAAATTCGGGAAAAAGTCAGCAGTGACGACCCCAGACCGCAAGATGAGCATGAAGATCAAAGCAAAGGACGCACCCAGGACTGGCGCGACCCAGATAGAAAAACCGCTTTTTTCGAGATTCAACCAGTTGATCAATGGGTCCGTACGGATATCCACCGAATACAACCGGATGATCGTGCTCACGGCCGCCCCCCAAGCCCCCATGGTCACAGAAACCCGAATGCCTTCCGGAATGGAAATCGCCCATCCGAAGTATCGCGAGGCCCACCATGCGACAAGGAAAAGCACGAACATAACAAGAGGAAAGTACAGGACGCGCAGTGCGTGAAGCGACCTGACCTCCTCGACTGAAGTCACTAGAGAGTAACGACGGTAGAGACGGCCGCAAAGTGCGCGCAGTTCGTCCTGCAAAGCGCTTCGCTGAACTTGCGCAAGATCCTGGACGAACATGTGCTGGACCTCTGCATAAGCCGATTCCGTATAGAACTCACGCAGCATCTCGCGATAAAAGGCAATCCGTATACGTAGTTCGGTCTCGTTGAGATTGTTGATAAGCTGCATCTCTTTCCGATACGCGTCGGAGGCATCGTGTGTCGGCTCCGCGACCTGACCGTTGGCACGCACGGCATCCGAAGCCGCGTCATCTGCTCGCCCCGGGGTGTACATATCGATTTCCTGATCGATCTGACGGCAGAGCGCATTCATGATTTCGTGACTGGAGCCGAACAGGCGCATGGGATCTCCTAGCGACAAACGGGGCACACCCGGTACTGCAGGATTCGACCATCCGCCAATCCAGACCGGCAAGCGACTGGCCTAAGATGAGACCGGACCGATCCCGGACATCGCATGCGCATCGCCCTGCTCGCCGACCTGCATGCCAACCGCGAGGCAGGCGAGGCCTGTCTGGCGAAACTGCGGCGGATCGGGTTCGACCGGGTGGTGGTGCTGGGCGACATCGTCGGCTACGGCGGCGATCCCGGCTGGGCCGTGGACACCGTGCAGGCGCTGGTCGAGGCCGGCGGCGCGGCGGTGCTGGGCAACCACGACGAAGCCGTCGTGCGCAGCGCGCAGGCGGACGCGACCGCGCAGCGACACGCGCATGCGCAGGCGGCGATCGCGTGGACCCGCGACCGCCTGAGCGACGCGCAGCGCGCCTTTCTGGCAGGTCTGCCCGCGTCGATCGAGGACGGCGACCGCCTCTACGTGCACGCCAACGCTTGGGCGCCGCTGCAATGGGGCTATGTCGCCAACACGATGGCGGCCGCGCAGAGCCTCGCCGCCACGCGCCAGCGCGTCACCTTCTGCGGACACGTGCACGAGCCGGCGCTGTACCACTCGCAGCCCGGTGGCGGCGCGCGCCATTTCGCGCCCACGCCGGGCGTCGCCATGCCGCTGATCGCCAGCCGCCGCTGGCTGGCGGTGCCGGGCTCGTGCGGGCAGCCGCGCGACGGCAATCCGGCCGCCTGCTGCGCGCTCTACGACGACGTCCGCGGCACGCTGACGACGCTGCGCGTGGCCTACGACCACCACGCCGCGGCCGGCAGGATCACCGCCGCCGGACTCCCCGAATCGCTCGCACGTCGTTTGCTGGAGGGTCGCTGACATGCCGGTTCCGCTGACACCCGGACTCGTGATCGACGGTTTCGAGCTGGTCACGCCGCTTCACGAAGGCGGCATGGCCACGCTCTGGCGCGTGACCCATCCCGACCATGCCTTCCCGCTGCTGATGAAGCTCGCGCGCGTCGGCTACGGCGAGGCGGCGACGCAGATCGTCGGCTTCGAGGTGGAGCGGATGATCCTGCCGACGCTGCGCGGCGCGCACGTGCCGCGCTTCGTCGCCGCCGGCGATTACCACGACCAGCCGTGGCTGGTGATGGAGCATCTGTCCGGCGAGACGCTGCGGCCGCTGCTCGACCAGGCGCCGCTGCCGCCGGCGCAGGTGGCCGAACTCGGCGCGCTGGCCGCGACCGCGATCCACGCGCTGCACCAGCAGGACACCATCCATCTCGACATCAAGCCGAGCAACCTGCTGCGCCGGCCGGAAGGCAGCGTCGCGCTGATCGACTTCGGCCTGTCGCACCACGCGCACCTGCCGGACCTGCTGGCCGAACAGTTCCGCGTGCCGATCGGCACCGCGCCGTACATCGCGCCGGAACAGGTGCTGGGCGTGCGCGACGATCCGCGCAGCGACCTGTTCGCGCTGGGCGTGACGCTGTACCACCTTGCCACCGGCGAACGTCCGTTCGGCAATCCCGGCAGCGAAGCGGGCCTGCGTCGCCGGTTGTATCGCGATCCGGTGCCGCCGCGCGCGATCCGTCCCGACATCCCGCGCTGGCTGCAGGAAACGATCCTGCGCTGCCTCGAACCCGACCCCGACGCGCGCCACGCGACCGCCGCGCAGCTCGCGCACGATCTGCAGCATCCCGAGCAGGTCGTGCTGACCGCGCGCGCCGATCGCAGCCATCGCGACGGCCGGCTGACGGTGATGAAGCGCTGGTGGCGCAACCTCGGCCGCGACCGCGACCCGCGCCACGCGGTGTCGACGCACCTGGAGGAAGCGCCGCTGCTGATGGTGGCGGTCGACCTCAAGCACGAGGACGCCGCCCTGTGCGCCGCGTTGCGCGGCAACGTGCAACGCATCGTGTCCACGTTCCCGCATTCGCGGCTGGCCTGCGTGACGGTGATGAAGACCGCGCGCATCGGCCTCGACAGCAACCTCGATGCCGAAGGCCGCAACCGCCACGTGAAGCGCCTGATCGCGCTGCGCGACTGGATCCGCCCGCTCGGCCTCGACGAACACCGCGTCACTGTGCACGTGCTCGAACACAGCGATCCCGCGCACGCGCTGCTGGACTACGCCCGCGACAACGGCGTCGACCACCTGATCATGGGCGCGCGCGGCGTGACCGGCATGCGCCGCATCCTCGGCAGCGTCTCCGCGCACGTGGTCGCGGAGGCGCCGTGCACGGTCACGGTGGTGCGTGCGCCGGCGCGCGAGGACGCGGCCGAGGCCTGACGTGTGAAACTTGGGCGCGCCGCGTGCGTCGCGACGCCCCGGTGCCGCGGATCGTGTCGCGTCAGGCCTTCAGCCTCGCCAGCGCGTACTGCCGGTAGCTCGCGACGGACTCGAAGCCGACCGACTCCATGAACCCGACGCCGTTGGCGTACTGCCCCGAAAAATCCGTGTAGTCGGCGGGAATCTCCGCGCAGATCGACCCGTTCGGCCCGTTGAAGGTGCCGTCCTCGAACCACGGCGTGGCCATGCCCGACAGCGGATGGCCCAGCAGCGGGTTCTGCACGTCCGAATAGCCGCGCACGATCGGGATGTCGACCATGTCGCCGGCACTGCCGATGCGCGCCGGGAACGCTTTCGGGAAGCCGAGCTGGAGATGGCCCTGGATGAAGATCGCCTCCCAGCCGCCGTCCATCGGCGTCAGGAAATACCCGTAGGACAGCGCCGGGCTGTCGTTCATCGCGCCCTGCACGAAGCCGGCGCCGGTGAACGCCTGACCGTTGGCGAGATTGTGGAACTGCCAGACCCAGCCGTTGTACGGCAGCGGATCCTCGGTGAAGGGCACCGGATGCACGGCGCCGCCGGGATTCTCCAGGCTGGCCATCATCACTTCGTGGTCGATCCAGCCGGTGCCCGTGCCGGGCACGAGGGTATAGGCGAGGCCATCCACCGTGATCGTGCCTTCAACGCACGGCTGCGGCCAGCTGTAGTACACGCCAGGCGTCGGCACCGGCGTGAGCCCGGTGCCACCGGCGGCGACGCCGCTCGTCTTCGGCACGCCCTGCAGGAAGAACGCGGTGGCGGCCTGCGTCGTCGCGTTCGGCGACAGCGTGATGTCGACCTGCATGTGGTCGCCGTCGTCGACCTTCACCGACAGTGGCAGCACGTCGAGCGGGCCGCTGAGCACGTCGTTGCCGCAGACGTAGCGGAACGCGCTGTCGCCGGGCTGGCTGAAGTCGGCGGTGCCGCCCTTCGCCGGCCACTGGACGTTGGGGCGACGGCGATGGATCGCGCGCTGGCCCGGGCCCTTGTCGACGACCACCGTCACCAGGTTCGTCACCACCGTGGCGTCGAGCGCCGACCAGCCCGCCGCCTTCTGCGCATCGACGCCGATCGCGCGCAGCTTCTCCATCGACAGCAGCAGCGCCATCCGACCGGTCTCGCCGTTGGCGTCGACGACGTTCATGTGGCAGCCCACCCAGTACCACTCCAGCCCCATGTCCGCATGCACGTGGTGGTCGTCCGGGAACGACAGCGCGTAGGACGCCGTCGGCGCGACGCTGCCGACGCTGCCGGCGCGCCCGAGCAGCGTGTTGATCGTCCACAGCAGCGCGCCGGGATCGGCGGCCTCGTCCAGCCGCCCGGCGGCCTCGTGGAGCGCGGCGAAATCCGGGATCTGCAACCGCTGCCCGGTGCCGGGATCGGTGATGGCGTTGACCGCTGCCAGCACGTCCTGCAGATGGGCCTGCACCACCGGTGCGACCGTATGACTGTGACTCATGGATTCGTTCCTTGAAAGAGAAGGTTCCGGCCGACGTCGCGGCCCCCTGTGACGATCGCGACGCGACCGCCGGCACAGCCTAGCGCAGGATGCGATGCGGACGCATGACGCGCACGCACATCAACACAAGATGAGTCAGAACCGGATCGAGCCTGACTGTTGGCGGCACGGATGCGACCTGCAATGCACACTTGCAAGGCGTTGGCCATCGAAGCGCGCCAAACGCCGACCGCCTCATCTGAAAGAAAATCGGTCGCGATGGGCGTCTTCCTCGATGTCCCGCCGGAAATCGGAATAGGTGTAAGAGCGAGGGAGATACGAGAAGGACTTCAGCGCAAAATACTGGTCTGCGGTCATGAATGACCGGCTGATCTGTTGGGATATCTCCAATGCACCTGCAAAATCGATCTCCGGGCTCAAGTGCATCTGCCCGATGCCGTGGATAGGCTGCTCGTCAGTCATGACTGCGCCGTATTCACCCAACGTGAGCACGTAGTCGCGCACGTCTTCGGGCCAGCCGAAGCACATCATGGGGCCGACCGACACACCCGCGATGCAGGGCCGGTGTTGCTCCAGCCACTCCAGCGTCCTCGCCACGGAGTCTTTCGTCTCGCCAGCGAACAGCAGCACGTTGACCTTCGCCAGTATTCCGGACTCACCTGCCGCCTTGAGCAGGGCCGAAGCGCGAGCGAGATACTTGGCAGGATCCTTGGTCTTGCTCATGCGCACCAGTTGCACAGGATCAGCGCTTTCGAGCCCGAGGTCGATCACCTTGAGCCCGGCGCCGGCAAGTACCTTCAGCACATCGGGCATCACGGAATCGACTCTCGCCTCGGCACGCCACTGGACGGCATTGGCTCCGACTGCATTCGCGAGCGCGCATGCCCAATGCCTGTTCGGAGCAAAGAGGGACGCCTCGAAATACGGCGTCATCGGTCGCAGGCCATCCTCCTGCACGGTGTCATGCAGCTCGGACACGAGATCGGCGGCGGCCTTCAGCGGCAAGAGCGTTTCCGATCGTTCCTGGCAGAAACTGCAACCCATCCCGCATCCTCGCGAGACCTCTATGCTCGGCTGGTATTGAGCCCGGTTCCTGAGAAGCGCGTAATCCAAAGGGGGCGGCAACGCTCGTGCACCAAAGTGCATTTCAGGCCCTCGACGGAACGGAACCCCGAAATGACGTTCCACCAGCTCCGGAAGGACCCATTCACCCAGACCACGCACCACATGATCCACACCACCGATCGATTCCGACAACCTTTCCGGACGGTCAGCCACCACCCACCGCCCTCCGACGATGAAGATCTGGTCAGGCTTGATCTTGCGTGTCTCCGCGATGAACTCGCGTGCCCACGGGACTGCGTAGAAGCTTGGAATCGACAGCAGTAACGGGAAGCGGCTTTGAAGCAATCCTTCGTCGATGCAGGCAGCGAGCGTGTCGCCGGGCGCATCGAAATTTCCTTGAATCTGGATAACATCCAGTCCCATGCGACGCAACTGGGTCGCGATAGAAAGCAAGCCATAGTTGAGGTAGAGATGACGCCGGCTGAGCCGGTTCTGCACTTTTCTCGCCCGGCTTTGTCCCGCAGCCACGCATATCACTCTCGTCATTCAGCCCCCTGTCCAACCGGCGAAGCCAATACCCGAAAGGGTCGTTCGGCCCCGTGTCCTTGTGCTAATTGCACGCTGCCACCGCAGCGCGACCGGTGTCAATGATGCCCCCCTGTCAAAACCGACAGGTCAAACACAGCCATTTTGCGACGATCAGGCCCGGAATCCGGAGGTACGGCATGCTCCGAGTGATGCGCCCACCGTCAAAAAAAACGGGCCGCCCGGAGGCGGCCCGTCGTGTCGCATCGGAACGGTATCGCGTCCGGTCAGAAGTCCTGGCTGAACTTGATGCCGAAGGTCCGCGGCTGCGCGCCGACGACGTACGGCTCGGCGCCGCAGACCGCAATCGCGCACTCGGTGCGGACGTTGTACTGCACGCTGTCGTTCAGCAGGTTCTTGACGTAGAAGTCCACCGACCAGTTGTTCTTGCGAACGCCCAGGCCGATGTCGGTCATGCTGTACGACGGCAGGTCGCCGAGGATGTCGCGCTCGGCGGTGCGCAGGTCCGACGTGCGACGGCCTTCGGCCACCACGGCCGCCTGCCAGTACGCTTCGTACGACCCGATGTCGAAGGTGTAGCGCGCGGTGAAGTTGCCCTTGTAGTCCGGGGTGATCGGCAGGCGGGTGCCCTTCGGCGCCTGCAGGTCGGCCGGATCGCACGAGGTGACCGGATTGCCGTTGGTGTCGACCTGGCCGCAGTAGTTCTCGGTCAGTTCGGCGTCGTAGATGCCGAGGCCGGCCGACAGCCGCAGGTTGTAGGTCGCGGCCCAGTTCACGTCCATTTCCAGGCCCTGGATGCGCGCCTGGTTGGCGTTGCGGATCTCGGTCAGGCCGTTCTGGCCGATCACCGGGAACTGGAAGTCGTCCCAGATCTGGCGGAACGCCGCGCCGTTGAACGTCAGCCGGTTGTCCAGCCACGAGGTCTTCCAGCCGATCTCGTAGTTGGTCAGGAACTCGGTGATGTACGGCGGCAGCGTGCCGCGGCGGTTGATGCCGCCCGGACGATAGCCTTCCGACCAGGTGAGGTAGGCCATCTTGCCCGGCGCGAACTTCCACGACAGGTTGGCCTTGCCGAGGGTGTCGTTCTCGGTGACCTTCTTGTCGAACACGGTGCACGGCGCGCCGTGGAACGACGGCCACTGCGCCGGGTCGGCGCCGTAGCGCACGATGCACGCGGCTTCGCCGTAGCGGTTCTCCGGCGCCTGGCTGCCCTGCGAGGAATAGCCGTTGGCGAAGCCGAAGAAGCCCTTCAGCGAGTTGTTCGCGCGGAAATGGCGGAAGCCGACGGTGCCGGTGAGCTTGTCGGTGAAGTCGAATGCGAGTTCGCCGAAGACGGCTTCGTCGCGGTCGTTGCGCTTCTGCTTGGTCAGCCAGATCGTGTCTTCCCAGCCGCGCACGGACAGCACGCTGGCGAGGCCGTCGATCTTGTAGCGCTGCTGGATGTCGTGCGACTGGTCCATGAAGTACAGGCCGGCGACGAAGCGCAGGCGCTGGTCCTGCGGCGAGGCGAGGCGCAGCTCGTGGCTGGTCTTGCCGTAGCGGTCCTTGGCCTGGATGTACTGCGACGGGTTGATCAGGTCGCCGCTGTCGTCGTAGAAGTACGCGCCGTAGCCGGCCAGCGTGTCGTACCAGTAGCCGTAATCGCTGTAGTCGGACTCGCTGTCGACGTCGCGCTTGAGGTGGGCGAAGGCGTAGGTCAGGTCGAAGTTGCCGATCTTGCCCTGCACGGTCAGCGCGGCCTGCGCCCAGCGGTCTTCCGACGACTCGGGATAGGCGTGGCTGATCTTGTTCTCGCCGAAGGTGCGGTCGTAGGCGAAGCTGCCGCCGGTGGTCTGGCGCTGGCCCATGACCATCGGGCTGATCGTCCAGTTCTCGTTGAGATCGAACTTCAGGCCGAAGCGCGCGCCGGCAGTGTCGGTGTCGTTGTAGTTGTTCTCGACCCGGTTCGCGTTGTTCTGGGTGATGCCGGAGGTCGGGAAGGTGCGCTCGCTGTAGACGTTGTCGATCCAGCCCGCGTCGTGCTTCTGCCAGCCCACCGCGCGGATCGCGGTGCGGTCGGACAGCGGCACGTTGACGAAGCCTTCGACCACGTGGCCCCAGCCACCGCCGTCGATCGCGTTCGCCTCGACGCCGTAGCCGGCGGCGAAACCGCTGGTGTCGGGCTTGCGGGTGATCAGGCGCAGCGTGCCGGATTCGGAGCTGGCGCCGTACAGCGTGCCCTGCGGGCCGGACAGCGCTTCGACGCGCTCGATGTCGTAGACGTGCAGGTCGAGCGCGCCCTGGATGGTCGTGATCGGCTGTTCGTCGAGATAGATGCCGACGCTGGGCAGCGGGCCGGAATGGTTGCCGTCGCCACCGCTGACCGCACCGCGCATGTAGACCTGGCCGAAGCCCGGGCCGTTGGGCGTGATCGACACGCTCGGCAGCAGCTTCGCGTAGTCCTCGAAGTCGGCGACGTGCATCTCGTCGAGCTGCTGCGCGCCGATGACGTTCAGGCTGATCGGCACGTCCTGCGCGTTCTCGGTGCGCTTCTGCGCGGTGACGGTGATGGTCTCCAGCGACGGATTGCCGTCCTTGCCGGCGTCCTGCTGCTGGGCCAGCGCGGTGCCGGCGAAACCGACGCCGGCGAACGCGGCGTAGATGGCGAGGGTCAGCGGAAGCCGGGCGGGTGCGCGGCGTTCGCTGGAACCTCGTGGGTGGTGCTGGTGGTGCATCGGACTCTCCCCGTGTGGTGGAACGATCGGATGGAAGCGGCTCTGGTCTGCGGAACTGTTCTGGAAGCGGAAACGACAGGCACTGGAACGAAAACGGTGATCGCGCGGCGGATCATCCTCCGCCGCGCGCGGCGGGATCGCCGGGTGCGGGCGCGAACGACGGCACGTCGGGATAGGCGTCGAGCACCGGGCCCAGCGCGTTCTCCAGCGGCCCGAGCCACGGCGCGTAGTGGCGCCACTGCTCCAGGCCGTCGCGATTGATCGGGCGACGCACCTGTTCGGAACTGGCGGTGCGCACCGGGCGATCGTTCTCGAAGAAGCGCAGGCAGGCGTCGTCGAACGGCAGCCCGCAGTAGTCGAGCAGGCGACGGACCTCGCCTTCGGTGTCGTCGACGAGCCGTTCGTGGATCACGCGATGCACGCGGCCCGGCCGCCCGAGCGCGGCGAACACCGCGTCGAAATGCGCCATCAGTTCGACGTAGTCGCGGTAGTAGCGGCCGATGTCGTCGAGCGCGTAGCTGAAGTTCTGGCCGCGCGCGAAATGCTGCTTGAAGCCGGAGAAGCAGCAGGCCATCGGATGCCGGCGCGCGTCGATGATCTTCGCGTTCGGCAGCATCAGGTGGATCAGGCCGAGGTGCAGGAAGTTGTTCGGCATCTTGTCGATGAACAGCGGCGCGCCGGTCTTGCGCTGCACGCGGGTCCGTTCGAGGTATTGCCGGCCCAGCTCGGCGAACGCGGCGGGATCGAGCCCGGCGACGACATCGTGGTAGCTGCCGCCGTCCTCGGCGCTGCGGCGCAGCGCGCGGGTCAGCGCGATCACTTCCGGCAGCTCCATCGTGCCTTCGACCGCCGGGTGGCTGGAGAGGATCTGCTCCAGCAGTGTCGAACCCGAGCGCGGCAGGCCGACGATGAAGATCGGATCGGGCGACGGATCGCCCGCGTCCGCGCGTGCGGCGAAGAAGTCCGGCGTGTAGATCGCCTTCGCGCGTTCGACGCGGTGCGTGGTGTCGGCGGCGCGGTACGGCAGCATCGACAACCGGCGCGCGTTGCCGTCGGCGTAGTGCGCGAACGAATCGGCGTAGGCCTTGCGGTCCTCGAGCGCCTTGCCCAGCGCGAAATCGAAATGCAGGCGATGCTCGTCGGCGAGGTCGGTGCGCGCCAGTTGCGCACGCATCGCGTCGAGGTCGGCGTCGTCGAAGCGCACGGTCTTGAGGTTGGCGAGGCTCCAGTACGCTTCGCCGAAGCCCGGATCGAGCGCGAGGCTGCGGCGGTACGCGGCGACGGCCTCGTCCTGCCGGCCCGCGGTCTTCAGTGCGTGGCCCTGGCTCATCCACACCCGCGCGTTGTCGGGGAACTGGTCGAGCAGCCCGGCGTACAGCGCGATGCCTTCGGCGTAGTCACCCAGCCGGCAGAGGATCGCGGCCTTCAGCGTGCGGCTGCCCGGATGCGTCGGATCGTCGGCCAGCAGCAGGTCGAGCTGTTCGAGCGCGCGCTCGGACTGCTGGTCGCGGTGCAGCACCAGCGCATAGTGCTGGCGCGCCTCGCGGAAGCCGGGCGCGAGGTCGAGGCAGCGTTCGAGCAGTTGCAGCGCCTCCTCGGTGCGGCCGATGCGCACGGCCAGTTCGGCGAGCATGCGCAGCGCGCCGATGTCGGTGGGCCGCTGCTTCAGCCAGGCGCGGAGGCGGGTCTCGGCTTCGGGCAGGCGCCCGGCCGCGAGGGCGTCGCCGGCCTGCAGCAGGCGCGGGTCGCGGGTCGACTGGCGCAGGTAGGCGAGGTAGGCGTCGTTGGCGCCGGCGCGGTCGCCGGCGGCGTGGCGCAGGTCGGCCAGCGCGAGACGCGCCTGGGCGAGGTCCGGGCGCAGCGCCAGCGCCCGGCGCAGCGCGGCCTCGGCGTCGTCGCCGCGCCCGAGGGCGGCCAGCGCCATGCCGAGTTCGTACTGGGCGAGCGCGGTGCGCGGCGCCTCGCGCAGCAGCGGTTCGAGCAGGGCCAGCGCGGCGTCGGCACGGCCGCAGAGCCGGTGCGCGGTGGCCCGCATCAGCCGCGCGGACGGGTGCCCCGGCACCGCGCGCAGGATCTCGTCCGCCTGCAGGCCGGCCGCCTCGGGATCGCTGCCGAGCAGGCGCGCGGTGCGGTCGAGGGCGACGTCGAGGCTGGCGACGGGTGCGGACAACGGGATTCCCGGGAGCAAGAAGGCAGGAGCAGGGGCGGCAGGGGCAGGACCTCGCATGCGTCCGGCATTCCCCGCCGGACGCATGCGGACACACGTCGTCGCAATGTACGCCGCGCCCGCGCGCCACGTCCAGCCGCGCCGGGCGCGGACTGCGCAACGCACACGAATCGCGCTGACAGGCCCTAACATGCGGCCATGTCAGACACCCGCGACGACGACGCCCCGATCCGCCCCTACGACAAGCCCGCCGGCGGCTGGGACGCGCTGCGCGCCTCGTGGCAGGCGCTGCGCCGGCAGGACGCCGTGCTGCGCGGGCCCGGCACCCTGCTCCGCACCAACCAGCCCGCGGGCTTCGACTGCCCCGGCTGCGCCTGGCCAGACCGCAACCCGCATTCGACCTTCGAGTTCTGCGAGAACGGAGTCAAGGCCGTCGCCAACGAAGCCACGTCCCGACGCATCGGCGCCGATTTCTTCGCCGAGCATCCGGTGTCGTGGCTGGCCGAACAGGACGACGCCTTCCTCGAAGCGCAGGGCCGGCTGACCGAGCCGCTGGCCTACGACCCCGCGACCGACCGCTACGTGCCGATCGCGTGGGACGCGGCGTTCGCGAAGATCGCGGCCGCGCTCAACGCCCTCGCCTCGCCCGACGAGGCGCTGTTCTACACCTCGGGCCGCACCTCGAACGAGGCCGCGTTCCTGTACCAGCTGTTCGTGCGCGCCTACGGCACCAACAACCTGCCCGACTGCTCGAACATGTGCCACGAACCGTCCGGCGTCGCGCTGATCGAACAGCTCGGCAGCGGCAAGGGCTCGGTGACGCTGGACGATTTCGAGCGCGCCGACGCGATCTTCGTGTTCGGCCAGAACCCCGGCACCAACCATCCGCGCATGCTCGGCGAACTGCGTCGCGCGGCGAAGCGCGGCTGCCGCATCGTCGCGTTCAATCCGCTGCGCGAACGCGGGCTGGAGCGATTCACCGATCCGCAGTCGCCGGCCGAGATGCTCGGCGGCGGTTCGACGCCGCTGGCCACGCTGTACCTGCAACCGCGGATCGGCGGCGATCTCGCCGCGGCGCTGGGCATGGCGAAGGTGCTGATCGAACGCGCGGATTCCGGCGACGATCCGCATGCGGTCGACCACGCCTTCATCGACGCCAACACGCTCGACTACGACACTTTCGCCGACCTCGTCCGCGACACGGCGTGGCCGGCGATCGAACGCGCCTCGGGCCTGCCGCGCGCGAAGATCGAGGAAGCCGCCGAGGTGCTGCGCGCCAGCCGCGCCACCATCCTGTGCTGGGGCATGGGCATCACCCAGCACCGGCGCGGCGTCGCCACCATCCAGACGCTGGTGAACCTGCTGCTGCTCCGCGGCGACATCGGCAAGCCCGGCGCCGGCCCCTGCCCGGTGCGCGGGCATTCCAACGTGCAGGGCGACCGCACGATGGGCATCTACGAGAAGCCGGCGCCGGCGTTCCTCGATCGCCTCGCCGCCGAGTTCGGCTTCGAACCGCCGCGCGCCGACGGCCACGACACGGTCGCCGCGATCGAGGCGATGCGCGACGGCCGCGCGCAGGTGTTCTTCGCGATGGGCGGCAATTTCGCCGCGGCCACGCCGGATACCGCGCTCGTGCACGCCGCGCTGCGCCGCTGCGCGCTGACCGTGCAGGTCAGCACCAAACTCAACCGCTCGCACGTCGTGCACGGGCGCGAGGCGCTGATCCTGCCCTGCCTCGGCCGCACCGAGATCGACGTGCAGGCCACCGGGCTGCAGGCGGTCACGGTCGAGGATTCGATGAGCATGGTGCACCTGTCGTCGGGCATGAACGCGCCGGCGTCGCCGCAACTGCTGTCGGAACCGCGCATCGTCGCCCGGCTCGCGGAAGCGACGCTGCCGGACAGCGGCATCCCGTGGCGCGAACTCGCCGACGACTACGACCGTATCCGCGACCGCATCGCGCGGGTCGTGCCCGGCTTCGAGGACTTCAACGCCCGCGTCCGCGTGCCGGGCGGCTTCCACCTGCATCATCCGAACCGCGACCGCGCGTTCCCGACACCGTCGGGCAAGGCGCGGTTCTTCGCGCATCCGATCGAAGACACGACGCACGACGCAGCCACCGGCGCGCCGCTGCTGCAGCTGATGACCGTGCGCTCGCACGACCAGTACAACACCACGGTGTACGGCCTCGACGACCGCTATCGCGGCGTGCACGGCCTGCGCCGCGTGTGTTTCATCTCGCGTGCCGATCTCGACGCGCAGGGCTTCGCCGACGGCGACCACGTCGACCTGGTGTCGGTGTGGCACGACGGCGAACGCGTGGCGCCGGATTTCCGGCTGGTGCCGTACGACCTGCCGGCCGGCTGCCTCGCCGCGTACTTCCCAGAGACCAACGCGCTGGTGCCGCTGGACCACCACGCCGAGCGCGCCCGCACGCCGGCGTCGAAGTCGATTCCGGTGCGGCTGCGTCGCGCGACGACCTCCGTCGAGGCATGATGAGCGAGGACGCGGCGCTCGCGCTGCTGCACCTGCTCGCACATGAAGGCGAAGTGTCGCAGCCGCGCGCGGCGCGGCGCCTCGGTCTCGGCGCCAGCGAGTTGCAACGGTTGCTGGTCGCGCTCGGCGACGATCCGCGCTTCGACGGCCTCGATCTGGTCGCCACGCGCACGGAACCGCATCGCAACGGCGAACGCACGCTGCTGCGCCTCACGCCCCGCGGGCAGGCGCTGTGCGCAGAGGCGCATGGCGTCGCTCCGCACGGGGACGCGCCGTGACCGCGGGCCTGCGCACGCACGCCGCGCTGCACGTCGCCGACGGCACGGCGACGGCGCGCGACGAGGCGGTGATCGAGGAAACCCCGGTCGCGCTGCTCTACAACGGCCTGCCGTTCGCGGTGATGATGGCGACGCCGACCGATCTGGAGGATTTCGCGCTGGGTTTCGCATTGAGCGAAGGCATCGTCGATGACGCCGGCGAATTCACGCTCGTCGACATCGTCCGCAGCGAGCGCGGCGTCGCGCTGCATGCCGCGATCCCGCAGCGCCGTTTCGACGCGCTGGAAGGCCGCGGTCGCAATCTCGAAGGCCGCAGCGGCTGCGGCCTGTGCGGCGTCGAATCGCTGGAGGCGGCGGTGCGTCCGTTGCCGCGCGTCGGCGCCGGGCCGCGGCTCGATGCGACGCGCATCCACGCCGGACTCGCCGCGCTCGCACGGCGGCAGCCGCTGAACGCGCAGTGCGGCGGCGCGCACGCGGCCGGCTTCCTTCTCGGCGACGACGTGCTCGTTCGCGAGGACGTCGGCCGCCACAACGCGGTCGACAAGGTGATCGGCGCACTGCATCGCGTGTCGCCGCGCCTCGATGCCGGCAGCGGTTTCCTCGCGGTCACGTCGCGGGCGTCGTACGAGATCGTCGCCAAGGCCGCGCGCGTGGGCATCGCGGTGGTCGCGGCGCTGTCGGCACCGACCGACCTCGCGATCCGCCAGGCCGAGGCCGCGCACCTCACGCTGATCGCGTTCGCCCGCGACGGGCGCATGAACGTCTACGCCGGCCGCGAACGGATCGTCTGAGACGGCCGCGTGACCCGCGTCGCGCTACAGGCTGGCGCCGTCGAAATGGCGGACCGGCAGCGCGTCGAGGTCGAGGTCGTCGAGGCAGCGCAGGTTGACCGCGGCGATCTTCGCGCCGCTGCGCGGATCGGTGCCGTCGCTGAAGGGCGCGACGCCGCAGGTCGGGCAGAAATGATGGTCGATGTGGTGCTTGTTGAAGCGGTAGGTCGTCCAGGCGCCGTCAGTCGTCGTCAGGCGCAGCGCGTCGCGCGGCACGAAGGCCAGCAGCCAGCCGCGACGCCGGCAGAGGGAACAGTTGCAGGCCGTGCCTTCGGCGATGTCGGCCTCCAGTTCGAACGCGATCCGACCGCAATGACAGCTGCCGCGATGCAACATGGCCCGCTCCTTCCGACACGCCAGGGGACGTCCACTGTAGCGGCCCTTCGGCACATGCGCGACCGGCGGCGGCGGCCTATCCTCGGCGCTTTCGTCCCTCCGGATCGTTTCCATGCGCCTCGCTCCGCTCGCCACCGCCCTGCTCGCCGCCGCGCTCACCGTCGCGGCCGGCGCATCCGCCCACGAACCCGCCGCCAGGACCGCGCCGATGACCGCCTCGACCACGCCGGATGCCGCCGCCGACGCCCGCTTCGCCGACTTCAGCAAGCGCTGGCTCGATGGTTCGCTGGCGCTGAGCCCGGTCAACGCCACCCAGCAGGGCGACCATCGCTTCGACACCGAACTCGACGACCTCAGCGCCGAAGGCCTGACGAAGGCGACCGCGTTCGACCGGAAGATGCTGGCCGAGCTGAAAGGCATCAAGGTCGCTTCGCTGTCGCGCGAGAACCAGATCGACGCGGCGATCGTGCGCAATGCCATCGAGTACGACCTGTGGTCGATCGAGACCGCGCAGAGCTGGGCCTGGGATCCGCAGGTGTACGGCGGCCTCGCCGGCGGCGCGATCTACAGCCTGATGGCGCGCGACTTCGCGCCGATGCCGGAACGGCTGAAGGCCGCGACCGCGCGCATGGAGAAGCTGCCGGCGCTGTTCGCGCAGATGCGGAAGAACCTTGATCCCGCGCGGGTGCCGAAGATCCACGCCGAGACCGTGGCCAAGCAGAACGGTGGCGTGATGTCGCTGGTCGAGGAATTCATCCTGCCGAACGCCGGCCAGTTGCAGGGCGCGGACCGCGCGCGCCTCGACGCCGCGGTCGCGAACCTGCGCAAGGCCGTCGCCGAGCAGCAGACGTGGCTGGACCAGACGCTGGTGCCGAACGCGAAGGGCGACTTCCGCGTCGGCGCGAAACTCTATGACCAGAAGCTGCGTTTCGCGCTGATGTCGTCGCTGTCGCGCGCCGAGATCAAGCGCCGTGCCGAGGCCGAGATCGTCCGCGTCCGCGCGACGATGTACGACATCGCCCGCCAGGTGCTGAAGGACAAGCCGGACGCGCCGGAGCTGCCGGCCAAGCCGACCGAGGCGCAGCAGCAGAAGGCGATCGAGGCCGCGCTGGAACTGGCCTACGCCGACCGCCCGGCCCGCGACAAGGTCGTGGATTCGGCAAAGGCCGCGCTGGCGCAGGCCACCGACTTCACCCGCACGCACCAGCTGGTGACGGTGCCGGACGATCCGGTGGACGTGATCCTGATGCCGGAATTCCAGCGCGGCGTCGCCGTCGCCTACTGCGATTCGCCCGGCCCGCTCGACAAGGGCCTGAAGACCTACTACGCGATCTCGCCGATCCCCGACGACTGGACCGACGCGCAGACCGACTCGTTCCTGCGCGAATACAACAGCCGCATGATCCACCTGCTGTCGATCCACGAGGCGATGCCCGGCCACTACCTGGAAGGCGCGCATTCGGCGCGGCATCCGTCGGTGGTGCGCGGCGTGCTGCGCTCGGGCATGTTCGCCGAGGGCTGGGCGGTCTACACCGAGTCGCTGATGATGGACCAGGGCTACCTCGACAACGACCCGCTGTTCCACCTGGTGCGCTACAAGTTCTACCTGCGCGCGGTGGCCAACGCGATCCTCGACCAGGGCGTGCACGTCGACGGCTGGAGCCGCGAGCAGGCGATGGACCTGATGACCCGCCGCACGTTCCAGCAGGAGCGCGAGGCCGCGGGCAAGTGGGTCCGCGCCCAGCTCACCAGTGCCCAGCTGCCGACCTACTTCGTCGGCGTGCAGGAGCACTTCGACCTGCGCCGCGCGATGGAGAAGAAGCTCGGCGACCGGTTCCAGCTCAAGGCCTACCACGACCAGGTGCTGTCCTACGGCGCCCCGCCGGTGCGCTTCGTCCGCGAGATGATGCTGGACGAACCGATCCGCTGAGGCCGCGGCCGGGGCGCCTCCCGGCCGTCCGCGCCATGACGCCGTCCAGCCGCCCGCGGGCTTGGCCCCCGCGGGCCGGGCGGCTATGCTTCCGCCGTCCGGCCATGGGCCGGAATGTCGTTCATGGAAGGGAGGTCGCGGGCCGGCAGTCATTCTGAGGAGAGCATCGGGCGTGAGCATTTTCGATTCGGTCAAACGCTGGCGCGATGCCATGCGCGTGCGCGAGGGTGCCAGCACCCCGGGCGCCGAACCCCTGCCGCCCCCCCCGTCCTCGCTGCGCCCCGCCCCGCCCCGTCCGCCGACCCCGGAAGAACTGGACACCCTCGCCGAGACCGTCACGCCGGCGCAGATCGCCGAGGCGGCGGTCGCGCCGCCGGCGATCGACGACGGCTACGGCGGCCCCGAGCGCCGCGAGCGTCCGCGCAGCGTGCCCCGTCCGGGCACCACGGTCCTGATCGTCGACGATTCGACGACGATCGTGGCGGTGCTGCGCAAGATGCTGCAGCAGAACGGCTACGAGACCTACGAGGCCTACACCGCCGAGGACGCGCTGGAATTCGCGCGGACGATGATCCCCGACCTGATCTTCCTCGACATCGTGCTGCCGGGCATGGACGGCTTCGCCGCCCTGCGCACGCTGCGCCGCGAGCCGGCGACCAAGCAGGTGCCGGTGATCATGATCAGCGGCAACCAGCAGGCCACCGAGCAGTTCTACGTGCAGCGCATCGGCGCCGACGACTTCATGAAGAAGCCGTTCTCGCGCGCCGAGGTCTTCGCCCGCATCGAGCGCCTGCTCGACGAGGAAGGCATCCCGCGCCGCGCGACCGCCAGCACCCCGCCGGTCGCGGCCTACTGAGTCGCGGCCCGCGGATCGTCGTCGCGATCCGCCTGTGACCGCTTGTGCGGTTCGTCGATCAGCGCCTTCCGCAGGATCCGCACCTCGCCCACCATCAGCAGCCGCAGGTCGCGCACGATCGCCGCGGCCAGCGCGTCGTCGTCCACGTCCTCGGCGCTGCGCGCGTCGCCATGCCAGTCCAGCCGGAAATCCTGGCCCTGCAGGCCGCCGCCGTTGCGGAAGTCGATCTCGAAATCGAACACGACGCGGCGCTGCAGCGTCGCGCCATCGACGTCCGCATTCATCGCGGCGACCGCTGGCTGAGGATCACGCTGCCGAGGATCAGCGTGCCGGCGACGGCCATCGCCGGCGTCAGCGGTTCGTCCAGCAGCAGCCACGCCCAGCCGACGCCGAACAGCGGCACGAGGTAGGTCGTGGTCGCCGCGCGCGGCGCGCCGACCCGCGCGATCAGCCGGTAATACGTGACGAACGCGATGCCGGTGCAGACGACGCCCAGCGCGGCCACCGCCGCCCACGCCTTCGCCGACACCGCATGCATCGGCCACTGCGCGATCGCGAACGGGGCGGCCATCAACGCCGCGCAGCTCAGCGTCGCCGCGGCGACCGCGGTCGCCGGCAGGCCGGCGAGATGGCGCTTCACCAGATTGCCGCCGACGCCGTACAGGAACGCCGCCGTCGTGCCGGCCGCGACCGGGCCGCCGATCGACGCGCCGCCGACCTTGCCGCTGGCCAGCACGACCACGCCGACGAAGCCCGCGACCAGCGCGGCGATGCGCCGGCCGCCGATGCGTTCGCCGTAGAACAGGAAGGCCACCAGCGCGGCGAACAGTACCGCCATCGAATTGGTGATCGCGCCGACGCCGGCCGGCGCGCGCTGCGCGGCCCACGCGAACAGCGCGAACGGCACCGCGGAGTTGATCGCACCGATCAGCGCCAGCCGCGGCCACCGCGGCGCCGGGAACATGCGGCGGGCGCGCCACAGGAACGGCAGCAGGATCAGCGCGCCCAGCCCCAGCCGGATCGCCACCAGCGGCGCCGCGCCGAACTCCGGCGCGGCCACGCGCATGAACAGGAACGACGCGCCCCACACCGCGCCGAGCGCGACGATCTCCAGCGGCGTCAGCCAGGCGGGCGCAGTCTGCGGGGATGAGGCGTCGGCAGGGATGGCGTTCAAGCGGGCTCCGGGGAACGGATGCAGATCGGGATGCGGATGACGGAAGGCGACAAGCGCGGCGAGTCGCGCTCAGCCCTGCGGGACGTGCAGTTCGCCGACGAGTGCGGCCGGGTCGCCGCCCGCACCGAGGAAGGCTTCGGCGGTCAGGTGGAAACCCAGCAGCCGGGCACCGGTGTCGCTGTGCGGACGCTGCCGGCCGCCGGGCCGGACCAGCACCCAGGTGCCGGCGCCGTGGCGGTGGTCACCGTCGATGACCTCGCCGTCCAGCACGCAATAGGCGGCCCCGGTGTCGCGCCGGGGATCGCTCGGCCACACGCCACCGGGAGCGAGTTCGACCAGCCAGGCCCGCGCACCGATCGGGGCCGGCAACGGACGCTGCAGGCAACCGGGCCCCGCGATCTCTGCCGGCACTTCGTCCAGCGCCAATGCGAGGGGGACGATGTCCGCGGCCAGCGGAACGACATCGGCCGGCCGCGATCGGCGCGGGGCGATCGGCGCAACGCGGGCGATGGCGGCGGGGAGGGAGACGGACAAGGCCATGGCAGCGCGCTCCGGGGGCGACGACCCGTGCGTCGGGAATGCCGACGATCATCGAACGCGGGTCTGCGGACGATTATCGGCCGCCACCAAACGCCGACAAGCGCATACTTTTCCACCCAGACACAAGCCAGATTCGAGGCTCGCCATGCCCCTGCGCCCGGATTGGCTGCCCGCGCTCGCCGCGTTCGAGGCCGCCGCCCGCCACCAGAATTTCGCCCACGCCGCGGAGGAGCTGCACCTCACCGCCAGCGCCGTCAGCCACCACGTGCGCAAGCTGGAGGCGCGGCTGGGCGTGTCGCTGTTCCAGCGTCATGCCCGCGGCGTGGCGCTGACCGCCGAGGGTCGCCGGCTGGCCGACGCCGCCGGTACCGCGCTGACCGATCTCGAAGCCACGCTGGGCGACCTGCGCGGCGGCCGCGACGACCGCGACCGGGTGCGGATCACCACCCTGCACTCGCTGCTCAACACCTGGTTGCTGCCGCGGCTGCCCGACTTCGCCGCCCGCCATCCCGACCTCCGCCTGTCGATCGACACCGAGATCGCGCTGACCCGCTTTGACGACGACGGCCCGGACCTCGGCATCCGCCACGGCCCCGGCCACTGGCCCGGCCTGACCGCGCACTACCTGATGGACGACGCGCTGTTCCCGCTGGCGCCGCCGGCGCTGGCGGCGAGCGTGGCCGGCGTCGCCGACATCGCGGCGCTGCCGCTGGTGGCCGACCTCGCCCGGCAGGGCTGGCCGGACTGGTTCCGCGCCGCCGGCGTGCCCGGCGCGCGGCTGGACATCCGCCACACATTCAGCGACAGCACCGACGCGCTGGAGGCCGCGGCGCAGGGATTCGGCGCGGTGCTGGCGCGCGCACGGATCGCCGAGCCGTGGCTCGGCACCGATCGCCTGCAACGGCTGCCCGGCCCCGCCCTGCCGACGCGCTGGCGCTACTTCGTCGTGCATCCCGCGCACCGCCGGCTGCGGCCCGCGGCGCAGCGCTTCCTCGACTGGCTGCTGGCGATCACCGCCGGCGAACGCGCCACGGAAGCCGCGCGTGTCGACCCGACACGGTAAGCTGCGCCACCGCCTCCGAACCTCCGCGCGCCGTTCGCCGCGCGCCCTGCCGATGACCGCCGTTTCTTGCCGATGACCGCCGCCTCCACCCGCACCGCCTGGGTGCAGATCCACCTCTGCGTGCTGCTGTGGGGCTTCACCGCCATCCTCGGCAAACTCATCACCCTGCCCGCGCTGCCGCTGGTGTGGTGGCGCATGCTGCTGGTCGCCGGGCTGCTGTTGCTGCTGCCGCGCGTGTGGCGCGGCCTGCGCGCGATGCCCGCGCGCCTGCGCTGGAGCTACGCCGGCGTCGGCGCGCTGGTCGCGCTGCACTGGCTCACGTTCTACGCGTCGATCAAGCTGTCGAATGCCTCGGTCGGCGCCACCTGCATGGCGCTGGGCACGGTGTTCACCGCGCTGGTCGAGCCGCGCATGACCGGCCGCCGCCTGTCCAAGCGCGAAGTCGGGCTGGGCGTCGCGGTGCTGCCGGGCGTGGCGCTCGTCGCCGGCGGCGTGCCGGCGGGCATGCTCGCGGGGATCGCGGCCGGCGCGCTGTCGGCGCTGTTCGTCGCACTGTTCGGCTCGCTCAACAAGCGGCTGGTCGAATACGGCGACGCGCTGTCCGTCACCGCGCTCGAAATGGCCGCCGGCGTCGCGACGATGACGCTGCTCGCGCCGGTGTCCGGCCTGCTGTCGCCGCACGCGTTCGGCGGCGACCCGTTCGTGCTGCCCGGCCTGCGCGACGCGCTGTGGCTGCTGGCGCTGGCGGTGGCCTGCACGCTGATCCCGTTCGCGCTGTCGCTGGTGGCGCTGCGCCGCATCACCGCCTTCGGCGCACAGCTCGCGGTGAACCTCGAACCGGTCTACGCCATCTTCCTCGCCATCGTGCTGCTCGGCGAACAGCGCGAACTCACGCCGACGTTCTACCTCGGCGTCGCCATCATCCTCGGCACCGTGCTGATCTACCCGCTGGTGCTGCGCCCGCGCCGCATCGATCACCCGGAAACGCTGGCGACGGCGGAATCCAAGGTCATTTCCGAATAGGAGGCGCCGCCATGGAAGGCACGTTCATCCGCGTCCTGCAGCGAACACACCTGTTGCAACAGATGCTCCAGGACACCACCGACCATCCGCCGGCGGACGACACTCCGCGGGCGCGTCTCAGCGCGATCGGCGCCAACCTCGCCATGGACCACTGGCTAGCGGTGACGACGCTGATGGAATCCTGCAGCTTCGCCTCCGCCATGGCGCTGATGCGGCTGCAGTACGAATCCCTGCTGCGATCGGTCTGGTGCCAGCACTGCGCCACCGATGCGCAGATCGACCTGCTCTCGGAATCGCTGTCGGAGGAATCGCAGCAGGCGGCGAAGCGGTTGCCGACCGCGACCGGCATGCTGGAAGCGCTCGCGAAGGTGCCGCAGGTCGGGAACCTCTGCGTGCGCCTCGACGAATTCAGGCAGTACTCGTGGGCGCCGCTGAACTCCTTCATCCACGCCGGCCTGCATCCGCTGGTGCGGCAGGCGGCAGGCTATCCCGTGGGCCTGCTGCTGCAGTCCGTCCGGCTCAGCAACGGCCTGGGCGTGCTGATCGCGATCCAGCAGGCATTCCTGACCGGGCAGCGCGACCTGCAGAAAACGATCCTCGCACGCTGCACCGCGTTCGCGGACTGCCTGCCGCCGGAACGGGAACCCGAGACCCGGCCGCCGGCACAAAGCGTTTAGAATCGCCCGAATCCCCGGTGGCCGCCCGCATGTACCTGGAGTTCTACGGCCTCGAACAGGCGCCGTTCTCGATCACGCCGGACCCGCACTACGTGTTCCTCAGCGAACACCACCGGGACGCGTTGGCGCACCTGCTGTACGGCATCCGCCAGGGCGGCGGCGGCGGTTTCGTGCAGCTCACCGGCGAGGTCGGCACCGGCAAGACCACGCTCAGCCGACTGCTGCTGAACCAGTTGCCCGAGAACACGCAGGCCGCGCTGGTGCTCAATCCGCGGCTGGATCCGGTCGAACTGCTGCAGACGATCTGCGAGGAACTGCGGCTGCCGGTCACCGCCGCGCCGGCGCCGGTCGCGGCGTCGCCCGCACCCGTCGCAGGCAAGCGCGATCGCGCGAAGGCCGGGAAGCCCGCGCCGACGCAGCGGCCCGGCGGCAAGGCGCTGTTCGATGCGCTCAGCGCGCATCTGCTGCAGGCCTACGCCAAGGGCGATCGCGTGGTGCTGATCATCGACGAGGCGCAGAACCTCTCGCCCGACGCGCTGGAGCAGGTGCGGCTGCTGACCAACCTCGAAACCGAAACGCAGAAGCTGCTGCAGATCATCCTGATCGGCCAGCCCGAGCTGCGCGACCTGCTGGCGAAGCCGGAACTGCGCCAACTCGCGCAGCGCATCACCGCGCGCTACCACCTGCGGCCGCTCGACGAGGCCGGCACCGAAGCCTACCTGCGCCATCGCCTCAACACCGCGGGCGCACGCCGGTTCCCGTTCGCGCCGGCGGCTGTGCGCCGCATCCATCGCCGCAGCGGCGGCGTGCCGCGCCTGATCAACATCATCGCCGAGCGCGCGCTGCTCGGCGGCTACGCGCACGACCTGCTGACGATCGACGCGAAGACCATCGACCGCGCCGCCGACGAAGCGCTGGTGCCCGGCAGCGGCGGCGGTGCGCGACGCGAACTGGCGAAACTCGCGCTGATCGGCGGCCTCGCGGTGGCGGCGACGGTGCTCGCGCTGCTGGCGGTGCGGCGTCCCGGCAGCGATGCAGCCTCGACCGCAACCGCCACAGTCGCGATGCCGTCTTCCACCGCGGCGACGCTCGACGGCGACGCGCTGCTGCAACGCCTCCAGCGCGCGCCGGCGACCTCGACGCGCGAGTGGCGTCGCCTGCTCGCCGACACGCAGGCGCCCGCCGCGCTGCGCGACGCCGCGCCCGAGGCCTGCCCCGTCGCGCCCGGCTGGCACTGCCTGCACGAACGCATCGCGCTCGATCCGCTGCTGCGCATCGATCGCCCGGTGCTGCTGCATCTGCGTGCCGAACCGCATGTCGCATGGGCGCGGCTGCTCGGCGCGGACGGCGATCGCGTGCATCTGTCGCTCGACGGCGTCCCGATCGACACGACCCGACTCGCGCTGTCGAGCGTGTGGAACGGCGAAATCCTCGCGCTGTGGCCCGCGCCCGATGCACTCGAACGCCGCCATGCCGCCGGCGACGCGGAAGCCCGCGCCTGGGTGCGCAAGCGCCTGCGCGCGGCGGGCCTCGCGATGCCGGACGACGTCGCGGCGCTGCGCGCTTTCCAGACCCGCCACGGGCTGACCGGCGACGGTCGCCTGGACGGCTTCACCGCCTTCGCGCTCAGCGCGCAGGAGCCCTGAGATGTCGTTCATCCTCGACGCCCTGCGCAAGTCCGAAGCCGCGCGCCGGCGCAGTGAAACGCCCGACCTGTTCGCGACCCTGCCGCAGGCGCCCGCGCCCGCGCGCAGCGGCGTCGCGTGGACGCTGTGGGCGATGGCCGGCTTCGGCGCGGTGTCGTCGGCCATCGCGCTGTGGCTGCTGCTGCATCGACCGGACGTGCCGAACACGCCACCCGCCGCGGCCGCCAGCGCGCAGACCGCGGTCGACGCGGGCGACACCGACCCCATGGCGGGCGCCGATGTCGATGCGGACACCGACGCGCGCACCGCCGCCGACGAAACGCCGGTCGCCACCGCCGTGCCGCCACCGGCCGCGATGCCGCCGGCGACAACACCGACGCCATCGCCCGCCCCAGCTACCACGGCGGCGACGCTGCCCGCACCGACGCCAGCCATCGCAACGCCGACTCGGACCGCGCCGCCGGTCGCGGCACCGGCACCGCCTCCCGCGCCGCCGGCGGCGAGCGGCGATCGCGCGACCGCGCTCGCCGATCTCGATCCCGAGGTGCGTCGCCAATTGCCGGCGCTGAAGCTGAGCATGCAGGTGTGGAACGAGGATCCGCAGCGCCGCTTCGTGATCCTCGACGGCCAGCGGCTGCGCGAGGGCGACACCGCCGGCGACGTGGTGGTCGAACGCATCACCCGCACCGACGTGCTGCTGTCGTGGCGCGGCGCGCGCCTGCGCCTGCCGGCGGAGTGAGCCGCGCGCGACGGCATTCCGGAGCGCCGCGCGTCAGGGGAAATCGTCGCAGCCGTACTGGCGCAGGTAATCGGCGAGCGTGCAACCGGATTCGTCGCGGAAGCGTTCGTCCAGCGGTTCCAGCACGCGGATGCGGTCGACGCGGAAATTGCGGAAAGCGTCGCGCGACTCGCACCACGCCGCGAGCGTCCACACGTTGCCCCAGAAGAAGCAGCCCAGTGGCCGCAGCGTGCGCACGCTGACCTCGTCCTTCAGGTCGAGATAGTCGATGCGCACCTTGCGCCGCGTCTCGATGGCATCGCGCAGGTGCTGCAGGCGATCGCGGGTGGCGGCGTCGGGACCGACCGGCGGCGCGAACACGCTCAGGCTTTCGGCCGCGGCGCGTTCGGCACCGGGCAGCACGCCGAGGATCTTGGACAGCGCCAGTTCGGCGCGCGCGGCCAGCACGGTGTCGATGCGCGGCTGCGCCAGGCGCACGCAGGCGACCAGCGCCTGCGCCTCGCGGGTGTCGAACATCAGTGGCGGCAGGTCGAAGCCGCGGCGCATGCGGTAGCCGACGCCGGCCTCGCCCTCGATCGGCACGCCCTGCGCCTGCAGCGCGGCGACATCGCGATACACCGAACGCTGCGAGACCTCCAGGCGCTCGGCGAGGAACGCGGCCGTCGTCAGGCGACGGCCGCGGATGAGTTGCACGATCTGGAAGAGGCGGTCGGCGCGGCGCATGGGAGTCGGGGGCGGGCTCGCTGACCGCATGCTGCCACGTCAGGCCGGCGCGTGCAGGCCGACGCGGTTGCCTTCGCTGTCGACGAACTGCGCGAACGCGCCCATGCCTTCGGGCAGTTCGGTGCGCGGCACGACGATGCGGCCGCCGACGGCGTCGACCCGCGCCAGCACCGCATCGAGCGACGGCGAGGCATCGAGATAGACGACGGTGCCATCGTCCGACGGCGTCGGCGCATGCGTGCCGGCGAACAGGCAGCCGCCGACGCCGGCGCCCTGGGCGTACGGAAACACCGCGAGCGTGGTCTCGGGCCCCATGGCCTCTCGCTTGAGCGCGACATCGAGCAGCGCTTCGTAGAACCGCTGCGCGCGGTCGAGGTCGGCGACCGGGATCTCGAACCAGTTCAGGGCATTGCGGTGGGCGTGTTGCATGCGGCCTCCTCGGGCGGTGTGTCGGGAGGCGCCATCCTGCGCGGGGGCTGCTGACAGCGTGGCGTCAGCAGCCTTGGCCACGGGCGCGCGGCGCGCTCACTCGCCCATGCAGCAGACGTTGAGCTTGTTGCCGTCGAGGTCGCGGAAATACGCGGCGTAGAACCCGGAATAGCGCTCGCCCGGCGCGCCTTCGTCGGTGCCGCCGAGTTCGATCGCCTTCGCGTACAGGCGATCCACTTCCTCGCGGCTGGCGGCTTCCAGCGCGACCATCGTGCCGTTGCCGACGGTCGCGGGTTCCTTGTTGAATGGCCAGGTGATGCCGAGGCCGGCACCGCCGTCGCCCTTCTCCCAGGCGATGAAGTAGTCGGGCTGCTCCATCGAACGCTTCGCGCCGATCTCGGCGAGGACGGCATCGTAGAAGGCAGCGGCGCGAACGAGGTCGCGGGTCCCGAGGGTGGCGTAGGCGAGCATGTCGGTCTCCGTGGAAAGGGAGGGCGCAGTCTCGCGGAAGACTGCTGACATCGGCTGTCAGCAGCGGCCGGACAGACGGGCCGCTATGCTGTGCCTCCGCACCGCAGACCCGCCACCATGCCCCGACACCGTTTCGTCCTCGACCGCGACCACGTCGCGCTCAACCAGCTGCTCAAGCTCGTCGGCGTCTGCGACAGCGGCGGCGCCGGCAAGCATCTGGTCGACACGGGCGCGGTGCGCGTGGACGGCGCGGTGGAACTGCGCCGCACCTGCAAGCTCCACGCGGGCCAGACCGTCGAGGTCGACGGCCACGTGATCGAGATCGCCGCCGACTGAGCCGGGCTCAGCCTTCCGCGCGCGCCGGCGCGTCCGCCAGCAGCCGCGCCGCGCCCAGCGCCAGCGCCGCGCCCGCGAGCTGCGCCAGCACGAAGCCGGCGACGTCCTCGGGGCGGATGCCCGCGAACGTGCGCGTGAACGCACGCGCGAACGTCACCGCCGGGTTCGCGAACGAGGTGCTCGCGGTGAACCAGTAGGCGGCGAAGATGTACGCCGCGACCAGCGCCGGGATCGCCTGCGGGCGATGGCGCACGCCCAGCACGATCGTCAGCAGCAGGCCGAACGTCGCCACGCCTTCGCTCAACCACTGCGCCGCGCCGGTGCGGACGTGGTCGCCCGGCTGCCACAGCGCCTCGCCGAACATCGCGTGCGCCAGCAGCACGCCGGCGACCGCGGCGACGCACTGCACGGCGACGTAGGCGAACGCCGGCGCCGGCAACGCCTCGCCGCGCAGGCGCATCGCCAGCGTCACCGCGGGATTGAAGTGCGCGCCGGACAGCGGGCCGAGCAGCACGATCAGCACGTACAGCCCGCCCGCGGTGGCGGCGGCGTTCGCCAGCAGCGCGACCGCGACGTTCCCGCCGGCCAGGCGCTCGCCCATGATCCCGCTGCCGACCACGATCGCCAGCAGCAGCGCGGTGCCGAGTGCTTCGGCGAACAGGGCCCGCAGCGCGGGCGAGGCCGTCGCCGTCATCCGTCGATCGTCCCGATGCCGCGGATCTCGCGCTCGGCCACCAGCCGGTCGAGTTTCTCCACCGGCAGCGCGGCGAGCAGTTCCACGCGACGGCGCAGTGCCGTGAATGCCTTGAGGTAGGCGCGGCGACGGGTCTCCTCGTCGCCCTCCACCGCGGCGGGATCTTCCACGCCCCAGTGCGCCACGACCGGCGTGCCGTACCACACCGGGCAGGTTTCGCCGGCGGCGTTGTCGCAGACGGTGACGACCAGGTCGAGTTCCGGCGCGCCGGGCGCGGCGAATTCGTCCCACGACTTGCTGCGCAGGCGCGAGGTGTCGTAGCCGATCGACGCCGCCAGGTCGGCGGCCATCGGCTGCACGCGCCCGCTGGGCTTGCTGCCGGCGCTGTAGGCCTCGAAACGGCCGTTGCCGAGCACGTTGAACAGGGCTTCGGCCATCACGCTGCGCGCGGAATTGCCGGTGCACAGCACGAGGATGCGATAGGGATGTGCGCTCATCGTCGTCTCCTCAGTGCTGCGCATCGTCGCGACGCGCATCGCCGCAGCCGGCCTGCTTCACCGCCGCGACCACCGGACCGCAGCAGGGCGCATCGGCGGGGCGATCGGCCTTCGGTGCGCAGCAGACGCCCTGCGGCGTGGTCGCGTCGCAGCAGTCCGCGGAGGTCGCCGCAATCCCCGCGGCATGCGCGATGGACAGCGTCGAGGCGATCGCCGGATCGTCGCCGTAGTACGACGTGACGTCGCCCAGCGTGTGGAAGGTTTCCCAGCGCGTGCCCTGCGGATCCACCGTCCAGAACTTGTCGGAGCGCGCGTGGCAGCAGGCGGTGCCGTGTTCGGCAAGCACACCCTGCCCCGCCCGGTCCAGTCGCGCGCCGAGCTCGGCCAGTTCGTCCGCGTCCTCGGCCTGGATGCCGAGATGGTCGATGCCCGCGGCGCCGGCACGGGTCGAGATCGCGAAGTTCACCCGCGGATCGTCGAGCATCCACTTGGCGTAGTCGTCCTTGCGGACCGTGGGTTCGGTGCCGAACAGCGCGGCGTAGAACCGGGTGCTTTCGTCCAGGTCGCGGACGGACACGTGCACGTGGAAACGCTTCATCAGGGGGTCCTCGGGATGAACGGGTTCAGCAGCAGTCGGGAGACGCCGGGGCGCAGTTCGAAGGCGATCCGGCGCAGCAGTTTTCGGTCAGGTAGGCCAGCAGGGCATTCATTCGCGCGTAGTCGGCGCGGACGCGGATCACGCGCCCCTCGCGGCGATCGATCACCAGCCCCGCGGCCCGCAGCACGTTGAGGTGCGCGCTCAGCGTGGCCGGCGGCAGGTCGACCAGCGCGCGCAGCTCGCCCACCGCGAGGCCGGCATCGCCGGCGGCGACCAGCGCGCGGAAGGCGCGCAAGCGGTGCTCCTGGGACAGCGCCTTGAGCGCGGCGAGGGTGGTGTCGAGATCCATGATTCCATATTTCCGGAATCATGGAATTGATGCAACCGCGAAAGCTCGCCGGCCGACGAACGGCAGGCCCGGGCTCGGGACCTCAGGCCAGCGGCAGGTCGCGATCGGCCGCGCAGACGGTGTCGTGGTACTCGCGCAGCGGCACGAAGTCGGCGGCCTCGACGCCCCCGCCGAGGGTGTCGAGATGCCGGCAGGCGGCGTAGCCGGACGCGCGCCGCGTGTAGGCATCGATCCACGCCTGCCGCGCCGGCAGCGTGGCGTGCATCGGCTGCCAGGCGCCGGACGACGGCGGGCGCAGGCGCGGCAGCCCGATGCGCCACGGCTTGGGCGTGAGCCGCGCGCGGAAGCAGCGCTGGTTGAAGCACATCCGCGCGAACACCGGGTCCACGCCCAGCGCGTCGAACGCCGCCTGCACTTCGGGTTCGCGCGGATCGAACGGCCGATGCACCGCCATCAGCCGCAGACCGGCGGGCGTGCGATACAGCCGCACGCGCCAGTCGGGCCGCGAGGCGAGGAAATGCCGGATGCGCTTCCGTGCGAGCCGTTCGGCACCGCCGCGCACGGCGACGCCCGCGCGATGCAGCAATCCCGGCAGCGGGACGCCGATCACCAGCGAGGCGAAGAACGCCACCACCAGCGATACCGGCAACTCGCGGCCCAGTCCCTCATGCAGACCGGCGGCGACGAGCACGCCCGTGACGATCATCGACAGCAGCACCACGCGCCCCGACGACGACCGCGGCGCGAAGTCGATGTCCGCGAACAGCAGGTCCGGCGTGTTGAGGCAGAGCGCGCCGTAGCCGTTGCGGGTGACGACGGACTCGCCCTGGCGATCGACGATCTCCTCGCGGATCGGCATGCCGTCGGCGCCGTTGTAGGCGACGCGACGCTCGTTGCGCGGCAGCACTTCGCCAGCGAGCACGCGATCGAGCGCCTCGCGCGCGCGCGCGTCGGCGTGCGCCTGCGCCTGCGCCTCGCCTTCGTCGGACCAGCCGAAGCGACGCACGGTGACGGTGCGGCGGCCTTCGCGATGCTGCAGGCGGGCCTCGGCCCAGTGGCGCGGAACGAGCATGCGGGTCTCCCGGTGTCGTGGCGGCTCAGTCGCCGCGCAGGTGCGTGCGCAGGAACGCGAGCACGTGGCCGTAATACTCGCGACGGTTCTCGTCGCCGTAGATGCCGTGGGTCTCGTCGCCGAAGAAGTACGTCTCCATCGGCTTGCCGGCCTGTTCCATCGCGGCGACCATCGCCCTGGCGTGCTCGAACGACACCCGCTGGTCGTGGCGCCCGTGCACCAGCATCACCGGCGTGCGGATGCGATCGACGTGCGCGATCGGCGACTGGTCGTACAGCGCCTTCTCGTCGTCGCCCACGGCCTCGTCGAGATAGTGGCGGCCATAGGCGCTGCGATGCGTGTCGCCCCACTTGCGGGTGATGAGCAGGTTGGTCGCGCCCGCGGTGGAAATCGCGCAGCGGTAGAGGTCCGGCTCGCGCACCACGCCCATCAGCGACGCATAGCCGCCGAAACTGCTGCCCCACAGGCAGACGCGCTTCGGATCGATGCGACCGCTCGCCATCGCCCAGCGCGTGCCGTCGACGATGTCGTCCATGATCTTCAGGCCCCACTGCCGGTAGCCGCTGCGCACGAACGCGCGGCCGGCGCCGGCGGAGCCGCGGTAGTTCACCCGCAGCACCGCGTAGCCGTTGGCGGCGAGCAACTGCGATTCCTCGTCGTAGAACCACGCGTCCTGCACGTCGAACGGACCGCCGTGCGGCATCACCACCAGCGGCGGCGGTGCCGTGCTCGTGCTCGCGTTCGCGGCCGCCAGCGGCAGGGTGAGATAGCCGTGCAGCGTCAGCCCGTCACGGGTGCGGAACGTGATCGGTTCGTTGCGGGCGAGCGCATCGGGTTCGAGCCACGGCTTCACGCGGGCGATCAGGTCCAGGTGCTTCGTCGACCGGTCCATCAGGTAGAAACTGCCGGGGTCGCGATCGCTGTTCACCTCGACGATGATCTGCGCGCCGTCGCGCGAACCGCTGGAGAACGAGACCGCGTCGTCGGGGAACGCCGCTTGCACGCCGCGCAGCAGCTTCGCGTCGGGATCGGCCGGATCCCAGAAACGTGGCTGCGGCAGGCCCGGGCCGTAGGCGGCGCCGATCGGCTGGCGGCCGTCCGCCGACCACAGCATGTACGCCGGGTCGAGCGCCTCGTCACGCAGCACGACGGTGCGCGCGCCGCTGGCGAGGTCGAGGCGTTCGATCGTGTCCGGCCCCTGCGGCTGCTCCACGCGCAGGAACACCTGCGTGTCGTCGCGCGAGGTGCCGACCAGGCGGATCTCGATCCCGCTCTTCGCCTCGTCGTTGAAGATTTCCCACTGGCCGTCGCGCAGGCGCCACACGCGCTGGACGTCGTTGTCGTCCCAGACGGTGGCGAACAGCACGCGGCCGCCGTTGTCGACGAAGAAGTTGCTGCCCGGCTCCGGCGACTCGGCGATGCGCGGCCCGGAACGGCCGGCCTTGGTGTCGACCTTCTGCACGTAGGACATGCAGCCGCGCTTGGTGTCGCGGGCGCAGCGCTCGACCAGGATGTGGTCGTCGTCGTCGACCAGCGTGTCCAGGAAGCCGTCGTACAGCATGCGCTTGCCGGTGCCGTCGACGTTCACCGCCACGACGCGCGGGTCGGTGTAGTACTGCTGGAACGTGTCGCCGCCCCAGCGCGTCTGCACGAACAGCCGCTCCTCGCCGACCCACCACAACCGGCTGATCTCGGCCTTCTCCTCGGGATCGAGCACGCGCACCGGCTTGTTCGTGGTGCGGTCGATGATCACCAGCAGGACGCGGTTCTCGCGGTTCTCCGGCTTGCGCACGGTCGCGGCGATGTAGCGCCCGCCGGGCGAGATCTGCACGAGATCGTGCTGGCTGGGCCGCAGGAAGTCGTCGAGCGTCGGCGGCGTGGCCGCCCCAGCCGTCGTCGCGGCCAGCAGCAGCGCCAGCCCCGTCGCGATCCGCATCCGCCGCATCCCCGATCCCCCGTGCCTTCGATCCCGGCACAGTCCAGCAAACCGGTCCGGCCTTGGCAAGACGCCGCGCTGCGCGCGCGGCGATCAGCCTTCGCGGCGCGGCGGTTTGCCGCCCGGCTTGCCGGAAAATTTGCCCGCAGGCTTGCCGCCCGGCTTGCCCGCGAACTTCGCGCCGGGCTTGCCCGGATGCGCGGCGCGCGGACGGAAGTTGCCCGGCTTGCCCTCGCCCTCGACACGCGGTTTGAACGTTCGCGGCGGGCGCGCGCCCGGCGCCGGCGCGAACTCGTCCAGCTTCTGGAGGCGCAGCATCTGCCCGGCCACGCGCACCTTCTTCAGGTGCATCAGCAGCGGCTTGGGCATGCCTTCGGGCAGGTCGAGGATGGAATGGTCGTCGTGGATGTCGATGCGGCCGATGTACTTGCTCTCGAGGTCGGCCTCGTTGGCGATCGCGCCGACGATGTTGCCCGGCTTCACGCCGTGCATGTGCCCGACCTCGATGCGGTAGGTCTCCATGCCCGGTTCCGGCGGCTGGCGCGGACCGATGTCGGCCTTCGCCCGCGGCGGGCGCGCATCGTCGCGCGGTGCGCGCGCGGGCCGCTCGTCGTGCGTACGCGCCTGCGGCTCGCGCGGCTGCCAGTCGCGCTCTTCCTGCGTGCGTTCACGCGGCGCGCGCTCGCGGCGCTCGTGGGCCTGCGGGCGATCTCCCTGCGGACGCTCGACTTGCGGACGCGCGCGCTCGGGCGGCAGCAGCAGCGGCGTGCGGCCCTGCAGCAGCTTCGCCAGCGCCGCGGCGATCTCGATCGCCGGCACGTCGTGCTCGCGCTCGTAGCGTTCCAGCAGGTCGCGGTAGAACGCCAGCGCCGCGTCGCCGCCGTCGTCCTGCGCGCGCGCGTCGCTGATGCGGCCGAGGAACTTCGCGATGCGCGCGTCGTTCACGGTCTCGACCGTGGGCAACTGCATTTCCTGGATCGGCTGGCGCGTCGCGCGCTCGATCGCGCGCAGCATGCTCTTCTCGCGCGGGCTGACGAACAGGATCGCCTCGCCGCTGCGCCCGGCGCGGCCGGTGCGGCCGATGCGGTGGACGTAGCTCTCGGTGTCGTAGGGGATGTCGTAGTTCAGCACGTGGCTGATGCGCTCGACGTCGAGGCCGCGGGCGGCGACGTCGGTGGCGACGAGGAGGTCGAGCTTGCCGTCCTTCAACTGCTGGATGGTCTTCTCGCGCTGCGCCTGCTGCACGTCGCCGTTGATCGCGGCGGCGGCGAGGCCGCGCGCCTGCAGCTTCTCGGCCAGTTCGTCGGTGGCCGACTTGGTGCGCGCGAAGATGATCATCGCGTCGTAGGGTTCGGCCTCGAGGATGCGGGTCAGCGCGTCGAGCTTGTGCAGCCCGCTGACGAACCAGTAACGCTGGCGGATGTTGGTCGCGGTGGTGGTCTTCGCGGCGATGGTGACTTCGACCGGGTCGCGCAGGTAGGTCTGGGCGATGCGACGGATCTGCGACGGCATGGTCGCCGAGAACAGTGCGACCTGGCGCTGCTCGGGCACCTTCTTCAGCACCGTCTCGACGTCGTCGATGAAGCCCATGCGCAGCATCTCGTCGGCTTCGTCGAGCACCAGCGCTTTGAGATCGGACAGGTCCAGCGTGCCGCGTTCGAGGTGGTCGATCACCCGCCCCGGGGTGCCGACGACGACGTGCACGCCGCGCTTGAGCGCCTGCAGCTGCGGGTAGTAGCTCTGGCCGCCGTAGACCGGCAGCACGTGGAAGCCGGGCAACTGGTGGGCGTAGCGCTGGAAGGCCTCGGCGACCTGGATCGCGAGTTCGCGGGTCGGCGCCAGCACCAGCACCTGCGGGGTCTGCTTCGACAGGTCCAGCCGCGACAGCAGCGGCAGCGCAAAGGCGGCGGTCTTGCCGGTGCCGGTCTGGGCCTGGCCGAGCACGTCGCGGCCGGCCATCAGCGCGGGGATGGTGGCGGCCTGGATCGGCGACGGGGTCTCGTACCCGACTTCCCGGACCGCGGCCATCACCGGCTCGGTCAGGCCGAGATCGGCGAAACGCAGGGAGGATTCTTCGGTGGACATGACGCACCCGCACGGCTGGAAACCGGCCATTGTGCGCCCCGGCGCTCGGGTTGTCGCTCTAATCGGCGATTTTTCGGGGCAGAAGGCGGATCGGCGGCCCCGTTCAGGCAGAACGCGCGGACATCCGGCCGCCCGGCGGGCCGGCGGCGGGCGGGGCTCAGATCGCGTCGGACTCCACGAACCGTACGCCCGGGGGCGCTGCGAGCACGGCCTCCAGCAGGCAGGCGGCGATGCGCTCGGCCGGCACCACACGGTAGCGGGCCGGGACCAGTCCGCCCAGGGCGTCCAGGAGCCGCGCCGTGCGCCGCTCCGACGGCCGCGGCGCGTCGCGCTCGCCGCCGATCAGCGACGGCCGCACGATCGTCACCGAGGCGTAGCCCAGCGCCTGCACCGCCTCCTCGGCCTCGCCCTTGCAGCGCAGGTAGAAGATCCGCGACGCGGCGTTCGCGCCGGCCGAGGAATTGAGCGCGTAGCGCTGTGCACCGGCGGCGCGGGCGCGCTTCGCGGTGTCGATCACGTAATCGACGTCGACCCGGCGGAAGGCGGCCTTCGAGCCGGCCTGGCGGATGGTGGTGCCCAGCGCGCAGATCACCCCGTCGACGGCCCACCACGCCGCATCGCCCGGCAGCGCATCGAAATCGACGACCGGGTTCTCCAACTTTGCGTTCTCCAGCTTCGGATGCGCCGGCAGCGGGCGCCGCGTGGGCGCGATCACCCGCGCCACGCGCGGGTCGTCGAGGGCCTGATGCAGCGCATGGCGGCCGACGAGCCCGGTCGCGCCGAGCAGCAACACATGTTGGGTCATGGGACTGAAGCTTCCGTTGACGGCAGCGGATCGGCCGCGCGCAGGCCGTGTCGCACCAGCGCCAGGCACAGCGCCTCGCGCTTGAGCGGCTTGGTGAGGTAATCGTCCATGCCGGCTTCGATGCAGCGGCGGCGATCGTCGGCCATCGCGTGCGCGGTCAGCGCGACGATCGGCAGCCGCGGGCGACGCTCGGCCTGCTCGAACAGCCGCCACTGGCGCGTCGCGGAATAGCCGTCGAGGCCGGGCATCTGGCAGTCCATCAGCACCACGTCCCAGTCATCCGTGCGCATCCACTCCAGCGCTTCCAGGCCGCTGCCGGTGCAGACCACGGCGCAGCCTTCGCGTTCCAGCATCAGCTTGACCAGCGACGCGTTGAGCGCGTTGTCCTCGGCGACCAGCACGCGCATGCCGGCGAGATCGAAGTCGGTCGCGTCGGCATCGCCCGGCGGCGGCACCGCATGGCGGCGATCGATCGCCGATTCCGGCGCCTCGGGCACCAGCACCGTGAACCGGCTGCCCGCGCCCGGCACGCTGGACAGTTCGATGCGCCCGCCCATCAGCCCGACGAGGTCGCTGGAGATCGGCAGCCCCAGGCCCGTGCCCGGATGCGCGCGCGTCGGCGAATCGTCGCCCTGCTGGAAGGCCTGGAAGATGCGCTGGTGTTCGCTCTCGCGGATGCCGGGGCCGGTATCGACCACCGCGACGCGCAGCACGCAGCGACCCTCGGTGTCGCGCGCGGCGTCGGCCTCGATGCGCACGCTGCCGCGGGTGGTGAACTTCACCGCATTGCCGACGAGGTTCACCAGCACCTGGCGCAGGCGCGCCTGGTCGCCGGCGAAGTGCGCGGGCAGATCCGGAGCGATTTCCGTCTCCAGCCGCAAGCCCTTGGACTGCGCCTGCGGCCCGAACATGTCGGCCACGTCCTCCAGCAGGCGATGCGGCGGGAACGCGGCGATGCACAGCGAGATCTTGCCGGCCTCGATGTGCGACATGTCCAGCACGTCGCTGATCAGCGCCAGCAGCGACTGGCCGGCGCGGCGGATCGAGCGCGGCAGGTCGCGGTGCGCGGGCGCGTCCGGCGCTTCGGCCAGCAACTGGCTCATGCCGATGATCGCGTTGAGCGGCGTGCGCAGCTCGTGGCTCATGTTGGCGAGGAAGGTCGACTTCGCGCGGTTGGCCGCATCGGCGCGATCCAGCGCCTCGCCCAGCGTCTTCGTCATGTCCATCAGCGCGATGCGCTGCGCGATGTTGTGGCGGATGGTGCGGCTGATGACGATGCCCTGCCGCAGCAGGAAGACCATGAAGAAGCAGGCGGCCACGCCGGCGACCATGAAATCGGTGCGGCCGGACAGCAGGAAATACAGCGCGAACGGGCCGACGTTGCACAGCACGTAGGCCGCGTGCGCCGGCCACCATGCGCCGAAGCTGCTGATCGCCGCGGCGGGCATGCTGATCAGCAGGAAGGCGACGACGAAATACAGTTCCTCGTGGCCCAGCGGAAACAGCAGTGTCGACGCCGCGCCCCAGACACCGCCGCAGAACGCGCCCAGCAGGATGCAGACCAGCGGCTTGCCGGCGCGACTGTCGCCGTCGGCATCGGCCTGCCACATCGACGGCGAGGCCAGCCAGAGGCGCAGCAGCGACGCCACGCCGACGACGATGGCCCAGCCGGCGAGCAGCGCACGGGGATGCACGTCGCGGAGCGTCGCAATCAACAGCACGGCGATCAGCAGCGTCGCGATCGCGCCCGCGCGCCCCTGGCTCAGCACCAGTTGCCGGCACTCCCGCGCGATGCGTTCGCGGGTGTCGACGGACAGCGCGGCGGTCATCGCCTCTTCCCCCCTGCTCCTGCGGACGCCGCGACGGGCGGCATGGCGCTACCTTACCGCAGCCGGCCGTGCCGTCGCGAGGGGGCGACGCGGCACGGCGCGAGCCGGCCGCCATTGTCCGCGCCTATGCCGTCGCGCCTGTCGCCGCGGCAACGCGTCACGGAACGCGATCCGCGCCACCCCTTGAAAACAAGCGGTTTCCGGGATCGCACTCCCTGCGACCACCGCCCGGAGAATGACCCACACGAGGCGAATGCCTCGCGTCATCACCGCCCCGCACGTCGCGGAGCGGACCCCACGTCGATCGTCGGAGGCACGGCACGCGGCCGCGCTTCGCAGGGACGCTTGCGCCGCGGCGGCCGGGCCCAGGGATCGGGCGGGCCGCCGCGACGCAACGGCGATGCGCACGACGGCGGATGCCGAAAAGCCGCAACAGAGTAGGCGAACCACCACAAGGAGCACTCCCATGCCCAATCTCGTGCAGGAACTCAACGGTCTCGATTTCAGCGTCTACATCGGCGGCCCGCTGCAGGCGGCGGTCAGCGCCCAGCATGCGGCGTCGATGTCGCAGGTCGATTTCATCAAGGAAGTCGGCTTCATCCAGGAAGGCTCGGGCAGCACGGCGGTCAACAAGCTGCGCTACGTCGACTTCACCTACAAGAAGGTCGCGCCGAACCCCGCGTTCGATCCGACGAAGGCCGTCTCGGCGACCAACAGTCCCACGCAGGAAGTGAACGTCGCGATCTCGGTGCCGTTCCTGTCGATGCTGACCATCCCGGCGCTGCGCATCGACGAGGTCACCATCGACTTCAACGCGAAGCTCACCTCGGCGGAAACCTCGAACGCCAGCAGCGAATTCGCCGGCAGCGCCGAGATCAGCGCGCGCATCTGGCGGGTGAACTTCAAGGCCTCGGCCTCGTACAAGCGCACCACCAGCAGCACGTCGACCACCGAGCGGACGTACAACCTCAACGTCCACGTCCGCGCCGTCAACGACGAGATGCCGGCCGGCCTCGAGCGGATCTTCAACATCCTCGAGGACAGCATGCGCCACACGGAAGTGCCGGCGCCTGCCTCCGGCGGCTGATCACCGCACCTCCGCGCGCGGCAAGGACCGCATGCGGGGGCGATCCACAGGCCACCACGGGGCCGGCGCACGCCGGCCCCTCTCCCACGCATCCAGAGGACATCCCCATGCCCACGCTCAACGATTACCTCGGCGGCCTCGTCGCCAGCGTCACCGAAGCCCGCGTCATGGCCGACGCGCACGCCGTGCAGGTCGCCGAACAGTACGCGCAACACGAGCTGCTGCGCCATTTCCCGGTGCCGCGCATGCGCATCGGCGACATCGTGCTGACCATCCCCGTCGCGATCGAAGGCCTGTCCGAACGCAAGGAGTACCAGCTCGCGCCCAACGGCAATGCCGAATTCCGGAAGGTCATCGCCCGCGAGCTTCCGCAGTACATCGACTATCGCGAGTTGCCGGCCGTCGCCGCGCAGAAATTCCAGTCGGCGCTGGCCGATCGCATCCCGGCACTCGTGAACGGGATCCGGGAAGCGGGCGAACGCGAGGAGCCGATGTGGGCCTTCGCGAAAGACATCGTTGCCGACCTGTTCGCGATCGGCATCGAGACGAAACTGCGCGACGGCAAGTTCCCGGATGGCTATTCCCAGGACGAGATCACCAAGCGAACGTTCGAACTCGGCCTGCACCTGGTGTCCGGCGTCGTCGACAAGCCGGTGCTGGACCAGCTCACCGTGATCGCCGACGCCGCACGCCTGCGCGAGCAGCGTCCGGAGGACATCGTGCGCATCCAGCTGAAGATCGTCGAAGACGGCATGGAATGGCAGACCACGACCCGCGACGACGGCAGCGTCGACCGCCGCCTGATCCCGGAGTGAGCCATGTTCCAGTCGACGATCAACCTCGTGAACGACATCACCGCGCTGCTGCTGGAAGTGCCGGCGCTGGTCCGCGGCTTCGAACGGCGCGCGCCGGGCGCGCTGCCGTCGCTGGTGGACTGGATCGATCGCACCGAGCGCGCGCTCTCCGGCCATCGCATGGTCGCCGCCGCCGACATGGCGGGATTCAAGGCGCGCATCCTCGCGCCGGCGTTGGCCGCCGACGCGCGCACCAACCTGCGCCGGCGGCAGATCGCGGCCGCCGCGTCGCTGCTGTACGACCTGCAGCGTGCGGTGCAGGACGCGATGCAGCCGCACGCGGCGAAGCTGCAGCAGGCACGCGACCTCGCGCGCCAGTTGCTGCAGATCGTCGCCCAGAGCGGCGCGGTGCGCTACGACCCAGCGGGCGATCTCGCGCTGATGATCGACCGCATCTGGTCGCTGTGCACCGGCCACGAGCAGCTCAAGCCGATCGCGGCGCAGCTGCGCGCGCTGCTGTCGTCGGACGACATCCGCCTGCTGTTCGTCGAGGAAATCGACCCGCGCGATTTCCCGCTCGAAATGGGCGTGCACTGACCTCCGCCGCACCCATGCGCGCCGGAACCACCGGCGCGCCGCCTTCCACCACCCTCCGGAGACGAGACATGCCGACCCGCGACGACCTCCTGTGGTTCAAGCGTCGCTTTGCCGATCGCATCGTGCCGGCGCTCGCCGGCACGCCGCTCACACTCGACCTGATCGTCGCGATCGCCTGCCAGGAAACCGGCATCGTGTGGTCCGCGCTGCGACGCGCGGGGCTGGACGAGGACGCGCTGCTCGCGCTGTGCGTAGGCGACACGCTCGATGCGCGCGCCGACGGTGGCGGCCGCAAGGCGTTTCCCAGGCAGCGTGCCGACCTGCTGGCGCATCCGCGCGGCGCGGAGATGTTCGCGATCGCACGCGCGTCGCTGGTCGCGATGGCGGCACATGTCCGTGGCTACGAACCCGCAGTCGCCAACCCCGACAAGTTCTGCCGCGGCTTCGGCCTGTTCCAGCGCGACCTGCAGCACTTTCCTTCGGATCGGGAGTATTTCCTGTCACGCGACTGGGCACGCTTCGACCACACGCTGGCGCACTGCGTCGACACGCTCCGGCGCGGGCTGCACACGCTGGGATTGCACGACGCCACGCACCTGGACGATGAACGCCTCGCGCACGTTGCGATCGTCTACAACACCGGTCGCTTCAGGCCGTCACGCGGCTTGCGACAAGGGCATTTCGATGGCCGTCGCTACTACGGCGAGGCCGTGCTGGCGTGGATTCGGTTGTCGAAGAGCATCGCGCACGACGATGCCGCGGCATCGTCCCTGCCGCCTCCGCCGTCACTCAGCTGGTGATCGCCTGGCTGAGCGCCGTCCACGTCGGCGGCGCGGGCCAGGCCGGGGCCTGGTGGCCGGCGAGGATGCGGCGCAGGTCGTGACGGTCGAGCTGCGGCGCCAGCGCCACCAGCAGTTCGACGGTGTAGTCGCGCAGCACGCGCTCGCGCGGGAGCACCGCCCACGACACGCATTCGGGGATCGACTCGGGCGCGGGCAATGCCACCAGGTCGGCGTCGTGGATCGCGCTGACCGCCATCTCGGCGAGCAGGCCGACCCCGATGCCGGCGCGCACGTAGGTCTTGATCAGGTCGGCGTCGCGCGCGGTCATCGCCAGCTGCGGTTCCAGCCCGCGCGCGGCGAACGCGCGGCGCAGCGAGGAATCGTGGCGGATCGAGGATTCGTAGCTCACCAGCGGATACGCGGCGAGGTCGGCCAGCGTCGGCCGTGCGCCCGGCTGCGCCAGCGGATGCGTGCGTGGCACCAGCACCACGCGCTGCCAGCGGAACAGCGGGATGGCGATGCCGTCCGCAGGCGGATCACCGGCGGTGCTGATCAGCGCAAGGTCGGCCTCGCCGCGCGCCAGCTGCGCCAGCACGTCGCCGTCGGCGCTGGGCTGCAGGTGGATGCTCAGCTGCGGGTACGCCTGGTGCACCAGCGACAGCGCCGGCGGCAGCACGAAGCGGGCCTGGGTGTGGGTGGTCGCGATCAGCAGCTGGCCGTGGGCGTCGCGGCGCTGGTTGGCGGCGAAGGCGCGGATGTTCGCGGCCTCGGCCAGCATGCGGCGGGCGTGCGACAGCACCTGCGTGCCGGCCGGGGTCAGCGCTTCCAGGCTGCGGCCCTTGCGCACGAACAGCAGGAAGCCGAGTTCGTCCTCCAGCTGCTTCAGCTGCTTCGACAGCCCCGGCTGGGTGGCGTGCACGTGCTCGGCGGCGGCCGTGATGTTGAATCCGGCGTCGGCGATGGCGACGAAGTAGCGCAGCTGGACCAGGGTCATGGCGGGTGTCGGGAAGCGGGCGGGACCGCGATGCCGCCATTGTCGGGGCATCCTCGATCCTTTCATTCGGATCAAGCGATAGGAATAGCAGATCGCCGATGGCCGGGCGCGGGTTGGCTTATTCCCAAAAAGCATAAGCCAAGACGGCCCGATCATTTCCGGGGGGCATGAGGCGGGACTAAGTTGGGCCTCCCTTCCGGTGGAATGGCCATGTCCCTCCTTCCGTCCGCGGCTGCAGATGCCGACTCCCGCCCGGGCCCCGCGCCCGGCGGTGCCGGCGCGCCGGTGGCGGACGAGGCGACACCGCTGTTCCCGGTCTTCCTCGACCTGCGTGGCCGCGACGTGCTGGTGGTCGGCGGCGGCGCCGTGGCGCGGCGCAAGATCGAAGCCCTGCTGCCCACCGGGGCGCGGGTACGCGTCGGCGCACCGGCGCTGGACCCTGCCCTCGCGGCGTGGGTCGCCGAAGGCCGGCTCGTGCACCTGCCCGGCGCGTTCGAGCCGGCGTGGCTGGACGGCGCCCGCCTGGCGATCGCCGCAACCGACGACGCCGACGTCAACCGCGCCGTCGCCGAGGCCGCCGAGGCCCGCGGCGTCTGGGTGAACGTGGTCGACGACGCCCCGCTCTGCGCCTTCCAGATGCCCGCCCGCGTCGAGCGCGGCCCGCTGCAGATCGCGATCTCCAGCGGCGGCGGTGCGCCGATGCTGGCGCGGTACCTGCGCGAGAAGCTCGAAACCGACCTCGATCCCGCGCTGGCCGCACTTGGCACCCTGCTGGTGCGCCATCGCCGTCGCATCCGCGCGCGGCTGCCCGACCTCGACGCCCGCCGCCGCTTCTTCGACGCCGTGCTGCAGGGCGACGTGCCGGCGCTGCTGCGTCGCGGCGACGCCGCCGAAGCCGAACGCGCGCTGCTCGCCCGCCTCGACGGCAGCCCGACGCGCGTCGCCGGGCGCGTGGCGCTGGTCGGTGCCGGCCCGGGCGATGCCGGCCTGCTCACCCTGCGCGGCCTGCGCCTGCTCAACGAAGCGGACGTGATCCTGCACGACCGCCTGGTCTCGCCCGACGTGCTCGACCTCGCCCGCCGCGATGCCGAACGCATCGAAGTGGGCAAGGAAGCCGGCCATCACCACGTCTCGCAGGACGGCATCCACGCGCTGATGCTGGAGCACGCCCGCGCCGGGCGCCGCGTCGTGCGGCTGAAGGGCGGCGACGGCTTCGTGTTCGGGCGTGGCGGCGAGGAACTCGAATGCCTGCGCGCGCACGGCATCGACTATGAAGTCGTGCCCGGCATCACCGCCGCGCTCGCCTGCGCCGCGCACGCGGGCATCCCGCTGACCCATCGCGACCACGCGCAGTCGGTGCGTTTCGTCACCGCGCACGGCAAGAGCGCCGACGACGGCCTCGACTGGGCCGGCTTCGCACGCGAGCGGCAGACGCTGGCGTTCTACATGGGCGTGTCCGGGCTGGAGCGCGTGCGCGACCGCCTGATCGCGCACGGCCGCGCCGCGTCCACGCCCTGCGCGCTGGTCGAGAACGGCGGCCGTCCCGAACAGCGCGTCGTGCTCGGCACGCTGGACACCCTGCCCGAGCGCGCGCGCCTGCATGCCGTGCGCTCGCCGGCGCTGCTGTTCGTCGGCGAGGTCGCGGCGCTCGCGTCCTCGCTGCACTGGTACGGCGCACCGCCGCTGGGCGACTGCGACGTCGTCGCCGAGCCCGCGGCGTCGACGGCCGATCCGCTCGCGGAGGCCGCATGACCGCGCATCCGCGCGAAACCCGACGACGCAAGGCCGGACATCGCACCCTGCCGCGTCGCTGACCCCACGCATCCCGCATTCCCCGCATTCCACGCACTTTCCCGAGGCAGATTCCCATGGCGCTCTACGACAACATCCTCGACACCATCGGCAGCACCCCGATCGTGCGCCTCCAGCGCATCGCGCCGAAGCACGTGACGCTCTACGCGAAGGTCGAGTCGTTCAACCCCGGCGGCTCGGTGAAGGATCGCCTCGCGATCGCGATCGTGCTGGACGCCGAGAAGAAGGGCCTGCTCAAGCCCGGCGACACGATCGTCGAGGCCACCTCCGGCAACACCGGCGTGGCGCTGGCGATGGTCGCAGCCGCGCGCGGCTACAAGTTCGTCGCGGTGATGACCGAAACCTTCTCGGTCGAACGTCGCAAGCTGATGCGCGCGTACGGCGCCAAGGTCATCCTGACCCCCGCCGCCGAACGCGGCAGCGGCATGGTGCGCAAGGCGAAGGAACTGGCCGAGAAGCACGGCTGGTTCCTGGCGCGCCAGTTCGAGAACGAGGCCAACCCGGCCTACCACCGCAGCACGACCGGCCCGGAAATCCTGCGCGATTTCGCTGGCAAGCGCCTGGACTACTTCGTCAGCGGCTGGGGCACCGGCGGCACGATCACCGGCGCCGGCGAAGTGCTGAAGCTCGCGCGCCCGGACATCAAGATCATCGCCAGCGAACCCGCCGGCGCGGCGCTGCTGTCGGGCAAGGAATGGCAGCCGCACAAGATCCAGGGCTGGACCCCGGACTTCCTGCCGGCAGTGCTGAGCCGCACGATCGCCGACGAGATCCTGCCGATCGAGGACATCGTCGCCCGCGACACCGCGCGTCGCCTCGCCGCGGAAGAAGGCGTGTTCGTCGGTCTCTCCTGCGGCGCGACCGTCGCCGCGGCGCTGCAGGCCGCGGAAACCGCGCCGGAAGGCTCGGTGCTGCTGGCGATGCTGCCCGACACCGGCGAGCGCTATCTGTCGACGATCCTGTTCGAAGGCGTCAGCGAAGGCTCCGACGACGAGTGGCTGGCGTCGCTGGGCTGATCGCCCGGCGCACTTCGGCGCACTTCGGCGCTCATCGCTGCGCAGCGGTGAGCGCCATGCAATGGCCCTGCACTTCCTGAGCGAAGCCGTTGCAGCGGTTGTGGTTGTTCAACCCGTGCGCGGCGCAGAACGCGCTGGTCCAGCGCACCGTGTCGACGAACTGATCGACCCGCGGCACGTCCGCGCAGGTGCCGTCCTTCGGCTGGCTCGCGCCCAGGCAGCCCTTGAGCCACAGCCGCGACTTCAGTCCCCCCAGCGAATCATCATTGCGCAACCGGGCGAAACCGGCCTCGATGCAGCCAGCATCGTCCATCGCGGCGCCCTCGCGTGCCCCATCCTGCAGCGCCGTCTGCCCGGCTTCCAGCCATCCGGCCTTGTGGCCGTCGACGTAGCGCCACAGCAGGATCGCCGCGCTGCCGATGAACAGCACGCCGGCCAGCAGGATGGTGAGCAGGATCTTCGCGGTGCGGCGCATGGGCGCGCTCACCGCACCTTGAACGAGAACGGCAGGCGGCCGGCGCCCGCGGCGGTGGTCTTCAGGCGCACATGCGTCGCCCAGTTGCGGATCGCCGCATCGATCGCGAGGCTGCCGCTGGAATCGATGATCTGCACCTCGGTCACGCGCCCGTCCGCAGCGTAGGCGAGCATGAGCTGGGCGGTGGCATCCGCGATCCCGGCGCTCGCGACCGCGTCGTGGACCGTCGAAAGCGGCGGCCGGAACGCGATCTGCGCGGACTGGATTTCCGGAAGCGTCCTCGCATCCACGTCAATCGGCGTTGCGGGCACGGCCTCGTCGTTGACCAGATCGAACGGCAGGCTGCCCTTGCCGGCCTTGCCCGGCGAAACGCGGGCCGCACGTCCCCAGGCCAGGATCGCCTGGTCCAGCGCGTCGTTGCCGGAGGTCGTCTTGAGGCGAACGTCCGTCGGCACACCCTGCGCGTCGTAGGTCATGACCAGCACCGGCCGTGCCTTCGCCAGCCCGGAGGCATTGAACGCCTGCGCGACCGGCGCGAGCGACGGCCGCACGACGAGCGCGGGCCGCGCTTCGGCCTGCTCGGAAGGCGGCGGCGCAGGGGGTGGCGGCGGGACCGTTTGCGCACAGAGGACGCCAGAGACGAGCAGCAGCGACGACGCGACGGACGACTTCATGCAGGGCATCCCGAGGGCAGATGGCGCGCAGGATGCCACAGGCACGGACGGGGCACCGATCGGTCCACCCCGTCGTCGCGCCGCCGGCTCAGCGCTGTTCGAGGTGGAACGGCAGCCGCAGCGTGCCGGCCTCGCCGGGCTTGAACTGCAGCCCCATCGCCCACGTCACGATGGCCTTGTTGAGCCCCGTGTCCAGCGTGGGGTCCGCCAGCCGGGCATCGACGACACCGCCGGCCGCGTTGTAGTCGATCGCCAGCTCCGTCGAGACCCGCGTGAGATTGCTGCGACGGAAGGCGCGCGTCACGGGCCGCAACGAAGGCATCTTCAGCACCTTGCCCTGGAAATCGAACTGCGCGGTCTCCTGCGAATAGGGCGACGGCGGCGCCGCCGTCTCCCTGCCGAAATCGAACGGGACGAAGCCGTGGCCTGCCTTTCCGGCCGGCAGGCGCAACTGCCGTCCCCAGGCGAGGATCGCCGCATCGAGCGCGGTATCGCCGGACGCACGCTTCAGCGTCACCGCCGTCGGCACGCCGGACGCGTCGTAATCCACCCGCAGCACCGGCTTGGCGCTTTGCAGCTTCGATGCGAAGAAGAGCTGCTGGAGGTTCGGATCGCGGGGCGCGGCTTCGAGCGCGGCGTCCGGGGTCGCCGCCCGAGGCGGTTCGGCGTCCACGGCGCGATCCTGTGCGCCGGCCATCGAGGCACAGGCCAGGCAGCCGGACAGCAACACGGCGAGCGTCCGGGAGGCTCTGCCGGCGACGCCACCGAAACGGGAAATGCCGGTCCGCACCGGCGGCATGTCGATCCTGTTCATGTCACGGTCCTGCAGGTGAAGACGGCGGGAGGATACCGCAGCCGCGGACGGGCATCGGGATGTCGATCGCCAGCGGCCGCGGCAGACACGCCGGACACGAACCGCGGGCTCACCCCCGCCCGTACACATCCTCGTAGCGCACGATGTCGTCCTCGCCGAGATAATCGCCGGACTGCACTTCGATCAGTTCCAGCATCTCGGTGCCGGGGTTTTCGAGGCGGTGCTTGGCGCCGATCGGGATGTACGTCGACTGGTTGGCGTGCAGTTCGAACAGGTCGAGATTGCGGGTGACCAGCGCGGTGCCGCGGACGACGATCCAGTGTTCGGCGCGGCGGTTATGCGACTGCAGCGACAGCGACGCACCCGGCTTCACCTTGATGCGCTTGACCTGGAAGCCGTTGCCGACGTCGATGGAGTCGTAGCTGCCCCACGGGCGCTGCACTTCGCGATGCAGCACCGCCTGCGAGCGATGCTCCGCCTTCAGCCGTGCGACCACCTGCTTCACGTCCTGCACGCGGTCCTTGGCGGCGACCAGCACCGCGTCGTCGGTCTCGACCACGACCAGGTTGTCGACGCCGACCAGCGCGACGAGCCGCCGCGCGTAGGCGTAGCTGTTTCGGCTGTCGACGGTGATCACGTCGCCGTGGCGCGCGTTGCCGTCGGCGTCCTGTTCGCTCACGTCCCACAGCGCCGACCACGACCCGACGTCGTTCCAGCCGATGTCGACCGGCAGCACCATCGCCGCGTCGGTCTTCTCCATCACCGCGTAGTCGATCGACTCCGACGGCGACGCGGCGAACGCCTCGCGATCGAGCCGCAGGAATTCACCGTCCGGATCGACATGCCCGCAGGCCGCGCGGACGGCGGCGAGGATGTCGGGACGATGGCGGCCGAGTTCTTCGAGGAAGCGCGAGGCGCGGAACAGGAACATGCCGCTGTTCCAGTAATAACCGCCGGCATCGAGATAGCGCTGCGCGGTCGCGGCGTCGGGTTTCTCGACGAAGCGCAGCACCTTGCGCACGCCCTCGCCCGCTTCGGCATGGCCCGCTTCTGCGTGGATGTAACCGAAGCCGGTCTCCGGCGCCTGCGGCACGATGCCGAACGTCACCAGCGCGCCGGCTTCGGCCGCGGGCGACGCGGCGCGCACGGCGGCGCGGAAGGCGTCTGCGTCGCGCACCACGTGATCGGACGGCAGCACCAGCAGCAACGGGTCGCCGCCGTCGGCGGAGGCGATCAGCGCGGCAGCGGCGATCGCCGGCGCGGTGTTGCGGCCGACCGGTTCCAGCACGATGCGCGCGCGCGGCGCGCCGATCACGCGCAACTGTTCGGCGACGAGGAAGCGGTGGTCCTCGTTCGCGACCACCAGCGGCGCGGCCGACGACAGCGGCGCGACGCGGCGCCAGGTCGCCTGCAGCAGCGTGTCGTCGCCGACCAGCGGCAGGAACTGCTTGGGATGCGCTTCGCGCGACAGCGGCCACAGGCGCGTGCCGGAACCGCCGGACAACAGGACGGGCTGCAGCGCGGTCGGATCGTTCTGGGCGGAAAGCTCGGCCATGACGGCTCCCTCTGGTTCGGCGGACAGTTTACCCTTTGCGGATTCCATGCCATCCGCACGCCACTCCGGGCCCCGCATGCCGCAGACCTCGACGCCATCCGCACTTCCGACCGATCCGCACGCCGACGCCCGCGCCGAAGCCCGCACGACCTGGGCCCGCGCCGCCACCGGCGATGCCGCGCTCGTGCTCGAACGCGCGTCGATGGATGCGGGCTTCCGCAGCTACTGGCGCGGCGAGACCGCCGGCGGCACGCGGATCGTGATGGATTCGCCGCCGGACAAGGAAGACGTGAAGCCGTGGCTGCGCATCCGCGCGCTGCTGCAGGCCGGCGGCGTGCGCGTGCCGCAGGTGCTGGCGGAAGACGCCGACGCCGGCTTCCTGCTGCTGGAAGACCTGGGCCGCGACACCTACCTGCACGTGATCGACGAAACCAATGCCGACGCGCTGTTCGACGCCGCCGTCGACCAGTTGCTCAGGCTGCAGGCGGTGTCGCCGCCGGCCGACCTGCCGGCCTACGACGACGCGCTGCTGGCGCGCGAACTGCGGCTGTTCGACGAATGGTTCCTCGGCCGCCATCTCGGCGTGACGCTGGACTGCGGCGACCTCGAAGCGCTCGATCTGGTGTATCGCCGGCTGATCGACGCCGCGCTGGCGCAGCCGCAGGTGCTGGTGCACCGCGACTTCATGCCGCGCAACCTCATGCCCGCCGCCGACGGCCCCGCGGTGCTGGATTTCCAGGACGCGGTGCGCGGCCCGATCGCCTACGACGCGCTGAGCCTGTTCAAGGACGCGTTCCTGAGCTGGCCCGAAGCGCGCGTGGACGGCTGGCTGGACCGCTACCACGCCCGCGCCGCGGCCGCCGGACTGCCGGTGCCGCCGCTGGCACGTTTCCGCCGCGATGCGGACTGGATCGGCGTGCAGCGTCACCTCAAGGTCATGGGCATCTTCGCGCGCTTGAACCATCGCGACGGCAAGCCGAAGTACCTCGCCGACGCGCCGCGCTTCCTGGCCTATCTCGACGGCGTGCTGCCGAAATACCCGGAACTGGCGCCGCTGGCGGCGCTGCTGGACCGCCACGTGCGCCCGGCGCTCGCCGGCTGAGTCCGTCCCGATCGGCGGTAAGCGATCGCACGCGATGACGTGCCGAACGGCACAGTCCTTGCTTCGATCTCCGTGGCAAAGTGGCCGCGCAGTCGCAGTAGGGGGAACCGGCACCATGAAAGCGTTGATCTTCGCCGCGGGTCTGGGCGAACGGATGCGTCCGCTCACCGACACCGTGCCGAAGCCCCTGCTGCCGGCCGGCGGCAAGCCGCTGATCGTCTGGCACATCGAGCGGCTGGCGGCGGCCGGCATCCGCGACCTCGTGATCAACACCAGTTGGCTGGCGCGCAGCTTCCCCGACGCGCTCGGCGACGGCGAGGCCTTCGGCGTCCGCATCCAGTACACCTACGAAGGTCCCACGCCGCTGGAAACCGGCGGCGGCATGTGGCACGCGCTGCCGCTGCTGGGCACCGAACGCATCAGCGAGGAACCGTTCCTCGCCATCAACGGCGACATCTGGACCGACTACGACTTCGCGCGCCTGCCGCCCGCGCCCGCCGGCGACGCGCACCTGGTGCTGGTCGACAATCCCGCGCACAACCCGCGCGGCGATTTCACCCTGCGCGACGACGGCCGCGTGAACAGCGGACCCGCCACCGCCGAGGAACCCGGGACCCGGCTGACCTTTTCCGGCATCGGCCTCTACAGCCCGAGCCTGTTCGACGACTGGCGCCGCGTGATCGGCGACGCGCCGGGCGCGCGCGAGAAGCCGCCGCGCTTCAAGCTGGCGCCGCTGCTGCGCGCGGCGATGGGCCGCGAATCGGTGACCGGCGAACACCACCGCGGCCGCTGGACCGACGTCGGCACGCCGGAGCGGCTGGCGGAACTGGATCGCGATCTGGCGGCGCGCAACGCGGTCGCCTGACCCGCGCAGACGGCACCTCGACGACGGCGGCCGTCAGCCGCCGAGCACGCTGCGCAGGAACGGCACCGTCAGGCGGCGCTGCGCGGCCAGCGATTCGCGGTCGAGGCGATCGAACAGCACCGTGAGGCTGGCGAGGTCGCGATCGACGCGGCGCAGCAGCCAGTCGATCGCGGCATCGTCCAGATGCAGCCCGCGACGCTGCGCGCGCAGGCGCAGCACGTCGGCGCGGCCGGCGTCGTCCAGCGGTTCCAGCACGACGCGGGCGCACTGCGACAGGCGCGAACGCAGGTCCGGCAGCGTCAGCGGCAGCGCATCGGGCGCCACGCGCGCGGCGTAGAGCAACGGGCGGCCGGCATCGCGGGCGCGGTTGTGGGCGTGGAACAGCGCGACTTCGTCCTCGCGGTTCCCGGCGATGGCGTCGAGGCCGTCCAGCGCGAGCAGATCGGCGTGCTCGAACGCCTCCAGCGCATCGCCCAGCCGTCCCGCGGCCGCGGCCAGCGGCAAATAGGCGGTGCGGCGGCCGGCGGTTTCGGCCTCGGCGCAGGCGGCGAGCAGCAGGTGGGTCTTGCCGGTGCCGGCCGGGCCGACGATGTACAGACTGTCCACCGCGACGCCGCCGGCCTCCCCGCGCGCGAGCGCATGCAACTGCGCCAACGCGCCCTCGGGCGCGCCGACGAAGGTTTCGAAACGTTGGTCCGGCGGACAACGCAGCGCCAGCGGCAACTGCGCGGCGCCGGGAGGCGACTGCGCGTTCACGCCGGGTCCGTCGGCTCCGTGGGCGGGGCCGCGGGCGGATCGGAGGGACGATCACGGACGTGGTGCGGAGCGGCCACGATCTCGATTCCCGGGGCAACGGGCGCATCGCCGAGGTAGAAGCGGCTGGCGGTGTACTGCCCGTGCAGATGGCGGATCAGCACGTTCGCCACCGACGCCACCGGCAGCGCCAGCAGCATGCCGAGGAAGCCGAAGAGCGTGCCGCCGGCCATCACCGCGAACACCACCGTCACCGGCCCGAGGCCGACGCGGTCGCCGACCAGTTTCGGCGTGAGCACGTAGCTTTCGAGCATCTGGCCGACGCCCCACACCGCCAGCACGCCGGCCAGGTGCGGCCAGTCGCCGAACTGCACCAGCGCGGCGATGCTGCCGCCCAGCAGCACGGTCAGCGGGCCGATGTACGGAATGAAGGTGAGCAGGCCGGCGAGCAGGCCGATGATCACGCCCACGTCGAGCCCGACGATCCACAGCCCGATGGCGTAGAACAGGCCCATCGACAGCATCACCAGGAACTGGCCGCGCAGGAAGCTGCCGAGCACGGCGTCGGACTCGCGCGCCAGCATCGCGACCGTGCCGATGCGGTTGCGCGGCACCAGCCCGGCGGCGCGCTGCACCAGCGCCGACCAGTCGCGCAGGAAGAAGAAGCTGAGGAACGGGATCAGCACGAGGTTCGCGACCCAGCCCAGCACGGTGAAGCCCGAATGCGTGACCACGCCCAGCACCTGCGCGGCGATGCCGCTGGCGCCCTGCCAGTTGCGCTTCAGCATCTCGACCAGGTAGTCGGGATCGAGCCAGGTCGTCACGTTCAGTCCGGTCTTCGCCTGCACCCACGGCAGGCCGGTGTGCACGAACCAGTCGAGGTAGGTCGGCACGTTGTCGGCCAGCACCTGGATCTGGTCCTGGATCACCGGCACCAGCACCACGATCAGCACCGCCAGCAGCAGGACCATCGCGCTGAAGACCACCGCGACGGCGGTGTTGCGCGACAGCCCGCGCGCCTGCAGCCGCAGCACCACGGGATCGCCCATCCACGCCAGCAGCAGCGCGGCCGCGAACGGCGTGAGCACCGGCGCCAGCGCCCACAGCAGCGCCCCGGCACCCAGCAGCAGCAGGCCCCACTGCAGCCGGCGGAAGAACGTGGCGATGTCCTCCACCGCCCGGTTCGGATCGGGCGGCGGCGGGGTGTCGGCGGAGGGGTCGGCGGCCATGGCCCGGTCAGCGCAGGTCGAAGGTCGGGATCACCGGCTCGCCACCTTCGGGCGGCGGTGTGTCCTGATCGTCCGTGGCCGGCGCCACCAGAACGCCGCGATCGGCGATCACCCGGCGGAAGCCCGACAGGCCGCTGATCAGGTCCAGGTCCAGCAGCAGGCCGTCCGCGGTGGCGCGCACCGGGCGCGCCTTGCGCACGACCGACAGGTCCTGCAGGTGGGCCATCAGGCGGACGTAGTCGTCGGCGCTGTCGATGCCGGTGATCAGCACCCGGTAGGTGCCGGGCGGGCCGGCCGCGGCGCCGCGGCGGGCATAGCGCTTGATGAGCGCGTCGGCGGCACCATCGGCGCCGCCGGCCATCGCCGCGCGGGCGTCGGTGTTCTCGGTCGACCAGTTCGCCAGCGCCTTGCCGCTGTCGACGAAGATCCAGTCGGCCTTCCAGCCGGTGCCCTTGCGGTAGAGCTTGCCGATCAGCTGCATCGGCGGGCTGTAGCGGGCGGACACCCGGGCGATGGCGCCGGTGTCGCCGCGCCAGATCGCGCCGACGGCGGCCTGCTCGGCGGCGTTGCCGGCCGGCAGGCCGAGGCGGTAGCCGCGTTCGATCGCGCGATCCAGCACCGACCGGGCGGCGTTGCTCTGGGCCAGCGCGACCAGCCGCGGGCCCTTGCCGTCGTCGATCGCCAGCCACAGCACCGGCTTGGGCCGCGGCTGCGGCCAGATCGGCAGCCCGAGCAGGCCGATGAGGCCGTCGACCTTGCCCTGGTCGAAGCGGACCACGAGCATCGTCTTGAAGCTGGGCGCGCCGTTGGCGCCGACGCCCTGGTCCTGGCGGTAATCGAAGCCGGCGACGTATTCCTTCGCGCGGCGCAATTCCTGGCCGACGCCGGGGCGGCCGGTGGCGGCGCGGTCGCCGCTCAGCTTGGCCAGCACCTGCGCCAGCGCCCGGGCGAAGCCGCGGTCGCGCTCGCCGTCGGTCTGGGTGTTGACCGGCACTTCGGCCTCGTAGACGCCGCTGGCGGCGGCGCGGTCGCCCTCCACCCGCTGGGCGTGGACGACGGGGGCGATCAGCGCCAGCCCGAGGCAGAGCCCCGCGACCCAACGCATCTTCCACCAGCTCGATTGCCGCATCTTCGAAGTCCCGGACAGGTTGGCCAAGGTCCGGCATGGTGCCACAAGCCCCTCTTTCCCGGTAAGCGAACGGCCCCCGACAGGCTCCGATCGGCCCGCATCGGCCGGCATCGCGCCGGGGCGGGCTACAATTCCGCCTTTCCGCGACCGCAGTCGACGCCGTGACCCAGACGCCCCCCGCCTCCTCCGGACTCACCTACCGCGACGCCGGCGTCGACATCGACGCAGGCAACGAGGTGGTCGAACGCATCAAGCCGCTGGTGAAGCGCAGCTTCCGCCCCGAGGTGATGGGCGGCCTGGGCGGGTTCGGCGCCCTGTTTGACCTCTCCGGCAAGTACCGCGAGCCGGTGCTGGTCTCCGGCACCGACGGCGTCGGCACGAAACTCAAGCTGGCCCAGCAGCTCGGCCGCCACGACACCATCGGCATCGACCTGGTCGCGATGTGCGTGAACGACGTGCTGGTGCAGGGCGCCGAACCGCTGTTCTTCCTCGACTACTTCGCCACCGGCAAGCTCGACGTCGACACCACGGTGGCCGTGGTCGGCGGCATCGCGAAGGGCTGCGAGCTCTCCGGCTGCGCGCTGATCGGCGGCGAGACCGCCGAGATGCCCGACATGTACCCGCCGGGCGAATACGACCTCGCCGGCTTCTGCGTGGCCGGCGTGGAAAAGTCGAAGATCCTCGACGGCGCCAAGGTGCGCGAAGGCGACGTGCTGATCGGCATCGCCTCCAGCGGCCCGCATTCCAACGGCTATTCGCTGATCCGCCGCATCTACGACCGCGCCGGCCGCCCGGCCGACCTCGACCTCGGCGGCGTGCGCCTGGTCGACGCGCTGATGGCGCCGACCCGGCTGTACGTGAAGCCGGTGCTGGAACTGCTGGGCGGCGCGCATGGCGAATCCATCCACGCGATGGCGCACATCACCGGCGGCGGCCTGACCGAGAACATCATCCGCGTGATCCCCGACGGCCTCGGGCTGTCGATCGACGCATCGAGCTGGCCGCTGCCGCCGGTGTTCGCATGGCTGCAGCGCGAGGGCCAGGTCGCCGACGAAGAGATGTGGCGCACCTTCAACTGCGGCATCGGCTTCGTGCTGGTCGCGCCGCAGGACGCCGCGGCCGCGCTGGAAGGCGAACTCGATCGCCTCGACCTGCCGCACTGGCGCATCGGCGCAGTGACGCTGGCCGGCGACGGCGAGCGGGTGCGGATCGGCTGAGGCTAGGACGCAGAGGCGCCGCGTTGAACGCCGCGAAGCAGACCGCCTTCGTCGCCACGACGGCGATCTTCGCGCTCACATGGATCTCGCCGATCTGGCCGAGGGATCAGGCCTTGCACAGCACGCTCACGGTCGTGGGCCTGGCATGGTTGGCGGCGCACGACCGCCGCTGGCCGATGCGCCTCGGCGATTTCGTTGCCGTGTGCGCGTTCATCGCGCTGCACTGCATCGCCGCCCGCTGGCTGTATTCCAACGTTCCCTACGATGCCTTCGCACGCACCGTATTTGGCTGGTCGCCGCAGAACGCGTTCGGCTGGCACCGCAATCATTTCGACCGCCTCATCCATGCCGCGTACGGCCTAAGCTTCACGGCTGCACTGGCCTCTCACGCCCGCCAACGATGGCCGCTGACCTCCGGCCAAGCGTTCGCGCTCGCCGTACTCGCGATCATGGCGACGAGCCTGATCTACGAATGGCTGGAATGGGCGATCGCATTGACGCTGTCACCGGCTTCCGCCGAGGCTTACAACGGCCAGCAGGGCGATCCATGGGACGCGCACATGGACATGCTGCTGGCCACGCTTGGCGCGTTGGCGAGCTGGTTCTGGCGCCCTCGCGGCGCGCCTCTTCGATCCGCACAGACCGTTCCGGCGCATGACTGAGCCCTACCGTCTCGCCGTCCTCGCCTCCGGCGCCGGCACCAACCTGCAGGCCCTGATCGACGCCATCGCCGCGGGTGAACTGCCCGCGACGATCGTCGGCGTGTTCTCCGACAAGGCGAAGGCGGTCGCGCTCGATCGCGCCCGCGCCGCGGGCGTGCCCGCGACCGCGCTGTCGCCGAAGGCGTTCGCCTCGCGCGAGGACTTCGACACAGCGCTCTTCACCGAAGTCGATGCCGCGGGCGCGGACCTGATCGTCTGCGCCGGCTACATGCGGATCATCTCCGCCGCGGAGATCCGCCGCCGGCCGGGCCGCATGATCAACCTGCACCCGTCGCTGCTGCCGGCGTTCAAGGGCCTGCACACCCATCGCCAGGCGCTGGAGGCCGGCGTCGCCGAGCACGGTGCCAGCGTGCACGTGGTCACCGCCGACCTCGACGACGGCCCGGTGATCGCCCGCGCGCCGGTGCCGGTGCTGCCGGGCGACGACGAGGCCGCCCTCGCCGCCCGGGTGCGCGAGGTGGAGCATCCGCTGCTGGTCGAGACGGTGCGCCTGTTCGCCGAAGGCCGGCTGCGACTGGACGGCGGGGCGATCCTGATGAACGGCGTGCCGCTGGCCGCCCCCCTTCAGCTGCGAGCCAACCGCCGGCTCGCATGATGCCGGCCGTCATGCGCCCGCTCGCCGCCCGCCTCGTCTCCACCCTCGCCCTCCTTGCGCTGCTGCCGACCGCCGCGGCGTCGGCGCAGGCCATGGCGACGGCGCCGGTCGAGGCCGCGACGCCCGTCCGCACGCTCATTCCCTTCACCGCCCGCTACGAAGCCGCCTACCACGGCAAGGCCGCCGGCGACGCCACGCTGGCGCTGGTCCGCGGCAACGCGTCGCAGTGGCGGGTGGACCTCGGCATCACGGGCCGCCGCGGCATGCTCGGCGTGCTCGGCCTCAACGTGCAGCAGAGCACCGCGTTCGACGTGATCGGCGACGCCTATCGCCCGCTGGGCCAGAGCACGGTGCGCAAGGGCCTGTTCCTCGGCAAGACCGTCACCGGCCGCTACGACTGGGCCCGCGGCACGGCGCAGTGGACGGGCAACCTCAAGGCCCGCCACCGCCAGCCGGTGCCGCTGCAACCCGGCGACATGAGCGGCCTGCTGATCAATCTCGCGATCGTGCGCGACGCCCGGCCCGGCGCGGTGCTGCACTATCGCTTCGTCGAAGCCGGCCGCGTCCGCGACCATGTCTACCAGGTCGCTGCCACGCCGGAGACGATCGCCGTCGGGGAGCTGACCTTCTCCGCACTGCGGGTCGCGCGCACCAACGCCGACGGCGACGAGACCGTGGTCTGGGTCGCCGAAGGCGTGCCGACGCCGGTGCGGATCCTCCAGCGCGAGGACGGCGCCGACGCCATCGATCTGCGTTTGATGGAATATCGCTGAGCCCGCCCCCACACCGCTCCCACACCGAGTCCGGACTCGACCTCCCCCAAGGATGCCCATGACCTCGCACCGTGTTCCCGTCGCCCTCCGTGGCCTCGCCCTCGCCGCCGCCGTGTTCGGCACCGCCGCAGCGCGCCCCGCGCACGCGCTCGAAGCCTTCGCCGCCGACTACGAAGCCAGCTACATGGGCCTGTCGGCGAAGGGCCGCATGACCATCGAGCCGCAGGCCGGCAACCAGTGGAAGTACACGCTGAAGGTCAGCAACCAGGTCGCGCAGCTGACCCAGGTCACCGTGTTCGAGGACCGCAACGGCCAGTGGCGCCCGCTGTCGGGCACCGACGCCTCGCTGTTGCTGATCAAGAAGATCCGCCGCAACGCCGTCTACGACTGGAGCGCCGGACAGGCGCGCTGGAGCGGCGACGTGAAGCCCGAACGCGCCGGCCCGGTCGCCCTGCAGGCCGGCGACGTCGACGCGCTGCTGCTGAACCTCGCCATCGCCCGCGACGCGCAGGCCGGCAAGCCGCTGCGCTACCGCATGGTCGACGAAGGCCGCGCGAAGGCGATGCAGTTCAGCGTCGCCGGCAAGGAAAATCTGACCATCGGCGGCAAGGCGCAGCCAGCGACGAAGCTGGTCAGCACCAACGGCAACAAGCAGATGTTCGTCTGGGTGGTCGACGGCCTGGAACTGCCCGCGCGCATCCTGCAGCGCAAGGACGGCAAGGACGACATCGACCTGCGGATCCTCGCGCTGCCGAAGTAAGCCCGGCGACGAGCGGCAGACATCAAATCCCCGGCGAGATCTCGCTGGGGATTTGCCAACCGGGCAGTGGCTCCCGTGCCTCCCGCCATGACGGTGGCATGCCCTGGATACCGACCCGACAGGCCACGACGCCCCCAACGATCGCGCACAAGGTGTCGCGATCGCCACCCGCCGACAGGGCCAGCCACAATGCCTGCTCGTAATCTTCCAGCGACTGCGCGCAACACCAGAGCGCATAAGGCACGGTGTCCTGCGCGGCCATCGTCGTGCCGTTCCCCAAGAGGTTTGAGGCATGCGTACGGGAAGAAACACCGTGGAGATCCAGTCCACGCGTGAGTTTCGACCGCACTTCGCCGCCAGGCAGGCGATCGATGATTCCGGAGAGGAAGACATCCGCCGAAATCGAGTCTCCCTGCTCGCGGAAACGGCAGGCCTGCGCGGCCGCAAGCGACACGGCGACGGCACCAGAGACAGCTTCCGGATGCGCATGTGTCACTTCAGCGCTGGCGCGGGCCTCCGACACGGCACGGGCAAGGTCGTCGTGAAAGAAGGCGCCTACGGGCGCCGCACGCATCGCCGCGCCGTTACCAAATGACCCGAGTCCGCCGAACGCGCTACGCGTGACCTCGCGCCAATCCTCGCCTTGGGCGATGCGCGCGAGGACGCGGTGCATCGACGGACCGTAGGCGCGATCGTAGCTGTAGCGAACAGCGAAGCTTTCGGCCAACGCATCCTGCTCGATGCGCCCGTGTCGCGCCAGAATCCGAACGACGGAAAGAGACATCTCCGTGTCGTCCGTGTAATACCAGGGTGCTTCGGGAACAACGGCTTCGGCAGCCCGATCCGTCCACGCAGGATCGAAGAAACACTGGCCGAACGCATCCCCGACCGAAAGCCCCTCCAGCGAAAGCATTGCCCACTGCAACGGGCTGTCTGGCAGTGTCGCGACCGGTGGCGCTACCGTCGACATTCTGTAGACGATCGCAAGGGTCAGCGCGTGCTCAGTCGACGCGCCGGATCTTCGCGCCCAGCCCCGACAGCTTTTCCTCGATGCGCTCGTAGCCGCGATCGAGGTGGTAGATGCGATCGATCGTGGTGTCGCCGTCGGCGACGAGGCCGGCGAGGATCAGCGACGCCGACGCGCGCAGGTCGGTCGCCATCACCGGCGCGCCGCCCAGTTGCTCGCGGCCGCGGACGATCGCGGTGTGGCCGTCGATGCGGATGTCGGCGCCCAGGCGCAGCAGTTCCTGCACGTGCATGAAGCGGTTCTCGAAGATCGTCTCGCTGATCACGCCGACGCCGTCGGCCACGCAGTTCAGCGCCATGAACTGCGCCTGCATGTCGGTGGGAAAGCCCGGGTGTGGTGCGGTGGTGATGTCGACCGCCTTCGGCCGCTTGCCGTGCATGTCGAGGGTGATGGTGTCGCCTTCCTCGACGACCTCGGCACCGGCCTCGACCAGCTTGTCGATCACCGCGTCCAGCGTGTCCGGGCGCGCGGCGCGGCAGACGATGCGGCCGCCGGTCATCGCCGCGGCGACGAGGAAGGTGCCGGTCTCGATGCGGTCGGCGACCACATCGTGGCGCCCGCCTTCCAGCCGCTCGACGCCGTGCACGGTGATGCGGTTGCTGCCGGCGCCCTCGATCTTCGCGCCCATCGCGATCAGGCACTCGGCCAGGTCGACGATCTCCGGCTCCATCGCCGCGTTCTCGAGCACGCTGGTGCCGTCGGCGAGCGCCGCGGCCATCAGCACGTTCTCGGTGGCGCCCACGCTGACCATGTCGAACACCACGCGGCCACCCTTCAGGCGTTCGGCCTTCGCCTTGATGAAGCCGTGGTCGACGCTCACATCGGCGCCCAGCGCCTGCATGCCCTTGATGTGCTGGTCGACCGGCCGCGAACCGATCGCGCAACCGCCCGGCAGCGACACTTCGGCCGCGCCGTGCTTCGCCAGCAGCGGGCCCAGCACCAGCACCGACGCGCGCATGGTCTTCACCAGTTCGTACGGCGCGACGTGGCTGTGCACGCTGCGTGCATCCACGCGCACGACGCCGGCGTCGCGGTCATGGTCGACCTGCGCGCCGAGTTCGCGCAGCAGCTTGATCGTGGTGACCACGTCGTGCAGGTACGGCACGTTGCCGATCTCGACCGGGCCGTCGGCAAGCAACGTCGCGCACAGGATCGGCAGGACGGCGTTCTTGGCGCCGGAGATGCGGACTTCGCCCTGGAGCGGGGCGCCGCCGGTGACGACGATTTTCTGCATGGAAGTGGGGTTCGTGCGGGAATGGGAGGGAACGGCGGGATGCGGTCTGCGGAAGGTGCGCGGCGACGTGCGCCGCGTTCACATCTTTCCGAAGAAGCGCGAGATGTCGAAGTACACGGTGTGCTTCGTGCCGTCCCTGGCAGTGAATTCGATGGCGTCGTAGACGTGGTCGCCGGAGGGCGTCAGCAGGCTCTGGTTGACGATCTGCGCACCGGGGAAGTGCGCGCGCAGCCAGGCGTATTCGGCGGCGACACCGTCGGCTTCATTGGTGGCGTCGATCATCACTGCCGTCGCCATCGACGCGCCATCGCCACCGACCATGACCGCAGATGCGGCGGCCGGCGCCGGGGACATCGTCCGGCAGCCGGCAAGCGCCAGCAGCAGGAACATCGCGATCACGAAGCGCATGCGGACTCCCGGAAACGATGGCAAGGGCGGGACGCGGGCGGCGCGCGGGTTCAGCCGGCTTCCGCGGGGGTCAGCGTCTTCAGCGACAGCGCGTGGATCTCGTTGCCCATCAGGGTGCCCAGCGTGGCGTAGACCATGCGGTGGCGGGCCAGCGGCAGCTTGCCCTGGAAGGCCTCGGACACCACCAGCGCCTCGAAATGCACCCCGTCGTCGCCGAAGACCCGCGCTTGCGCGCCGGGCAGTCCCTGTTCGATGAGCTGGCGGATGGCGTCTGGGGTCATGGCGGGGTGTCGGTCGGGGAGGCGTCGGAGGGGGCCCATCGGGCAAGTCGCGCATTCATCGGCCGTCCGGGCAAACCTGAATGGCGGTGCGTAGAATGGGCCGCCCAGCTTAACGGAAAGCCGCCGGCTCCCCAATGGCGACGCCCCGCCCGACCGCCTCCGCGCCCGTTCCCGTCCCTGCCTCCGACGCCACGCTGGCCGCCAGCGGCCGGCGCGTGTTCGAGGTGGAGCGCGACGGTCTGGCCGCAGTGGCGGCACGGATCGACGACCCGACCTCCGGTGGCGCCTTCGCCGCCGCCTGCCGGACGATCCTCGCCTGCACCGGCCGCGTGGTCTGCATGGGCATGGGCAAGTCGGGCCACGTCGCCCGCAAGATCGCCGCCACCCTCGCCTCCACCGGCACCCCGGCCTTCTACGTCCACCCGGGCGAAGCCGGCCACGGCGACCTCGGCATGATCACCGACCGTGACGTGGTGCTGGCGCTGTCCTACTCGGGCGAATCCGACGAGATCCTGATGCTGCTGCCGGTGCTCAAGCGCCAGGGCAACCGCCTGATCGCGATGACCGGCCGCCCGCAGTCGACGATGGCCCGCGAGGCCGACCTCCACCTCGACGTGAGCGTGCCGGCCGAGGCCTGCCCGCTGGCGCTGGCGCCGACCAGCAGCACCACCGCGTCGCTGGCGATGGGCGACGCCCTCGCCGTCGCGCTGCTGGAAGCGCGCGGCTTCACCTCCGAGGATTTCGCGCGCTCGCATCCCGCGGGTGCGCTCGGCCGCCGCCTTCTGCTGCACATCGCCGACGTGATGCATACCGGCGATGACGTCCCCCGCGTCGGCCCCGACGCCACCCTCGCCGACGCGCTGCTGGAGATGAGCCGCAAGCGCCTCGGCATGACCGCGGTGGTCGACGACGCCGGCGGCCTGCTCGGCCTCTACACCGACGGCGACCTGCGCCGTTCGCTGGCCGATCCCGCCACCGACGTGCACACGACGCCGATCGACCGGGTCATGACCCGCGCGCCGGTGGTCATCGACGCCGACGCACTGGCGGTGGAAGCCGCGCAGCTGATGGAAGCGCACAAGATCAACGCGCTGCTGGTCGTCGACGGCGACCGTCGCGTGGTCGGCGCGCTGAACATCCACGATCTGCTGCGCGCGCGGGTGGTGTGAGGATGACGCTCACGATCCCGGCGCACCTCGCCGACCTCGACGACACCCTCGTGGCCCGCGCCGCGCGGATCCGGCTGGCGTGCTTCGATGTCGACGGCACGCTCACCGACGGCCGCCTCTTCCTCGACGCCGACGGCCGCGAGCTGAAGGCCTTCCACGTGCATGACGGCCAGGGCCTGGTGCTGCTGCGCAAGGCCGGGATCGAGGTCGCCTTCATCACCGCGCGACGCAGCGAAGTCGCGGCGCGCCGGGCCGAGGAACTGGGCGTGCGCGCCCACATCGGCGTGAAGGACAAGCTCGGCTGCGTGCAGGCGCTGTGCGCCGAGCTAGGCATCGACACCGGGATGGTCTGTTTCATGGGCGACGACCTGCCCGACCTGCCGGTCATGCGCGCCTGCGGTCTCGCGGTCTCTCCCGCGGACGCCCACGCCACCACCCGCGCCGCCGCGCACTGGCGCACGAGCGCCCGCGCCGGCCGCGGCGCCGCGCGCGAGCTGTGCGACCTGCTGCTCGCGGCGCAGGGCCATTTCCCGGTCGACATGGCGCCCACCGGCATCACCGGGGACCGCGCATGAACTGGCGGCCGATCCTCGTCCTGCTGCTCATCGCCGGCGCGGCGCTGGCCGGTTGGGCGGTGTGGCGGCACCGTGCGCCGCAGGCCCTGGCCACGGGCCCGGCCGACCGCCCGGACTACGTGCTGGAGGACTTCGAACTGGTCGCGCTGAACGCCGACGGCCGCGAATCCTTCACCCTGCGTGCGCCGACGCTGGCGCGTCGCCCCGGCGACCAGACGATGAACCTGACCACGCCGGTGTTCTTCGTGCCCAACGGCGAAGGCCGCTACTGGGACATCCGCAGCAAGACCGGCTGGGTCAGCGCGGACCAGAAGGAAATCCGCCTGCTCGGCGAGGTCAAGGCCAACGGTCCGAGCGACGAACTGCGACCGGTGACCATGAACACCGAGCGCCTGAACGTCTATCCGCAGCAGAACCGCGCCAGCACCGACGCCGTCGTGACCATCGTCCAGCCCGGTTCTATACTCCGGGGTCGCGGTTTCGCGGTGTCCACGACCACCAAACGCTACGTGTTCCGATCCGAGGTCCAGTCCACCCATGCGCCGAGCCCACGCTGATTCCCTCCTCCGTACCCGTCGCATGCACCGCCGCACGCGCGTCGTCGCGGCGCTCGCGGTGGCCATGCTCGCGCTCGGCGCAGGCAGCGCGACCGCGCGCGATTCGGACCGCAACCAGAACATGAACATCGCCTCCGCGCACAGCGAAGGCAGCCTCGACGACAGCGGTGTCTACACCTTCACCGGCGCCGTGGTCATCACCCAGGGCACGATGGAGATCCACGCCGACCGCGCCGACATCCATCGCGCCGGCGGCGATGTCTCCCGCGCCGAGCTCACCGGCAAGCCGGCGACGCTGAAGCAGCAGATGAACGACGGCACCTGGATGAACGCCAAGGCCGACCGCATCGACTACGACACCCGCAACGACGTCATCGTGCTCACCGGCAACTACACCGTGACCACGCCGCGCGGCAGCACCACGGGCCAGCGCCTGACCTACGACCTCAAGAACAGCCGGCTCGAGAGCGGCGGCAACAGCGGTCGCGTGAACATGACCTTCGTGCCGAAATCGGCGCAGAACGGCGGCACCGCGCCGGCGCCGAAGCCCGCACCGAAACCCGACGCGCCCAAGGGCAAGCCCTGATGCTGGTCGCCGAGGGACTGCGCAAGCGCTACAAGTCGCGCGAGGTCGTGCGCGATTTCGGTCTGAAGCTCGAAGCCGGCGAAGTGGTCGGCCTGCTCGGTCCGAACGGCGCCGGCAAGACCACCTGCTTCTACATGATCGTGGGCCTGGTGAACGCCGATGCCGGCCGCATCGTGCTGGACGGCCACGACATCACCGGCGAACCGATGTACGCCCGCGCCAAGCGCGGCGTCGGCTACCTGCCGCAGGAACCGTCGGTGTTCCGCAAGCTCAGCGTCGCCGACAACCTGCGCCTGGTGCTGGAACTGCGCCCGGACCTTGACGCCGACGGCCGCGAACGCGAGCTGGCATCGCTGCTGGAAGAACTGCAGGTCACCCACGTCGCCGAACAGATCGGCGCCAGCCTCTCCGGCGGCGAGCGCCGCCGCGTCGAGATCGCCCGCGCGCTGGCGGCCAAGCCGCGGATGATGCTGCTCGACGAACCCTTCGCCGGCGTCGACCCGATTTCCGTCGGCGAGATCCAGCGCATCGTCCGCCATCTCAAGAACCGCGGCATCGGCGTGCTGATCACCGACCACAACGTGCGCGAGACGCTGGGCATCTGCGACCGTGCCTACATCCTCAGCGAAGGCACCGTCCTCGCGCAGGGTGCGCCCGACGCACTCCTGGCCAATCCCGACGTGCGCCGCGTCTATCTCGGCGAATCGTTCCGCCTCTGAGTGTTCCGCCTCTGATTCCTGGCCGCATCGTCGGCCGACCGCCCTCGATCGATCTTCACCGACCTCGGCGCACCGACCGATCGAGTGCGCCAATGCGGATGCATGACCTCGCTTCGCCGGGTTGTGTCGTGCATCCCGGTCCACCGGACGCGGACTTTGCAAGAATCGCGCCAAGGGTTGCCCGGAGTGGCACGGGGGGGGCTAACATACGGACATGAAGGCGCGTCTTCAGACATCGCTGGGGCAACAGCTGGTCCTGACGCCGCAATTGCGGCAGGCCCTGCATTTGCTGCAGTTGTCGTCGCTCGAGCTGGAACAGGAGATCGCCGTCGCGGTCGAGAGCAATCCACTGCTCGACTGGGCCGAGAACGCCGAGGGCGAAGCGCCCGAAGGCATGCCGGAGCCGCCCGCCACGGCCGAATCGCAGGCCGCCGAGGAGCCCGCGCGCGAACAGGCCGAAACCGAAGCCGACGATGGCTGGGAGCCGCCCGACAACTGGAGCGCGACCGGCAGCGGCAGCGGCGACGACGACGGCCTCGATCCGATGGACCGGCTCACCCACGCCGAGTCGCTGCACGATCATCTGTCGTGGCAACTGCATCTCACCCGGCTGTCGCCGCAGGACCAGCGCATCGGCGCGGCGATCATCGACGCCGTCGACGACGACGGCTACCTGCGCGAACCGCTGGACGCGATCGCCGAAGCCCTGCTGCCGGACGTGCATGTCGGCACCGCCGAAATCCTGACCGTGCTGCACCAGATCCAGCGCTTCGATCCGCCCGGCGTCGCCGCGCGCGATCTGCGCGAGTGCCTGTCGCTGCAATTGCATGCGCTGGCGGACGACACGCCGGGACGCGTCGCGGCGCTGCGCATCGTCGAGGAGGCGCTGGAACGGCTGCCGAAACTCGGCATCGACGGTCTGGCGAGCGAGCTGCATCTTTCCGCCGACGATGCCGCCACCGCGATGCAACTGGTGCGCTCGCTGGACCCGCGTCCGGGCTCGCAGCTCGGCGGCATGAGCGCCGATACCTACATCACGCCCGACTGCGTGATCTGGCGCCACAACGGCCTGTGGCGCACGGCGCTGGCGGGCACCCAGTCGCGACTGACGATCCACCGCGGCTACGAGGGCATGATCCAGCACGCCAGCGCCAGCGACGCCGCCTACCTGCGCGGTCGCCTGCAGGAAGCACGCTGGCTGCTCAAACACCTGGAAGCGCGCGGCGACACGCTGCTCAAGGTCGTGCGCTGCCTGATCCGCCAGCAGTCGGGCTTCCTGGAATTCGGCGAGCAGGCGCTGCGCCCGCTCACCCTGCGCGAAGTCGCGACCGAGATCGGGTTGCACGAATCCACGGTCTCGCGCGCGATCGCACGCAAGTACGCACTCACGCCGCGCGGCACGCTGCCGCTGCGCAGTTTCTTCGCCTCGGGCATCGGCACCGAAGGCGGCGGCGAAGCCTCCAGCACCGCGATCCAGTCGATGATCCGGCGCCTGATCGAGGCCGAGAACCCGCGCAAGCCGCTGTCCGACGCCAAGCTCGCCGACACCCTGAAGGCCTCCGGCGTTCCGGTGGCGCGGCGCACGGTCGCGAAGTACCGCGAAGCGATGAACATCCCGGCCTCGCACGAACGCGTGCGCATGGCCTGAACGCGCGCGGCACGCCCTTGCGTCCGCGCCGTGCTGGGGTACCCTGTCGAAGCGGAGCATCGGAACGGACGACCCGCCCTTGTGCACCCCCCGTTCCGGCCCGATGTCTCCCATGAGGCGAGCGGCCGAGGCCGCCGCCCGCATCGCACGCCGGCGGGCCGGGGCCGGGATCGCGATGCGCGTCACACGCCCGGCTCAACAGAGGACACCGTCGATGCGTATCGAAACCCACGGCCACCAGATCGAAGTCACTCCCGCACTGCGCGATTACGTCGAAACCCGCTTCTCGCGCCTCAGCCGGCATTTCGAACACCCGATGGACATCATCCGCACCCAGCTGAGCATCGAGAAACCGCGTCACTGCGCCGAGGCGACGATCAAGCTCGCCGGCCGCACCCTGCACGCCGACGCCGAAGGCCAGGACATGTACGCCGCCATCGACCTGCTCGCCGACAAGCTTGACCGCCTGCTGATCAAGCACAAGGAAAAGCTGGTCGACCACCACCGCGGGGAAAGCCTCGCGCGCACCGCGGACTGACGTCCGTCCCGCCCGGCGGCGCCGTGCGCGTCGCCGGGCCCGCCCCTACCGCCTCCCGCCATGACTGCCAGCATCAGCGCGCGCGATCTGTTCGACCAGCAGCAGGAGCGCCTCGCGTTGCGCTGGGTCGCCGGGCAACGCGGCGAACACCGGCTCCTCGAAGCCGTCGATACCGTCGCCCGGCGTCCGTCGCTGGCCGGTTACCTCAACATCATCTATCCGAACAAGGTGCAGATCCTCGGCACCGAGGAACTCGCCTGGCTGGACGCGCTCGACGCGCGCCAGCGCTGGGAGACGATCGAGAAGATCATGCAGTTCCGCCCGCTGGCGATGGTCGTCAGTAAGGACCAGCGCTGTCCCGAGGACCTGCGTCAGGCCGCGGAGGAATCCGACACGCCGCTGTGGCTGTCGCCGCGCCGCGGCCACGAACTGTTCAACCACCTGCAATACCACCTCGCGCGCAAGCTCGCGCCGCGGCTCACCGTGCACGGCGTGTTCATGGAGATCTATTCCATCGGCGTGCTGATCACCGGCGAATCCGGCGCCGGCAAGAGCGAACTCGCGCTGGAACTGGTGACGCGCGGCCATCGCCTCGTCGCCGACGACGCGCCGGAATTCACCCAGATCGCGCCAGACGTGCTCGACGGTGCCTGCCCGGAACTGCTGCAGGACCTGCTGGAAGTGCGCGGCCTCGGCATCCTCAACGTGCGCCAGATGTTCGGCGACACCGCTGTGAAGCGGAACAAGTACCTGCGCCTGATCGTGCATCTCGCGCGCCCGCACCACGAGCCGCAATCGACCGGCATGGAGCGCCTGCTCGGCGATCTCGGTTCGCGCCGGCTGCTCGATCTCGACGTGCCCATGATCACCCTGCCGGTGATGCCCGGCCGCAACCTCGCGGTGCTGACCGAGGCCGCGGCGCGCGCGCACATCCTGCGGATCAAGGGCGTGGATCCGGCCGCGGCGTTCATGGCCCGGCATTCGCATTTCCTGGAGCGCGCCGAGTGAGCCTCGCCACTTCCGATCGCGGGTCCAGCCTGATCGTCGTCAGCGGCATGTCCGGCAGCGGCAAGTCGATCGCGCTGCACACGCTGGAAGACCTGGATTTCGACTGCGTCGACAACCTGCCGGCCGAACTGCTGCCCGACTTCGTGCGCAGCGCCACCGGCAAGAGCGACCTGCCGCAGAAACTCGCGGTCGGCATCGACGTGCGCAATCGCCAGACCGACCTGTCGAAGCTGCCGTCGTGGCTGTCGCAGGCCGGCGCGCTGGGGCTGGACACGAAGCTCGTGTTCTTCGACGCCACCGACGGCGTGCTGCTCAAGCGTTTCGCCGAGACCCGGCGCCGACATCCGCTGAGTCATCGTGGACTCGCGCTGGCCGAGGCGATCGAGGAAGAACGCCGGCTGCTGCGCCCGCTGCGCGCGCTGGCCGACGTCGTCGTCGACACCAGCGAGACCAACGTCCACCAGCTGCGGCGCCGTGTGATCACCGAACTCGGCCTCGGCGACGACCGCACGATCTCGCTGCTGTTCGAGTCGTTCGCGTACCGCCGCGGCGTGCCTGCCGACGCCGACTTCGTGTTCGACGCGCGCATGCTGCCGAACCCGCACTGGGACGCGCGCCTGCGCCCGCTGTCCGGCCGCGATCGCGAAGTGCGCGAGCACCTCGACGCCGACGCCGACGCGCAGGACTACGTGCGCCAGGTCGGCGCGTTCCTCGACCACTGGCTGCCGCGCATGCAGGGCGACACCCGCAGCTACATCACGGTGGCGTTCGGCTGCACCGGCGGGCGGCATCGCTCGGTGTATCTCGCCGAAACCCTCGCCGCGCATGCGCGCACGCACGGCTGGCCGGAAGTGGCGACGTTCCATCGCGAACTGGAGTGACCGCGTCGTTCCCGGACATGCCCGGGAACGACGGCAGCGATACGGCGCGACGACTCAGGCCGAAGCCGGCAATGCGGCGGGCCGGTTCCAGACCTGCGTCAGCTTCTGCACGTAGGTGTAGCCGAAGCTGGCATAACCGGAGAGCGGAACCGGTGACGTGCCGAGGCCGATCGAGAAGCAGAACCCCGCCGGCAGCGAATGATTGCGCGGCGCGATGCTCCAGTAGAAGGCGATCGTGACGTACGGGCCGATCGGGCACTTCGGCCCCAGCCCCCTGCCGGCCGACAGGTTGACGCCGACGGAGGCACCGCCGAAGCCCTTCGTGCCGGTCCAGAACACGTAGAACGACAGCCCGACGGAAACACCGGCGATCATGCCGATGTCGATGCTGCCGGTGCCGAACCAGCCGACTTCCCCGCCGCCGGTGATGTAGACCCCGGCCGCGCCGGACACGCCGAAAGTGACGCCCAATTGCCCGCCCAGGCCGATCGCGAGCAGCAAGTCGTTGGGATCGACCAGCGCATCCTGCGCCTGCAGCGCTTCGGCGCTCATCCGCACCGCCGTGATGTAGCCCTGCGCGTTGACCAGCCACAGCAGCGTGCGCGCGATGGTCGAGGTCGTCGGATCGTTCTGCACGAAACCGGGACGCGGCGCCGGATAGCGGCGTTCGGGCGCATTGCGGATCTCGGCGGCCATCTCCGGCGTGATGCCGTCGGCCTCGATCGTGCCGGGCTGCAGCAGGGGCCACGGCCTGGCGTAGACGATCCCCACCCGGCCGCCGATGGTGTCGTAGATCGGGAACCCGCACTTGAGCGTGGCCTCGACGAACAACTCGCAGCGCGTGGTGTCGACGCCCGCCGCGAGCGTCGCCACGTAGCCGCCGATGTCCGGCCCCACGATGCGGATCGTCGGACTCTGCGGGTTGATCGTCGCCGAGCCGAGATTCACGTTCTCCGTGAGCACCTTGAGCCGCATGCCCACCGTGATGCCGCGGCCATCGAGTACCCAGTACACGAAGAGCCCACCTACTGGGCCCAGATCGATGATCGGGAGTTCGCCGTTGCTCATGATCTCCGCGACCACGCGCGACTGTTGCCGCGGAATCGCCTGCAGCGCCTGCCTGTCGGGCAGTTGGTCGACATCGACGCCGGCCGCGAGCCACTCGGCGGGGATCTCTTCGAGACTGAAACGATCTTCGTTCATCGTGGCATCCTTCCTGGTGTGTTTGACGGTCGAGCCGGACCGTTGGCCGCTTCCCGCGGCGGTCGCAGACGATGTGTCGAATCCCCTTGCCGGTGTGCCTGTCTGTTCCCCCTGTGCAGCGGCGGGACCGCCGGCTCGCGACCGGCCCCGCATCGCGTCGTTCCCGGGCGGGAAGCGGCGCGAAACGCCAACGCCGTGACTCTACACCCGCGCGCCGGACTTCACGGCCTGCGCAGCGACCAGAACGGCACGTGGCTGCGCAGCCGGAAACCCATGTCTTCGTACAGGCCTTTCGCCCGCGCATTGGCAGGACTGACGTGCAGGTACGGCGTGCGGCCGGCGGCGAGCACGTCGTTGCTCAACCATGCGGTGAGCCGACGCGCGTAGCCGCGACCGAGGAAATCCGGATGCGTGCAGATCGCACTGAGTTCCTGGTGGCGATCGGTGGCCAGTCGTTCGCCGGCCATCGCCGCGAGGCGGCCGTCGACGTAGATCCCGAAGTAGCGCCCCAGTGCCAGCGTGCGTTCGCGGAAGTAGTGCGGGTAGACCAGTGCCGTCAACGCGAGCACGTCGTCGCGCTGCGCGTCGCCCAGCGGCACGATCGCCGGGCCGTCGGGCACCGGCATCGGTTCGGTGCGGATCATCTGCACGAGGTCGCCGTGGAAATCGAGGGTCATCCCCGCCGGCACGCGCGGCGCGACGCCGATCAGGTAGACGCTTTCGCCGGGCGCCAGCAGCGCAGCGAGCGCCGCATCCGCATCGACATCGGCATGCGCCACGCCGAGGAACGGCGCGTGGTCGGCGGGATAGCGCGCCACCGCATCCGTGCCGATCGCGAGGTGCGCGTGGCGGCCGCGCAGCGCGGACCAGAACGGGTTGTCGAGCTCGGAGGTATCGGAGATGGGATCGGTGGCCATGCAGCGAGCATAGCCGCCGCGCCGACCGGCGTCAGCGCGCCGCGGCCTTCGCCGGATCGTAGGCGCCGGTGCTGAAACGCCAGCCGACGACTGGCACGGTCTTCGGCTTCTTGCAGTCCTCGAACATCCCGACCACCTTCACCGTGGCGCTGCCGGGCGCGACCTCCAGCACGGTCGCGGTGGTGCCCCCGGGCGCCGGCGCGAGCGCGGTCAGTTCCATGCCCGGCGCGAGCCGGTCGTTCGCGCCGCGGTCCAGTGTCAACCGGTAGACGTGATTGCAGCCGAGCGACGCCATGCGTTCGCGTTTGGACTCGACATGGTCGACCGAACGCACCTGCGCTTCCAGCGGCTGGCGGCGCAGCAGCGCGAGGAACCGCGGCGGCAGCGTGGGCAGGCCGCTGACCGGCTTCTTCTCGTCGCCGTCGGCGAGCAGGAACATGCCGTGCATGTTGCGCCGCGGCTCGAACCCGCGATGCACCGCGTTGACGAAGGCGATCAGCTTCGCGTCGGGAATCAGGTAACGCCGCGCGCCCCAGCGCACGGCGTGGACGGTGTCGGGGAAACCGCCGAAGCCCGGCGTGTTCGGCGTGTCGTAGACGAAGCGCAGCGTGCCGTCGCGCGCCTCCACCCGGCCGCGATTGGCGCCGTAGAGACCGAGGCAGCCGTTCCAGGTCGCCGCCATGCCGGCGCGCGGGGACAGCGACAGCGCGATGTTCGCGCCGAGGCCGTCGCCCTCGTAGTACTCGCCCGCCCACGGATGCGGGCCCAGCTGCGCCAACTCCTTGCGGATCTCCGCGCGGCGACGTTCGGCGGCGTCGCCGTCTGGCTGCGCGGGCGCGGACCTGGCCGCAGCGGCGGAAGGCGGCTTCGGCGGCGCGGCGGGCGCACTGCACGCCACCAACAACAACGCGCAGGCGAGCGCCGGCAGGCGGACATCGCGGAGGATCGAGGCGGCGGACGCGGCAGGACGCATGGCAGGCTCCGTGGACGATGGCGGGATCGTGTCGAACGCGCCGGCGCCGCGAACGGGGTCGACGGAATTCGGATGCCGGGGGCGTGCATGTCAGAATCGCGATTTCCGCCGGACCCGCCGCCGATGACGCCGCTTCCTCCCACTGCCGCCTCCACGCAGGGCGCGGGCGCCCCGGTCGACGCCCCGGTGCTGCGCGCCGACTTCAACCCGCTGCTGCGCGCCTATCTCGTGGTCTACGTGGCCGGCATGCTGCTGATGACGGTCGTTCTCAGCCCGCTGGCGGTGGTGTGGGTGCTGGGGCCGGGCCAGTGGTGGGCGGGGCACTATTTCCGCGAACTGAAGTGCCAGCTCGACGACCGCGTGCTGAATTTCCGCAAGGGCATCCTCTTCCAGGTCGAGAAGACGGTGCCGCTGGAGAACATCCAGGACGTGACCTTCCTCGAAGGCCCGCTGCTGCGCCGCTTCGACCTGACCGTGCTGCGCATCGAGACCGCGGGCCAGAGCCCCGGCCAGGCGCACAACATGCAGTTGGCCGGCATCATCGACGCGCATCGGTTCCGCGACGAGATCCTGCGTCGCCGCGACCGCCTGCGTCGCGAACTGGCCGGCGCGCGCGCCGACCACGATGCGCTGCAGCTCGACGCGCTGCATGCGATCCGCGATCGTCTCGACGAGATCGCGACGCTGCTGCGCCGCGGACAGGATCGCTAACCGCCGTCGCGCACCAAAGCGACCACAACCTCCGCGCGCTCCAGCCGCACCTCGGCCTGCGCGAATCCGGGCACTTCGACGCGCACCATCGGCACGTTCGCGCCGTCGAGCACGAGGCGCCCTTCGCCGTCGCTGGTGACGGTGAGCGGCGGCACACCCCGCAGCGGCGCGAGCACCGCCACCGACGCGCCGCGCAGCGGCCGTCCGTCCGCAGTCAGATGCAGCACGACGCGATGCCCGCCGCCGGTATCGATGCGCGTGCGATAGCGCGCCGTGTCCGGGCGCACCTCGACCGCGGGGCTCGTCGCCATCCGCCACGGCGTGACGAGCGCCGCGACGCGCACGGGGCCGTCGCGATCCAGCGACACCGCGATGCCGCCGGCGAACGGCCGGAACGCATCGGCAGACGCATCGCGCCACCCGCCGCCCTCCCGACGTTGCAGCACGAAGACCGGGAACGGCGATTCCGCGCGCGGTCGCCGCGGCACGTCGATGCCGGGCGTGTCGACCATCAGCCAACGCAGCGGCTGCAGTTCGATCGTCTTCTCGACGGTGGCCGAAGGCGCATCACCCAGACGCACCTCCAGCGGAAGACGCTCGGGCCAGGTCGGCAACGCATCGACGAGGAACGACGGCGACGCCGGCGATGGGAACAACAATTGCAGCGACAGCGGCAACGATGCGTCGATGCCGTCGACGATGACCACGCCGCGCGCATCGGGCCGGAAGCGGCGCTCGCCGCGCGATGCATTCCAGACCAGCGTCGGCGCGGTCACCGGCGTGCCGCTGCCGCGCTCGACCAGCCGCAGTCGCAGCGTGGTCGACAGCGCCGCGCCGAGTTCGGTCGCGCCGGGATCGAGATCGACATCGAGGTAACGCCCGGCCGACAGGGTGATGCGACGACGCTCGCTTTCGACGCCGTCGATCACCGCGACCACGTCGACGTCGCCAGGCGGCAATGGCGCGATCGACGTCACTGAGGTGGCGTCGATCGGCAACGGCGTGTCGTCGTAGGCGTCGAGCAATGCGGGCCGCTCGCGCCGCATCAGCGGCTGCCAGTCGGCCTCCTGCGCAGCGCCTTCGACGCGCCGGAACAGCAGCCCCGCGCGCACGCCGGGCACGCGCGGCGCGCGCACGCGCAGCCCTGCGGCCACGCGCGGGCGCAACTGCGCGGGCACGTCCACACGGGCAAAGCGCGCCTCCCAGAAGCGCAGGCCGTCGGTGGCGCGCGCCTGCAGCACGTAGCGATCCGCCGGCGGCAGCGCGAGCGGACCGGCGACGACGCTGCCATCGGCCTGCGTCGTCGCGGCGACATCGATCCAGCGCACGACCTGCGCGAGATCGGCGAGTTCACCGGGACCGGCGCCCTCGCGACCGCCGCGCAGCCACGCGCGGTACGCGGCGAGATCGTCGGGCGACACATGGGCGATGCCGATCCGCACCGAACGCGGATCGGCCGACACGCCGCCATCGGGCAGCAATGCGATGCGGACGCCGTCGACGGCCTGCCCGTTCGCCGCTGCCTGCGTCGCGGTCGCGTCCGCGAACGATGGCGACACGTCCTGCGATGCGTTTCGCCACCACCACGCGAGCGACAGCACGCCGCCGAGCGCGAGCCCGGCGGCGAGCCATGCCATGCGCGATGGCGCGAACCGTCGACGCGACGCCATGCGGCGTCAGTCGGTATCGGCGGACGAATACAGCGAGAGGTAGATCGGCGCGTGATCGGACACGCCGTTGCGGAACGTGCACATGTCGGCGATGTAGTCGCGACCCGACGCCGAATACTCGGTGACGTAGCTGTTCTGCATCCAGAAATGGTCGTACGCGCTGGCGAAGGCGCAACTGGTGTTGATCGAGGTCAGCTCGTTGACGCGGTAGCTGACCACCGGCGACGACCCGGTCAGGCCGGTCCACCACGGCGAGGTGGCTTCGCGATTGTTGTCGCCGACCATGATCACGTCCTGGTCGCTGCTGCTGCCATTCTGCACGCTGTTGAAGACGCTGGCGATCTGCTGGATCTCGGCCTGGCGCTCGGCGGTGGTGCCGAACACGGTGTGCCAGTTGAGGAAGGTGTAGTCGGCGCCGGTCTGGATGTGGCGCACCTTCACGATCTGCGGCTCGCGCTCGAACTTGTCGCCGGTGTCGGCCCACACCGTGGACGACAGCACCTGCACGCGATCGGTGCGGAACAGCACCGCGTAGCGTTCCTTGTAGCTGGTGCGGCCGATGGCGTCGGTGACGCGGTAGTCCCAGGTGTAGCCGCTGACGCGGTTGAGCGCGGCGACCAGGTTGGCCGGCGTGTCGGCGTACATGATCTCCTGGCCGAACACCAGGTCGGCGCCGTTGGCGGCGGTACCGGTGCTGCCGAAGTTGTTCCAGATCTGGCGGGCGTAGGCGTCCCAGTCCTGCTGGCCGCTCCAGCCGGCATGCAGCATGTTCCAGGAGACCACGCGGAGATACGACTGGGCCGAGGCCTGCGCGGCGAACGCGAACAGGCAGACGGCGAGCAAGGCGGCGATGCGACGTTTCATGGAACCTCCCCGGAAAAGGCTGCCACGGATGGCATGGATGGATGGAAGACGCGCCAGTCTCGCTGCACGAGATGTCCGTCTCGTGTCGTGTCGGGTCCCCTGCCCCGGGCGCGTCCCTGCCGCCGGTCACGGGCGGGCGGCGGCATCATGGCCGGCGGCGGCCCGCGACGCACGCTGCAGCGCGACAGTGGCCGCAGTGCGACGGGGCGGGCGAAGCCGGTCAGCGCCGGCGGCGCATCCGCGCACGGCCGGTGCCGCGCTCCAGAGACTCGGGCCAGTAGCCCCACCAGCGGCTGCCGGTTTCCACGTGTTCGTAGCGGCGCATCACGCCCTGCACACGGGCGATCAGGCCCATCAGCAGGCCGCAGATCAGACCGATGCCGTGGGCGACGTAATTGACGCCGCCACCGTCGGGCAGATGGCCGGCATCGCGCAACGTGAACCACAGGTCGGCGCCCATCCACAGCACCAGCACGACCAGTGCGCGCACGGCGATCGTCTTCAACGGGAACACCAGCAGCATGATGCGGATGTCCATCTCGCGATCGTGGAACAGCATCGCGTAGGCACCGGCGATCGCGGAAATGCAGCCCGACGCGCCGATCGACGGAATGTCGGTACCGACGTTGTTGTGGACGTACAGCAGGTCGCCGAGCAGACCGCCGGCGAAATACAGCGCGAGGAACGGCAGCGGCCCGAGCGCGTCCTCCACCGCATCGCCGAACAGCCACAGGAACAGCAGGTTGCCGAGCAGGTGCAGGATGTCGGCATGCAGGAAGTCGGAGACGAGGAACTGGTACCAGCGCGCGCCGTCGGCGGGCAGGCCGTACTGCATCGTCAGCGCTTCACCGCCGTCCGGCAGCGACGCCATCCACGCGAACACCGCCGCGTTGAGCGCCATCAGCAGATACAGCGCCCAGGGCATGCGGCGAGTGCGGCTGTCCTGCTTCCACGGCAATAGCCACAGCATGCGGTTCCCCTCGTCCGCGCCCCGGAAACGGGGCTCATGCATGCTAGCGAATTCCGCGGCGCGGCAGGCTCACGGCCAAGCCGTGATGCAGGCCGGGTGACGAAGGTTGGGTGACGCATGGCGCGTGCCGGGGGATGCGCGACGCGGCACCATCACGGCATGGCCCGCCTCCGCCCCCGCACGCATGCTGCCATGGCCGCCCTGGTCGCGGTCGTCACGTATGCCGCCTCGCTGGCGGTGCTGCTGCGCGCACCGGACACCGACCTCGTCGAGCCGCTGTTCCTGCTGGCCTCGCTCGGCCTCGTCTTCCCCGCGCTGGCGTGGGCGCTCACGCGCCGGCCGCGTGCGACGACGGCACCGCTGTCGCCACCGCCGTCGCGGCTGGGCGGGCCGCTGCTGTATCTCGCGGTGTTCTCGGTGCTGGTGCTGGGCTGGGGCTTCGGTGCGATCGCCGCGCAGTGGCCCGACGAACCCGCGCAGTCGATCGCGAAGACGCTGGTGAAGCTGGCGACGATGGTCGCGCTGCCGGCACTGCTGTTCCTGCGCGACGAGCGCCGGCGCCCGCGCCCGCGCTTCGGCAGCGCGCGGCTGTGGATGATCTTCGCGACCATGGGCGTGGCGCTGCTCGCGTTCCAGGCGATGTTCGGCCGCGGCCTGATCACCTTGCGCGAACTCGCGCCCGACGCGGCGACGCTGGCGTGGGCGATCCCGCTGTGCTGGCTGTGGCAGGTGCTGGAAGCCGGCCTGTGCGAGGAAGTGCTGTTCCGGCGCGTGGTGCAGCAGCGCCTCGCCGATGCCACCGGGTCGACGACCGCGGCGGTGCTGTGGGCGTCCCTGCTGTTCGGCCTGGCGCACGCGCCCGGCCTGTACCTGCGCGGCGCGCACCTGATGGAAGGCGTCGCCACGGCCACGCCGCTGTGGGCGGCGGCCTATTCGATCGCGATCATCGCGCCGGCCGGCATCGTGTTCGGCGTACTGTGGGCACGCACGCGCTCGCTGTGGCTGGTGGTGCTGCTGCACGGCACGATGGACCTGCTGCCGCAACTCGCGCCGTTCATCCGCGACTGGCACGGCTGAGCGGACATCGGCGACGTCTTGCGTCAGTCGACGTCCCGCTTCAATCGACGCGGTAGACGCGCGCCTTCGGCAGGTCTTCGTCGACTTCCAGGAACCAGCGCCCCGCGACGCCCGGCACCAGCCGCACCTCGGGCGCATGCCGGGGCGCGGGCAGGCGCACGCTGCCCTTGAGCACCTTCCACTGCTGGCCGTTGTCGAGCGTGAACAGGTCGCCGGGCTGCCAGCCGGCGAGATCGCCGACGAGGTGCGCGCGGATCGGGCCGTCATCCAGACCGATGAAGCGACTTGCGCCGCGCGCGGGCTCGGCGGCGGCGGCTTCGCGACGCTGCGCGGCGGCCTCGATTTCGGCCTCGGCGCGGCCCTGCGCGCGTGCATCGATGGTCGCCTGCTGCACGGCCTGCTCGACCGCCTGCCCTTGCGCGTCGCGCAGCAGGCGGTTCAGCAGCGCCAGTTGCTCCGGCGACAGCGTGTCGAGGCCGGTGGCATGCCGCTGCTCCGGCGTAAGCCGGCGTTCGATGTCGACGTAGGGCGTGGACGCCGGCTCCGCCGCGCGCAGCGGCAGCGCCGCGCCCGAGAGGATGCCGAGGAGGAACAGGCAGCAGACGGCGATCGGGCGCATGGGCGGGCTCGGTGGAAGGAACGGACCGGCAGGATGCTGCAATTCGATGACAGCACGATGTCCGTCGTCGCGCGCGCCCCCTGCGTCACCGGGCTCAGCGCGCGCCGCGATGCGCATCCGCGAGGCGGCGGGCCGCCGCGTTGGCATCGCCGCCGCGCGTCACCGGCACGCTGCCCGACAACGCGCCGTCGGCACCGAGGCCGCGCACTTCCAGCGTCTCCGGTCGCGCGCCATCGCGGCGCAGGCGGACGATGATCGCGAACGGCACGCCGTCGGCCATGCGCCATTCGACCTTGCCGTGCGCGTCGTCGAAGATCCGCAGCGGCGCCTTCAGCCGCGCCTCGCCCGCGGCGTTCTCCACCGACAGCCAGATGTCCTCGGCCGAATAGAACACGAACAGGCGATCGCCGCCCGGACCGGTGCAGCGCAGCGCGTTGTCCTGCCCTTCCTCCAGTTCGGCCTCGGCGTAGGCGGGACGGCAGTCGTGCGCGAGATCGGTGTACGCGCTGTCGAACACCAGCCCCGCGTGCGCGGCGCCCGCGAGCAGGCCGGCGAGCGCGCCCGCGACGAAACCGGATGCGGTGCGATGGTGCTTCATGGCGTCTCCTTGGTCGATGCCGCCGCGTTGCGGCGCAGGACCGCCAGCACCGGGAAGTGATCGGACGGATAATGCGCGCCGCGATGCACGGTCTGCACCTCGACCGAACGCACGTCGAAGCCGCGGACGAGGATCCAGTCGATGCGCCGCTGCGGCTGGCCGCTGAAGGCATGGAACGTGCCTTCCGGGCCGCTTCGATGCGACGTGGTCTGCCAGGCATCGCGCAGGTCGGTCGTCAGCAGCGCGTGCGCGGCGCTGTCGTCGCCGGTGTTGAAGTCGCCGGTCACCACCACCGGCACGTCCTGCGGCAGCGCGCGGATGCGATCGAGCAGCGCCTGCGCGCAGCGCACGCGCACGGCCTCGTCCTCGTCGCGGTACGGGAAGTGCGTGTTGAGCAGATAGAACCGCGCGCCGTCGCGAGTCTCGAACAGGCCCCACGTGACCATGCGCGGATAGAGATTGCCCCAGCTGATGCTGCCGACCACGTCCGGCGTGTCGGAGAACCAGAAGTCGCCGGAGTCCACCAGCCGCAGCGCGTCGACGCGGTACAGCACGCCCATGTGTTCGTCGTCCGCACCGCCGCCGCGGCGTCCGCGCCCGAACCAGCGATAGCCGCGCAGGCCGGCCACCAGCGCATCGCCCTGCAGGCCGAACAGCTCCTGGGTGCCGACGAGGTCCGGGTGCGCGCGCCGGATCGTCTCGATCATCAGCGTGCGCCGCGCTTCCCAGCGGTTCTCGCCGTCCACGGCCACCGGCAGGCGCACGTTGAACGACATCACGCGCAGGTCGCGCGCATGGGCCGCGGTGCAGGCGCAGAGCAGCACCAGCGCGAACGCGATCGTGCGCAGCGCGCGACGGATGGGCAATGCGACGGACGACGGCATCGACGGTCTCCGGAACGCGGCGCCCGGGAGCGGGCCGCCCGCGAACCGGCTTTGTAGCACGCCCGGGCGACGCGGGCGTCCGCTTCGGACTATGCTCGCGCGCAGTCGCCATCCCCGGGAGTCCGCATGCCGCCGATCCGCCGCCGCACCTTCCTCGCCTGCGCCGCCGCGCTCGCCGTGCCCGCGCTGCCGCTGGCGCCCGCCGCCGCCGAACCGGGACGCGACGAGCGGCAGATGCTCGACGACTGGGGCTGGCTGTCGCGCTACGACGCCGACGACCGCCGCCTGATCGCCGCGGGACAGCGCATCGACACGGTGTTCCTCGGCGACTCCATCACCGAAGGCTGGCCGCGCCTGCGCCCGGATTTCTTCCCGCCGACGCGCGTGGGCCGCGGCATCAGCGGGCAGACCACGCCGCAGATGGTGCTGCGGCTGCCGTCGGACGTGCTGCGACTGAAACCGAAGCGCCTGCACCTGCTCGCCGGCACCAACGACGTCGCCGGCAATACCGGCCCGGTCGACGACGACACCATCGTCGCCAACCTCGCGATGATGATCGCGGTCGCGCAGGACGCGGGCATCGAGGTGCTGCTCGGCGCGATCCCGCCCGCCGCCGCGTTCGGCTGGCGGCCGGAACTGCGGCCGGCGGCGCGCATCATCGGTCTGAATCGACGCCTCGCGCAGCTCGCGCATGCGCGCCGTTGCCACTGGCTCGATTACCACCATGCGCTCGATGACGGCCAGGGCGGTTTGCGTGCTGACTTCTCCGAAGACGGCGTGCATCCGAACGCCGCGGGCTATGCCGCGATGGAAGCCCTTTGCGGCCCGCACCTCGCGAAAACGGCAAAGCGGACACGCACAGGACAACGCTGAACGTCGATCGCATCGCGCACCGCGGCCCGATGGCGCGCGTGTCCTGATCGACACGACTTCGGCGTTGGATTCGGCAGCCGGCGACGAGGCCGGCATACCGAACACACAGGATTTCCCATGCACAAGCGTCTCTCCGTTCTCATCGCCGCCACCCTCCTCAGCCCCGCCGCCTTCGCCGCCGACTGGACCGGCTGGTACGCCGGCGCCAGCGTCGGCCATGCGGACGGCGACTCCAACGCCAAGGTCGCGCTGGGCGACAGCTGGGCCTCGGAATCGCCCGCTCTCCAGACCCTGGTCGTCGACCAGTGGTCGAACGACCTCAGCCCGAAGGGCAGCACCTACGGCGTGCAGTTCGGCTACAACCACGCGTTCGAGAACGGCTTCGTGCTCGGCGCCGAATTCGACTACAGCCAGCTCAACGCCGACGACCGCAAGTTCATCGACGGCACCACCAATCCGTACGGCGGCGGCGAAGGCAGCCTGTACTACGACACCACCAACCGCATCGAAGCCAACCACCAGTACAGCCTGCGCGCGAAGCTGGGCTACGCCAGCGGCGTGCACTTCGGCTATTTCACCGCGGGCCCGACCCGCGTCGGCGCCGACCTGACCGCCGAAGTGCTGAGCAGCGGCGCGTACCACAAGCGCGCGCACAAGTCGGAAAACCTCGACGGCATCCAGTGGGGCGTCGGCTACGAGTACGGCTTCAACCCGCACTGGACCGGCCGCATCGAGTACCTGCGCACCAACCTCGGCAAGACGCACTATGACACCAGCTACGTTGCCGGCAGCAGCTTCACCAGCCCGGCGTACAGCGAACGCTTCTCGCAGGACCTCGACCTCGACACCCTGCGCATCGGCGTGAACTACCGCTTCTGATCGCGACAACGGCCGGCGGCGCACGCAGCGTCGCCGGCCACGTTTCGCCGCCGCCACGGATTGCGGAATGCAGCGGCACCGGCAACGGCCGCGGTTCCGTGCTACGGTCCACCGGTCCTCCACCCCCGAGACAAGGACATGTCGGCTTCCGGCGTCCCCTTTCCCGATTCCCCGCGCACGATGCGCCGCCTTCCCGCGGCATCGCGCGCGCACGTCCGCGCCGCCTGCGCCGCGCTCATCCTCTCCCTCTCGCTTTCGGCCTGCGCAATGGAACAGACCCCCACTTTCGATTCCGGCGCCTGGAAGGCGCAGCGCGGCGTCGCCGCCAAGGACAACACCCGCGGCGGCATGCTGCCCGCGGTCGAGGCCGCGGTGCAGCCCGGCATGTCCCGTGAGGACGTGCTGCGCCTGCTGGGCGAACCCGACGCCACCGACGCCGCGACCTCGACCGACACCTACGAACTGGGCGTCGCCAAGTTCGGCATCGACGAGGAGTTCTTCGCCGTCCACTACCGCGACGGCAAGGTCGAATCGCGCCAGTGGCAGCGGCGCTGAGCCGCACGCCCGTACCCGCATGACCGGAACAGGAGCCCCATCCCATGGCCAGGCCTGACCTCAACACCGTCCGCACCCAGTACCAGGTCGCGGACGACCAGATGATCGATTACCACCCGCGCGCATTCGGCGCGATCGACATCCCGTTCACCAATTCCGTGCGCATGACGCGCACCGAAGGCCAGTTGCTGGACCAGCTCACCTTCGACCGCGGCCTGCTCGGGCTGCAGCAGATGAGCGACATCAAGGACCGCGCGTTCTCCGAAGGCGAACGCCGCTTCCCGGACAATCCGGTGCCGGCCGGCATCCCCGCCGACCGCGCCCGCGAATGGCAGGGCAACGACGGCCACCGCGACGCGTTCCGCCACGCCTACTGGAATGCGCTGATGACGCAGCAGTTCGGCGAGAACTGGACGCGCGCGTTCGCGACCGCGCACGAAGGCGGCCCGGGCAATCCCGCCAACCGCGAGGCGATGGACCTCTACAACAACGAGGTCGGTCGCTCGATCGGCGCCGCCAACCGCAACGCCACGCCCGACCAGCTCGCGAACCTGGTCGAGCAGGCGCTCAACCAGGGCAAGCTGACGGTCGTCAACAACGCCGGCAACCTGGAATGGAGCGACCGCGTCGTGCGCGGCCAGCACGGCCTCGCGCCGTCGGGCGCGATCGCGCCGGCCATCAACACGCCCGGCGTGGTCTCCACCGACACCCAGGTCAGCCAGGCCGCACCGCCGATCACGCCCGGCCAACCGGAAACGCGCCTCGCCGCGGCCGATCCCGCCGTCGACCGCATGCGCCAGGATCCGATGTACGGCCAGGTCGTGACCGCGATGGCGGCGCGCGGCCTCGAAGGCGACGCGTTGGCTGCGAACGTCTACGCCGCCGCGAAGCGCGATGGTCTCGGTGGCGTCACCGGCATCGAGGTCGGCAAGCCGATCACCGACGCCAACGGCCATCCCGACCGTACGCTGTTCGTGTTCGACGGCACCAACGGCGTGCAAGGCCCCAACCACGCCCGCCTCAGCGAGAACGCCGCGCGCAGCACGCCGGTCGAAGTCGCCGCGAACCAGACCGTCGCCCCGCCGGCGCCGACGCAGGATGCGCCGCAGCAGCGGCCGGCCTCGATGACGGCCTGACCGATCGCCATCACGCGATGCGACGACGCCCGGCTTGCCCAGGCGTCGTCGCATGCGGGCATCGCGCATGGATGCGACGCTTCAGTGGTAGTGGATCGGGCCGAACCACCATTCGACGATGTAGTGCCAGCGGCACACCAGGATCGCCAGCACGCACAGCAGTGGCGGCACGGCCATCGCCAGGCGGTCGCGCCTGCCGAGCATCCCGCGAATCGACCACGCCAGCAGCGCGCAGTGCGTCGACCACATCGCGAGGATCACGATGCCACCCATGGCCCAGACATGGCCAACGGCATGCGGCAGGTACAGCGGAAACGTCGCAGACTCGCGGATCACCAGGCCGGCATAGACAACGGCTCCGGCAAGGTTCGCGCGGAGACCATGCAACGCAAGCCGCCCGGACCGGCCACGCGCACCCGCGAATGTCTCAACGGAACTCGCGCCCACCGACCAGCGCACTCACCGCATGCAGCCACGTCGAGAACGACGCATCGCCTCCCGGCGCGGGCGGCGACGACACGCTGCCGCCCGGCCAGGCGTTGTAGCCGCCGCTCTTCAACGATTTGCCGTCGACCGTGATCTCGAACGACCAGCTCGTGCCGTCGTGCACGCTGCCGTCGACGTAGCTCGGCTCCCACTGCCACGCACCGGCGGTGTCCAGTTCGCGGCAGAACGCCGTCCAGGCCGCCGGCGCGACCGGTACGGTCTCGCGCGTAGTGTCCGGGCCTTCGGACACGAACGTCCTCGGATTGTGCGCGTAGCGCAGATCGCCCTCCGGCGTGAGCTCCACCGCGTACGACGGCCCGAAGAATCCGCCGATGGTGGCCTTGAACTGCGTCGGCCGGTCGCAGGCCGCGGCCGGCAGCGATGCGAGGCACAGCCATGCGAATCCCGCGATCATCCAGCGTTTCATCCCGTCGTCCCCGTCGATGCGAGGATGCAGCGTAACGCGGCGCAGGGAGGGCGTCACCGGGCCGGCGGCCGATGTCATTCGAGCCCGTACGCGGCGACGATCCGACGGCAGGCCGCAGCGTAATCGCCACAGACCACGTCCCACTGCCCCGGCGCGCCCGGCAACGCCTGCAACGTCGCGCCCCAGGTGCGCAGGCGAGACCGCGCGGCATGCCGGCGCACGGCCGCGGCCAGGGCCACGCGTCGCGCGGGATCGAAGAACGGGAACGGCCCGGTCCCCGCATCACATTCCCCCGCTGGCGTGATGCCGGGGACGCCGTGCGAGGCATCCCAGGAACCCGGACCGATGTCCAACGCGGCCGGCCAACGCGACGGATCCGCCAGCAGCGGAACGACATGCGCCAGCCACGACACCATGCCCGCACGCCAGAGCGGATCATCGATGTCCAGCGCGGACGCGAGCCATCCATCCAGCGCCGCTTCGTCGAGATATCGCGCCACGAGCGTGCACGCGGCATGCAGGTTGCCGCTGTCCATCAATATCCAGCCGCGCACGGTGTGGTCGATCGTCGGGAAGGCGTTGCGCGACGTCCATCGCCGTTCGTCCCAGCAGGACGCCGCCATCGGCATGCGGCCAAGTGTGTGCAGCACGCCCTCGATGAAACCGTCGCCCTGCGGCGGCGACGCCGGATCGGGGCAATGCACCATCACCGCGCTGACCAGTTCCCCGTACAGGCTGTCGAAGGAAGGTCCCCGCACGAACGGAAGCGCCGCGTGGACGAGGTATGGAAACCACAACGACCATTCGCACATGTGCCCGAAACAGCCCGGCCCGCTGGCCAGCGCCCGCAAGGCACCCCGCAGGTCATCGCGCGACCACTCGGCCGGATCGGGCGACAGCAGCGAGGTGTACATCCGGCGCGCATCGTCCATGAACCACGCATCGCCCATCGGCACCCGCGGACGCGGAAACCGGCGCTGCAGGCGCGCCAGAGCTTCGGCGTCGGGACCTTCGCCCAGCGTCCAGCGGAAAACGGCTCCGGCATGCGGGCGACGCATGCGCACCTCACGACGACGGCCACGGACCCAGCGCCCGGACGCGATCATCGCGGCGGACCCGTCGTCGCGAACACCGGCACCGGCGCGAATGCATAGTGCACCGATCGACCCGCCGTGCGGCCATCACGCAGCCGGCCGCACGCGCCTGCGGAGCACGAACACGCCGGTTCGCACCAACCCCAGCAGGACGATGAAAGCGCCCCAGGTGAATCGCATGTCGAGGGCGAAGCCGACCCAAAGGTCGGCCAGGAACGAGGCGATCCGGCTGAATTCGATCGCGACCGCGCTGCCGTCGTCGCGCGTGTAGCGACACACGGGCGTCGCTTCGTTCCGCGGTCCCTCCAGCGCGATCTCGACGTAGGTCATCCCCTGCGCCTGGCCATGCGCGATGCAGGCCGGCGCAGCGATGTCGCGTTCGGTGACCACGCGCAGTCCCCACGCGAGCGGCAGCGCGAGCACGATGCACAGCAGGGTATTGATGAGGCCGGCGCGCCCCGTCCACAGGGCGAAATGCGGAGGCGATCCGGCCGCGTCGTCACTCATCGCATCCATCCACGGCAAGGGAACGGAAGCGAGGGTAACAGAGCCGTCATCGCGCGTCGCTGCAGCGGCAGGCAGGCACGGTCAGCGGCGCGGATCGCATCCGGGCGCGTCCTGCGCACCGGATGCGGAGCCTGATGTCGCGATCACTTCACCGCGGCGGCGTTCTTCGCGATGGCCTTGTCGGCCGCCTCGAAGATCTGCTTCTGCAGCGCGCCATCCGCGACGCCCGCGGCGAGGTCGCGGATCGCCAGTGCGATCAGCACTTGGCTCGCAGGACGACGGCCCCACTCCGGGTCTTCCCAGTGGCCGTTGAAGTAGTGGGTGATCTGCAGGATGAAATCGAGTCGCGACTTCGGTTTGCGCAATGCCATGACACGCTCCTGTGTCGAACACCGGGCGGGATTGCCCGGCCATCCAGACCAACGCCGGCGCCCGCGCGAATCGGCCATGCCGCGCGGGCGACGGCGGGAGCGCAGCGCCCTTACTTCGGTGGAAAACCGTTGGTCGACACCGAATAGGCGACGATGTTGCGCTGGGTCGCGAAGGCCCTCAGCGCGGTCTCCGACATGATCCGCAGGCCCGCACCGAAACGGAAATGGACGCCGGCGGGCCCGACGATGCCGCCGTACTCGGTGATCATGTGGCGGGACTTCACGACATCGGAGATGCTCTTCTTGTCGATGTTCAACGTGTAGAAATCCATGTAGTCGATCGGATTCAGCTCCGGCGTCTCGGTCCAGAAGCCGATCATGTAGAGGCCATTGTTCTTGTCGGTGAGCAGCGCGATGGAACTGTATCCACCTTGCGCGACCTTGGTCTCGAACAGCGAAGTGAAGGCGAAATCATCTTCCGCGAGGGTCTTTCCGTTCGATTTGTAGAAGTGGAGCTTGCCGTTGTCGTAGGCGGCCATCAGGTAGTACTCCGTGCCGCTCGACGTGTAGTTGGTGATCCCGGCGGCACCCGATCCGCCGTCCCGCTTCAGCGAGTACGCCAGCTTCTGCGGCGGCACCTTGTTCGTCATCGTGGACAGATCGTAGAAATGGATATACGACTGGTCGTGGTCACTGTTCTCGACCGGCACCATCAGGTAATCGCCGATCGTTTGCATGCCACCCGGATGCGAATAGCTGTCGTCTTCCCGCGGCGTGTTGAACCAGTACAGCAGCTCGCCCTTCTTCTTGCTGATCACCCCGATGATGCCGGTGAACAGGATGCCGAAGAGGTTGTGCGACAGGAACACGTAGTCTTCGGTGTGGACGATGCCCTGGATGTGCGTGAAGACATCGTCGATCCTCGGATCGGGGATGCACGAGAATTTGCGCAGCTTCCCCTGGCGCGAGATGTTGTCGAACGCAGTCCTGACATTCTTCAATTTCGTGTTGTAGACCTTGGCCATCGATGCATTCCCTTCGATCAATTCTGCGCCATTGCAGACGATGGCGCCTCCATGCCGGACCTGCTCCGGCGGCAGGCCGCGTGCGCGCCCGACCGCATGGGCAACGCGCGGTCGGCGACATGCTCGCACGAATGCAGAGAGACTTACGCCACCTTCACCAACGTGGCCACGGGAACGCCGTAGTAGGCGGCCAGCGTGCGTGCGATGCGGTAGCGCACCGGGCGCTCCAGCTCGGCGCGCTTGATCGTCGGCAAGGAGACCCGCACGTTGCGACGCCAGCAGTCGTCGGCCAGATCCTGCTGACTCAGGAAACGATCGAGGCGAAGGCGCAGCAATGCCCTGCGGTCGAGCACGACGCTTCCGCCGCGCGGGTAGAACGGGGAAACCTCATTCGCTTCCGTGACAGCGCCCGAAGGCTGAACAATGCAATCGTTCATGATCACTCCGAAAGAAAAGTAAGAAACCTCGATATGTCGAGGATTTCTTCAAACGCTTCATCGAATGATGATCATGGGCGCGCATGGGAAGACTCCTTGTCGGAATGCGTGAAACGGGGCCGGATTGGCCGGGACAGGGTAGAACAATCAGATGGCCGTGCGGCATGCATCCGGTATCAGTTGTTGCCGTTCGTCACCCGATCGAGCCGCCATGCCTGGCCGACCCATTTCCACCCTCACGAAAACCGCCACATCCCCGTATCGAACCAGTCGACCACGACGAGGGCGAGGTAGATCGCGAGGTAGATGCCGTAGACCTTGGCGACGTGCGGCAGATACAGGCCGGAGGGCTTGGCCTTGAATGTCGTGGTGCTGTACAGGCCCATCAGGCGACGCTCGTGGGATTCGGGCCAGATGCGCCAGCTGCCGAGCGGGACGATCGGGAACACCAGGCAGAACCACTTCGTCGACAGGTAGGAGCCGTCGCGCCGGATCTCCGAGCAGCCGTGGAAGCGGGTGCCGATGCCGTTGAAGGTGGACATGGAGTGCGGTGTCGTGCGGTGGTCAGCGCGAAGTATGGCGCAGGGGAATCCGGCCGGCCAACCCTTTGCGTTCGGCGCGATGCCGCAATGCCGCAATGCCGCAAGGGCGATCGACCGTGCCGCGACTTGCCGCGGACGTGACCGTCGTCAGCCGGCCTTCGCCTTTTTCCAGAAGATCAGGAGCACGGCATGCTCAGCGTCGATCTCGATCAGGTAGCGATGACCGTCGATCTCGTCGTCCGGCAGCGGCGTGCAGTGCAATCGACTCGCCGTCGTCCCTGCCCGGAATGCCTCGAACCACTCGATGTACTCGATCAGGTAGTAGGTGAGCCGATCGCAGCCGTCGGTCTGCAGGAAGGAGGTGCAGACATCATGGAATTCGCGCGCCCAGCAAGTCACGGGCGTCCGATCGACGATCGCGGCGCCGAGCACATGCTCCAGATCGTCGACATGGACCCAGTACGCGGTGAGCGCGTACAGGAAAGCATCATTCGTGAAAGCGCGCCCGACGGCATCCATGTAACCGTCGAGGAACGTTGCATGACGCTCAGGCGAGAATTCGTACGTCTGGCTCATTTTCGCAGGCCACCGGAATGCATCGACGTCGCGAAGAGGCCGTCTTTCATTCCCGCCGCACCCAATACACCTGCTTGTGTCCCCTGCGCTCGAACTCCAGCGCCAGCGCGGTGGCGTCCGCGAACGTCAGCCCGAACTGCACGACGAAGTCGTTGGCGTTGTCGTCCCGGCGCATGACGCACCAGCGCTCTTCGGGCGGCGGAAGCGCCAGCCGTTCGAACTCGGGATGGATCACGCGATCGAGGATCGCGTCGATCACCGCCGGATCGGCATCCGCATCGCGACCGGGTGCGTCGCGCAGCGCGGCGACGATGCCGGTCTTCATGCGTTCACGCGCGTCGGTCCAGACGTCGGAAGGAAGGGTCATGGCGCCCATTTTCGCATCGAAACGGCGACGTGCGAGGGTCGCGGCATGGCCGCCCGGCCGATCAGCACGGCATGGCCGGACCCGAGGCCGCGCCGCGCGGGCGTGCGCGACGCGGCGATGACGCCGGGATCAGAAGCGGTAGGACCAGAAGGTGTATTCCCAGTCGTTCCGGGCCCGGTCCATGGTCCGGAAATCGGTGCGGCTCTGGGCGAGCACGCCGCTGATGATCTGCCGTTCGGAATCGGCGAGATCGGTGCGTTCGAGCTTCTTTTCCAGCTCGGCGAGCTGTTCCACGGTCAGCGTGATGTCGGTGGTCATGCGAAGCGCTCCCTGGTGCTTGTCAGGCGTTGGCCGGCGTCGGTGGCCAGCCATTGCGCGATGTCGTCGATCAGGCCGGACAACCCGCAACAGCCGCCGCTCCAGTCGGCATCGAAGATTCGTTGCATCCGGTTGTCGTGCGGGCAGCCTCCTTTGCAGAGATGGAAATGGCGGCATTCGGCCATGCGCCGGTCGTCGTCGGCCTGGCGATGGCGCGCGTGCGCGAGCCGGTCGGCGGCGAAGGGCGACGCGCCTTTCGCGGCGAAGGTGTAGTCCTCGACGCCGAGGTACTTGTCGCAGGCAGACACCGTGCCGGACGGTTCGATCGTCAGGAACTGGCCCATGCAGTTGCCCGACAGCGTGCACACGCCGGCGCGGCCGCCGCCGAGCACTTCGATCAGTGCGGAGATCTCGCGGATCGCCGGATACGCCTCGGGCTGCCGCTGCCAGATCGCGAAGACCTTGCGCAGGTAATCGACGTAGCGCGGGAAGGCGAACAGCCCGCGCTCGACGGCACGCTCGGTGCCTTCGCCGTTGTCGGGGATGGAATTGAGCAGCGACACGCCGGCGGCGCCGAGTGTCTTCAGCTCGCGCAGCATTGGCTCGATCGGCAGCGACGCCATCCGTTCGTCGACGACCGTGAGGATGCCGTAGGTCACGCCGTGCTCGCGCAGGCGCGCGAGCCCCGCCTCGACCTTCGCGAACGTGCCCCGCCCCTTCTTGTCGAGGCGCACGCTGTCGTGGATCTCGCGCGTGCCGTCGATGCTCACGCCGACCTTGAAGCGATACTTCGCGAAGAAGCGCGCCCAGTCGTCGGTGATCAGCGTGCCGTTGGTCTGCAGCCCGTTGGCGATGCGCTGCCCGGGCCGCCGGAACAGGTTCTGCAGCCAGATCGCCTTCTCGAAATAGTCGGGGGACAGCAGCAGCGTCTCGCCGCCGTGCCAGACGTAGTCCACGTCCTCGATGCCCGGCGTGGACTGGTAGCGCCGGATGGTGTCGGCCAGCACCTCGAACGACATCACCTGCCCCGGCCCGCTCTTCCACGAATGGCAATAGCCGCAGCGCAGGTTGCACAGCCGCGTCGCCTTCAGGATCACGTAGACCTGGCGATGCAGCGACGGCGCGGGATCGAGCGGCGCCTGCTTCACGCGCGCGAGGATGTCGCGCTCGGCGTCGGACAGCGGGTCGTCGGGCGGCAGCGCGAAACCGTGCGCACCGGGATCGTCCAGCAGACGGCGGAGCACCTCGCTTTCGGCCGGCGTGATGCCCGGCACGCGGGCAACGATGTGCGCGGCATCCACGCGGTTCGGACTCGGGCGTTCGGACACGACAGGCGCTTCCATTCCCCCTCCCTGGCGCCGGCGACGGGCGCCTTGCCTGCGATCCCCGGACACGGAGGCCGGGAGGTCGCCGACCAAGACTACGCCCATCCGGGTCGTGCGATGCCCCCAGCGGGAGGCTTGCCGACGATCGGCGAACCCGGCGTCCGGGCCGCCGGCCATGCGCCGGCGATCACTATCGAACGATCACCGTCGCCGCGATCGCGATCACCAGGAGAATGATCAGCGCCTGCTGGAGGCGGTACTGGATGCGGATCCCGACCAGTTCGGGATCCGGCAGCGCACCCGGCGCGAGCATGTAATGACCCAGCGGATCCTGCACAGGTCAGGCCGCTAAAGCATACGCTTGAGCGGGTGTCTTCATGCCCAGCGCCTGGTGCGGGCGCCGGTGGTTGTAGAACTGGATCCAGTCCGCGATGACGCGACTGGCGTGCGGCAGGCTTTCGAACCGGTGCCGGTGCACGCACTGCTCCTTCAACGTCCGGATCAGGCGCTCCACCATGCCGTTTTGCTGCGGGCAGTGCGGCGTGATGAACTCCTGGTGCAGACCATAGCTGCGGACCAGTCGCGTGTAGGCCCGACTGGTGAAGACCAGGCCGTTGTCCGAGCGCAACAGGAACGGGCGCGGCACCGGTGCCAGACTGCCGAGCCGGGCGATCAACGCCTGCTCCAGCGCCGCCGCCGCCGTCGTCGCCTTGCCGCTGCGCGACAACTGCCAGCCCAGCAGCTCACGGGTGTGACAATCGATCACCAGCGCCAAGGTCAGCCAACTGTCCCGACCCGCCCACAACCGGCACAGGTCGGTCGACCAGCGCTCGTTCGCCGACTGCGCCACCGACGGTAGCGCCTGGATCCTCGGCCGATGGCCGATCGGGCGCTTGCGCACCTGCCAGCCCTTCAGCTGGAAGATCCGCTGCACCGTGTTCTTGTTCATCGCCAGCAATCCCGCCACCGTGCGATAGCCGAACGACGGCTCGGCTTCGATCAGCGCCTTGATCGGCTCCGCCAGGTCGGCGCGCACCTTCGGCGGCGCCTTCGTCGGCCGGTAGTACACCGTCCGCCGGAGCTGCCCGAACCAGCGACACAACTTCGCCATCGACACCCGGATGCCATCCGCCAGCAGTCCCTGCTGGATCGAGACCATCAGGTCTCGTCCTTGCCCAACAGGGACGCCAATTTTTTTCGGGCGCGCAGCTCCAGCATCGCTTCGCCGTACGCTTCCTGCAGTTCCTTCAGCTGGCGCTCGTACTGCTCGCGCACATCCTCGGGCTTCGCACGCAGCGCGTTCTCCAGCCCGCGCTTGCCATCGTCGACCCAGCTCTCGATCTCCGACGGCGTCAGGTCGAACTGCCGGCTCGCCTCCGACACGGTCGTCCGTCCCTGGATGATCTCCAGCACCAGCTGCGACTTCCGCCGCGCCGTCCATCGCTTGATCTCTTCTTCCATTACCGCACTCATTGGTATCTCCTTCGTCAAGGTTACACCTGAGCAGGTTTTCACTGGGTCATTACAAAGCTGCCTGCGGCATGTCTGTTATTACTGGGCTAGCGTTCAATATAAGCTGGCAATAACGGCGTAGCACGCCGTTATTGCACAATTTGATCGCATTGGTATTTGTTACCGCACCTTATCTGCGGCAGGTCTGACCTGGTTCGCCGTTCTCCCACTTCGGGCAGTGTCCCTTTCTGCTGTAGCTTGCAGCTGGCTCCTCCCAGCCCCAGGTATGGAAACCTTTACAGTACGTTCCCTCTCGATTTGCTGTCGAGTCGATCAAATGCACGCACTTACTACAAAACATGCAACGCCAGTTATCAGGATTTTGTCCTAGCATTCTTTCTCTCCTTATTTATTCTTCAGTGTCTCATCCACTTTGCGCTGAGTCTTATCCTGTTGCTCTTTTACAGGATCGGGAGGCTGGTTTTCATATGGGCGAGTTGGCTTTTTCTCAATGCGGCCCTCATCGTTTGGGCCTCGACCTCTCGTGTCACTCATGTTTTGCTCCTTCCTGTGAGCGGGTTAAAAAACGAAATTTTAGTGCGCAAAAAATTAGGGCGATGAGTTTTTTACGGGCCTAACTACGATTAGACCCCATAGTGGGGCATAACGCCGATTCTGTAGCGCTCCAACCAACCCGTCAACGCCATTTCCATTGGCAAAATCAATGGCCTTTGCAGGGTGCCGCGCAAGAACACGGTGAAACATTGAGGGTGTTATACGGTCTGGACACCGGATAACACCCGAATATCGATGCTATCCGGCGACCTGGACTGCTTCAAAGCATCGGCAACTTCAACCCCTGCTCCCGCGCGCATTGCTTCGCGATCTCGTAGCCGGCGTCGGCGTGGCGCATGACGCCGGTGCCGGGGTCGTTCCAGAGGACACGGGCGATGCGCTGGTCGGCTTCGGCGCTGCCATCGCAGACGATGACGACGCCGCTGTGCTGGCTGAAGCCCATGCCGACGCCGCCGCCGTGGTGCAGGCTGACCCAGGTCGCGCCGCCGGCCACATTCAGCATGGCATTGAGCAGCGGCCAGTCGCTGACGGCGTCGCTGCCGTCCTGCATGGCTTCGGTCTCGCGGTTGGGCGAGGCGACGCTGCCGCTGTCGAGGTGGTCGCGACCGATCACGATCGGCGCCTTCAGTTCGCCGTTGCGCACCATCTCGTTGAACGCGAGGCCGAGCTTGTGGCGCACGCCCAGGCCCACCCAGCAGATGCGCGCGGGCAGGCCCTGCACGCTGATGCGCTCCTTCGCCATGTCGAGCCAGCGATGCAGGTGCGCGTCGTCGGGGATGAGTGCCTTGACCTTGGCGTCGGTCTTCGCGATGTCCTCGGGATCGCCGCTGAGCGCGACCCAGCGGAACGGGCCGATGCCGCGGCAGAACAGCGGGCGCACGTAGGCCGGCACGAAGCCCGGGAAATCGAAGGCGTCCTTGCAGCCGACCTCGAACGCCATCTGGCGGATGTTGTTGCCGTAGTCGAACGTGGGGATGCCCATGTCCTCGAAATGCAGCATCGCCTCGACGTGGATGCGCATCGAATGCTTCGCGGCCTCGACGACTTCCTGCGGCGCGGTCTGCTGCTTGTCGAACCACTGCTCCAGCGTCCAGCCGGCGGGCAGGTAGCCGTGCAACGGATCGTGCGCGGAGGTCTGGTCGGTGACGGCGTCCGGGCGCACGCCGCGGCGCACGAGTTCGGGCAGGATCTCCGCGGCGTTGCCGAGCAGCGCGATCGACTTCGCTTCGCCGTCGGCGCAGTACTTCTCGATCCGCGCGAGCGCGTCGTCGAGGTCGGCCGCCTGCTCGTCGACGTAGCGCGTGCGCAGGCGCATGTCGATGCGCGACTGCTGGCATTCGATGTTGAGCGAACACGCACCGGCCAGCGACGCCGCCAGCGGCTGCGCGCCGCCCATGCCGCCGAGGCCGGCGGTGAGGATCCACTTGCCGGTGAGGTCGCCGCCGTAATGCTGGCGGCCCATCTCGACGAAGGTTTCGTAGGTGCCCTGCACGATGCCCTGCGAGCCGATGTAGATCCATGAACCGGCCGTCATCTGGCCGTACATCATCAGGCCCTTGCGATCGAGTTCGTGGAAGTGGTCCCACGTGGCCCAGTGCGGCACGAGGTTGGAGTTGGCGAGCAGCACGCGCGGGGCGTCGGGATGCGTGGGGAACACGCCGACCGGCTTGCCGGACTGGATCAGCAGCGTCTCGTTGTCCTCGAGGTTGCGCAGCGCTTCGAGGATGGCGTCGAAGCAGGCCCAGTCGCGCGCGGCGCGGCCGATGCCGCCATAGACGACGAGATCCTCGGGCCGCTCGGCGACGTCGGGATCGAGGTTGTTCTGGATCATCCGGTAGGCCGCTTCGGTCAGCCAGCTCTTGCAGGTCCGCTCGCTGCCGCGCGGGGCGCGGATGACGCGGGAGGGATCGTGGCGGTTGGAACCGAACGGGATCGACGGGGCCATGCGGGTTGCTCCTGGAGGCGATCGGGGGATTTTACGCCCGCGGGCGGCGGCGGCCTGCCGTCGGGCGCCGACGACCTGCCCTGTAGGAGCGCCGGGAGGCGCGACCCGGCGGCAGGCGATTCCTGTGGGAGCGACGGCTTTCAACAGCCGGAGGCTGGTCAAGTCGCGACAGAGCACCAACAACCTTTCCTGTGGGAGCGACGGGAGTCGCGACGAAGCCATGGCAAGCCTGTCCGCAGCCTGTCGCGACTCCCGTCGCTCCCACAGGGAAGGTATGCCGCACACCGTCGCGGCTCACGCCGCTCCCACAGGGCCCACCGGCATCCATGTCCGAAAACGGCGAGTCGGCGGGGCGCGCCGGGGCTAGGATGCGGGCATGACGACGCTCGACGCCCTGCCCGCCCACGATGCCCTGCCGCCGCCCGAGGTCTGCTTCCGCGCGATGGCGGCGAAGGACGCGCGCTTCGACGGCCTGTTCTTCGTCGCGGTGAAGAGCACGGGCATCTACTGCCGGCCGGTGTGCCCGGCGCCGGCGCCGAAGCGCGGCAACGTGAGCTTCTACGCGAACGCCGCCGCGGCCACCGCCGCCGGCTATCGCCCGTGCCTGCGCTGCCGGCCGGAGCTGTCGCCGGACGCCTTCGCGCAGGTGCGCGAGGACGCGGTGCGCCGCGCGCTGGCGCTGATCGCCGAAGGCGCGCTGCAGGACGATGGCGTCGCCGCGCTCGCGGCGCGCGTGGGCCTCGGTGCGCGCCAACTGCAGCGCGTGTTCCTCGCGCACGTGGGCGCGACCCCGCACGCGGTGCACGCGACGCGGCGCCTGCTGCTGGCGAAGCAGTTGCTGACGGAAACCTCATTGCCGGCGACCGAGGTCGCGCTCGCCGCGGGCTACAACAGCCTGCGCCGGTTCAACGCCGCGTTCCTCGACGGCTGCGGCATGCCGCCGACCGCGATCCGCCGGCAGGCGTCCGCGGCGAAGGCGCCCGCGGGCACGCTCGCGCTGCGGCTGGGCTACCGGCCGCCGCTGGACTTCGGGCTGCTGCTGCGCTTCCTCGCCAAGCGCGCCATCCCCGGCATCGAACGCGTCGACGACGACGCCTACCTGCGCGCGATCGGCAACGGGCGTGCGTGGCTGCGGGTCAGTGCGATCGACGGCAAAGCCGAGCTGCGGCTGGAGCTGGTCGATCTCGCGCCCGGCGACACGAAGCGCATCCCCGACTTCGTGCGCCGCGTGCGGCGGATGTTCGATCTCGACGCCGACCTGCGCCCGGTGCATGCGCTGTTCGCGCAGGATCCGCTGCTGGCGCGCGCGATCGTCGCGCATCCGGGCCTGCGCGTGCCCTGCGGCTGGGACGGCTTCGAACTCGCGGTGCGCGCGGTGCTGGGCCAGCAGATCAGCGTTGCCGGCGCGACCACACTGGCGCGGCGGCTGGTCGACGCCTGGGGCGGGCATCGCGAACAAGCACCACCGGGACTCGACCGTACGTTCCCGTCGCCGCAGGTCCTGCGCGACGCGCCGCTGGAGACGATCGGCCTGCCGAAGACGCGCGCGGCGACGATCCGCGCGCTGGCGGCGGCGGTCGTCGACGGCCGGCTGTCGTTCGATGGCGGCCAGCGGCTGGAGGACTTCGTCGCCCGCGCCACCGCGCTGCCGGGCATCGGCGACTGGACCGCGCAGTACATCGCGATGCGCGGACTCGCGCTGCCGGACGCCTTCCCCGCCGGCGATCTGGTACTGCAGCAGCGGCTCGCGCCCGCGGGCACGTCGCGCCTGAGCGAACGCGCGACCGCGGCGCGCGCGGAGGCGTGGCGGCCGTGGCGCGGTTACGCCGTGCTGCACCTGTGGCATCTTCCGACCGACTCAAGCGAGACCGACGCCACGGAGGCCGCTGCGGCATGACGACGCTCTACTTCGAACGCATGGACAGCCCGATCGGCACGCTGACGCTCGCCGCCGACGCCGCAGGGCTGCGCCACATCGAATTCCCGACGAACCGGCATCCGGTCGATCGCGCCGGCTGGGTGCCCGGCGCGCGCGGCGCAATCGCGGACACGCTGGCGGAAACGCGCGCGCAGCTCGACGCCTATTTCGCCGGCACGCGGCGCACGTTCGACCTGCCGCTCGCACCCGCAGGCACGCCGTTCCAGCGCGCGGTGTGGGCGATGCTGGCGGAGATCCCGTGGGGCGCGACGTGGAGCTACGGCCAGCTGGCGAAGGCGATCGGCCAGCCCGCGGCGGTGCGCGCGGTCGGCGCCGCCAATGGCCGCAACCCGCTGCCGATCGTGCTGCCCTGCCACCGCGTGATCGGCAGCGACGGCACGCTCACCGGTTTCGGCGGCGGCCTGCCGATCAAGGAAGCGCTGCTGCGCCTCGAAGGCGCGATGCCCGCGCAGATGCCGACGCCGACGGGCGACCTGTTCGGCTGAGTGGCACGGACCCCGAAACGGAAACGCCCGGCGCGAGGCCGGGCGTTCCTTCGGGAGCGGGACTTGCCGGCGCGTCAGCGCACGCCGGTATCCAGCGCGCGCAGGGCGTCGTAGATGTCGATGCGGCCGGTACGGTCGAGTTCCTCGCGGGTGTAGACGCGCCCCGGGGCGTTGGCGCACTCCAGCGGCTTGCCGGCGCGCTGGGCGCGGAGGTTGCGGTTGGCGACGATGCGCGAGCCGGTGCTCTGCAGGCAGGTGGATGCGGCGGCATCGGGCTTGTCGGCAGGCTTGTCGGTGGCCGTGTCGGCAGCCGGCTCGGCCGGCGTCGCGACGTCGGTGCGGACGGTCTCGGTCTGGCCGGCTTCGTTGGTGACGGTGACGGTCTGCGCGACGGCGGTGCCGCAGGTCAGGACGAACAGCAGTGCGAGCAGCAGGCGGGTCATGGCGGCGGCTCCGGGCACGAAGGGGAATGCCCGCACCTTACGCCGGCCCGGGCCGAGATGCATGAACGCGTCGCCCGGATTCAGGACGATGTCAGCCCGCGGGACAGGCCTCGCGGCGACCGGCGCGGAAGGCGCGGACCTGTTCGGCATCGGCCGGGCCGCGATCGATGCCGTCGTCGAACAGCACGCGCCAGACGCCGTCCTCGCCGCGTCGCCAGACCGAATGGAAGCGGCCGAGGGTGAAGGTCTCGGCGTCGGTGCCGGGGTGCTCGATCACCAGCGACGGGCCTTCCGACCACGCGATGCCGGCGACGCCGCCGACGGTGGTGCGTTCGGGATACCACTCGATGGTCACGGCCTTGCCTTCGACGATCCCGGCCCAGCGCGCCACGACGGCGTCGCGCCCGCGGGCCTGGCGTTCGCGGCCCGCGCCGAACACCGCGCCGGCGTCGACGTGGTCGGCGAAGGCCGCGGCGTCGTGGCGGGCGACCGACGCGGCGAAATCGAGTTCGCGCGCCCAGACCTCGCATTCCGCGGGCAACAGGGCCGCCGGCGCGGCCGCGGCGGCGAAGGGGAACAGCAGTGCCGCGAAGGCGGCGAACGGGGCACGGGACATGCGGGACCTCGGCGGGACGTCATCGGGCGGACACGGCGGCGGGTATCATCCTCGCATGCCCTCCGTCTTCGCCTGGCGCGGTGTGTCCGCGCGCTTGATCCGGTATGTCGTCCCGGCGTTCTGCCTGCTCCTCGCGGCCTGCGCCGGCGCCCCGGCGCCGCGACCCGCGGCACCGCCCGCCGCCGCCCATGCCGTCATCGTGGTGTCGATCGACGCGCTGCCCGCGTCCATTCCTGGCAGCGGCACGATGCCGACGCTGGACGCGATCGCCGCGCAGGGCGTGCGCGCCGAATGGCTGACGCCGAGCGTCCCCACCCTCACCTTCCCGAACCACTACACGCTGGTGACCGGGCTGTATCCCGACCATCACGGCATCGTCCACAACAACATGATCGATCCGGAGTTGGGGACCTTCGTCTCGAAGAACGCCGCCAGCGCCGACGACGGCCGCTGGTGGGGCGGCGAACCGATCTGGGCCACCCTGCAGAAGCAGGGCGGCATCGCGGCGACGATGTTCTGGCCGGGCTCGAACGCCGAGATCGCCGGGCAGCGCCCGCGCTACCGCCGGCCGTTCGACAAGACGGTGACGCCGGCCGCGCGGATCGACCAGGTCCTCGCCTGGCTGGACCTGCCGTCCGGGCAGCGGCCGCAACTGCTGACGGTGTACTTCGACCAGTACGACATCGCCGCGCACGATGCCGGCGCCGCGTCGCCGCCGGCGATGGCCGCGCTGCGGACGCTGGACGCCGCGCTGGCACGACTGCGCGACGGCCTGCGTGCGCGCGGCGTGGACGCGGCCACCGACGTGATCGTCGTGTCCGACCACGGCATGGCCGACGTGCCGCAGGCGAACGTGCGCTATCTCGACGACGTGCTGCCGACGTCGGCGTACCGGCTGCTGTCGTGGGGCGCCTGGGTCGGCATCGCGCCGGCACCCGGACGCGAGGCCGACGTCGCGCAGGCCTTCGCCGGCCGCCACGACCACTACGCCTGCTGGCGCAAGGCCGAGCTGCCCGCAGCCTGGCACATCGGCACGCACCGCCGGATCGCACCGATCGTGTGCCAGGCGGACGTCGGCTGGCGGCTGCAGGCGCGCAGCGAGGCGCCGCAGCGGCAGCCGGTGAAGGGCGAACACGGCTTCGCGCCGGAAGTGCCCGAGATGCGCGCGACCTTCGTCGCCACCGGACCGTCGTTCCGCACCGGCATGGTGCTGCCGGCGTTCGACAACGTCGACATCTACCCGCTGCTCGCGCACCTGCTGCACGTCCGCCCCGCGCCGAACGACGGCACGCTGGCGCCGTTGCAGCCGGCGCTGCGCGACGCGATCACATCCCGCGGAAACGGTGCAGGAACGCCGCGCTGACCGGCAGCGTCTCCTCGCGGCCGCGGAGCCGCAGCGCCGATTTCCCGAGTTCGTCGCGACGCAGGCGGTCGATCGCCGACACGCGCACGACCGTGCCGCGATGCACCTGCCAGAATTCGTCGGGGTCGAGCCCCGCCAGCAGTTCCTTCAGCGGCGTGCGGATGATCGCCTCGCCGTCGGCGGTCACCACGCGGACGTACTTGTCCTGCGCCTGGAAATAAACCACTTCGTCGAGGCCGAGCATGCGCACGCTGTCGCCGACCGCGGCGCTGATCCAGCGGATCAGCCGCGTGCCAGACGGACGGAGCTGCGCTTCCAATGCCGCCATGCGCGCGTCGGCGTCCGCGTCGCGGGTGTCGAGTCGCGCACGCACGCGATCCAGCGTCGTCGCCAACCGCTCGGGCCGCAGTGGTTTGAGCAGGTAGTCGACGGCGCCGGCCTCGAACGCGCGCACGGCGTATTCGTCGTAGGCAGTGGTGAACACGACGAGCGATTTCACCGCGATCGCGGCGCGGGCCACGTCCAGACCGCTGACGCCGGGCATGCGGATGTCGAGGAAACTCAGCGCCGGCCGGTGCGCGGCGATCGCTTCCATCGCGGCGATGCCGTCCTCGCATTCGGCGACGATCTCCAGCTCGGGCCAGGCGATGCCGAGCATCGCGCGCAGCGCATCACGCAGCGGCTTTTCGTCTTCGGCGATGACGGCGGTGACGGGGGCCGGCATCGTGCTCATGCCGCCTGCGCCATCGGCAGCCGCAGTTCCGCACGGACGCCGCCCGTGCCCCGGCTCCGCAGGTCGAACGTCGCCCGCTTGCCGTAGAGCGCATCAAGCTGCGCCCGCACGTTGGCGAGGCCGAGCCCGCCGCCGACGCCCGGCTGCAGGCCGACGCCGTCGTCGTCCACGACGACGTGCAACGCATCGCCGTCGCGCGTCGCCGAGATCGTCACCCGGCCCGGGCCCGGCTTCGGCTCGATGCCGTGCTTGATCGCGTTCTCGACGAGCGTGATCAGCAGCATCGGCGGGAACGCAGCGTCGCGCAGCGAGGCGTCGACCTCCACCGCATGCTGCAGGCGTCCCGCGGTGCGGATGCGCATGACCTCGAGGTAGCTCTCGCAGAGGTCGAGTTGCTGGCCGAGCAGGGACGCGGTCCTCGCCTCGCCGTCGCGGAACTGCGGGATGCTGCCGCGCAGGTAGGCCACGAGCGCATCGAGCGTCGCCTCCGACTGCGCGGGATCCTGGCGGATCAGCATGCGCACCGAGGCCAGCGTGTTGAAGAGGAAGTGCGGCTCCACCTGCGCCTGCAGCAGGCTCAACTTCAGGCTTGCCTCGTGCTTCTGCGCACGCAGCGCGGACTCGATCCGCTCGTGCTGATACGCGCGCCAGCTCCACGATTCGCGGAAGTAGGCCGGGATCGCAAGCAATCCCCCGCACGAACCGGCGACGAGGTAGCCGGTGATCGCCCCGAGGACCGGCGAGTTCTGATTGCGCGCCTGCTTTTCCGCGGCCAGTGCCAGCAGTTGTTGTTTCGCTGCCGGAAATTCGTCGAGGATCGAGATGCGGAAGGCGTTGAACACGTCCTCCATCACCGACGCCACGCCGATGCAGGCGAGGATCACGGCGACGATCGCGATGCCTTCCCATTTCGCGGGCAGCCGGCGGTATCGGATCGCGCTGGCGATGCCGGGACCGAGCGTGACCAGGATCGCGAACGCCCCCGTCGTGAAGGCCGCCGATTGCAGGGCGGCCAGCGTGTTGCTCAGCTCGCGCCACATCCAGAAGGTCGGCACGAAGAACAACGCCAGCGCCACGGGCGAGAAGAACACCGTGCGCCGCCACCACCACGGCCAACTGAACACCGGGTAGTTCTTGTACCGGGTCACGAAGGTCTGCCGGCCCGGCCGCATCGACTCGGGCAGCGGCGCATCCAGCGTGAGCGGGGGGATGTCGTGGACAGTCATGGGCGGATCCCGGAAAACGACGGAACAGGCGCGTGCGGCATGCCCGGATGCAGGCGGCCGGCATCGAAGGACAGCGAAAAACCGCCGGCATCATGCTGAATCGCGACGCGGATGCCCAGCGTCTGCAGTTCCGCATGCCACGCGGGCAGCGGGCCGGCGACGCAGGCCGGGCCGATCGCCGCGTCCAGTCGCCATCCGCCCGAGGCATTCCCGGCATCGAAGGAAGACGCCGGCATGCAGACCGGGGACGCAGCGTCGCCGGCCACCGACACCACGCCCGCGCCGGGGAACGCGGCGGACAGCAGCATCGCGATGACGCTCGACGCCTGGACTATGCTCATGGCCGCACCGGGACGGACGGGGCGTGCGCGGCGGGTTCGACGCCGACGGCGGTCGCCGGGGCCACGGCTTGCGGCATGAACAGGGCGACTACCAGGTAGGCGACGATCGTTTCGCAGTGCCACAGCGCGAGCAGCACGAAGACGGTGCGCCAGAGCCAGGACGGGATCGGCGTGTGTTCGCCGAGCCCGCCGAAGACGCCGCAGAACTGGCGATCGGTCGACGAGGCCCGCAGGCCCTTGAGGTCGATGCGCATCAGGGTGCTCCGAGGGAAGCGCCCGCTCCTCGCGGAGCGGGCCGGTTGGGTCAGCGCGGACCGGTGGCGCAGGCGGTGCAGATGCGCTCGACGCGATAGCCTTCGGCGCGCAGCTTCGCGAGCAGGCCGTCCTCGCCCGCGAGATGCAGCGCGCCGACCACGGCGAGCGTGTTGTCGCCGGCGTGGTGTGCGTCGAGCCGCGCCTTGAGTTGCGGCAGCCAGGCGTTGTTGCGGTCGACCACGAGCAGGCGGTAGGTCACGGGCGTCTCGCTGCGCATGCGGGCCAGCGCGTCGCGGCCCAGCCCGTCGAGATCGCCGGCCATCCACTGGTCGTGCATCTTCATCGTCTGCGTCACCACCTGCTTGGGGTCATCGACGAACCGGGTGATGCCCAGCACCTGCTCGTCGATCGGCGTGCGCTCGAAGACCGAGAATTCGTCGTCCAGCGTTTCCAGCGCGAGGCGCGGCTTGCCTTCCTTGTCGGCCTGCAGCGACAACAGGCGATCCGGACCGTTCTCGCCGTTGAAGCCCATCGCCATCATCGTGCCGAGGTTGAGGTTGAGCGCAAGCGCCCAGGCATCCAGCCCGTCCACCGCTGACATCGGGGTGCCGCCGACCTTCAGCAGCGCCTCCAGCTTCTCGCGCGTCGGCGTGGGCAGCAGCGCGCTGAGCGGCTTGTCGCCCTGCAGCTTCTGGTAGGCCTGCACCTTCGCCAGGTTCTCCGGCGACATCATCGACACCATGTCGAGTTCGAACATCGTCGTCTTCGCGTCGTTCATCGCGACGGCGATGTCCGGCGACAGCGGCAGGTCACCGGCGCGCAGCAGGTGGAACGAGCCCAGCAGGTACAGCGTGTTGTCCCGGTCGGAGATCTTCCAGAGGATCGGCACGTGGCTGCGGGCGACGGCCGGGGCCGCCGCCTGGGTGGCCGGAGCCGGGGCGTCCGCGGCGACGGCGGAGAACGAACCCGCAACGGTCAGGGCGACGGCCACGGCGAGGGTCTTCAGGGAGAAGCGCGAGGACTGGGACATGGGAACTCCGGGAGGTCTGGAAGGGTGCGAACCGCCGCGCGTCGCGGCGACCTGCACACCCTGCCCGCCTCCCGCCTCGCCCGCCGGCCCTTGCGACGAACCCCCGGTTCCCGGCGACGAAGGCCGCCCGTGGCGGCGCGAATCAGTCCGCCAGCAGCCTCGCCAGCGCCGTCGCATAGCGCGCGGCGACGGCCTCGCGATCGACATGCCGGCCGCCATCGACGATCCGGCGCCCGGCCACCGTCACCGTGTCCACCGCCGGCCGGTTGCCGGCGAAGAGCCAGCGGTCGGCGATGTCCGTTGCGCGCGCGGCGAGCAACTGCGGCGCGGCGGGATCGAGGGTGACGACATCGTCGGCGAGGACGTCCGCCGCGAAGCCGGTCGCCTGCGCGGCGCTGGCCTGCACGCCCGCGAGCAGCGTCTCGCCCACGCTCGGCGACGCCGCGGTGGCGGCGATGTTGCGGTGGCGCGTGACCAGCCGCTGGCCGTATTCCAACCAGCGCAGTTCCTCCACCGGCGACACCGAGATGTGCGAGTCCGAGCCGATGCCCCAGCGGCCGCCGGCGTCGAGGAAATCGCGCAGCGGGAACAGGCCGTCGCCGAGGTTGGCCTCGGTGGTCGGGCAGATCGCGACCGTCGCGCCGCGATCGGCGATGCCGACGATCTCGTCCATCTCCAGGTGCGTGGCATGGACCAGCGTCCAGCGCGCGTCGATGTCGGCATGGTCGAGCAGCCAGCGCACCGGGCGGTCGCCGCGGATCGCCAGGCAGTCCTGCACTTCGCCGATCTGCTCGGCGATGTGGACGTGCACCCGCGCGTCCTGCGGCAGCGCCGCGAGCGTCGCCCGCATCGCGTCCGCCGGCACCGCGCGCAGGCTGTGCAGCGCGCAGCCGACGCGGAAGGTGTCGTCCTGTCCGGCGCGCAACGTGTCGAACAGCCGCTGCCAGGCGTCGACCGTGTGGCCGAACCGGCGCTGGCGTTCGTTGAGCGGACGTCCGTCGAAGCCACCGGTCATGTACAGCACCGGCAGCAGCGTGAGGCGGATGCCGGTCTCGCGCGCCGCAGCGACCAGCGCCCGCGACATCGCCGCGGGATCGTCGTACGGCCGGCCGTCCGGTGCGTGGTGCAGGTAATGGAACTCGCAGACGGTGGTGTAGCCGGCTTCCAGCATCTCGACGTACAGCTGCGACGCGACCGCATGCAGCGTGTCCGGATCGAACCGCGCGGCCATGCGGTACATGGTCTCGCGCCAGGTCCAGAACGAATCGGAGGGATGGGTCATGCATTCCGCAAGGCCCGCCATCGCGCGCTGGAACGCGTGCGAATGCAGGTTGGCGATGCCGGGAAGCCGCCAGCGGCCGTCGACGGGAGCGATCTGTGCTGTCATGCGCGGATTGTCGCACCGCGATCACGCATGCCCCAAGCGCATGCGCGGGCCGGCGCCCCCACCCCCGCCCCTCCCCCGCCCGCGGGGGAGGGAGAAGGACGAGGCGATTCCGCGCTGCCGGTTTCCTGCGACACGGGCGGCAGACACAGCAGGCGCATCTGCCTTGCCCCCTCCCCCGCGAGCGGGGGAGGGTCGGGGTGGGGGTGGCGGCAGCGACGTGCCGGAGTGGAGGCAGCGACGTGTCGATCCGCCAACCTCCGACGCGCCCGGTACACTGCGCACTCCCCCGCGACAGGCGCGTCGATGTCGGCACTGGCAGGAATCCGGGTTCTCGATCTCTCCCGCGTGCTCGCCGGGCCGTGGTGCGGCATGACCCTCGCCGACCTCGGCGCCGACGTGATCAAGGTCGAGCCGCCGGACGGCGATGACACCCGCGGCTACGGCCCGCCGTTCCTGCACCACGCCGGCGGCGACACCTCCGCCTACTTCGCCTGCTGCAACCGCGGCAAGCGCTCGATCGCGATCGACCTGCGCCATGCCGACGCGCGCCCGCTGCTGGAGGCGCTGATCCGCGACGCCGACGTGCTGATCGAGAATTTCCGCGCCGACGCCGCGGCGTCGCTGCGGCTGGACCCCGCCTCGACCCGCGCGCTGAACCCGCGGCTCATCCACTGCGCGATCTCCGGCTACGGCCGCAGCGGCCCCGGCGCGCATCGCCCCGGCTACGACTTCGCGATCCAGGCCGAAGCCGGGCTGATGGCGATCACCGGTCCCGCCGACGGCCCGCCGAGCAAGGTCGGCGTGGCCTCGGTCGATCTCACCACCGGGCTCAACGCGACCATCGCGATCCTCGCCGCGCTGCTGCAACGCGCGCGCACCGGCGAAGGCCAGACGATCGAGCTGAGCCTGTTCGACGTGCAGGTGCAGGCGCTGGCCAACGTCGCCAGCAGCACGCTGTTCACCGGCAAGGACGCGAAGCGCTACGGCAACGCGCACGCCAGCATCGTGCCCTACCAGACCTTCGACGCCGCCGACGGCGCGTTCGCGCTGGCCTGCGGCAGCGACGCACTGTGGCAGCGGCTGTGCGCCACGGTCGGCCGCGACGACTGGCGCGAGGATCCACGCTGCGCGACGAACGCCGCGCGCGTCGCCCATCGCGACTGGCTGGTCCCGGAGCTCGCGCAGCGCTTCGCCGGCGACACCGTCAAGACATGGCTGGCGCGCTTCGATGCCGCCGGCATTCCCGCCGCACCGGTCAACGGCGTGCGCGACGCCGTGTTCGGCGACCTCGCCACCGCCCGCGGCCTGCGCATCGAAGCCGACGGCATCCCGATGATCGCCAGCCCGCTGCGCATGTCGGCCACGCCGATGACCGACCCTGTGCGTCCGCCGTACCTGAGCGAACACGCGGAGGCGATCTGCGCGGAAGCGGGGTTCGATGCCGGCGCACTGAAAGCCGCGGGGGCGATCCGCTGAACACGCTGCTTGCAGTCGCCCGCGCGCTCTTCTCCAGTTGCATCGCGATGTTGGTCCTGTGCGCGGGTTGCGACGGCGATCTTCGTGGTTCGAGCGCACCTTCGACTGACGGCGTCACCTATCTGATCGTCGCCGACGACAATGGCGGCCGCTGCGGTCCGATCCTCGTCGACGGCCGTCGCTGGCCTCACCGGATCGGTGAGCGTGGCCGGATCACCGCAGGGCAACATCGCGTCGCGTGCGGCGTCGCGTCCGATCAAGACATGGTCGTGGACATCGCCGAAGGCAGGGTCTACACCTTCGACTACTGGGGGCCGTAAGCACGCCTCATCCTTCAACGCATGGCACACTTTTCCGCATGACAATCTCCCGGCATTTCGACACCCTTCTGCTTGGCGCGCATCTCGCCACGCTCGACGGCGACGGTTACGGTGCGATCGAGGACGGCGCGATCGGCTGGCGCGACGGCGTGCTGGCGTTCGTCGGCCCGCGCGCGGCGCTGCCGGCGGCGCCGGAGACGCTGGCCGACGAGGTGATCGAGGTCGACGGCGGCTGGGTCACGCCCGGGCTGGTCGACTGCCACACGCATCTGGTGTTCGCCGGCGACCGCGCGCACGAGTTCGAGCTGCGCCTGCAGGGCGCGAGCTACGAGGACATCGCCCGCGCCGGCGGCGGCATCGTCTCGACCGTGCGCGCCGTGCGCGCCGCGGACGAGGACGCGCTGCTCGCGCAGTCGCTGCCGCGCGCGCGGGCGCTGCTCGCGGACGGCGCGACGACGCTGGAGATCAAGTCCGGCTACGGCCTCGACTTCGAGAGCGAACGCCGCATGCTGCGCGTCGCGCGCCGCATCGGCGACACGCTGGGCGTGACCGTGCGCACGACGTTCCTCGGCGCGCATGCGCTGCCGCCGGAGTTCGCAGGCCAACCCGACGCCTACATCGACACCGTGATCGACTGGCTGCCGCGGCTGCATGCCGACGGTCTGGTCGATGCCGTCGATGCGTTCTGCGAAGGCATCGGGTTCACACCCGCGCAGACGCGGCGCGTGTTCGAGGCGGCGCGTGCGCTGGGCCTGCCGGTGAAGCTGCACGCCGACCAGCTCAGCGACCTCGGCGGCGCGGCGCTGGTCGCCGAATTCGGCGGCCTGTCCGCCGATCACGTCGAATACACGCGCGACGACGCCGTGCGCGCGATGGCCGCCGCCGGCACCGTCGCGGTGCTGCTGCCCGGCGCGTTCCATTGCCTGCGCGAAACCAAGCGCCCGCCGATCGACGCCTTCCGCGCGCACGGCGTGCCGATGGCGGTCGCGACCGACGCCAACCCCGGCACCTCGCCGCTGCTGTCGCTGCGCCTCGCGATGTCGCTGGCGTGCACGCATTTCCGGCTGACGCCCGAAGAGGCGTTGCGCGGCGCGACCGTGCACGCGGCGCGCGCGCTCGGCCTGCACGACCGCGGCCTGCTGCGCGTCGGGATGCGCGCGGACCTCGTGCTGTGGGACGTGCGTCGCCCTGCCGAACTGTGCTACTGGCTCGGCGGCGACCTCGCGCGCCTCGTCGTCGCGGGCGGACAGCGCCTGTCCGCGTCCTTCTGACCTCATCCCACCTCCGGAGCGCGCCATGCGACGCCACTTGCTGTTTCCCGCTCTCGTCGCCGCGCTGACCGCCGGCATCGCCCACGCGGGCGACGCGACGCCCGCCGCGCAGAAACTGGCGCAGGACGCGGTGATCGTCGACACCCACATCGACGCGCCGACCGAACTGGCGAAGCGCTGGCTCGACCTGTCGCAGGCGCAGGCCCGCGAGTTCGATTACCCGAAGGCGCGCGCCGGCGGCCTCGACGTGGCGTTCATGTCGATCTACACCTCGCCCGGCCAGGACGCCGACGGCAGCGCCTGGAACGTCGCGCACCGCATGATCGACGGCGTGCAGGCGCTGGCCGCAGAACATCCGGAGAAGTTCGCCGTGCTGCGCTCGCCGCGCGACGTCGACCGCCTGCGTCGCGGCGGCCGCGTGCTGTTGCCGATGGGCATGGAGAACGGCGCGCCGATCGGCGACGACGTCGCGAAGCTGCGCGTGTTCTTCGATCGCGGCGTGCGCTACGTCACCCTCGCCCACAGCGACAACAACCGCATCGCCGATTCGTCCTACGCGACGGAAAAGCACTGGCACGGGCTCAGCCCGTTCGGCCGCGAGGTCGTGGCCGAGATGAACCGGCTCGGCATGATGGTCGACGTCTCGCATCTGTCGGACGACGCCGTCGCGCAGTCGGTCGCGCTCAGCCGTGCGCCGGTCGTCGCCACGCATTCGGCGTTCCGTCATTTCACGCCCGGCTTCGAGCGCAACCTCAGCGACGAGCTCGCGAAGGCCATCGCCGACAAGGGCGGCGTGATCCAGGTGCCGTTCGGCAACGCCTTCGTCGATCCGGCCTCGGCCGCGCGCACGCAGGCCTACTTCGTCGCCTACAACGCCTACCAGCGCGAGAAGGCCGCCGGCCGCACCGCGCAGACCGTCGCCGAATTCGACGCCGCGTGGGAGCAGTCGCATCCGCCGCTGCCGGTGAAGCTCGACGCGGTGCTCGACCAGATCGACTACGGCGTGCAGCTGGTCGGCATCGACCACGTCGGCATCGGCTCCGACTTCGACGGCGTCGACGGCGCCCTGCCCGACGGCCTCAAGACCGTCGCCGACTACCCGAACCTCATCGCCGGCCTCCAGGCCCGCGGCTACCGCGACGACGCGCTGCGCAAACTGCTCGGCGAGAACCTGCTGCGGGTGTGGCGCGCGGTCGAGGATGCCGCCGCAGCGACGAAGCCGGCGCGCTGAGCATGTTCGGTTTCTTCCGCAGGAAGCCCGGTCCGCCGGCGCCGCCGCCGGAACCGCCAGCACCGTCGATCCCGCCGCTGCATCCGCTCAATCCGGCCGAAGCGTCCGTGCTGGTCCTGCGTGCCGACGACGACGGCGCGGCAGAACAGCGCTTCGACATGGTCGATCTGTTGCTGCAGGCATTGCAGGAGGCCGAAGTGCCTGCGCACCGCCACGGGGACGCGCTCCTGCTCGACGACGACCTGATCGTGCAGCCACGCTTCGTGGAAATGGAAGGCGCGGACGGCCGGATCCGGAGTGCGACGACCATCCAGGCCAATCACCCGCTGCTGTACCCTGATGGTCTGTTCGAGTACCAGCATGGCTTCGGCATCTCGCCGGAAGACGCACTGATGAACGGATTTCGCGGCTGGGTGGCGATGGACCATTCCACGCTGGCCGGCGCACTGGAGGACAGGCCCGACAGTTGCCTGATCATGCGGATGACGCTCGCGGACGGCCGCGAGCGCCGCGTGGTGATGGGACCGTTCTCGCATTACATGGCCGAACCGCCGGAGGCCGGCACGGCGGCCGCCGAAGAGGCGGAGAAGTTCTGTCCGTGCTGTCTCTTCTCGAGCGTGCACAAGGCGCTCGACTCCCTGGTCGAGGCCCCGGGCACCATCGGGCTGCGTCTGTTCGCAAGCCGGAGCGGTGACGACGCCAGCGCGGACTGCCGGGCCAACGGCCTCGATCATCCCGACGGCGCCGATGCGCTGCGGCATTACGCCGCGGAGTGGCTGCCCAAGGGCAATTTCGAATTCCGCAAACAGTACGTGGTCATCCACGACTTCCCCATTCCCTGACCGGCGCCCGCGCCAAGGACCCTCCATGACCGTCAACGAAACCCTCGAACGCTTCTTCGGCAAACCCGTCGTCGAATTCCGCATGGGCGACACCGTCGCCGACCGCGACGCCGTGCGCACCCACGCCTTCCGCCTGGCGCAGGATTACGACTCGGCCGAGAGCCAGCGCGAGCTGCTGGACGCCTTCCTCGCGCAGGTCGACACGACCGCACTCGACGCGCTGATCATCGGCGCGTGGAGCGAAGCGCACGACACCTCGCCGCAGGACTATCTCGATGCACTGATCGAACGCCGCGCCGAGCTGCCGTCGCTGCGCGCGCTGTTCGTCGGCGACATGAGCTTCGAGGACTGCGAGATCTCATGGATCATCCAGGGCGACTACAACCCGCTGCTCGCGGCGTTTCCGGAGTTGCAGGTGCTGCGCATCCGCGGCAGCACCGACCTGACACTCGCACCGTTCACGCATGCGGCGCTGCAGGAACTGGCGATCGAATGCGGCGGCCTGCCCGAAGGCATCGCCAATGCGATCGCGGGTTCGACACTGCCGGCACTGAAGCGGCTTGAACTGTGGCTGGGCGACGACAACTACGGCTTCGACGGCGACGTGGAAACCTACGCGCGCCTGCTCGACGCGATCGATGCCTCGCGGCTCGAATACCTCGGTCTGTGCGATGCGCAGATCAGCGATGCGCTGGCGCAGCATCTCGCCGGCTGCGACTGGCTGGGCCGCCTCGACACGCTGGACCTGTCGATGGGCACGATCGGAGACCTCGGTGCGCAGGCGCTGTGCGAAAGCCCGTTCCTCACCGGGCTGAAAACACTCGATCTCAGCCATCACTACATCGGCGACGCCTGGCAGGCGAAGCTGAAGGCGCTGCCCTGCCGCGTGGTGCTGGACGACCCGCAGGACGAGGACGACGGGGAGCGCTACGTCGCCGTCGCCGAGTGAAACGCCGCGACGCGCCACTGGCGGTGTTCGGCGCGCCCGGGCATCGCCGCGTCCTGCGCCTCCAGCGCGCGCTGCGCGAGCGCGGCCTGCGCCGGGCGGCGGTGATCGACTACGCGGAACGCCTGTGCGCGCCTGCACCGCCGCTCGCGCTGCCGTCGGTCGGCGATGGCACACCGACGATGGTCAAGCTCGACGCACCGGCCGCGGGCACCGGCCTGTACGAACGACTGGTGCAGCGCGGCCATCGCCTGCTCGATCGTGACGGCGCGCCGCCCATCGACATCGACGGCCATGCGCTCGCGCATCGCGACCTGTGGTTCGCGGGCTTCGCCGACCTGCTGCGCACGATCGCGCGCGAGGCGGAGGCCGCAGGTCTGGTCCGCTGGCTGAATCCGGTCGAGGACATCCTGCGCATGTGCGACAAGTGGGCGTGCCGCGAAGCGCTGGCCGCGGCCTGCGTCGACGTGCCGCCCGCGCTCGGGCGCGTGACCTCGTACGTGCACCTGCACGAACTGCTCGACGCGCATGGCTGCGACCGCGTGTTCGTGAAGGCGCGCTACGGCTCGGCCGCGGCGGGCGTGATCGCCTACCGCCGGCATCGAGACGGTCGCGAACTCGCGTGGACCACGGCCGAAGTCGTGGGCGACGGCAGACAGGCGCGACTGTTCAACCGGCTCTCGCCGCAGCGTTACACGACGCGTGCACGGATCGCCGCGCTGATCGATGCACTCGCCGCGCAGGACTGCTACGCCGAGGCGTGGATCCCGAAGCCGCGCGCCACGGGCTTCACCGGCTGCTGCTTCGACATGCGCGTGATCGCCTTCGCCGGCGAACCGCGACAGCGGATGGCGCGCATCGCGGACGCGCCAATGACCAACCTGCATCTCGGCAACCGGCGCGCCGATCCGGCGTCGCTGCTCGACCACGCGGCATGGGCGCAGGTCGACGCCACCGTGCGCGCCGCGGCGGCGGTGTTTCCCGGCAGCACGATGATCGGCTTCGACGTGATCCCCGGGCGCGACCGCTGCGTCGTGCTCGAAGCCAATGCCTTCGGCGACGACGTGCAGCACGCGCGCTGCGACGGCGCGGAGCCTGCCGACGACCAGGCCGACTGGGTGCTCGCCGGCCTCGTGCAGGCCTCCGCATGCGAGGCGCGCGCGCATGGCTGACGCGTGCGCGCCCGTGCTCGACATGCACGCCATCGTCGGCAGCCACGACGTGCTGTTCATCGTGCTCGACACGCTGCGCTTCGATGTCGCGCAGGCGTGTTTCGAGGCGGGCCGACTGCCGACGCTGGCGCCGCACCTGCCGGCGGCAGGCTGGGAGCGGCGGCACACGCCGGCGACATTCACCTACGCCGCACACCGCGCCTTCTTCGCCGGTTTCCTGCCGACGCCCGCGTCTCCCGGGCCGCACCCGCGCCTGTTCGCGCTGGCGTTCGCGGGCAGCGAGACGGCCGACGCCAACACATTCGTGTTTTCGGACGACGGCGGCGCGGATCGCGCGGACATCGGCGGCGGCTTCGCGGCGCTCGGCTACCACACGCTGTGCATCGGCGGCGTCGGTTTCTTCAACCCGGCGAATGCGCTGGGCCGCGATCTGCCGGGACTGTTCGACGAAGCGCACTGGAATCCCGCGTTCGGCGTGACCGCGATCGACTCCACCGAACGCCAGGTCGCGCTGGCCTGCGCGCGACTCGATGCCGACGACCTGCGCGGCCGGCGCTGCTTCACGTATCTCAACGTGTCGGCACTGCACCAACCGAACCGGCATTACCTCCCGGGCGCCGTCGAGGACGATGCCGACACGCAGGCCGCGGCGCTCGAATACGTCGATGCCGCGCTCGCACCGCTGTTCGCGGCCGCGCGGCGACGCGCCCCGACGTTCGTGATCGTCTGCTCCGATCACGGCACCGCCTACGGCGAGGACGGCTATCGCGGCCATCGCCTCGCGCACGACGTGGTGCTGCATGTGCCGTACGCGCATTTCCTGCTTGGACACGCCCCGAACGGAAGCGACCTCGACGCATGAACGCCGCAACTCCCTTGCCGTCGCTGGACGCACTGCTGCAACTGCCGCCCTACCTGGCGTATTCGTACTCGTATCCGCACAAGACCGCGTACCGCGCGCTGCCGGCGCCGCGCGCACTGCGCGAGGTCTGGGCCGACGAGGCGCGCGACGCGCTGTTCCTGTACCTGCACATCCCGTTCTGCCCGTACCGCTGCGGCTTCTGCAACCTGTTCGCGCTGGCGAAGCCGAACGACGACGCGGTCGAGCGTTATCTCGACCAGCTCGCGCTGCAACTGGACGTCACCGTCGATGCACTCGACGGCGCGCGCTTCGCGCGCTTCGCGCTGGGCGGCGGCACGCCGAGTTACCTGACCACGCCGCAACTCGAACGCCTGTTCGCGATGCTGCAGCGCCACGGCATCGACCCGCGTGCGCTGCCGTCGGGCATGGAAGTGTCGCCCGACACCGTCGATGCGGAAAAGATGGCGCTGTGCCGCGAGGCCGGCATCGATCGCGTGAGCATGGGCATCCAGAGTTTCGGCGATGCCGAGGTGCGCGCGCTGGTGCGGCCGCAGCAACGCGATGAAGTCGAACGCGCGATCGCCGCGATCCGCGCGCAGCGTTTCCCCACGCTCAACCTCGACCTGATCTACGGCATCGCCGGGCAGAGCGTGGACAGCTTCGTGGCCTCGATCGACAGCGCGCTCGCGTTCGCGCCGGAGGAACTCTATCTGTATCCGCTGTACGTGCGTCCGCTGACCGGGCTCGGACGCATGGCGGGACGCGACGGTCGCACGCGCTTCGCGGTGCACACCGAGCCGCAGGATGATCGCCCGGCGCTGTATCGCGCAGGCCGCGATCGCCTGCTCGCCGCCGGCTACACGCAGGTGTCGATGCGCATGTTCCGCGCACCGCATGCGCCCGCGGGCGACGCCGGCCCGGCCTACTGCTGCCAGGACGACGGCATGGTCGGCATCGGTTGCGGCGCGCGCTCGTACACGCGCGGCCTGCACTACGCGAGCGAGTACGGCGTGTCGCGACGCAGCGTCGCCGAGATCCTCGCGCACCACCTCACGCTGACCGCCGGCGACTTCGCGCAGGTGCGGCACGGCTTCGTGCTCGACGGCGACGAACAGCGGCGTCGGTACGCGATCCAGTCGCTGCTGGTGAAGCCCGGACTGTCGTTCGATGCGTGGCGCATGCGCTTCGGCAGCGATGTCTTCGACGACCTGTCGCAACTGGCGTCGCTGGAACCGCTCGGCCTCGCCCGGCGCGACGGCGCATTGCTCGCGCTCACCGACGAAGGGTTCGCGCGCGCCGACACCCTCGGCCCGTGGCTGGCGTCGCCGGCCGTGCTCGCGCGCATGGCCGAGCATGCACCGCGCTGACATGCACGTCCCGCAGGCCGCGATCGACGCGATGCAGGCTGCCGACGCGCCCGGGCATCTTTCGCTGCTGTATCGCGGTCAGCTGAGCAGTTGCAACTACGACTGCGCCTACTGCCCGTTCGCGAAGACCCGCGACACCCGCGCGACGCTGCAACGCGATGCCGCGGACCTCGCGCGCTTCGTCGACTGGGCGACGGCGTGGCAACGGCCGCTGTCGATCCTGTTCACGCCGTGGGGCGAAGGCCTGGTGCGCAAGCACTATCGCGAGGCGATGATCGCGCTGAGCCAGTTGCCGCACGTGCGGCGGGTGGCGATCCAGACCAACCTCTGCATCGGCATGCGCTGGCTGGACCGCGTCGATCCGCGCGCGTTCGCGCTGTGGTGCACGTGGCATCCCACGCAGGTGCCGCTGGCGACGTTCGTCGCGCGCTGCCGCGAACTGCACCGGCGCGGGCTGCGTTTCAGCGTGGGCATGGTGGCGCTGCGCGACGCGCTCGACGACATCGACCGGCTGCGCGCGGCGCTGCCCGACGACGTGCCGCTGTGGCTGAATGCGTACGACGGCCGGGATGCGGACTATTACGCGGCGGACGACGTGTCGCGGCTGCGCCGCATCGATCCGCACTTCGGTTTCAGCCTCGATCCGCCGCCCAGCCTCGGCGCGCCCTGCGCCACCGGCGAGTCGGTGCTGTCGGTCGACGGCGATGGCGGCGTGCGCCGCTGCCATTTCGTCGCCGAATCGCTGGGGAACCTGTACGACGGCAGTTTCGTCGCGCAGCTGCGCCCGCGCGCCTGCCCGAACCGCGCCTGCGACTGCTTCATTGGCTACGTGCACCGCCGCGACCTGCCGTTCGCGACCGACTACGCCGGCGGGCAACTGGAACGGGTGCCGGCCCGCGGGTCATCGCGACCCTGAGCCCGGAAACGCGAAACCCCGCCGGAGCGGGGTTTCGATGCAACCGGTCGGGCGGGCCCGATCAGTCCTTGGCAGCGACCTTCTTCACCGCGGCCTTCTTGGCCGGCGCCTTGGCGACCGGCTTGGCGGCGGCCTTCTTGGCGACCGGCGCAGCGCCGGCGGCCAGGCCGGTGGCCTTCGGACGGGCGTTGCCGTAGCTGGAGTTGTAGCGCTTGCCCTTGGCGGTCTTGCGGTCGCCCTTGCCCATGTCGAAACCCTCGATAGCTGTCGTGTTCGGTGTGATCGTGTTGGTACGGATCCGCGGCGATGCGCGGGCCGCGAATGCTACCACGCGGGGGGCCTCCGCGGGCCCGGGCCGGGCCGGGCGCCCGGATTCAGCCCACGTCGGCAGCGGCCTCGGCGGCCAGATGGGTGAGGCGCAGGTTGGCCACGTGGGCCAGCGCCACGAACGTCCCGCCCAAGGTCATCACGATGGCGTGCGGCACCACCGTGGCGTGCAGCGGCGCGTACAGGACGCCGAACCACAGCGCCGCCAGCCCCGGCAGCAGCAGGCCCAGTGCCCGCACCTCGCGGTGGCGCCGGTAGCCCCAGACCACGCTGAACAGGCCGACCATCGAGGCGAAGACGACGAACCATTCCTCGGCGTCCTTGCTCAGCCAGGTCGCCACGCCGATGCTCGGCAGCAGCGCGATCAGCAGCGGCAGCAGCGCGCAATGCACGGCACACAGCAGGGAGCCGACGGCTCCCATGCGGTCGAGCAGGACGCGGTAGCGGTGTTCCAGGGCCATCGTCATTCCGTGGGGGCGGACCGGTTGCGTCCAAGGGCCAGCACCTGCGCCAGCAGCGCGCAGCCGACCAGCGTCCAGACGATCATCGCACCGCTGGGCAGGTCCAGCAGCGCCGACAGCACCAGCCCCGAGACGTAACCGAGGATGCCGATGGCGTAGGCGATGCCCAGCCGGCGTCCCAGCGCCACCGTGCCCAGCGCGGGCACGATCAGGCTGGCAAACACCAGGTACACGCCGACCAGTTGGACCGAGGCGGTGATCGCCAGCGCGAACAGCGCGTAGAACAGCAGGCCGCGCGGTTCGCCGCGCTTCCAGATCATCACCGCCAGCAGCGCCGCCGACAGGATCGCCGCCGGGATCAGCTGGCCGTAGCTCACCCACAGGATCTGCCCGACCAGCAGGTCCTTGAGATGCTCGCCGCCCTGCGGGTTGTTCGCCAGCAGCAGCAGGCCGCCGGTCGCCGCCAGCACGAACAGGGTGCCGATCAGCGGTTCCTGGTATTTCGGCCAGCGCTTGTCGGTCCAGGCCAGCAGGCCCGCGCCGGCGAGACCGGCCACCGCGGCGGCGATCTCGACACCGAAGCCGTGCTCGTCGACGCCGAGATACTGCGCCAGGATCACGCCGAGGCCGGCGACCTGCGCGATCGCCAGGTCGATGAAGATGATGCCGCGCGCCAGCACCTGCCGGCCCAGCGGCACGTGCGTGGACAGCACGATCAGCCCGGCCAGGCAGGCCGGGCCGAGGATCGAGACATCGAGGCCGTCCCAGTTGAGCGTCACTTGGCGGCGCCCAGCAGCTTGGACAGGGTCGAGTCGAACAGGCCGAACAGGTCCTTCGATTGCGCGTCGCCGCCGACCGTGTACGGCAGCGTCACCGCCGGCACGCCGGTGCGCTCGGCCAGCCAGTCGGCCGGCTTCGGGTCCTGGTAGGCGGCGCGGACGATGGCCAGCGTGTTCGACGCCTTGGTGGTCGCGATCAGGCTCGACAGGTGCGCGCTGGTCGGCGGCACGCCGGGCTTGGGTTCGAGCGCACCGATCTGCTGCATGCCCAGCCAGTCCCACAGGTACACCCAGCTGATGTGGTGGACCACGACCTTGCGGCCGCGCAGCGGCGCGGCCTGCGCCTGCCAGCGCTTCATCGCGGCGGCCCAGCGGCCGGAGAAATCGGCCAGCCGCTGCTGGTAGACCGCGGCGTTGGCGGGATCGAGCTGCGCGAGGCGCGCGTCGAGGCGCTGCGCGATCACCAGCACGCGGCGCGGATCGAGCTGCACGTGCGGATTGCCGTCCGGATGCACGTCGCCGTTGGCGCGGTCCAGCGCAGTCGGCTTCTCCAGCGTCTTCACCTGCATCGCGGCCATGAACGAGCCGTTGCCGGACGCCACCTTCGTGTTGCCCGACTGGCGGATCAGCTGCGGCAACCAGCCCACTTCCAGTTCGGCGCCGGTGCAGACCAGCAGGTCGGCGGCGCGCAGCTTGGCGATCAGGCTGGGCTTGGCCTCGATCACGTGCACGTCCTGCAGCGCGGAGGTGGCAACGTCGACGTCGACCTTGTCGCCGGCGAGTTCGCGCACGAGCGAGCCCCACTCGGGCTCGCAGGCGAAGACGCGCAACTTGGCCTGCGCCGGCGCGGCGACGGCGGCGCCCAGCAGCAGGGGGAAAAGCACGCGGGAAGCGAAGGACTTCATGATGACGGCGGACATGACGATCGGTTCCTCAGAACTTGTGGGCGCCGTGCGCGCCGAGGCTGGTCTGGTACTGCAGGGTGACGGCGGTGTCGGTGTCGTCGGCGTTGGGGCGATCGCGGCTCAGCTGCAGGCGGAACAGGCTGAATTCGCTGTTGCGCCAGGTCAGTTCGGCGGTGTGGCGGTCCGGATCGAACGGGCTCGCGAACGGGCCGCCGTCGTCCGCCCACAGGCGGTCGTAGCGATAGCCGACGTCCCAGGTGCGGTTGAAGCGGTACACCGCTTCGAGATAGCCGCCGCTGCGGCGACCATTCCACGGCAGCACGTTGTTCGCATCGAGCGGATCGATGTAGGTGCCGTCGCGATCGTCGCGCATGTATTCGCCACGCACGGTGACGCCGCCGTCCTTGAAGTTGCCCTGCGGCGCCCACTTCCAGGTCGCGTCGGCGACGTACAGCCGGCCTTCGCCGTCGAAACCGTCCTCGGCGCCGGCCGCATGCGTGCGCAGCATCGACAGGCCGGCCAGCCATTCGCTGTCGCTGCCGATCGAGCCGCCCACGTGCGCGAACAGGCTGCGCGTGCCGATGCCGCCGTGCTGCGCGCCGCCGGACGGGAACCGGTCGCCACGGAACATTTCGCCGCCGAATTCCAGGAAGAACGGCGTCGGTGCCAGCCAGCGCAGTTGCACGCCGTCATCGCCGTACTGGTTGCCGAGGAACGCCTGGTAGGCCAGCGGCCGGTCGGCGAAATTGTCGGTGTGGGTGTGGTGGCTGTTGAGGTAGCCGATGTTCGAATAGAACCGGCCCATGCGCAGGTTGAAGCCGGCCGGCAGCGCGGTCGCATCGACGAACGCCTCCTCGATGCCGACTTCGTCCTGGCCGTCCTCGGTGCCGACCGCCAGCGTCACCTGGCCGTAGAACTTGTCGTCGATGTTCGCCGACATCGACAGCTCGCTCTCGCCCAGCGACAGCCCCTGCGGCGACGGCCCGCCCTCGCCCACCAGCGGGAAGCCGCTGCGCACGTAGGCGTCCGGATCGAGCGAGTGATGGCTGTAGCTGCCGTTGAGGATCAGGCTGATCGCCGGATTGAAGGCGTTGGCGTTGCCGCCCGACGACGACGCGGACGCATCGGGCGCGGCGGCGACGGAGGTCGAGGAACCCGCGTCCGGCGTGACATCGGCGGGTGCGCTCACGTCGTCCGCGGCGACGGCAGACACGTCGTCAGCCGGTGCCGCCGGCAGCGGCGCGGCGGCTGACGCGGCGCCGCGGAGGCGGGCGATTTCCGCGCGATTCGCCTCGGTCTCGCGGCGCAGCGCCTCGACTTCGGCGCGCAGGGCGCGGAGCTGTTCGGCCATGGCATCGACGGTGACCGCAGGCGGATCGGCCGCGAAGGCCGGTGCGCTCGACAGCGCGGCGGCGACGCAAAGACCGGACAGGACAGTTCTCATGGCGCTCCGAAGGCGTGGTTTTGCATGGTTATAACGTAACAATCATCGCACAGCCGGGGCCGGCTTTGGACGCCCGCCCCCGGCGGATTCAGCCGGGGACGATCCGGACGCGGCCCGTTGCGGCGGCGTGGCGTCCTCGGGCATGACTTCCGGGGGGTTGCGTCGATGTGTAACGTTATAACATTCTTTGACGACCTCCTCCCGATCCAGAGCCGCCATGTCCGACCGCCGTCTTCCTTCTCCTGCCCGCACCCCGGCCCGCAGCCGCCTGTGGATCGCGATCGCGCTGCTGCTGCCGGCCCTGGCCTCGGCACAGGACGCCGCGACGCCGGCCCGCGACACGCCCGACCAGGACAGCCGACACACCGAGGCGCACGACCTCGACGCCGTGGTCGTGACCGCCAGCCCGCTGCGCCAGACCGCCGAACAGCTCAGCCAGCCAGCCGAGGTGCTGACCGGCGAGGCGTTGGACCGCGCCAAGGCCGGCACGCTCGGCGACACTCTCAGCAAGCTGCCCGGCGTGCAGACCTCGAATTTCGGCGCCGGCGTCGGCCGGCCGATCATTCGCGGCCTCGACGGCCCGCGCGTGGGCGTGCTGTCGGGCGGGCTGAGCAGCCAGGACGTGTCCACCATCAGCCAGGACCACGCGACCGCGGTCGAACCGTTCCTGGCCGACCAGATCGAAGTCCTGAAGGGCCCCGCCACCCTGCTCTACGGCAGCGGCGCGATCGGCGGCGTGGTGAACGTGGTGGATGGCCGCATCGCCGAGCGGGTACTCGACCAGACCCTCACCGGCCGCGCGGAGCTTCGCTACGACACCGTCAACGCCGGCACCACCGCGATGGCGCGCGTGGACGCCTCCGGCGCCGACGGCGCGCTGGTGCTGCATGCCGACGGCGTCTATCGCGAACAGGGCGATTACGACACGCCGCGCGGCACGCAGCAGAACAGCGACGTGCGCACGCGCACCGGTGCGCTGGGCGCTTCGTGGGTCGGCAAGGACGGTTTCCTCGGCTTCTCGGCGTCGCGCTACCAGGACCGCTACGGCAATCCGGGCGAACCCGGCGACGCCGCGCTGGGCGAGCCGGCCGTCTACCTCGACATGCTGCAGACGCGTTCCGAAGTGAAGGCGGGCGTGAACCGGCCGTTCCTGATCTTCGAAAGCCTGCGCGGCAGCGTGGCGCGCACGAACTACGAGCACACCGAGTTCGAAGGCAGCGTGCCGGGCACGCATTTCGTCAACGACGCCACCGACGGCCGGATCGAGCTGACGATGCAACCGTTCGGTGCGTGGACCGGCGCGCTCGGCGGGCAGTTCGGCGACCGCACGTTCGAGGCCATCGGCGAGGAAGCCTTCGTGCCGCGCACGAACACGCGTTCCCGCGGGTTTTTCTGGATCGAACACGGCGACTACGGCGCGCTGCAGTTCGATCTCGGCGCGCGCATCGATCGCGTGCGCACCTCGCCCGACGGCGGACGTGTGCGCGATTTCTCGCCGGACAGTTTCTCCGCCGGCGCCGTGTGGAAGTTCGCGGATGCGTGGCGACTGAGCCTCAACCTCGATCGCGCCGAACGCGCGCCGGCCGAGGAAGAGCTGTACGCCGATGGTCCGCACGCGGCCACCGCGTCGTACGAGATCGGCAATCCCGATATGCGCAAGGAACGCGCCGACCAGGCGGAACTCGGCCTGCATTACCACGGCCAGCGCTTCGAGGCGAAGGCCGCGGTGTACCAGACCGACTTCAAGGGCTTCATCTATCTCGTCGACACCGGCACGACCACGCCCGATGCCGAGGCGCTGCCGATCCGGCAGTGGTCGCAGGCGGATGCGCGCTTCCGCGGGATCGAGGCCGAAATCACCGCGCACCTGCTGGACGACGCGCGCGGCAAGCTCGACCTGCATGCCTTCGGTGACCGCGTGCGCGGCACGCTCGACGACGGCGAGCACCTGCCGCGCGTGGTGCCGGACCGGTTCGGCCTGGACCTGCGCTGGAGCGCGGACGCCTGGCGCGCGAGCGTCGGCGCCACCCGCGTGATGCGCCAGGACAAGCTGGCGCCGGGTGAAACCGAAACCGCCGGCTACACCTTCGTCGACGCGCACTTCGCCTACCACTGGGACACGCCGACGCTCGGCTGGGAAGTGTTCGCCGACGGCACCAACCTCACCGACCAGGTCGGCCGCGTGCACACCTCGTTCCTCAAGGACACCGTGCTGCTGCCGGGTCGCGGCGTCGCCGCCGGCATCCGCGTCTTCTTCTGAACCAAGGTTTCCGCGATTCCGCTTCTCCGCGTGCCCCCTGCGCGCGTCGCGTGCCCGAAGGACCTCTCCCCCTCAGGGCATGCGGCGCGCGCAGTCTTTCGCGACGACGGCGGCTGCGTCGTCGGCGATGAGCAAAGCGGGGAACGTGGTGCGCGAAGGACGCGCGATCAGCGCGGCGCGCCGGCGCAGCGCGCGCACAGGCCGTGCACTTCCAGCGTCTGCGCCTGCGGCACGAAACCGAGCGCGCGGGCCTTTTCGTCGAGCAGCGCGACGATGCGCTCGTCTTCCAGTTCGACCGCGGCATGGCAGCGGTCGCAGATCAGGAACGGCACCGAATGCTGCGCCGTGCTCGGGTGATGGCAGGCGACGAAGGCGTTGACCGATTCGAGCTTGTGGATGAAGCCGTTGGCGAGCAGGAAATCCAGCGCGCGATACACCGTCGGCGGTGCTGCGGAACCGGCGCTGTCCTCGTCATCGAGTTTGTCGGCGCGGATGCGATCGAGCAGGTCGTAGGCCTTGATCGGCTTGCCCTGCGCGGCGATCAGGCCCAGCACCTTGGCGCGGATCGGCGTCAGCCGCAGCCCGCGCTCGCGGCAGGCGCGTTCCACCGCGGCCACGAAGCCGGGGGCGTCGTGGACATGGTGGTGCGGGTCGGTGCAGTGATCGTGGGCCATGGCCGGATGATGGCGACGCGCGGGGAACGACTCAACCCCGCGCCGACGGACGCGCCGGGCGGACGGGTCGTTCAGCCCGCCGCCGCGATCTTCGCCAGCGCGGCGTCGATGCGCGCCAGCGCCTCGTCGCGGCCGGCGAGGAACACCGTGTGCGAGATGTCCGGGCTGACCTGGGTGCCGGTGATCGCCACCCGCATCGGCTGCGCGACCTTGCCCATGCCGATGCCTAGCGCCTCGGCGACGGCGTGCAGCGCGACGCTCACGGCCTCGGCGCTCCAATCGCCTGCGTCGATCGTGGCCAGGCGCTCGCGCGCCTCGCGCAGCGGCGCGGCGGCCTCCGGCTTCAGGTGCTTGGCGACCGCGGCTTCGTCATAGGTCGTCAGCGGCCCGAACCACACCGCGGCGCGCTCGGCCATGTCCTTCAGCGTCTGCACGCGGTCGCGCAGCGCGATGACGAGGTCGGCCGGCTTCGGGCCCTTCGCCAGATCGTAACCGGCGCGCTCCAGATGGAACACGAGATGCCTGCCCACGGCCTCGGGATCGTCGCTCTTGAGGTACTGCTGGTTGAGCCAGCCGAGCTTCGCCATGTCGAGGCGCGACGCCTTCGGATTCACGTCCTTCAACTCGAACAGCGACACCATCTCGTCGCGGGTGAAGATCTCCTGATCGCCATGCGACCAGCCCAGCCGCACCAGGTAGTTCAGCAGCGCATGCGGCAGGTAGCCCGCGTCGCGATAGCCCATCACGTCGGCGGCGCCGGTGCGCTTGGACAGCTTCGCGCCTTCCTCGTCGAGGATCATCGGCAGGTGCGCGAAATTCGGCACGGTCGCGCCGAGCGCGCGGTAGATGTTGATCTGCCGCGGCGTGTTGTTGACGTGGTCGTCGCCGCGCACCACGTCGGTGATGCCCATGTCGATGTCGTCGACGACCACCGCGAAGTTGTAGGTCGCGTAGCCGTCGGAGCGGAAGATCACCAGATCGTCGAGTTCGCTGTTGGCGATCTCGATGCGGCCCTTGACCTTGTCGTCCCACGCCACGGTGCCGTCGAGCGGGTTCCGGAAGCGGATCACGCGGTTCGGGTCGTCGCGGAAGCCGGCGTTCGCGTCGCGGTACGCACCGTTGTAGCGCGGCTTGAGCTTCGCGGCCTCGGCGGCCTCGCGCATCGCCTGCAGTTCGTCCTTGGTCTCGTAGGCGTAGTACGCGGTGCCGGCGGCGACCATCTGCTCGGCGACCTCGCGGTAGCGGTCGAGGCGATGGGTCTGGTAGATCGGGCCTTCGTCGTAACCGAGGTCCAGCCAGTCCATCGCGTCGAGGATGGCGTCGATCGCGCCCTGCGTGCTGCGCTCGCGGTCGGTGTCCTCGATCCGCAGCACGAACTGCCCGCCGTCGTGGCGCGCGGCCAGCCAGCAGTACAGCGCGGTGCGGGCGCCGCCGATGTGCAGGTAGCCGGTGGGGCTGGGGGCGAAACGGGTGCGGGTGGTCATGGCGACGGCATCGGCTGCGTGAAGCCGGCCATTTTACCCGACCGCCGGCGCCGCCCGGTCCGCGGCAGGCGTCGCCGCCCTACAATCGCCGCCATGACGACCCTGTTCATTTCCGACCTGCACCTCGACCCCGAGCGCCCCGACGTCACCCGCCTGTTCGGCGAGTTCATCGACGGCGAGGCGCGCACGGCCGACGCGCTCTACATCCTCGGCGACCTGTTCGAGGCCTGGGTGGGCGACGACGATCCGTCCGAAACCGGCGCTTTCGTCGCGTTGAAGCTGCGCGCGCTGGCGGACGCCGGCGTGCCGGTGGCGTTCCAGCATGGCAACCGCGACTTCCTGGTCGGCCGCGACTTCGCCCGTCGCGCCGGCGTGCGCCTGCTGCCCGAGCACGCGGTGATCCCGCTGTACGGCGTGCCGACGCTGCTGATGCACGGCGACACCCTGTGCACCGGCGACGCGGCCTATCAGGCGTTCCGCGCGCAGACCCGGGCGCCGGCGTGGCAGGCGCAGTTCCTCGCCCAGCCGCTGGCCGCACGGCTCGCGTTCGCGGCGCAGGCGCGCGCGGCCAGCCAGCAGCGCCAGCAGGCGATGAAGAGCGACGACCGCACGCAGTTCGAGACGATCACCGACGTCGCGCCCGACGCGGTGCACGAGACCCTCGCCCGCTACGGTGTGGACACGCTGATCCACGGCCACACCCATCGCCCGGCGATCCACACGCTCGACGTCGACGGCCGCGCCTGCCGGCGCATCGTGCTGGGCGACTGGTACACGCAGGGCTCGGTACTGCGGGTGCAGCCGGACGGCACGACCGCGCTGTCCGCCCTGCCCCTCTGATCGCACCACGGGTTTTGTAGAGCGGAGCAAAGCCCCGCTACCCATCCCGGGACAATGCTCGGTAGAGCGGCCTTCAGGCCGCTGCTCTTTGCCGTTGATGCCAGAAAGCAGCGGCCTGAAGGCCGCTCTACCAAGGCATGGTGCGTCAGCGCATCAGCGACAGCACCACGAACGGCACGAGGTTGAACAACAGGACGCCGATCTTGTAGACGGCCATGCCGGCGTAATGCAGCGTGTCGAAGCGTTCGCGGCTCAGCGCGAACCAGCGCGCGTGCAGGCGATGCAGGCGGTCGTGCGCGAGCGTGAACGCGGCGAACCACACCAGCAGCACGGCGTAGTTCGCGAGCGTGCACCACCCGAGGAATTCGCGGATCGCGGCGAGGTCCATGGGTCGGCTCCGGAACGGGCGGAAGCGCCGCCGAGGAGTGTGCGCCTCGTCGCGGGCGGCGTCGAACCGCACCACGATCAGATGGCGAACAAGCGCCGGCATCACCGTCGAAATGCGGCGCGCTTCGTCTCCCTCCCCCGCTTGCGGGGGAGGGCCGGGGTGGGGGCATCGACATGATCCGCGCTTCGCCCCCCATCCCGACCTTCCTTCACGAGCGGGGGAAGGGGTGAACGAGGTCGCATCGCCCTGCGCGGCGACGCAGCACCAGGCCAGCCGAGACCGAAGCCTCAGGCCAACGCCGCGGCGGCCGCCTGCTCCAGCGCCTGCAGTTCTTCTTCGCTGAAGCCGGCGGCGCTGCGCGCGTCGTGGTTGAACGGGCCGTAGAGCACGCCGCGGCCGTATTCGACCAGCAGCCGGCGGAAGGTCGGTTCGGGATCGACTCCGTCGCGCTCGCAATGCCAGCGGAACCAGCGCGAACCCGCGGCGACATGGCCTACTTCCTCGCGCAGGATCACCTCGAGGATGTCGGCGGTCGCGTGATCGCCGAGTTGGCGCAGCTTCACGATCATGCCCGGCGTGACGTCGAGCCCGCGCGCCTCCAGCACCCGCGGCACCAGCGCCATGCGCTCCAGTCCGGAATGCGCGGTTTTCTCGGCCATTTCCCACAGGCCGTTGTGCGCGTCGAAATCGCCGTAGTCGTGGCCGAGCGCATTCAACCGTTCGCGCAGCATGACGAAATGCCGTGCCTCGTCGTGCGCGACCTGCGCCCAGTCGGCGTAGAACGCGTGCGGCATCCCGCGGAAGCGGTAGACCGCGTCCCAGGCGAGATCGATCGCGTTGAACTCGATGTGCGCGACCGAATGGATGAACGCGGCGCGGCCTTCGTTGGTGCCGAATCCGCGACGCGGCAGTTCGCGCGGATGCACGAGGCGTGGGCGCGCGGGGCGGCCGGGCATGCGGATCGGTTCCGGCGGCGGCGCGTCGTCATCAATGGCGAGTTCGCCGCGGGCGAACGCCTCGGCCGTGGACAGCGTCAGCGCGACCTTGTCTTCCGGCGTCGCGGCGCGGAGGCAGGCGTGGGCGGCGGTGAAGAGCGTCGGTGCCATCGGTTCGGCTTTTGCAGGAGCGACGTGAGTCGCGACTGGATGTCGTAGGTCGCCGGGTCGCGACTCACGTCGCTCCTGCAAAAGAATCAGCCCGCCACGCGCCGCTTCTTCTTGGCGTCGTCCGAGCGCAGTTGCTTCAGGCGCTCGAAGTAGCCGGGTTCGATGCCGGTGACGTATTCGCCGTTGAAGCACGAGCTGTCGAACTTGCGGCCCGGGAACTTCGGGCCGGCGACCGCTTCCTCCAGATCCTCGAGGTCCTGGTAGACCAGCCAGTCGCAGCCGAGCAGCTCCTGGATCTGCTGCTCGGTGCGGTTGTGCGCGACGAGTTCGTCGGCCGACGGCATGTCGATGCCGTACACGTTCGGGTAACGCACCGGCGGCGCGGCGGAGGCGAGGTAGACCTTCTTGGCACCGGCATCGCGCGCCATCTGCACGATCTGCTGCGAGGTGGTGCCGCGCACGATCGAATCGTCGACCAGCAGCACGACGCGGTTGCGGAACTCCAGCGGGATCGGATTGAGCTTGCGGCGCACGGACTTCGCGCGCTCGCCCTGCCCCGGCATGATGAAGGTGCGGCCGACGTAACGGTTCTTGATGAAGCCCTCGCGGTACTTCACGCCGAGCACGTTCGCGATCTCCAGCGCGGCGTCGCGCGAGGTATCGGGGATCGGGATGACGACGTCGATGCCGTGGTCGGGCCGCTCGCGCAGGATCTTCTCGCCGAGGGTCACGCCCATGCGCATCCGCGCCTTGTGCACGGAGATCTCGTCCATCATCGAGTCCGGGCGCGCGAAGTACACGAACTCGAAGATGCACGGCCGCAGGTCGCCTTCGGCGCACTGGCGCGAATGCAGTTCGCCACGCGGCGTGATCACCACCGCCTCGCCCGGGGCCACGTCGCGCAGGCGCTCGAAGCCGAGCACGTCCAGCGCCACCGATTCGGAAGCCAGCGCGTATTCGGTGCCGGCGTCGGTCTGGCGACGGCCCAGCACCAGCGGACGGATGCCGTTCGGGTCGCGGAACGCCACCAGGCCCAGGCCCAGCACCACGGTCAGCACCGCGTAGCCGCCCTTGGCGCGGCGGATCACGTTCTCGATCGCGCGGAACGCGGCGTCGGGCGTGAGCACGCGCTGCTTGTCCAGCTCGTGCGCGAACACGTTGAGCAGCACTTCCGAGTCGGACTCGGTATTGACGTTGCGGCGGTCCTGCTCGAACACCTCGCGCCGCAGCGTGTCGGTGTTGATCAGGTTGCCGTTATGCGCCAGCGCAATCCCGAACGGGGAATTGACGTAGAACGGCTGCGCTTCGTCGCTGCCCTCGCTGCCCGCCGTGGGGTAGCGGCAGTGGCCGATGCCGACGCGCCCCTGCAGCAACGCCATCTCGCTGGCGCGGAAGGCGTCGCGCACCAGGCCGTTGCCCTTGACCACGCGCAGCGCGGTGCCGTTGGCGGTGGCGATACCGGCGGCGTCCTGTCCGCGATGCTGGAGCACGGTGAGCCCGTCGTAGAGCTGGGCCGCGACGTCCGTGGTGCCGACGATGCCGATGATGCCGCACATGGTTGGGGACTCCGGGTCACGCGAAAACGCGCCTCGCGGGCGCGGGACACACGATGGCCGCTGCGCCGGACCGAGCCGGCGCGACGGTCAGGGATACGGGCGGACGATGCCGTCGACGCCGACCTTGGCCTGCACCTGCGCCTTGAGCTGGTCGGCGGCGGCGCGGTCGACGGTGGGGCCGACGCGGACGCGGGTGAGCTTGCCCTTGTCGGTGCTGACGGTCTCGGTGAAGGCGGTGAAGCCGGCGGCGCGGAGCTTCTCGCGCAGGGCGCCGGCCTCGGTGGCGTCGGAGAACGCGCCGACCTGCACCGCGAAGCCGACCTTGGCGGCGGCGGGCACGGTCGCCGCGGGCTTCGGCGCGGTCGGCTTCGGCGCGACGGGCGTCAGCGTGGAGGACTTCGGGGCGACCGGGGTCAGCGGCTGGGTCGCGGCGGCCGACGTCGGCGCCGGCTTGGCCGGGGCGGGTGCGGGCTTGGTCGTGGCGACCGGCGCGGTCGGCGTCGGCTTCGCAGGCGCAGGCGTCGTGGTGGCCGGCTTCGGTTCGGGCTTCGCGGCGACCGGCGGGGCGGGCTTCGGTTCCGGCTTCGCCGGTGCGGGCTTCGCGGGTTCGACCGCGGCCGGCTTCGGCGGCTCGACCGGCGTGGCGGCGGCGGTCGCGGGCGCCGGGGGCGTCGTCGCGGCCGGCGCAGGCTCGGCATCCAGCGCGACCACGCGCACCGGCACGTCGCTGCGCACTTCCAGCGCCTTCAGGCGGACGCTTTCGGCCTCGGCGCGGGTAGCGTACGGCCCGATCCGCACCCGGAACGCGGGCTTGCCGTTGACGCTCGTGGTTTCGCTGTAGGCCGGCAGCCCGGCGTTCTTCGCCAGCGCGACCACGGTGTCGGCGCCCTTCTGGGTGGCGTAGGCGCCGAAGTGGACGGCGTAGTCGCCGGCGGCGGTGGTCGGCGGCAGCGCGCCGGCCGGGGCGGTCGCGTCCGCAGGCGTGGTACCGGCGGCGGGCGGGGCGGTGCCGTCGGCCGGCGGCTGGCCGGGGACGGCAGCGGCATCGGCGGGCGTCGCGGTGGCGGCGGGACGATCGACCGGGGTCGCGTCCATGCCCACCGCACCGCCCTTCGGCACCTGGCCCGGGGCCGCCAGCGGCAGCTCGCGGGTCTCCATCTCGCCGGCCGGGGCGTCGGGCATCTTGAGCGACACGTCCGAGACGCCGCTGTCGGGCGCCGGGCCCTTGACCAGCATGGGCAGGAAGATGACCGCCAGCGCGACCAGCACGGCCGCGCCGATGAGGCGCTGTTTGAGGGCAGTGTCCAAGGGCCGTTCCCGCGGGAAAAAATGCGCGCGCAGTATACCGTCCCCGGACCGCGGCCCGCCGGCCGGATCGGCGGTCCGGCGACGCGGCCGGCCCCGCCGGTTCAGTCACTTCGGCAGCAGGTTGCCGGCTTCGGCGGGATCCCGCGGATGCCCGGCCAGCGCCAGCGCCCGCGCCAGCACCGGGTCGCGGCCCGCCGCGAGGTCGGCCGGCGTCGGCACGACCACGACATCCGGCACCACGCCGACCCGCTCCAGCCGCTGGCCGTCCGGCATCACCACGTCGCCGACGGTGACGCTCACCGCGCTGGACACCACGTAGTCGCCCTGCGACACGTTCACGCCGAACGACCGGGCGACCATCACCGAGCCACTGGTGCGCTCGCCGACGACCTGTCCGCGGCCCTTCAGCTGCACCGTGCGTGCCAGCAGTTCCGCGGCCGAGGCCGACTGCACATCGACCAGCACCAGCAGGCGGCCGGCGAACGCGGCATCGCCGCGGCCGCGCACCGTCTCCGTCTTCGACTTCTCGCGCTCACGGAACGTCGCGATCTCGACCTGACCGGGGAACAGGCCGCCGATCAGGGACCGCAGGGCGGCGAGTTCGCCGCCGGGGTTGCCGCGCAGATCGAGGATTAGCACCTCCTGCCCGCGCGCGGCATCGAGCAGGCGCCTGGGTTCGTCTTCTTCCAGACTGAATGCGTGCAGTTTCGCGACCAGCACGCCGTCGCCGGTCTTCGCCATGCGCAGGTGGTGCTTGCGGCGGTACTCGGCATAGGCGTTGCGGATGCGCGCCCAGCCGTAGCCGGCGCCCTCGCCTTCCAGCTCCAGCACGCGGCCCTGCGTCTTCACCTCGGCGGCGAGATCCAGTTCGCGGCGCCCGCCCTGCGGGTCGACCAGTTCCACATGCAGCCCGGGCTGCGGGCGCAGTTCGTTGAACAGGTATTCGATCTTCCACAGCGTTTCGCGCGACACCGGGAAGCCGTTGATCTGCCGGACCACGTCGCCGACATGCACGCCCTGCTTCGCCGCGTCGCTGCCGGGATCCACGTCCAGCACCATGCCCTGCTCGCCGACGATGCCGACGTCCCAGCCGTAGTCGACGTCGACCGTGCGGAACGGCGGCGAGAAGAACGTGTGGGAATCGTCGAATTCCAGCGTGAACTGGGCGATGGCGGCGATGGCCTGGCCGATGTCGGTGGCCGCCGCGATGCGCTGCCGTGCGGTCTCCGCCAGCGCGTCGGGATCACGTCCGCCGAAACCGGCGTCGTAGTAGTGCGCCTTGACCTGCGTCACCACCCGATCGAGCGTGCTGCGCAGCCGGCGGCGATCGGTCTCGCGCATGCCGTCGTCCGCGGCGCACGCCAGGCCCGCGAGCAGCAGCAGGCCGACACAGAGCCAGCGCGCGACATGGGCGGACGACCGGGGCTTCATGCGTCAGTCGCCCCCGCATCGGATGCCTGCAGGGCCGCCAGCGCCGCAGCCGCGGTGTGGAACGAGCCGAACACCAGCACGCGCGCGCCCGCAGGCGCGGCGGCGCGGGCGGCGGCCAGCGCCTCGGCGACGGTCGCGCAGCGGGTGCCCGCGGCGGCGGGCGTGCCGGCGAGCGCGCCCGCGAACGCGTCCACGTCGCGGCCACGCGGGCCGACGTCGGCGAGGCCCGCCAGCCACCAGCGGTCGACCTGCGGCGCGAGTGCGTCGACGACGCCGACGATGTCCTTGTCGGCCAGCGCCGCGAACACCGCGAACGTCGGGCCGGCGGCCGGCGATACGGCCAGCGCATCGGCCAGCGCGCGCGCCGCCTGCGGGTTGTGGCCGACGTCGACCAGCACTTCGACGCCGTCGCGCGCGAAGCGCTGCAAGCGCGCCGGCACCCGCGCGGCACGCACGCCGTCGACGAACGCGGCATCGGGCAGATCGTCGGGCAGCGCATGCAGCGCGGCGATCGCGACCGCGGCGTTGCGCAACTGCACCGGCGCCGCCAGCGCGGGCAGCGGCAGGTCGAGTTCGCGGCCGAGCGTGCGCCAGCGCCAGTGCGCGTCGTCGCCGTCTTCGGCGTCGATCGGCTCGAAGAAGAAATCGCAGCCGATCCGCACCGCCGATGCGCCGATCGCGTACGCCCGGCCGAGCACGCTCGACGGCGGGTCGTCGTCGCCCAGCACCAGCGGCGTCCATGCGCGGGCGATGCCGGCCTTCTCGGCGCCAATCGCCTCGATGGTGTCGCCCAGCCAGTCCTGATGGTCGAGATCGACCGTGGTGATGACGGCGACGTCGGGATCGACGAGGTTCACCGCGTCGAGACGCCCGCCGAGGCCGACTTCCAGCACCGCGAGATCGAGATCACTGCGCGCGAACAGCCACAGCGCGGCCAGCGTGCCGTACTCGAAATACGTCAGCGGCACGCCGCCACCGGGCATCGCATTGCGCGCGGCGTCCACCGCTTCGAACGCAGCGACGAGCGACGCGTCGTCCGCGTCGGTGCCGTCGATGCGCACGCGCTCGTTGTAGCGCAGCAGGTGCGGCGAGGTGTAGGCGCCGACCGTCCAGCCGGCGGCACGGGCGATGGCTTCGATGAAGGCGACGGTCGAGCCCTTGCCGTTGGTGCCGCCGACGGTGATCACGCGGCGCGCGGGTTTCGGCAGCGCCATCGCCTCGGCGACGGCGCGCACGCGCTCCAGTCCCATTGCAATCGTTTTCGGGTGCTGCGCCTCGATGAAGGCCAGCCAGTCGGACAGGGTGCGCGTGGTCATGCCGCTATTATCCGGCGCGGACACCCCGCCCGGCCACCGCGAGACCCGCATGCCCCTGCCCGCGCCCATCCTCGGTTCGATGCGTTTCGGCGACTGGGGCGCACGGCTGTCGCCCGACGCCGTGGCCGACCTGCTGTCGGCCGCGCTCGACCACGGCCTCGACACGCTGGACCTCGCCGACATCTACGGCGGCCACACCACAAACGCACTCGTCGGCGCCGCGCTCGCGCGCCGGCCGGGCCTGCGCGCGCGCCTGCACCTGATCGCGAAGATCGGCATCGTCATGGCGTCGAGCCCCGGCAACCCGCGCGGCGTGCAGCACTACGACCTGTCGGTCGCGCACCTGCGCCAGGCGCTGGACGACACGCTGATCGCGCTCGGGACCGACCACGTCGACACGCTGATGCTGCACCGCTTCGATCCGCTGCTGGACCCGGCGGCGATCGCCGACTGGGTGCGCGACGAGCAGCGCGAGGGCCGCATCGGCACGTTCGGCGTGTCGAACTTCGATGCGCACGCGTTGCCGCTGTTCGACGGCCACCTGCCGATCGTCGCGAACCAGATCGAACTGTCGCTGGCGAATGCGCGCGCGCTCGACGACGGCACGCTTGCCGTCACCCGTGCCCGCGGCGCCGAAGCGCAGGCGTGGTCCCCGCTCGGCGGCGGCGCGCTGCTCGATCCGCATTCCCCGACCGGCGGCCGCCTGCACGGCCCGCTGCGGGCGATGTCCGCCGAATTCGGCCTCGATCCCGCCTCGCTGCTGCTGCGCTGGGTCGCGACGCTGCCCGACACCCGCGTCGTCCTCGGCACCGCGAACCCGCACCGCCTCACCGACGCCATCCGCGCCTGCAGCGAACCGCTGTCGCGCGATGCGTGGTATGCGCTGTACGAAGCAGCGCGAGGCGTGGCAGTGCCGTAGGCAAAAAAACGCGCGCAGCCACAACGTCGACGCGTTCATCGTCCTCGCGAGGGCGCTCCGAGGCAGCTCCGTCCCGCGATCGGACACCCGGAGGGCGACGCACAGGAGGTGCGTCGTTTTTCGACGAGGCAGGACGCCTCGTCGAAAAATGCTGGCCACGTCTCAGCCGGCAGGTTCGACTTGGACCTGAGTGTTTTCTTTCGTCACTTTCTTTTCGAAAAGAAAGGGACCCGCGCACCAGCGCGGAAAAGATTCCGGGCTTTGCCCGCGCCGTCTATCGCGCATCGCGAAACGCTCACGCGGCCATGTGCACGGGCGACGCATCACTCGTATGGAAACGATTTCGGGCAGGCAACAGCAGGTCCCTCGCCTGCGGCTCGGGATGACATCCCTTGCGTGATCGCGACGATACGGCGCCCGGACATCGGACGCCGCACGGCCGCCGTCACATCACCGATCGCGACGGCGGATCACGCCAAGCCTCACAGCGCCCGATGCACCGCCTCCCCGAACAGCGCGGTGTGGTGCGCGCAGTCGTTGAGCCGCACCACTTCCATACGCGCGGCCTCCGGGCCTTCGAGCAGGTTCAGCGTCGCCGGCGCCTGGCGGAAGCTCCACAGGCGATTGAGCGGAATGCCGAGGATCCGGCACAGCAGCACGCGGTTGACGGCGTCGTGGGCGACGATCAGCAGCGTGTCGCCGTCACCGAGGCCGGCGGTGGCGCGCTCGAACGCGGGCCACGCGCGATCCAGCACCTGCTGCAGCGATTCGCCGCCGGCGCCGGGCATCTGCACGGATTCGGGCGCTTCGCGCCAGGCCAGCAGGCGCTCCGGATCGCGTTCGCGGATCTCGCTGGCGAGCAGGCCTTCCCATTCGCCGTGCGCGATCTCGAGCAGGCCGGCGTCGGTGCCGAGCTGCGCCTTGCGTGCATCGCCGAGCGCGAACTCGGCGGTGGTGCGGGCGCGGGTCAGCGGCGACGCGATGGCACGATCGATGCGCACGTCGGCCAGGCGCGCACCGAGGGCGCGCGCCTGGCCTTCGCCCGTGGGCGAGAGCGGGATGTCGATCTGGCCCTGGTAGCGGCCTTCGGCGTTCCACGGCGTTTCGCCGTGGCGTGCGAGGAGGACACGCATCGGTCAGACCTGCTGCAGCGAGAGGATGCCCGGCGTCGCCTTGACCGCGGCGAGCTGGTCGTCGGTGAGCGGCTTGTCGACCGTGATCGCCGCGCGGGCCTGACCGTCGCCGGCGGCGCCGAGCGCGAAGTTCACGATGTTCACGCCGGCCGCGCCGAGCTGCGAACCCACCAGGCCGATCATGCCGGGGCGGTCCTCGTTGCGCATCAGCAGCACGTGCGCGAGCGGGTCGAACTCGATCTCGACGCCGTCCAGACGCACGACGCGCGGGCCGCGATGCAGCGTCGCCTCGATCTCGCGGGTGCGGACCTTGCCGGTGCCGTTGTCGCCGACCACGCGCACCTTCAGCAGGCGATCGAAGCCGTCGCCGTCGCCGCCGACGGTTTCGGCCACGGTGAGGCCGCGGGCCGCGGCTTCGGCGAGCGCATTCACCGGAGTGACGCGGCCGGACGCGGTGCCGAGCAGCGCGGCGACCAGCAGGCGGGTCAGCGGGCGGGTGTCGAGCGCATCGGTGCGGCCGGCGTAGGTGATCTCCAGCCGCGTCGGCGCACGCACCAGGCGCACGGCGAGACGGCCGAGCGCGGACATCAGCGGCATCCACGGGCCCACTTCGCGCGCGGCTTCGGCGGTCAGCGGCGGCAGGTTGACGCAGCCGGCGACCGCACCGGTGGCGACGAAGTCGATGATCTGCTTGGCGAGGATGGTGCTCACCGCCTGCTGCGCTTCGCTGGTGGACGCGCCGAGGTGCGGGGTGAGGATCAGCTTGGGATGCGCGCGCAGCGGCGAATCGGCCTGGAGCGGTTCGGTGGAGAAGGTGTCGAGCGCGGCCCCGGCGAGGTGGCCTTCGTCCAGCAGCGCCAGCAGTGCGTCTTCGTCGACCAGTCCGCCGCGCGCGGCGTTGACGAGGTACGCGCCCTTCTTCATCTGGCGCATGCGCGCTTCGGACAGCAGGTTGGTGGTGTCCTTGGTGCGTGGGATGTGCAGAGTGATGATGTCGGCCCAGGCCAGCAGGTCGTCGAGCGTCTTCAGCGCGACGCTGCCCTTGGCCGCGGCGTTGGGTGGCAGGAACGGATCGTACGCCGCCACTTCCATGCCGATGCCCTGCGCCTTGCGCGCGACGGTGCCACCGATGCGGCCGAGGCCGATCACGCCGAGGCGCTTACCTTCCAGCTCGAAGCCGGTGAGGCCGGCCTTGGGCCACTGGCCGGCCTTCATGCCGGCGTCGGCTTTCGGGATGTGGCGGGCCAGCGCGAACAGCAGCGAGATCGCGTGTTCGGCGGCGGCGAGCGTGTTGCCGTCGGGGGCGTTCATCACCGCGATGCCGCGGGCGGTGGCGGCATCGACGTCGATGGTGTCGACGCCGGCGCCGGCGCGGCCGATGACCTTCAGCTGCTTCGCGGCCTCGATGGCCTCGGCGGTGATCAGCGTGGACGAGCGCACGAGCACGGCATCGACGCTTTCGAGCGCCACGGCGAGCTTCGCGGGGTCCTTGATCGGATCGGAGATTTCGACGGTCCAGCCGGCGTCACGGAACATCGCCAGGCCGTCTTCGTGGATACCATCGCATGCCAGCACTTTCATTGGGGTCGGCTCCTGAGTGGGGAAGAATCCCGCGGAGCCCTGCTGGCCGGCACTGCGCAAACATCATGGATCGATGCGTGGACCGATGACGCTGGTCCGGGGGATCGGCTGCAGCCGTGAGGGCTGGACAGGCGATCCACCTGCGGGTCGGGAGACGGGGCCGGCTGGCATGGGAATCCGCGACCCGGAAAGCGTAGCAGAGGCGGCACCGGCGTGACCAGCGCGGCCGCGACCGGCCGTCGGAATCCTCCGGCGCGGCCACGACGGCCCTCGCCCGCGGGCGAAAACGCGATCGCAACACCGGCATCACGACATGCGAACACCGACGCGGCTACAGTCGGGCTGCCGGGCCCTGTCCCCGGCATCCGTACACACAAGGAGTCCTGCGATGAAGACATCGATCCTGCGCGGCCGCCGGCCGTGGCTGCTCGCCCTGTTCGCTTCCCTCGCCCTCGGCACGGCGTTCGCCGCGAACCCCGGGCCGACCTCGATCGGCGAGTTCTACTACTACTTCGACGCCAGCGGCAACACGATCGGCTACCGCGCGATCGACTGCAACGGCAACCTCACGGCGTGGGGCAAGACCAGCGCGCGCTACTCCAACGGCTACGCGCTCTGCCTGCCACGCGACTGACCGCCACGCGATGCGTCGCACGCGAAAACGCCGGCTTGCGCCGGCGTTTTCGTTTCCGCGATGCGGCAGGCGATCACTTCTTCGCCGGCACGCCCAGTTCCTGCAGCAGCTGCGGCGCCGGGAACACTTCCTGCATGATCCAGCGCATGTAGCGCTGGTCGACCGAGATCATGCGGTTGATGCTGCCGTCGTACACCCAGTTGGAGCTGACGGATTCCCAGTTGCCGTCGAAGGCCAGGCCGACGAGGCGGCCGTTGGCGTCCAGCACCGGCGAACCGGAATTGCCGCCGGTGATGTCCAGGTCCGACAGGAAGTTCACCGGCACCGTGCCGAGCTTCTTGTCGACCAGCCCGCCGTAGCGGCGTGCCTTGATCGCTTCCAGCAGCGATGCCGGGGCGTCGAACGGATCCTGACCGGTCGCCTTCGCCGCGACTTCCTCCAGCAGCGTGAACGGCTTCTGCCGGGTGCCGTCGCGCTTGGTGTAGGCGACGACGTTGCCGAAGGTGATGCGCAGCGAGCCGTTGGCGTCGGGGTACACCGCTTCGCCGCGGCTCTTCTTGTAGTCGGCCACCGCCTGCAGGTAGATCGGGCGGGCGGCCAGCATGTCGCCGGCACGCGCCTTGCGCGCTTCCTCCAGACGCAGCAGCGCCGGCATCATCGACACCGCGTAGCGGATCGCCGGGTCCTTGCTGGTCTCGAACGCCTTGCGGTCGGCCTTCAACCAGCGCAGGCGCTCGTCGGTGCCGCCCAGCTTGGTCGCGCCCATCGCCTTCAGCGCATTGGCGATCGCCTTGTCGTCGTTGCCCTTCAGCCACGCGTCGAGCGGCGCCACGCGCTGCTCCTTCGGCAGCCGGACGTACTGCTGCAGCCAGTAGCGGGTGAGTTCGCGATCCATGCTCGGCGCGTAACGACGCTCCATCTGGCGCAGGTCGCCTTCGATGCGGGCGTAGTCGCGCTGCTGGTAGCCGGGCTCGCGCTCGGCGTCGGGCTTCGCGCGTTCGATCGCCAGCCGGTACAGCTGCACCGCGGTGCCCAGCACGCCGTTGCGGCCGAGCTGCGCCAGCACCAGGTCACGCTCGCGGGTGGCCGCGGCCTGCGTCTGCAGCCCGACCAGGGTCTTGTACGCCGCCAGCGCCGGCTCACCGGCGCGGCCGCGCTTGCGGAGGAACAGGTCGACCGCTTCTTCCTGCTTCCGCTTGATGCCGATCGCGCCCATGCGCTCGAAGCCTTCGAGCTGGCCGTCGTAGTTCTTCAGCGTGTTTTCCAGGCTGCGCACGATGCTGGCGTACTTCACCGCGACGTCGGGGTTCTTGCGGCCCTCGGCGTCGACCAGCGCGACCATCGCCTTGTAGTGCCGACTGATGGTCGGATAGGACCAGTCCACCGTCTGCATGAACTCGTCCGCCAGCGCGTAGCGATTGGTGCTGCCCGGGTAGCCGGCGACCATCACGAAGTCGCCCGCGGCCAGCGGCTTGTCGGCGAGCTTGAGCCACTGCTTCGGGCGGTAGGGCACGTTGTCGGCCGAATACGGCGCCGGGCGGCCGTCACGGGCGACATAGGCGCGGTAGAACGAGAAGTCGCCGGTGTGGCGCGGCCACATCCAGTTGTCGACCTCGCCGCCGTAGTTGCCGACGCTGCCGGGCGGCGCGTAGACCAGGCGCACGTCCTTGATCTCGAGGTTGCGGAACAGCCGGTAGGCGCCGCCGCCGGCGAAGCTGTACAGGCGGCAGCGGAAGCCCTCGGTCTTCTCGCAGTCGGCGATCAGGCGTTTCTCGATGGTGTCGTAGGCGCGGCTGCGGGCCAGCGCGTCGGGCGCTGCGGCAATGGCGGCCTGCACCTGCGTGGTGACGTCATCGATGCGGTCGAGCACGAAGATGCGCGCGCTGGAGCCGGCACTCAGTTCCTGCGCCTGGGTGGCGGCGTTGAAGCCGGTCACGATCAGGTTCTTCTCCGCCGTGGAGTTCAGCTGGATCGCGCCGTAGGCGCAGTGGTGATTGGTCGCGAGCAGGCCCTGCGGCGAGACGAAGCTGCCGGTGCAGCCGCCCAGCGAGACCACGGCGCCCAGCGGGTCGCCGGTGAGGTCGGCCATCTGCTTCGGGGTCAGCTTCAGGCCGGCGGTCTTCAGCGGCCCGGTGATCTCGGGCAACTGCTGCGGCACCCACATGCCTTCGGCGGCGCGGGCGGTGGACAGCGGCGAGACGGCACCGGCGGCGGCGGTCAGGGCGGCGACGGCGAGGACGAGGGGACGCATGGCGGAACCGGGACGGGACATGGGCAGGTCAGGCGCGGGACAAAGAGCGCGAGTGTATCGGCTGGCCGGCGATGGCCGCCATGCCCGTTAGTCACGCCCTGGCTGCGCCGCGACCTGTCGCCCGGACATGGCCATCGGCACGGTCCGGAGGGCGCGGGCCGGGGCTTATAATCCGCGCCCCAGTAGTACGAACGGGCAGGCCATGGCCGCGACGACGATGAAGGCGCTGGTGAAGCGCGAGGCCGCCAGGGGCATCTGGATGGAACAGGTGCCGGTGCCCTCCCCGGGCGCCAACGAGGTGCTGATCAAGCTGGAGAAGACCGCGATCTGCGGCACCGACCTCCACATCTACCTGTGGGACGAGTGGAGCCAGCGCACGATCCGCCCCGGGCTGGTGATCGGCCACGAGTTCGTCGGCCGCATCGCCGAGATCGGCCCGGGCGTCACCGGCTACCGCGTCGGCCAGCGGGTGACCGCCGAAGGCCACATCGTCTGCGGCCACTGCCGCAACTGCCGCGCCGGCAAGCAGCACCTCTGCCCGAACACCGTCGGCATCGGCGTGAACCGCGACGGCGCGTTCGCCGAATACATGGTGATCCCGGCCAGCAACCTGTGGCCGATCCCGGACCAGATCCCCAGCGAGCTGGCCGCCTTCTTCGACCCCTATGGCAACGCCGCGCACTGCGCGCTGGAGTTCGACGTGGTCGGCGAGGACGTGCTGATCACCGGCGCAGGCCCGATCGGGGTCATGGCGGCGGGCATCTGCAAGCACATCGGCGCCCGCAACGTGGTGGTGACCGACATCAACGACTACCGCCTGAAGCTGGCCGCCGACATGGGCGCCACCCGGGTGGTGAACGTCTCCAAGGCCTCGCTGAAGGAAACGATGGCCGACCTGCACATGGAAGGCTTCGACGTGGGCCTGGAGATGAGCGGCAACCCGCGCGCCTTCAACGACATGCTCGACTGCATGTACCACGGCGGCAAGATCGCCCTGCTCGGCCTGCAGCCCAAGGGCGCGGGCATCGACTGGGACCGGATCATCTTCAAGGGCCTCACCCTGCACGGGATCTACGGCCGGCGCATGTACGAGACTTGGTACAAGATGACCCAGCTCGTCCTCTCCGGCTTCCCGCTGGGCAAGGCGCTGACCCACCAGCTGCCGATCGACGAGTTCCAGACCGGCTTCGACCTCATGGAGTCCGGGCGGTCCGGCAAGGTCGTCCTGAGCTGGAATTGATCGCTGAATACGATTTCAGGTCGAATTACGACAATTCTGAACCGTATTGATAGGTATTCCGGATGGCGTGACCCCCAACGAAAACGGGCGCCACGAGGGCGCCCGTCGGGTCTTGCGGCGGTCGCGGACGGGATCAGCCGCCGATCGCGAACGTCAGGACGACCTTGTCTTCGGCGTTGTCCTTGCCGAACACGTTGTCGGCGTTGCTGTTGGTGCCGACGTAGCCCAGGCCGACGTTGACCGGACCGAAGTCGCGGTTCACGCCGACCGAGTAGTCGAAGTAGCCGCTCTCGGTGGCGATGTCGTTGTCGAGGGTCGTGTAGCCGACGCTGGCGGTCAGGTTGACGTCCTTGCCGACGCCCCAGCTGCCGCCCACGGCGAGGTAGGTGCTGTCGGTGTCGGTGTTGAGGTAGTCGTTGGTGTAGCCGAGGGTGACGGTGTAGTCCTCGGCGATCGTGGCCTTGCCGACCAGTTCGTTGTAGGCGTAGTTCACGCCGTCCGGCTCGCCGGCATAGTTGTAGCGGACCAGCTGCACGTCGAGGTTGACCTTGTCGGACACGTCGCCGTTCCAGCCGACGAAGGTGTCGATCTCGGCGTCGGTGGGATCGTTGTGACCGAAGTCGACGTTCGAGGCCCAGGCGCCGACGTACAGGCCGTTGGTCCAGCTGTAGCCGACGCCGCCCTGCAGGGCCGGATGGTCGTCGGTCTGGGACACGCCGCGGAAGAAGTATTCGGACGTGGCGGCGGCGTTCCAGTTGAGGCCGGAGCTGTCTTCGTCCTGGGCGAAAGCCGCGAACGGCGTGGCGGCCAGCAGGGCGAGGGCGATGAGATGTTTGCGCACGGGGTCCTCCTGAAGGAAATGGGATGGCGGAATCTGGGGGGGGGGAGTGGGTGCGCGTTTCGGCGTCACCGTCCCGAGATTAACCCATATTTAACCCTTGCGGGTGCGGGGTGTCCGGGCCGGCGAACAGGGCCCGTTCATCTTTGGCACCTTCCTTGCTTCCACCCCGCGGGGGATTCGACGCCCGTCACCCGGGCCGTCAAAGGGAAATCTGAAGCCATGACCTACGCCGTCGCGCTCTGTGGACTCACCGCCAGGGATTCCAGGCTGCTGGAGATCGTCGTCAACCGCGCCAGCAGCGGCCGCCATGCATTCCATGCCGCGGAGGTCGAGAACACGACCGACCCGCGCGTGGTGATCGTCGACGCCGGCTCGCCGCGCTCGATGGAACTCTATGAAACGCTGCGCCAGCACCATCCGGGCGTGATCTCGGTGACCATCTCCGACCACGGCATGGCCGGCGACACCCGCTACCGGATCCAGCGCAAGTCGCTGCTGCTGCACGTGATGAAGGTGCTGGACGACCTGGCCGACCACGAGTTCGTCGCCAGCAAGGTCCGCCCGCATCCGACCGCCGCCGCCCCGGCCACGCAGCCGGACACGGGCGCTGCCGACGCCCGGGAATCGGCGTTCGTCGCCGGCGGCGCGGGCGAACCCAAACCCCTGCGCGCGCTGGTGGTGGACGACAGCCTGACCGTGCGCGAACAGATGCGCCAGGCGCTGCAGCGGGTCGGCATCGCCAGCGACCTAGCCGACAGCGCCGAGGCGGCGATGCGCCTGCTGGAACACGGCAGCTACGACCTCGCCTTCCTCGACGTGGTCATGCCCGGCACCGACGGCTACGAGCTGTGCCGCCGGATCAAGCACAACAGCTACCTGCGCGGCATGCCCGTGCTGATGCTGACCAGCCGCTCCTCGCCGTTCGACCGCGCCCGCGGGGCGCTGTCCGGCTGCGACAGCTACCTGGTGAAGCCGATCACCTGGGAGATCTTCAGCCAGGCCGTCGACAAGGCGCTGCTGAAGCACTTCCGCAACGACCGCGCGCAGATGATCGCCCGCGGCTACCGGCTCTGAGGCGCGACCCGCGCCGCATCCACCCCGCCTTCCTTCTCCACGCTTCCGCACGGACCCCCGAATCCCCATGCCCAAGGCCCTGATCTGCGACGACTCCGCCGCCGAGCTCGCGAACCTCCGCACCATCCTCACCGACGCCGGCTGGCATTCGGTCACGGCCTCCAACGGCGCCGAAGCGGTCCAGAAGGCGACGGCCGAGCGGCCGACGCTGATCTTCCTCGACATCATCATGCCGGACATGGACGGTTACGAAGCCTGCCGCCAGTTGCAGGCGAACGCCGAGACCAAGGGCATCCCGGTGGTGTTCGTCTCCAGCAAGAACCAGAAGGCCGACCAGATCTGGGCGAAGATGCAGGGCGCCAAGGCATTGATCGGCAAGCCCTACTCGCCCGACCTCATCCTCGAAACGCTCCGCGCCTACAGCTGACCGCGCCGATGACCGAGCCCGTGCCCGTCGGCCTGGAGGCCATCGCGCCCGACGCGGCAGTGCCGCGCGCCGCACCGCGGATCGCGTTCCGCGCGCATCCCGCGCTGCCCTGGCTGGTGCTGCCCGAAGGCCTGCCGATGCAGGTGCTGATCGACGCCGCGCCGGTGCGGGTGCCGAACACGCATCCGTGGTTCCTCGGCGTGGTCAGCCAGCGCGGCGTGCTGCTGCCGGTGTTCGACCTCGCGGCCTGGGCCGGCCTCGGCCACGACCCGGCGACGCGCACGCAGATCGTCTCGATCGGCAACGGCGCCGACGCCTGCGCGATGCGCTGCAGCGGCATGCCGATCCTGCTGGCGCTGGCGCCGGCCACGTCGCCGGCGGCATCGGCGGGCACCGACCACGGCCCGCTCGACGCCTACCTCGACGACCGTTTCGACAGCGCCTCCGGCGCGGCCCGCCGTTTCGACATCGCGCGCTGGCTGGCCGTCGAGGCGCCGAAGATCGGCGCCGGCGGCGCCATCGCGCTCTCCGGCTGATCCGGCCCCTCCGCCAGCCCCACTCCTCTTCGCAACCTTCCGGGCGAACCCCATGACCGACCAGACGCCTCCTTCCCCCGCCCGCCGCAGGTCGCTGATCGGCCGGCTGCGCTTCCCGCAGAAGCTGACGCTGCTCTCGCTGGTGTTCGTGGTGCCGGCGATCGTGGCCATCGCGTTCCTGATCCGCTTCACCCAGGAGCAGATCGACTTCGCCGAGAAGGAAAAGCTGGGGACCGCGGTGATCGCGCCGCTCGGCGATCTCGCGCTGACGGTGCAGCGCCACGGCGGCGCGCTCGACCTGGCCGCGACCACCGGCCAGCCGCGCGCGCAGGACATCACCGCGCTGCGCCAGCGCGCCGGCAACGACATCACGGAAATCGACCGCTGGATGGCGCAGCACGGCGCCACCTGGCGCATGGCCGACGACTGGGCCGCGTTCAAGGCCGGCTGGCAGGGCCTACAGCGCCCGGTCGCCGGCACCGCCGCGACCGCCATCGCCGACACGCACCTGATGCAGCTGCAGCGTCTGAGCAAGCTCGTCTCACAGGCGTCCGACGTCTCCAACATCACCCTGGACCCGGAGATGGCGGCGTACATGATGGGCGACACGGCGGTGAACAACATCCCGACCGCCAGCGCCAACCACCACCGCGCCCGCGCCGCCGCGCTGGCCGGCCTCGCCGCCACCGGCTTCTCGCCCGAAAGCCGCACCCGCCTGCAGAGCAGCGAGGCGCTGCTCTCCGACGCCGTGGTGCGTTCGCGCTCGGACACCGACAAGGCGATCGCGGCGCAGCCGTCGGTGAAGCTGTCGGTGGACACGCCGATGCGCAAGGTCGAGGCCGCGCAGCTCGCGTTCTCCGGCGCGCTCGACCAGTTGCTCGCGGCCACGCTCGCGCCCGAGGAACTGCAGGCCCGCAGCGACCAGGTCTACGCCGCCGGCGATGCGGTGATGTCCGCCTTCAACGACCTGCACCTGGCCGTGGTGAAGGAGCTGGACCGCCAGCTCGACATCCGCCTGGACACGCTCAACCGCCAGCGCGCGATCGTCGTCGGCACCTGCGTCGCCGCGCTGCTGGTCGCGCTGCTGCTGGCGTTCTCGATCGCGCGCAACTTGATCGGCGACGTCGGCCGCATCTCCGACACGGTGAACCGCGTGAACCAGGGCGACTACGCCGCGCGCGTGCGCCTGGGCACCGCCGACGAAATCGGCAACCTCGCGAACGCCTTCGACACCCTGCTCGACCAGCGCGTGGCCACGCTGCAGTCCAGCCAGCAGGAGAACGAACAGCTCAACAACTCGGTGATCGACATCATGACCTCGGTCGCGCAGCTGGCGCAGCGCGACCTGACGGTGCGCGTGCCGGTGTCCGAGGACGTGACCGGCGCGGTGTCGGACGCCATCAACATGATGACCGGCGCCACCGCCCGCGCGTTGCGCGAGGTGAACACGATTTCGGCGCAGGTGTCGGACAGCTCGACCCGCGTCAAGGCGCGCGCCGACTCGGTGCTGCGCCTCGCCGACGAAGCCAGCGACCAGGCGAACGCCGCGTCGGCCGAGCTGGGCAGCACCGCGAACGCGCTGCGCCAGATCGGCGAACAGGCGCAGGACGCCGGCCGCGAAGCCGAACGCGCGCTCACCACCACCGCCGAGGCGATGACGGTGGTGCGCGCGACGGTCGAGGGCATCACCGCCTCACGCGACCAGATCCGCGAGACGGAAAAGCGCGTGAAGCGCCTGGCCGAACGTTCGCAGGAGATCTCCTCGGCGGTGACCATCATCGGCCAGATCGCCGAACGCACCTCGGTGCTGGCGCTGAACGCGTCGATGCAGGCGGTCGCCGCCGGCGAGGCCGGCCGCGGCTTCGCGGTGGTGGCCGACGAGGTGAAGCGCCTCGCCGAGAACGCCCGCGAGGCGACGCAGCAGATCGCCGGGCTGGTGAGCGCGATCCAGTCCGACACCACCGAAACGCTGCAGGCGATGAACGGCACGATCTCGCAGGTCGTGGACATCACCCGCCTCGCCGACCGCGCGGGCACGCAGATGAGCGACACCCGCGCCGCGACCGAAGCGCTGGTGAACTCGGTGCGCACGATTTCGCAGGCGACGCGCGCGCAGGCCGAGACCTCGCAGCGCCTGCTGGCGCGCGCGAACGAACTCATCGACGCCTCGCAGCGCACGCTGGTGGAGATCGAACAGCAGCGCGGCGACACCGACGCGCTGAGCGCCTCGGCGACGGCGCTGGTGCAGACGGTCGGCGAATTCAGGCTGCCCTCCGCGACCTGACCCGCCCGCGCGACCGAGGACGCCTTCCGCCATGACCTTCCTGTCCGGCAGCGACGCCGCATCACCGACGCCCGCGGCCTATCGCGCCCAGCTCGACACGCTGGTGTCGCTGCTGCGCGCGGCCAACGCCATGCCCGGCATGGGCGATGCGGTGCTGCTGGAATCGATGGTCGATGCGCTGCAGCGCGACGCCACCGCGCTGCCGCTGCCCGGCGTCGCCGAACTGCTGCGCAGCTGGCAGGCCGCGCTGCGCGATCTCGCACGCGCCGACGGCACGCCGAGCGAGGACGATCTCGTCCGGATGACGCTCTGGTTCACCGGACTGCAGGAACACCTGGCCGGCCGCCTCGACCGCGACGGCCGGCGCATGCTGGCGGAGCTGCCCGAAGGCATCCGCTGGCTGCCCAAGCTCTCGCCCGGCTTCGTCCACGCGATCGCGCGGCGGCTGGAACTGTCCGCGCCGCCGTCCGAAGCCGCGCCCGTGATCGCGACGCCGCTGTCGGCGGAATCGGTCGCCGCCGACGCCGTGGTCGCCGAGCCACTTGAGGTCGAATCGACGACCGACGAAGCCGTCGCCGTCGAAACGCCCGTGGAAACCGCCGCGGAGAGCGCCGTGGAAACGGCGGCGATCGAATCCATCGCCGTCGATGCCGACGCGCCCGCCTTCGTTTTCGAGGCGCCGGCCGTCGCGGCGGAAGCCGACGGCGCGATCGCGGCGACCTCGACGCCGCCGGACATCGCGCACGACGACATCGTGCTCGGTGACAACGCAGCGGACGACAGCGTCGCGCCCACGCACGACGATGCCGCGCCCGCGACCGACGACACCGCCGCGCCGGCCACGCTGTGGATCGGCCGCGACGAACTCGACCTCACCCGCCAGGCGATCGCCGACCAGGTGATGCCGCTGGCGCAGGCCTGGGCGGAGGCGCTCGACGGCGACGACGCGACGGCCGCGGCCGGTCACGTCGTCGAGTTGACCTACCAGACGCAACTCATCGCCAACGTGATGGCGCTGATCGGCACGCCCATGCTGGAGCGCGGCGTGCTCGCCGTGAACGCAGGCCTGGAGCGCGGCGATCCCGCGATCGGGCCGGACACCGTCGCCGCCTGGTGCGGCGCGCTGCTCGGCGTGCTCGAAGCCCCGGGCCGCGACTCGGGCGAACTGCTCGCGCTGGTGTCCGACGGCATCCAGGGCCTCGACGCCGACTGGGCGACGGCGCTCGGCGACGAACTCGATCGGGTGACGGTCGGCCTCGATCCGGCGCTGGTCGCACAGCGCAAGACCGTCGCCGAATTCGACGACATCGGGCTCGCGCCCGCGGACGACGTGCTGCCGAGCGTGCTCGAAGGCATGTACCGCGAACTGCCGGGCAACGCCGCGCGCTTCGGCGCGTCGGTGCGTGCGCTGGTCGACACGCGCTCGCCGGAACCGATCGACGAAGCGCGCCGCGTCGCGCACACGCTCAAGGGCGACGCCAACACCGTGGGCATCCGCGGCCTGGCGAACCTCACGCATGCGCTGGAAGACATCCTGCTGGTGCTGAACAAGCATCCGGAGCGGCTGGACGACGCCTGCGCCGACCTGCTGACCACCGCCAGCGACACGGTCGAGGAAATCGCCGACCACCTGCTCGGCCGCGGTCCGGCGCCGGACCACCTGCTCGACGTCTACCAGCAGGTGCTCGACACCGCCAACGCGCTGGCCGACGACGCGACGCCACCGTCCGCGGCGACCGCGCGCGCCGCCGTTTCCGCGGACGACGTGGCGACCGCGCCCCCATCGCCCCTGCCCGCGACCGCCGCACCGGCGCCGCAGGCCGACACCGCTGCCGTCGGCATGGCCGCGAGCGGCATCCAGAGCCTCAACGTGCCGAGCGCGCTGCTCGACGAATTGCAGCGCCTCTCCGGCGAAGGCCTCGTCACCTCGCGCCAGATCGACCAGCAGCTCGACGGCCTGGGCGCCATCCATCGCGAACAGCGCCAGTCGGTGCGCAGCGCGCAGGACCTGATCGCGCGCCTCGACGACCTCGTCGCGCTACGCGGCGCGGCGCTGCAATCCACCGCGCAGAAGGCCGGCGCCGAACTCGATCCGCTGGAGATCGACCAGTACAACGAGCTGCACGTCATCTCGCGCCAGTTGCTGGAATCGCATGCGGACAGCGCGGAATTCATGCGCCGCATCGAGCGCATCATGAACGCGCTGGCCGAACTGCGCAGCGGCCAGGAACAGCTCAACCGCGACCTGCAGCGCACCATCCTGCGCACGCGCACGGTGCCGTTCGGCCAGATCGCCGCGCGTTTGCAGCGCATCGTGCGCCAGACCGCGAAGCAGGTGTTCAAGCCGGTGCGTCTGGACATCGTCGGCGAAGAGATCCCGGTCGACGCCGAACTGCTGGAACGCATCGTCGAACCGCTGGCGCACCTGCTGCGCAACGCGGTCGACCACGGCATCGAAGCGCCGGCCGTGCGCACCGCCGCCGGCAAGCCCGAGACCGGCGTGCTGACACTGCGCGTGGGTCTGCAGGGCGACGCCGCGCTGATCGAGTTGCAGGACGATGGTGCCGGCCTGGACCTCGTCGCGATCCGCAAGCGCGCCATCGAAGCCGGCCTGCTCGAAGCCCACCACGCGATCGACGAACGCACGCTGGCGCGCATGATCCTGCTGCCCGGGTTCTCGACCCGCACCGCGACCACCGAAGTGTCCGGCCGCGGCATCGGCATGGACGTGGTGGAACGCCGCATCGCCGCGCTGCGCGGCACGCTGACGCTGTCGACCGAGACCGGCCGCGGCACCCGCGTGCAGTTGCGCCTGCCGGTCACGCAGACGCTGGCGAACGTGATCGTCGCCCGCGGCCAGCGCCAGCCCAGCGCGGTGGTCGCGGCGTCGATCGAACGCGTGGTCAGCTTCGGCGCCGGCGAATGCCGCGAGGTCGACGGCCGCCTGGTCGCGCTGGTCGATGGCGAGACCGCGCCGGCGCTGCCGATCGAAGCCTTCTACGGCGAGACCGCCGATCCCGCGCAGTGGGCCAACGGCGGCATCGGCCTGTACCTGCGCGACACCGACGGCGTCGGCCACGTCGTGCTGGTGCGCGGCATCGACGAAGTCCGCAGCGTGGTGGTGAAACCGCTCGCGGCCTACCTGCCGCCGATTCCCGCGGTCCGCGGCATCACCCAGCTCGGCGACGGCGGCCTGGCGCCGGTGATCGATCTCGACGTGCTGCTGCGCGCCGCGCGCGAACGGCGCTTCGACATCGCGGCGCTCGCGCACGACACCGTGCCCGTGCAGCGCGTGGTGGTCGCCGACGACTCGCTCAGCGTGCGTCGCGCGCTGGAGCAGCTGATGCAGGACGCCGGTTTCGAGGTCGCCACCGCGCGCGACGGCTTCGAGGCGCTGGCCGCGGTGCAGGCGAAACCAACGCAGGCGCTGCTGATCGACCTCGAGATGCCGCGCATGAACGGCCTGGAAGTCGCGCGCAACCTGCGCAACCACGCCGAGACCCGCGACCTGCCGGTGGTGATGATCACCTCGCGCGCCACCGACAAGCACCGGGCGATGGCCGAAGAGGCCGGCGTGACCCGGCTGCTGGGCAAGCCGTTCGCCGAGGACGCCCTGGTGGCGCTGGTGCGCGACCTGATCGCCGCGCAGGCCGACGGCACCGCGATGCCGGCCTGACGCGGTCGCAGATTGCGACGACGGACGACGGGTGATCGATCGCTCGTCGATACGGCCCCGCACGGCGTCGCCGCGGCCCGCCGCGTACACTGTGCGCCCGTTCCCGACGCCGCGCCTCGCCATGACCGACGCCGCCCTGACCCGCCGCTACGCCGACGAACTCGACCAGATCCGCGCCCAGGGCCTGTTCAAGTCCGAGCGCATCATCACCAGCCCGCAGTCGGCGGAGATCACGCTGGCCGACGGCCGCACGGTGCTGAACTTCTGCGCGAACAACTACCTCGGCCTCGCCGACCATCCGGACATCATCGCCGCGGCCAAGGACGCGCTGGACAGCCACGGCTTCGGCATGGCGTCGGTGCGCTTCATCTGCGGCACGCAGGACCTGCACAAGCAGCTCGAACGGACCATCGCCGGCTTCTTCGGCACCGAGGACACCATCCTCTACGCCGCCTGCTTCGACGCCAACGGCGGCCTGTTCGAGCCGCTGCTGGACGAACAGGACGCGATCATCTCCGACGCGCTCAACCACGCCTCGATCATCGACGGCGTGCGCCTGTGCAAGGCGAAGCGCTACCGCTATGCCAACTGCGACATGGCCGATCTGGAAAAGCAGCTGCAGCAGGCGAAGGCCGACGGCGCGCGCACGATCCTGATCACCTCCGACGGCGTGTTCTCGATGGACGGCTTCATCGCGCCGCTGGACGAGATCACCGCGCTCGCCGCGCAATACGGCGCGCTGGTGCACATCGACGAATGCCACGCCACCGGCTTCCTCGGCGCCACCGGCCGCGGCTCGGCGGAAGTGAAGGGCGTGATGGACAAGATCGACATCTTCACCGGCACGCTCGGCAAGGCGATGGGCGGCGCGCTCGGCGGCTTCACCACGGCGCGCAAGGAAGTGATCGAAATGCTGCGCCAGCGCTCGCGGCCGTACCTGTTCTCCAACTCGCTGCCGCCGCACGTGGCCGCGGCCGGGATCAAGGCGTTCGAGATGCTGTCCGCCGCCGGCGACCTGCGCGAGCGGCTGGCCGACAACACCCGCTATTTCCGCGAGAAGATGACCGCCGCCGGCTTCGACATCCGCCCGGGCGTGCATCCGATCAGCCCAGTGATGCTCCACGACGCACCGCTGGCGCAGAAATTCGCCGAGCGGCTGCTGGAGGAAGGCATCTACGCGATCGGCTTCTTCTTCCCGGTGGTGCCGAAGGGCCAGGCGCGCATCCGCACGCAGATGAGCGCCGCGCACACCCGCGAGCACCTCGACCGCGCGATCGACGCGTTCACCCGCATCGGCCGCGAGCTGGGCGTGATCAAGGCCTGATCCGGGACTGCGTTGCGCCTGGCCCTGCGTCGGCTGTTCCTGCGCGCGCTGTCGACCGACGGCGCGGCCACGCTGCACGACGGCATCTGGGAAACGCGCTGCCTGCACTGCAAACGAAGGCTGCAGGTGCGCGCCGACGGCGAGGCGCTGGGCCACGCGACGCTGGAGCACGTGGTGCCGCAGGCGTGGTTCGGCAAGCGCGCCGCCGCGGCACTGACCGCGCAGGTCGGCGACGACGCCGACGACGCGCGCAACCTTGCCCTCGCCTGCGCGGGCTGCAACCACGGCAAGGGCGTGCGCCACGATGCGCGCGGGCCGTCCGATGCCCGCGCCCGGGAAGTCGTCGCGCAACTGCTGGAACATCGGCTCGCGCGCTGGCGCGAGCCGCCCGGCGACTAGCCGCTCAGCGCCGTTTCGCCGCCGTGCCGCCACCGCGTACCGGCAGCGCGTCGGCTTCCGTGCGCGCCGCGGGCTTCGATCGGGTCGTGCGGGGCGTGTTCGCGGGCGCGCCCTTGGCCACGCGGATGCCGCGCGCCTTCATCCACGCGTCGAAATCGTCGGCGGTCATCCGCTGCCCGTGCTGGGTCATCTCGAACCGGTTGCTGCCCTGCGGTGCGATCACCGGCGGCGGTGCGGACTTCACCGCCGCGGGCGTGGCGTGGCCGGCGCAGCCGGCAAGCGAGAGCGCCGCAACGGCGGCGGCGGAGAGAAGAACAAGACGCATCGGCGGGATTCCTGCAACGGACGATCCGGATTCCCCCGCGGCAGTCTAGGCCGACCGCCATGCGATCTGCATGAATATGCGGGTGATCCGGCGCACATTTCCGGACATTGCGTCGGCTTCAGCGCCGCAGCGCCGCCAGATCGTCCGCATCGAGCCGCCGCCACGCGCCCTTCGCCAGTTCGCCCAGCACCAGACCGCCGATCGCCACGCGCATCAGCCGCAGGGTCGCGATGTCGAACGCCGCCAGCAGCCGGCGGATCTGCCGGTTGCGGCCTTCGTCGAGCACGATCTCGATCCACGCGTTGCGCTGCCCCGCCCGCAGCAGCGTCACCGACACCGCCGACAGCCGCTCGCCGGCATCGACCGTACCGGCGAGCAGCGCGTCCAGCAGCGCGTCGTCGGGGATGCGGTCGATCTGCACGCGGTAGGTCTTCGTCGGCCCGGTGTCGGGATCGGTGATCGTCGCCGCCCACGCCGGGTCGTTGGAGAACAGCAGCAGGCCTTCGCTGGCCTGGTCGAGACGGCCCACCGGCGCGAGCCACGGCAGCGGCGCGCCGTCGAGCAGCGCCCCCTCGAAACAGCGGTAGACCGTGTCGCGACCGCGCTCGTCGCGCGCGGTCGTCACCAGCCCGCGCGGCTTGTTGAGCATGAGGTACAGCGGCGCGGCTGCCTGCGTGGACACGCCTTCGACGACGATGTCGTCGTCCGGCAGCGTCGGCGATTCGGGGTCGCGCACCACGCGCCCGCCCACGCGCACGCGTCCGGCGCGCACCCACTCGGCCGCCTGCGTGCGCGAGCAGACCCCGCGCTTGGACAGCACGCGCGCGAGGCCGTGACGCGGGACGCGGGTCATCGCACGATCAGGCGATCGATGAGCGCGGTATCGGCGGAATTGCCGAGATGGATCAGCACCATCAGGCCGAGCGTGAATCCGGTCCACACCAGCCCGAACATCGCGAGCATCAGCGTGGACTTGTTGAGCCCGTGCGCGAGCGCCGCCTCGGCGGGATCCGCGGGGTTGTAGCGCACGCGGACGCGATCGCCGCGCATCAGCTTGTCGTAGATCGCCTCGTGGCTGGCCCGCCCGCTGCTGCCGACGTAGCCGAACGCCACACGGTCGCCCTCGTAGCGACGACCGACGACGGTGTAGGCGTAGCGGACATTGACCTTCCAGGTGCTGCCGTCGGAATCGCTGTTCTCGTCGAGCGACCGCTGCAGCAGTTCGCCTTCGACGGACGGCCATTGCTCGACCTGGGTCGATTTCCACCACGCACGACCGGCGAAGCCGAGCATGGCCAGGCCAATGAGGAGGAACAGCGCGAAGAAGGCGGTCAGCACGAAGGTCGATGTCCGCTTCATGGCATCGGGGCCGCCGGCCGGGTTCGCATGCGGCGGGAAGGTGCGACGAGGCTCAGCGCTTCCGCTTCTTCGGCGGCGGCGCCGGCGGTGCGGGCGGCGGCGGTGGCGGCGCGGCCGGCTTCGGCCCCTGGACGACGCGCACGCCGCGCGCCTTCATCCAGGCGTCGAATTCGTCCGCCGTCATGCGCTTGCCGTTCTGGGTCATGTTGAAGCGCCAGGCCTGCGCATCGTTGCCGGCCGGCTGGTAGGCGCCGGCCGCACCCGACAGCGGCTGCGTCGCGGCGGCGGTCGCCAGGCATTCGCTGTGCTTCGCACGCGCCAGCACCAGTTCCACCGTGATGCCATCGGCGAACAACTGCGCGAAGCCGACACCGCTGCCGACCTGCGCATCCGGCGCGGCCAGTTCCCCGGCCAGCGGCAGGGTTTGCAGCGCATTGGCGGGCGCCGGCGGCTGCGGTTGCAGCGTGGCGCAATCGACCGAGGCCTGCGCGGCGAACGAAAGGCACAGCACCGACAGCCCGATCAGGCCGCGGGCCGGGATCGCGCGGATCGCGAAGGCAGCCGCATGGAAACGCATCAGGAACTCTCCCGCAGGTCGATGCCGGCGAGTGTAGGTCGACGGCCGTGCCGCGGACAACCCGAAGCCGGCGCGGATCGGCCGGAGCGTGATCGTCCGCCGCAAAAGCACGGGCGCGGCGGCCGCGACGATGCGTGCCTCCGGGTTCGTGCCTCCGGAAACGACGAAGCCCGGCACGAGGCCGGGCTTCGGGGGTTGCGACGAGCGCGTCCGGAATTACTGGACGTTGAGCTCGGTGCGACGGTTGGTCTCGTTCTTGCACTCCGGCAGCGTCTGCGCGGTCTGGACCAGCGGACGGCTCTCGCCGTAGCCGTTCGGACCCGCCAGGCGACCGGCGTCGACGCCGTTCTTGGTCAGGTAGTCGTACACGGCCTGGGCACGGCGCTGCGACAGATCCTGGTTGTAGCCGTCGTTGCCGCAGAGGTCGGTGTGACCGGCGACTTCGACGCGGATGTCGGGGTAGCGCTTCAGGATTTCGACGGCCTCGTTCAGGATCGCAACGGCGTCCGGACGCAGGGTGGCCTTGTCGAAGTTGAAGTTCACGCCCTTCAGGTCGATCGAGATCTTGACCTTGCAGCCGTCGGGACCGATGGTCTCACCGGCCATCGAGTTCGGACACTTGTCGTTGCAGTCGTTGACGCCATCGCCATCGCTGTCCTTGTCGGCGCAGTTGGCGACCGGCGGCGGCGGCGGCGGCGGAGCGACGACGTCGGCAGTCGGTTCCGGGCCCAGCGGGATGATGAAGCCGACCGAGGCCAGCACGTCGCCGAACCAGTCTTCGCCGGCGGCGTTGACGCTGGTGTCGTCGAAGTCGGCGCGGTAGGCGACTTCGGCACGGATGCCGACGCGGCCCAGGTCACCCTGCAGACCACCACCGATCTTGGCGGCGAGGTTGCCGTCGGTGCGCTGGCCGGGGGAGTTCGGGTTCGGGAAGTTGTCGAACTCTTCTTCCGAACGCTGGTAGCCGAGGCCGACCAGGACGTACGGGTTCCAGTTGCGGCCTTCGGCGGTGAAGTGACGACGCAGGTCGACCGACACGCCGTACTGGCTCCAGTTCTGGTTGATCGCGCGCTGGTACGGGGCGCGGATGTTGCTCTGGTTCTCGAAGTGCGGGTTCTGGTAGTTGAACTGCCCGTCGAGCGACCACTTGTCGTTGATGAACTTGCCGAAGCCGATCGTGCCGAACGGGGCGTTGTGGGTGCCGCGGTCGCCATCCTGCAGGTTGAAGCCCGCAGAGGTGGAGAGATACCAGCGGCTATCGAAATCCTGCGCGGAGGCGGTCTGGGCCACGGCCAGCCCGCTCAGCAGCGCGGCACAGAGGAGTTTCTTGTTCATTGACTCAATGCTCCTTGGAGGAAATTGATGAAGACTCGGTAGATCAATGTGGGACGTGGGCGCCGCGAAGGCGGGCCATATCCTACCGTCCGGCCGCGTCATGGCCTTGTTAACACTAGCATAACAGTTGGGGGAATCCAAGCACGGTTCAGGTTTCCGGAAAGTTCCCGGGAACCATCGAATCCGGATCGTTGTCCCATCCTTGGCGGCTATCATTCACCGTTCATGCTGAATGAACTCATTCATGCGGAACGCGGCGGGCGCCATGCGGAACGCCCTGCTGCGGCGGACATCTCCCGGACGCCCGGCCGGCACGCAGGTCACGCACACCGGTCCGACACCTCCGCGGCGACCGGATCCCGATCATGATCCCCTCTTGAGGCGCCGCGCGTTTCGCGGCATGGTGCGCGCTTCCATACGTCGACGTATGCCGACCGCAGCCCGGACCCGATGACCGCCTCGTCCGCTTCCTATCCGCACCTCTTCTCCCCGCTCGACCTCGGCTTCACCACCCTGCGCAACCGGGTGCTGATGGGGTCCATGCACACCGGCCTGGAAGACCGCGCCAGCGATTTCCCGAAGCTCGCGGCCTATTTCGCCGAACGCGCCGCCGGCGGCGTGGGGCTGATCGTCACCGGCGGGTTCTCGCCGAACATGATGGGCTGGCTGGCGCCGTTCGGCAGCAAGCTCAGCTGGCCGTGGGAGGCGCGCAAGCACCGGCAGGTGACCGCGGCGGTGCATGCGCACGGCGCGAAGATCTGCCTCCAGTTGCTGCACGCCGGCCGCTATGCCTATCACCCGCTGCAGGTGGCGCCGTCCCGGATCAAGGCGCCGATCAACCCGTTCACGCCGCGCGCGCTGACCGGGTTCGGCGTGGAACGCACGATCTCCGCCTACGCGAGCGCCGCGAAACTGGCCCGCGACGGCGGCTACGACGGCGTCGAGATCATGGGGTCCGAGGGTTACCTCATCAATCAGTTCCTCAGTGCGCGCACCAACCGCCGCACCGATGCCTGGGGCGGCGACCTGCAGAAGCGCATGCGCTTCGCGACCGAGATCGTGCGCCGCGTGCGCGAGGCCTGCGGGCCGGACTTCATCATCATCTATCGCCTGTCGATGCTGGAACTGGTGCCGGAAGGCTCGGCGTGGGACGAGATCGTGGCCCAGGCGAAAGCCATCGAGGCCGCCGGCGCCACCATCCTCAACACCGGCATCGGCTGGCACGAGGCCCGGGTGCCGACGATCGCCACCTCGGTGCCGCGCGCCGCGTTCGCGGGCGTCACCGCCAAGCTGCGGCCGGAAGTGACGCTGCCGCTGGTCGCGACCAACCGCATCAACATGCCGGACGTGGCCGAAGGCATCCTTGCCGGCGGCGGCGCGGACCTCGTGTCGATGGCGCGCCCGCTGCTGGCCGACCCGGACTGGGTGAACAAGGCGCGCGCCGGCCGCGCCGACCGTATCAATACGTGCATCGCGTGCAACCAGGCCTGCCTGGACCACGTGTTCGCACAGAAGAAGGCCAGTTGCCTGGTCAACCCGCGCGCCTGCGCCGAGACCGAACTGATCTACACGCCGACGACCGCACCGAAGCGGATCGCCGTGGTCGGCGCCGGCCCCGCGGGACTGGCCTGCGCCACCGTCGCCGCCGAGCGCGGCCACCAGGTGACGCTGTTCGACGCCGCGGACGCCATCGGCGGGCAGTTCAACCTCGCCAAGCGCATCCCGGGCAAGGAAGAGTTCCACGAGACGCTGCGCTACTTCGACCGCCGCCTGCAGGACACCGGCGTCGAGGTGCGGCTGTCGACCCCGGTCGATGCCGCGGCGCTGGCGGGCTTCGATGCGGTGGTGGTCGCGACCGGCATCCTGCCGCGCAAGGTCGATTTCCCGGGTGCGGACCATCCGAAGGCGATCAGCTATCTCGATGTGCTGTCCGGGCGGGTGCGTCCGGGCGGGCGCGTGGCGATCATCGGCGCAGGCGGCATCGGCTTCGACGTCGCGGAATTCCTAGTACATGACGGCCCGTCGAGCACGCTCGATCGCGACCGCTGGCTGGCCGAATGGGGCGTCGCCACGGATTTCTCCGGCTCGGGCGGCCTGCGCCCACCGCAGCCGGAACCGCCGGCACGGCAGGTCTGGCTGCTGCAGCGCAGCCCGGGCAAGCCGGGCGCGAAGCTGGGCAAGACCACCGGCTGGATCCACCGCGCCACGCTCAAGGCCAAGCAGGTGGCGATGCTGGGCGGCGTGAGCTACCTCGGGCTGGACGACGACGGCTTCCGCATCCGCGTCGACGGGCAAGAACAGGTGTTGCCGGTCGACCACGTGGTGATCTGCGCCGGCCAGGAGCCCCGTCGGGAGCTGTTCGACGCCCTGCAGGCGGCTGGAACCCCGGCCCATCTCATCGGCGGCGCGGACGTCGCGGCCGAGCTGGACGCCAAGCGCGCCATCGCCCAGGGCAGCCGGCTGGCCGCCACCCTCTGACCGGTCCCGATCCCGGGCCGGACACGCGCAGTTCGGCCCCGACCCGGGGCCCGCAGGCCGGAAACGGACCGGCGTCCCGGTTCAGTTGGCACGCCTGCACGGCGGCGCCCTCCCCTGCCGCGACAGGGGCTTACGCCACCTTCTGAACAAAAACTCCAATCGAATCAGGCGCTTCCTGTTTTTGCGTTCAGCTGGCGTTACGTTTCAGACCCTACCCTACGCCCGCTTTCCCGCCACCGGATGCGGGACCAGCGCGCGATCGCCCGGCGATGTCGCACCCCGAAGGCGGGTCCGACCCCGATGCGATCCACGTTTGGGCTACAAGCGGCCATAGAGCACGCAGCCCTCCCCAGTACGCCATGTCGTCCCGTCGAACGGTTCTTGTCGCGCAGTCCGCTGCCGGCATCCCGCGCCTCGGCCCGAAGCAACGGAGCAAGGAGTTCACATGAAGCTCGCATGGATCCTCTGGATCGCGTCGGTGTTGCCGCCCCAGGCCGCCGACTCTTTGTGTCTCAGTACCACCCTGTATCTCGAAGCGCGCGACCAGCCCGTCATGGGCCAGCGTGCGGTCGCGGAGGTCGCCCTCCGCCGCGAGGACAGCGGGCTGTGGGGCGACTCGATGTGCGAAGTCGTCACCGCCCGCAAGCAGTTCGCCCCGGCCCTGGTCTCGCCGGGCACCGAACTGGGCAATGCCGAAGCCTGGTCCCGGGCGATCACCATCGCCCTGGAGTCGGAGCGCAACTGGGCGCTGCCGCCCGGCGAACGCCAGGAGATCGTCCCCGGCGCCAGCCACTTCGCGGCGCTGGGCATCGCCCAGCCGAGCTGGCGCAACGCGTACCAGGTCGCCACGATCGGCGATCACAGCTTCTTCAAGGTCCAGTCGTTGAAGCCGCAGAAAGACCATCCCGGCCGGGGCTGACGCCCCACCGGACCACGCAACTCCGGAACACCTTTCGACGCCGCCTCGTGCGGCGTCGTTTTTTTGCGGGTTTGGTCTTTTCACCGCGGCGCTTGCGCGGACCGCAGGACGTCGCCATATCGGCGGTCCCTTTCTCCCTTCCCCTGCACGGAGTTCCGCATGAAGCTCTACTACTCGCCCGGCGCCTGCTCGCTGTCCGACCACATCGTCCTGGAATGGATCGGCAAGCCCTACGAGGCCGTGCGCGTCAGCCGCGAAGAGCGCAAGTCGCCGGAATTCCTCGCGATCAATCCCGCCGGCGCGGTACCGGCGCTCGTCGACGGCGACTGGGTGCTGACCCAGAACGCGGCGATCCTGACCTACCTCGCCGAAACTTCGCCCGAAGCCGGCCTCTGTGGCGACGGCACCGCGCGCGGCCGCGCGGAAGTGATCCGCTGGCTCGCGTTCGCGAACTCCGATGTGCATCCGGCGTTCAAGCCGATCTTCGGCAGCACCGCGTATCTCGAAGATGCGGCGCTGATCGAGAAGAGCATGGCCGACGCGCGCGCGAAACTGCGCGACCTCTACGCCGCCGCCGACCGGCAACTGGCGGGCCGCGACTGGATCGCCGACAACCGCCGCAGCATCGCCGACCCGTACCTGTACGTGACGCTGCTCTGGGCGCGCGCCAAGGGCGTGGACCTGTCGGGCTTCGACAACCTCGCCCGCTACATCGCCGCGTTCGAGGCCGATCCCGCGGTGCAGCGCGTGCTGAAGGACGAAGGCCTGGCCTGAGTCGTCGCATCCGCATCGGCACGACGAAGCCGCCTCCGGGCGGCTTCGTCGTTTGCGCACGGTGGAAAGGCGTCAGCCGCCGCGCAGTTCGCGCAGCATGTTGCAGAACAGCGCGCCCTGTTCGATCGCGTCGTCCAGTGCGACATGCGTGTGCGGCATCGGGTCGAACCAACGCCGCGGCATGTTGCGCTTGGTGGCGTCGCGATAACCGCCACCGAGCATCGCCATCGCCAGCGTCTTGATGTCCAGCGCGGAATGGCTGAAGGGGCTCTCGCCGGCGAAACGGATCAGGTACCAGTGGACGAACATGAAATCGAAGCCCGCCGGATACGCCACGAACACCGGTTTGCCCGGCAGCGCCTTCAGCCAGTCGCGGTAGCGTGGCATCGCGACCTGCGGCGGCTCCGCATCGCGACGGCAGGCGGCCCACGCCTCCGGCTGCGTCGCCCACCACGCGGCGGTGCGCGGATCGGGCGCGGCATCGGGCAAGGTGTCGAGGTTCGCCGAGAAGGTCGCGATCAGGCGCTTGTCGGCGGTGTACACCGCGGAGCCGAAGCTGAGCATCGAATGCGGGCCGGGAATCGGGCCGTCGGTCTCGACGTCGGTGCTGACATAGAGTTCGGTCATGGCGCGAGGATAGCGCGCCGGGTCAGTCGTCGCGTCGCCAGTAGCGCGACATCTCCAGATAGGTGAAAGACGCCGACCACGTCACCAGCAGGAAGCCGGTCAGCGATTCCATGCCCGACAGCAGCCGCACCGCGCCCACCGGCGCGAGGTCGCCCAGCCCCAGCGTGGTGTACATCGTCGCGGACAGATAGATCGCGTCGAACACGTTGTCGAAGCCGTGCTCGCCGTGGACGTAGCCGACGTCCGGCACCTTCAGCAGCGCCCAGAAGGTCAGGCCGTAGCACCAGATCTCGATGATGTGCAGCGCGAGCAGCGCGAAGATGATCTTGAGCATCACCCGGCGATCGCGGCTGGGCGCGCGGCCGGAATAGCGCCTGGCGAGGCCGTGCAGGCCTTCGTAGTGGATCACGACGACCAACGCGGTGATCACGAAGGCGGCCACTGCGACGAGCAGGTGCTCGCCCCAGCGTTCGGCGGGAATCAGCCAGGTCGTGTCCATTCGGGAAAGAAGATGCGGCAGTGGCCCCTAGCGTACGCGACGAAGGGGGCTCGCCGGAATCGCTGCGGTGGACGGGATCGAGAAACGCCACGGGGCGCCCGGAGGCGCCCCGCGGAAGCAGGTGACGGCGGCGGTGCCGGTCAGCCGCGCTTGTCGATCGCCACGTAGTCGCGATCTTCCGGACCGGTGTAGTTCGCGCTCGGGCGGATGATCTTGCCGTCCTCGCGCTGCTCGATCACGTGCGCGCTCCAGCCGGTGGTGCGCGCGATCACGAACAGCGGCGTGAACATCGGCGTCGGGATGCCCATCATGTGATAGGCCGACGCGCTGTACCAGTCGAGGTTCGGGAACATCTTCTTGGTGTCCATCATCAGGTTTTCGATGCGCTCGGACACGTCGAACAGCGTCTGGTTGCCGCCGTCCTGGCACAGCTTGCGGCTGATTTCCTTGATGATCGGATTGCGCGGATCGCCGATGGTGTACACCGGGTGGCCGAAGCCGATGATGATCTCCTTGCGCTCCATCCGCGCGCGGATGTCGGCCTCGGCCTCGTCGGCGGCGCCGTAGCGGCTGATGATGTCCATCGCCACTTCGTTCGCGCCGCCGTGCTTCGGGCCGCGCAGCGCGCCGATCGCGCCGGTGATGCACGAATGCAGGTCGGAACCGGTGCCGGCGATCACGCGCGCCGTGAACGTCGAGGCGTTGAACTCGTGCTCGGCGTAGAGGATCAGCGACTTGTCCAGCGACTCGGCGTGCAGCTTCGACGGCGGCTCGCCGTGCAGCAGGTGCAGGAAGTGCGCGGCGACGGAATCGTCATCGGTTTCCAGATCGATGCGGCGACCGTTGCGGGTGAAGTGCCACCAGTACAGCAGCATCGAACCGAAGCTGGCGATCAGGCGGTCGGCGATGTCGCGCGCCTCGCTGGCCGGATGACCTTCGCGCTCCGGCAGCACCGTGCCCAGCACCGAGCAGCCGGTGCGCATCACGTCCATCGGGTGCGCGTTGGCGGGCACCAGTTCCAGCGCTTCCTGCACGATCGCCGGCAGGCCGCGCAGGCGCTTGAGCTTGGCCTTGTACGCCTTCAGCTGCGAGGTGGTGGGCAGCACGCCGTGCACCAGCAGGTGCGCCACTTCCTCGAACGTCGACTTCGTCGCGAGGTCGTGGATGTCGTAGCCGCGGTAATGCAGGTCGTTGCCGCTGCGGCCGACGGTGCACAGCGCGGTGTTGCCCGCCGCTGTGCCGCTCAGCGCGACGGACTTCTTGGCTTTCGGAAGCGTTTGGTTGGCGTTGTCGCTCATGGTCGTGTCCTTGTTTGCGTATCGCGGTATGCGTATCGCGGTCGGCTCATTGCTTCGCGGCGAACAGCGCGTCGAGCTTGCCCTCGAACGCGTGGTAGCCGATGCGGTCGTACAGTTCCTCGCGCGTCTGCATCGTGCCGACCACGGCCTGCTGGTGGCCGTCGCGGCGGATGCTTTCGTAGACGTTTTCCGCGGCCTTGTTCATCGCGCGGAACGCCGACAGCGGGAACAGCTGGATGGCGACGCCGGCCGACGCCAGTTCGTCGCGGGTGAACAGCGGGGTCTTGCCGAACTCGGTGATGTTGGCCAGCACCGGCACTTTCACCGCGTCGACGAAGCGGCGGTAGGTCGCGAGGTCGTACGCGGCCTCGGCGAAGATGCCGTCGGCGCCGGCCTCGACGCAGGCGATGGCGCGTTCGATCGCCGCGTCCACGCCGTCGACGGCGATGGCGTCGGTGCGCGCGATCAGGAAGAAGTCGGGGTCGGTCTTCGCATCGGCGGCAGCCTTCACGCGATCGACCATCTCGCCGGTGGTCACGATCTCCTTGCCGGGACGATGGCCGCAGCGCTTGGCGCCGACCTGGTCCTCGATGTGGCAGGCCGCGGCGCCGGCCTTGATCAGCGACTTCACCGTGCGCTCGATGTTGAACGCGCTGGGGCCGAAGCCGGTGTCGATGTCGACCAGCAGCGGCAGGTCGCAGACGTCGGTGATGCGGCGGGTGTCGATCAGCACGTCCTCGAGCGTGTTGATGCCGAGGTCCGGCAGGCCCAGCGAGCCGGCGGCGACGCCGCCACCCGACAGGTAGATCGCGCGGTAGCCGGCGCGCTTCGCGAGCAGGGCGTGGTTGGCGTTGATCGCGCCGATCACCTGCAGCGGGGATTCTTCGGCGAGGGCGGCGCGGAACCTTGCGCCTGCGGACGGATGGCTCATCGGGAAACTCCTCGTGTCGACGGGCCCGGAGCGGCGCCCCGGGCCGCAGGCATCGTCGCGCGGGATCGGCGACGGCGCCTGTCGGGGCGCAAATCTGGCAGCATCCCGAGGGTTGATCAATCTTGATCGGACGAATCAATCTGTCGCCATGCCCGACCTGCTCACCGCCCGCGAAACCTGCCGTCTGCTCGGCATCAGCCAGGCCACGCTGTACGCCTACGTCAGCCGCGGCCTGCTTGAATCCCGGCCCGGCCCCGACCACCGCACGCGGCTGTATCCGCGGCTGGACGTGGAGCGCCTGGCGCAGCGCAAGCAGGTGGGCCGCAGCGCCGCCGCCGCCGCCGCGCACAGCCTCGATCGCGGCCTGCCGGTGCTGGAAACGCGGATCTCGCTGATCCGCCCCGACGGCCCGTACTACCGCGGCCGTTCCGCGATCACCGCCGTGCGCGAGGGCGCGACGCTGGAAGACGCCGCGCGGCTGCTGTGGGACTGCGGCGACCACGACCCGTTCGCCGCGCTGGAAGGCGGCGACTGGCCGGCGCACGTCGCCGCCATCGCCGAAGCCGACACGCTGCCGCCGCTGGAACGCGCGATGGCCGCGATCCCGCTCTTGGCGGTCGGCGCCCGCGGCGCGCTGAACTCGACACCGCGCGCCCGGCACGAGATTGCCGCTGCCCTGCTCCGCCAGAACGCCGCGCTGCTGGTCGGCCGCCCGCCGCCGGCCGGCCCCGTGCATCAACTGCTGGCCGACGTGTGGAAACCCGGCGACGCCGGCTTTGCCGACCTCGTCCGCGCCGCGCTGGTGCTGTGCGCCGACCACGAACTCAATGTCTCCGCCTTCGCGGCGCGCGTGGTCGCCTCCACCGGCGCGCACCTGCACGCGACCGTGTGCGCCGGCCTGGCCGCGCTCTCGGGCCCGCGCCACGGCGGCGCGACCGCCCGCGCCTACGCGCTGATCGCGGACGCCCGCGACGCGGCCTCCCCGCGTGACTTCATCGAAACCCGGCTCCAGCGCGGCGACGACCTCCCCGGCTTCGGCCACGCCCTGTACCCCCACGGCGACCCCCGCGCCGCCGAACTCCTCGCCCGCCTCCGCACCCAGCACGCCGGCGAACCCGCTATGCGCGAACTCGATGCCCTCGTCGCCGCCACCGAAGACGTCAGCGGCCAGCACCCCAACATCGACTTCCTCCTCGCGGCGATCTGCCACGCGAATGCCCTGCTCGCGACCCCGGCGCTGGTGATGTTCGCCGCGGGCCGACTCGCCGGCTGGCTCGCGCATGCGCTGGAGCAGCAGGCGGAGGGGAAGCTGATCCGGCCGCGGGCGAGGTATACGGGGGTGGAGCCGTGATGGGTTGCGTCACGCAGACCTGTCGTTTCTGACAGGTGGCCTTGATGGCGCCGGACCGGTTAGAACGACAGACATAGCGCCTTCATGAAGACAGCCCCGGCATGGCCGGGCTGATCAAGGGGAACCGACACGCGCTGCAAGGGCCACCATCAAGGATCGGGGGGATCCGATGTTCGGTTTTCTGACGCTTTGCCTGAAGCTCGCCATCTATGCGGGCGCACTCACGACCGTGGTTGCCGGCGCGGTGTTCGGCCCGGAGATCACGACGGAACTGGGCTTCCCGGGCATATCGCCGGCCATCGCTTATGCCGTCGGCGGCGTGATCGGCATTTTCTCCGCCGCGATCCTCTTCGGCATCCCGATCGTGCTGCTCAGCATCAACGCCAATCTCGAACGGGCCGTGGTGTTGCTGAAAACGATGCAGCCCGTGCGCAAGGAATCGGGGCTCGTCGAGTCCCTGACGCCGATACTTGTCGATCATGCGCTCGGCGCGCTGGAATCTGATTAGAAATCACATGACTCTGATTTTCCGCCACAGAAGACGCAAGCGGATCTAAGTGTGCGCTTCGGGCCGCGCCAGCAAAAACACCCATCATCGCTATAAGTCAAGATCGACATTTTAATCACAAGCCCACCAAAAAAGGAATAACATGAAAAATTTGAACGTATTTATTGACGGCTCATGGCTATTTAAGGCTTGCGCACCAGAAAGAGCGCTTGCCAATAGAATGGAATTTCCGGATCGCGCTTTCCAGCTTGACTTCAATAAGTTAAAGACTTTATTGCTGACGCACGCTCAGAAAAGCAATGCCGAATGCAAGTCATTCGGCGATCTATTGTTTTCCACAAGCATATTTAGCTTGCCAGATGACTTGGACAAATGGCCAGAGGAAAGAGATGACGTCTCCCAGGCCGATATTGACAATGTACGCCGAAGCGCACACGCGCGAGAACAATTTGCAAAAAAAGCATTGGCCGCAGGATTTTCTGATAGTGCAATATTTCGCCCCAAGCTAAAAGGCTGGATGTTGCAGAGGCTGAGAGATAATCGATTTCAAGAAAAGCAGGTAGATACCACCGTCGTCGCACTTCTTGTGAAAGCAGCAATAACAAAGTCTGACGACGTGCATGCAATAATTACTGGAGACTCAGACATCCTACCGGCAATCAAGGTGGCCTACCCAGAATATTCAAAGAATGTTTTTGTGGCCACAATACATCCAGACCAGCTTCTCGCTGAAAACAGACAAACTGCATTTGCGCTTGCAGACATGGAATACACAATTGAGCCCTTATTTTTGGATCAAAATGCGCAACACATCCTGCACGGAGAACACACCTACGTTTGCAGCCATTGTAACAAGGCATTTCTTCGCCCAACCCCAATACCACGGCTTGCACAACCCTGCTGCATTCATTGCCACCAGAAAAGAACTTAACAACCAAGATCGTACGCATACCAGATGGCGCATCAGTGATGCACCTTCTTCGCGAGATCAGCTAGCAGGGCGGGCTCAAGCCCGCCGCAACGCCTGCCTACATCATCACACTTGGCCCGCGATCACCACCCGATCGTTGCTTATGCCATCGGATACACCCCCATGATGGGCTTGAGTCCGGCCCGCGGCACTTAAGCCAATCCACAGGCACAGGCACAGGCACAGGCACAGGCACAGGCACAGGCACAGGCACAGGCAAGAGAAATTTTCCGGCAACTCTAACAAGGCAAATCAAGAAAAGAGGGGAACATGAAAATAATGCTTATTCTAGCTGCGATTTTTTCCCCGAACATAGCCATTGCCCAGCAGTCTAGCCCAATGGAATACAATCAAAAAGAAGCCCTGGCCTATTTTAATGGAATGCAAGAAATTCAAACCTCTGGGTGGGGGGCAATGAACTCAAGAGTAGGTAAAGTTGCAAACCAACTGGCCGAATACAGTGGGCAGATATTTAAAGTTATCCCGTCGCAAACCAACCAATGGGGGCAAGCCCATGCTGGCGGCTGGATACTTTTTGATCTATCAAGCGCATCAAGACCAGAGCCAATACTAGCGTTTCGCTTGGCTCATGAATGGGGGCATGAGGCATTAGGGCACCAACCAAACCTGTATCATCCGGCCGGAAGGCAATGGGAGTTTCTCTCGTCTAGCACAACAACTGAAGATGAAGCAGACGCATATGCCGGCAGTTTCCTCGCAATTTTCGGATACCCGTTAGACCCAGTGGTGTCCGAGCTAAAAAATCTGCCAATTACAACCCCTGGAGACACCCATAGCGATGGCTCGGTTCGAGCGAAGATAGTTTCCGACGCATATAGAACAGCCATTCGATTGAAAAGCGACAATCCAATTTGTCGATCAATTCAAAACACTTTTTCCGAAGGAGAAAGAATTCTTTCCAGTGCCGATGTTGGCAAAAAGAAGAGATTTGAAGGTTTTTATTGCGATGCCAGCAGTGACAAGCGATCTCTAATTTGCCTCAGGAATTTTGAAAATGAAAATGAAGCCAAAGTCTTTCAGGAAAAAATTTTTCGTGAAGTTGGAAGCTGCCTGCCCTCTGAATTCAAATATTCTAGTTCACACATCTTCCAATTATGGAATAATTTTTCCACCCATCAAAGCGTAGTGATTCAAAGGGAAATTGAAGGCGAAAGAGTCACTCTTAGCATTGCATTTGAATGACGCACCCAAGACCATGATTTTCATGCATGGGACGGCAAGAGAAGCGCAATATGAGTCGCATATCCCTAGCTGCCCGTGAAGCACACTGCTGAATGGCACATCCTGCGGAGGCAGCCTATAAGAGTGCATGATCTTGTCTGCCGTGGATGCCGTGGCTCACGCACCTACCGCACAAGCCACAAGCCACAAGCCACAAGACGCATGCACGGAGCACGCAAGAGAACGCCACCCGCATGCCCACTCCGATTGACCACCTCCGCATCCACCGCTAGATTGACCACAGGTGCTCAACACACCTTTTTCGTAGGCGGTCGCCGCACCCGTCAGCCAAGCGGTTTTTTTGCGTCCCGAGACCTGCTATGGCCGGGTGGCGCGCAGTCATGCAATACCCGAAAGGGAAAAGCTGCGGGCGGCCCTACGACCGTGTTGAAGCACCCGGCCACCTCTCAACAGGGTGAATCTCAACGCATTCGTAGGAATTCCGCCATGCCCACCCGCAAGCGCATCCCCGCTCGCCCCCGCCGTCTCACCGTCGGCTACCACTATTACGACCAGCGCCTCGACGGCGAACGCATCCGTCCCCGCACCGTGCCGGTGCTCCGCTTCGGCGGCGACTGGCTGCAGCAGGCCGGGTTCGCCATCGGCCAGCCGGTGCAGGTCCGCGTGGCCGACCGGCGGATCGTCATCGTGCCCGCGCCGGCGCTGCCGGCGGGACGCCCCGGCGCCTGAGCCGGGCAGGCGACGGTCGTCGCGCTCGGCGGCAACCTTCGTCCTTCCGGCCGGCCGCACGCCCCTTTTTCCGGCAGGCGCCACCCTTTGCGGGTGGCGTTTGCCGCTTTTCGGGTCACGCGCGGCGCTTTTTTGGTCACGCGCCACCCTTTTTGGCTGGCGCGCGCCGCTTTTTCGGTCGCGCATGGCGCTTTTTCCGCCATCCGCCACGCTTTTTCACTGGTGCACCACCCTCGAAGCGTGGCGTATGACGCTTTCCGCCTCGCGCGCCACGCTTTTCCAGTGGCGGCCGACGCTTTCCGGGTGACGCACGGCGTTTCGACCCTCATGCGCCACGGGACGGGCCCCGATCGCGCCCGTCCGGGGCGGTCAGCCGTCCTTCGCGGCGGCAGCGGCCGCCTTCGAGGGCCGGGCGAAGCGCGCCGACAGGGCCTTGCGCAGCCCTTCCAGCCCCTGATTGCGGCCGGACACCTTCAGCAGCGCATAGCCTTCCAGCGCGAACGACATCACGTCGCTGCCGAGGGCGTCCTCGCTGTCCTGCCACCGCTCCGAGAGGCGCTGCATCCGCGCCAGCCGCGGGCGCAGCTGGTCCAGCGCCGCCAGGTCGGCCTGGGCCTCGGCCAGATCCAGACTCGGCGGGATGACCTGCGGGTTCTCGCCCAGCACGGTCAACGTCTGCCGGCAGAAGGCCTCCGACTTCGGCCCCATCCGGTACAGGCCCTTGCGCTCGTCGGGCGTCAGCGAGATCAGCCCCTGCAACTCGGTTTCGAGCGCGGCCAGGGCGTTGTCGATGCGCGCAAGCTGTTGATCGTCGAAGCTCAGGGACAGCAGGTTCTGACTCATGGTGTCGGTCATGGGCAAACCCGCGTGCTGCGGGCGGCGGAAGCCTACACCGGGCGCGGGAGACGGGGCATGAAGCAGGCCGCATGGCCATAGGGCGGGCTCAAGCCCGCCGGCTCAAGCCCGCCGAGACAGGATCACGATCACCCGCAACCCGCATCGCGGCTCGATCATCTTCGAGACGGCGTGATGTGTCGCGATGGCGGGCTTGAGCCCGCCCTACGAGCTCGCGGCAGCGCGCGAAACAAGAGAACAACGGCAAAGCCTTCAAAGCGGGATCCCGGCGTCCGCCGGGATAACGAGGAATGGTGCTGCGGGATCAAGAAGATCCCTCGCCTTCGACCCGGGATGACACGAGAGGGGTCGAACTCACCTGACCCGATGATCTGCCGGGACAAAAAGTGGGGAGACCTCAGGCCCGGGCCCGCCGCAATGTCTGCCCGCATGGGCATACTGGGACAGCGATCGCCCATCGATCGTCGCCTGCGTCATCGGACAAGTCCCACATCCACGGAGCCCATTCCACGCCATGCAGTACGAACTTCCCACAGGCAGACTCGAAGACGTGTTTTCCGGCCCGCGCGCGATCACCGCCGACGAGCGCAGCGCCCTGTACGAGCTGATCATCAATGCGATGCGCGAGCGCTTCGGCGAACACCTGCAGCATCTGGTGCTGTACGGCTCCACCGCGCGCGGGGCCGCCCGCCCCTACTCGGATGTCGACCTGTGGGGCGTGATCGACGACGAGGTCTACGGCCCCGGGTTCCAGAAACAGGTCGAATGGGTCTACGGCCCCGGCAAGGCGCTGGTGTACCTGCTCTCGCGCACCGCGGCCGAGGCGCTCGCGCGCGTGGTCGACGAAAGCTGGCCGATCAGCCGCGGCAAGTTCGTCTATTCGCACGTGGTGTGGACCGCGCCCGGCCACGAGAACCTGCTCGCCGAGCTGCGCGAGATCGCCACGCATCCGGATTCGGACATGGTCGAGCGCTCGATGGCGCGGATCGTCTCGGGCACGCTGTACGAACTGATCGGCAAGCTGCGCAACCGCTCGGCGCCGCACGCGATGATCGCGGGCACCTTCGCCATGCATCTGGCGCTGGTGACGGGGCTGTCCGCGCGCTATCCGTACGCGACCTTCGGCACGGTGCTGGAAGAAGCCGCGCGGCTGCCGGCGCCCGATGGCGCGAAGGAACTGTACGCGATGGTGATCCAGGGCGACCTGGCCGATCTGGCCCGGGTCAACGACGTGGTCGAGCGCGCCTGGGCCGGGCTGGCCTCGTGGCAGGCCGGCCCGGCCTTCACCGCGGCGGTGGAACGGCGCGTCACCCCGGTGTTCGAACCCAGCGCCGAAGACACGCACTGAGCCGGATGCGCGGCGCGCCGGCGCGCGGGTTCGCCTGCCGGTGCGTCGCTGCTCCAGCGGGCGCCGGCCAGGTGGGCCGTGGGCGGGCATGAAACAGAGCGCACGACCATAGGGCGGGCTCAAGCCCGCCGAGATGGGATCGCGATCACCCGGAAACTGCATCGCGGCTCGATCATCTTCGAGACAAGGTGATGTGTCGCAATGGCGGGCTTGAGCCCGCCCTACGGTGGCTCGCGGTGTCCCGGGTGCGCTTCGCTTACCCGGGCTACTTCTGCGCCCGGAATGAGCTGACCTGCGTACGGATTTTGTAGCCACTCAGGCGGTGAGTCCTGTGGTGATGGTATCGGGTTCGGACCAGTTCCGG
>NZ_JBQUZR010000007.1:64882-287595 GCF_056313745.1 Lysobacter sp. DMC97 | reverse complement strand
TCTTCATGAGTTCTCCTTGGTCTGTCGAGGGTAGAGAACTCACCTGCCGATCGGCTACATGATTCGTCTCAGGTCACCCTTTCTGATCGACGACATGAACAGCAACTGCAGCATGGTCGACCCCATCGTTCTTACGCGTGAGCTTCGCCAGCGCAACGATCCGTGTGAGCAGGGTGAACACCCGACGGAATTCAGCTCTGAAGCGAAGCAAAGTATCGTCGTGCCACGTCTCGATACTCCGTCCGCCCAGGAGGCTTGCTAGCGAATCAATCCATTTCGTCGAATCGCGGCTCCCGTCCAAGCTTCGCTGGATGAACGCTTTGAGAGCATAATCCACGAGTTCTTCCTGAGCCTTTTCCGCCAAGGTGATGACGTGCGGACGGACTGCCTGGACATCGCGCACGCCCACTTCTTCAGCCATGACGCTCAGTATGTCGTTGCGCAAAACGTCCATGCGGGCGCTGCACGCTTTGAGGAAGCCGCGCAACGACCCACGAAGGACTTCCAGCTTGACCTTAGACTTGGCGTTGATTGGCTCCGCCTTTTTCGTTACTTCCAGCGCCAGCGGCAGCGCGACGGTCAGCAACTCGACTGGATCCCCTGCTTTGCCCATTAGTGCCAGAGCAGCGCGATACCTGGGATCGAGGCGGGTCGTATTGAGCGTATGCTCGGAAAGCGACAGATACCACTGATACAAATAGCGCGTCAGCTCGCCTACGGTGGGTTCGATGTCCTGCTTGCCCAGGTGTTCGGCGAGCACCTCGCGATAGACGTCCAGCGCCATGGCCATCGCCGATTTCGAGTTGACCATGTGCAACTCGAAAGACTCGGGGCGTTTCACCAATCTTGCCAGATGGCTTTCTTCTATTTGCGTCAAATAGGTACCGCGCTCTCGCAAGATCAGATCCCGGCGGTTCACGCGCAGGAACATTCCGATCAGCAACAGCGTGACGCTCTCGCGCATTCCGAATGGTGCGGCGGAGAACCTGCGGATCACCTCGTCCACTGAGATCAGTCCTTGCTCATACAGCATCTCCTGCAGCGAAATCCAGACCGGATACCACTGGCTTCCCTCGTCAGGCTCACGGAATGCCCACGCCCCTTGTCCCGGAGCATGGAGCCCGGGTTCCTTGAGCACCGACAGATAGATCGCCTTTTCCGGGGGCGTCATCTCGATGCCCAGGTCTTCCACCTCAGCGTGGGTGAACATACGTTCGAGCAGGCGCTGGCGGGCTGCGGCGGCGGCCGTCGACACGGCTGAGCGATTGATCAGTTCGTTTCGGACCACCGGGGCCTGCCCGTATAGCTCATCAAAAATCTCCGAAAGGTGACGATTGAGCGATCGACCATCGGTTATCGGCAGCGATCGCCCTTGATGCCACCAGCTTGCATCCTGGGTGCCTTGGTTCGGCATACGAAGGTCCGCTAGGCGATGGATCAAAGTGGATGTCAGCCGGTGGATCGCCTGCTGGACTTCCGTGCGCGCGTAGGCGTCTACACGGAGTTCCACACACTCGCGCTCAAGTTGCTTCCACGCGAGCAGTTGATCGGCGACCTCTAAGTCGTCCTCGCCGATCCTGCGAAGCACATGCAGCGTCCCCTTCGATGCCGTTTCGCTCAAGGCTGCCAAGCGCTTGACCATCGCCTCCACGTTCTGGTCCGGATAGCACGGAACGACCAGGATCTGCCCGTCTCCTGCGCACGACTGCTGCAGACGCTTGGCCACATCCTCCACGTCGTCCACCAGGACGACATGGGCCGTGCGCAACGTACCCGACTCCAGATAGTGGCGATGCGCGACTATCGGGCGCGCCGCTGGCAAATGGTCGATCAGGCCGCCCAGCCGATTCAATGGCGGTGCGGCCTTCCGGATACGCACCAGTTCGCTGGAAACGTCCACGCTGCTCTGCGGCCACAGGCACAGTTCCTGAGTCGCAGGACGCACGTAGAGCAAGCCCTTCTCCAGCAGCTTGGCGATGGTGCTCAACACCACTCTGTCACCGGTTTCGTCGGCGACGGCGAACGCCACATTCTCCTGCGTGACCGCCATCCCAGGCTGAGGCTCAAGCAGATTCAGCAGTCCGACGATCTTGAGGCACTTCACCTCCAGCTCGTCGTACACCGGTGCCGCGCGCAGCACGTCCTGCAGCAGTGCCCAACGCTTGATGCGCTCCTCCTCAAGTGTGCGCAGTGAGCCTTGGGCCAACAGCCAGTCGCACAGATGGTGGACCCTGTACCAACTCTCAGGGCCGCCGAGGTTTTGGCGTCCGATGAAGTCCTGCAGCGCGAAAGGCTCGGAAGACAACAGGAACGAGAACGTCGAGCGCTCGTTCTGACCGAAGCGCCGGAACAGGGTCATGGCGGCGACCAGGGCCACGGGGTGGAACGGATACAGGGCGGCCTCGCCCGACTTCCCCGATCCGATGTCCAACAAGTCGATCACGCCTAGTTCCTTGGCGCGCCCATACAGCTTGCCTGCGGTTGCCGCAATGCCCGCATATTTATATGCGGCCGCATCTACTTCCATGGCCCGTGCGATGAGCTTGCACGTGCTATCGAATGACTGCGAGAAGGTGATGTCTTCGAAGCGCTCCGCAACTTTGGCCCATTCCATACCCGAGCGCCGGTCGCGTCGACCGCCGACATAATCTTCGAAGCGCTGATGCAGGATGCCGATCATAGCTATCGGGACGCCTTGCGCCTTTCCCCCGCAAGCCTCTGCCAAGGTTTGGAAGAAAGATGCGTCGAGGTCGGTGTCCGTGTCTGCAGCGTATTCCAGCCATCGCCCCATCTCATCGACGATCAGCAACAACCCCTCACTGGCGTTGACACCTGCCCCCATATAAGCTGCAGCGTCACGTAATAGCTGGACTGCAATTTGAGCAGGAGCTTCACGATGGGATCGCGCCTCAACGAATAGGTCTATAGCCTTCAATAGCTGCTTCTGAGCCGAACTACTACGGCGGCGACCTATCAACTCTCGCAATGCGCTGGCCAACGCAATGCTCGCGTCGCTTCTTGTTCCCGTAATGACCAGCAACTCGTAACGTGGCAGCTTTTTTGCTTTCGGCAGCAGTTCCGGCGCCTCTTCATCTAGCAGCTTTCCGGGAAGCGTACGCTTGCTAATAGGTTCGGCAAAAAGAGATGCTAGGAACAGCCCAAAAGCGGATTTTCCACCTCCGTAGCCACCCGTGATACGCCATGCGCGTTGGGACGATGCCACTTGCAGTCCACTACACAGCCGTTCCAATGCTTGGCGCGCCGTGTCGGTCAGCAGGTATCCATTTAGCGCTTCACGATCACCCAAGTCACGCCCGATGTTCACGGCGCGGACATAACGACCGCGGATCGACAGTGCGTCCTTAATCAGCGGGATAGATGATTTCTTCATACGTAGCCGATCCTGGCTTTCGCCATGGCAATGTCCGTCGCCTTGAGCACGACAGCACGCCGTTCAGCGCTGTCCGACACCTCAATGAGGTCCGGGTGCTTCTGCCCGACTTCCGTAAGTGTCCGCCACAGTGTTATTTCGTCCAGACGCAACGTCAACCCCGGGCTGGCGAAGTCCGTTAACAGCGCACGCAGTGTCAGCGTGCGATCGCGAAGCGCGCGCAGTTGCCAATAGTCGAAAAGGATTTTGAGGAAGGTGTCTGTGGAAAGATGCCGCCATGGGCCGCGCGCGAACTCGACCAACTCGTCTCGATTCCCTGCTGGATTGATCCGAATCAGGCCCAGTTCTTGCAAGGGACAAGCCAGTGCTTCTTCGACCGACTGGTTCGTTGCCTCCAAGGGGGTCGCGTAACAGCTCAGGAAGATATCGACGTGCTGGCGGATAGTGTTGGTTGATAACCGCTTCTCCAACTCCGCAGCTCGCCGCTCGACTTTCTGGATCAGAAAGCGGCGCAGAATCTCGCGCTCTGGCGTTTCGAAGAACGCTACTTCCCATGCAGCTAGGTGCGCCGTCGAAACCAAGCGCCAGTGCAACAGCCAGAGGCTGCCCACGTCCTCCAGATAGGGATCGGCGCCTCTGGCTCCATCCAGCAGCCAGTGGGCGAACGGGGTGGCTACTGGAGTCTGGCGCGGCAGGTCCTCCATCAAGCCAAACGCTTGAGCCCAGAATCGTACCGCTTTGACCATGTTACGACCGATCCCCAGACCCACCATGACCTCTTCGTCATGATGCACCGCATCAGGTTTCTCGACGAGGAACTTGTAAAATTTTGGTAGCCAGCCATAGCGACAGGCAAACGACTCATGTCCTGAGAATCGTTCGCCCGAGGGACGTCCATGCGAAAGAGCTTGAATAGAGTCAAGCATTTGATTTGAAAGGTTTTTTTGCGACCTTGGGCTAGTCTTCAAGTGAGCCCGTGTCAAGCCGGGGCCCCAGTATCGCCCTGTCCTCCTCGTGGGTCAATGAAGCCGCTCACGAGGAGGAATCAGTCCCGCAACTCAGCCACCACCTGCGCCAGCCGTTCCACTGCAGCGTCAATGTCCGCTTCGGACGTCATCCTACCCAGCCCGAATCGCACCGACTGTGATGCTTGCTCCGGCGACAGCCCAAGCGCCAGCAGAACTGATGACGGCGTCAGCGCGCCTGAGCTGCATGCCGAACCTGTCGAAATAGCGACATCCGGCATGGCTAGCAGAAGGCTGTCAGCGTCAACATGGTCGATGCGTACGTTGAGATTGCCTTCGATACGGTGCTCTCTGCTGCCATTGAGGTGGATGCCCCCTACAGCATCCTGCAGGCCGGCCCACAGTCGATCCCGCAGATTCGCAAGTTGAGCACGCTCGATTGCTGCCTCTTCCTGCATCAATGCTGCTGCTATCCCGAAACCTACGACCAGTGGCACCGGAATGGTGCCGCCGCGGAGGCCGCCTTGCTGTCCTCCGCCGATGACCAGAGGGCGAAGTCGCTTGCGCGCCGACTCACGGGCATAAAGGGCGCCGATCCCTTTCGGGCCATATATTTTGTGAGCCGAGAAACTCATCAGGTCGACGTGGTCGCATACGACATCAATGTCAATCTTTCCGTAAGCCTGCGCGGCATCTGTATGGAACAGTATGTCGTGCGAACGACATAAGCGCCCCAGCTCTTCGAGCGGTTGGATGACCCCGATTTCGCTATTGACCGCCATGATCGACATCAGCACGGTGGAAGGCCTTATGGCCGCCTTCGCGACCTCAGGATCTACCCGTCCTTCAGCATCAATGGGTAGCAAGGTCACCGCGTGCCCTTCCCTCTCTAAAGCGGACAATATGCCCAGTACACTCTTGTGCTCAGCCACACAACTTATGAAGTGAACCTTCTTGCGCTCTGGGATCAATCCACGCAGCGCAAGGTTGTTTGCTTCAGTAGCTCCAGAGGTGAAGATCACGTCCGAAGCAGCAGCGCCGATCACGGCCGAGACTCTTGCTGCCCCTTCGTCGATCGCGTGTTGTGCTTGCATCCCGAAACTGTGCTCCGTCGAATGCGGGTTTCCAAATTTCTGCGTGAAATATGGAAGCATCGCATCCATCACCCGGTCATCTACCGGCGTAGTCGACTGATAATCAAGGAAAATCATGGTCTTCAAGCTCATTACGCTTTGCGTCTCTTCCAGCGGACGAACGTGTCTTGGGAGAGGGCGCAGTGCATTACTTGCTGCGCACAGTGCTCTCCGATTCAAACTGCACAGCGCTTTTTTGTATCGCTGCCCGATACTACTGGAGCCCCCAATCGCTGGGAATGCTGTAACGCCCGCGCTGATCGGATGAAACCATGACTCGATAGACCTTGTTGGCCTTCGGATACTTGTTTCGCGCGAACGCATCGACCGGCTTCTCCAGCGCGACGCCAGCAAGCCGGATCAACGTCTCACGGTCAATAGAGACGCCATCCAGCTTCCAGAGGACCCGCATGATCGCAGCTTGGGAAGGGGTCAGGGCAATCGGCGTGTCCTCGCCCTGCAAGGTCACCTCCCGGAAGTCGTGCGAGAACGGGCCGTGTCGGCGCTGGGTGGCCAACAGGGCAGCGGGTGCCTGGACGCCTGCCCACACGGCGTCGTCGGCCACGAGGCCGCGGGCACGCAGGTGGAACGCGGCGGGGAGCGGGATGAAGGTGGCCGGCACACCCGGCAGGAAGACTCGGTCCGGTAGCGAGGTCGTCACGATCACGGCCTGCGTCTCGCCGACGTGGGTTGGCCAAGCGTCCAGCAGTGCCCGCAGCACAGCGGTCCCTGTCAGCTGCTGCCCGAAGAGGACCCGCTTGCGCGCGCCAGCACGGCCCAGATCGCCCAGGTACCAGAGACGGCCGGGCAGGATCTTTCGGGGCGGTTCGCCGGGGAGTCCCAGCGCCTGGGCAATGCGACGGCGCAGCCAATCGTGGTCGGGGGCGAGCCGCTGAAGGTCTTCGGCGGCCAGCGGGACTTGGCCACAGGCGCGGCAGAGCCCGGCACCGACCTGGATCACGCGCACGCTGTTCGCCTCACACTGCGGGCAGATGATGGCCCGCGCGCGGACGCGCACCAGCGCACCAGCTTTGTGCAGGCGGTCGAGTCGCTTACGAGTTGCCTCCTCGGCCATCGCGGGCGCAATGGAGGTTCGCCCCTGCTCGATGCAGGCGGCCAACAGTTCCAGCAAGGTCATGACGCATCACAGAGAAGTCGGGAACGGCCCGGAGTGCGGGCTGGGTTGGAGACGCCACTGGTTCAACCAGGATTCGAGGCGCGAACGGGTCCGTGCGTCGAAGGCTTCGAGATTGCCGCCCCCGCGCCGTTTTAAGGTCAGCGTGACGGATCGACCAAGCGGCTGACCGGGCTCAGGGTAGAGTTCGATGCCGAGCGTCGCCGCGACGACGCGGAAGCGGTCCTGCTGCATGGGGTTCTCGATCGGCATCCACGCGCTGAGCAGATCCAGCACGCTGAGGCTTGGATCGCAGGCCGGCGCGCGCACAGCGATCTCCCCGCCCGTGGTTTCGTCGAGCAGGGTCGCCTCGCACAGGCGGACGCTGTTCACCACGAGATCGTCCGGCGCGGCGAGCGGCGCACGAACGCGCTCCAGCGACAGGGGTTCGCGAACCTTGGGACGCAGTCCGCGCAACCGGAGCGCAGCATCGAACAGCTCGCGGTGTCGCAGGTACATCCACAGCGCGCACTGGGCCGGGGCATCGGCCAGATGGAGCGGGTTGACGCGACCAGGCGCGCGCTTGGACACGGTGCGCAGAGCCACAAGACCTTCGGAATCGGCCAGCAGGGCGACATCACGTAGGCTGGCCACGACGGCATCGCGGATCGGTTCCGGCGAGAGTTCGATCGCGATGACGATCCGCAGTTTCTCGTAGACATTGCCGTCCGACGCATCGTCGACGGCGTGCAGCGTCAAGCCGCACTGCGCCAGGAAGTCGAAGAAGACTTCATCCGGCGGTAGTTTCAGGAGCAAATCCAAATGCATGACTGGGCTGGACACGTTCTGTCTCCAGCGCAAACCTCGACCCGACATCGACGATCCCCTTCGCCGACAAAGCGCACCGCAGATCCACGCTTGTTTTACGATTCTTTAACTTGATGACGGGATTTTATGAGCGTCGTCACGTTTGTCAATCAAAATAATTGCTGCTACGTGGTTCGCTCCTTGCAATAGCAACGCGATACGCGCTGCGGAACACATCGCACTTCGCGGGCGCGTTGGATCGTAAGTCGGCTACGCATTGACGCCAAAAAACCGCTCTCCCGAGACCACACGTAATTCGTTGATCTCAGAGGAATTCCGAAAACCATCCTGTGGACTTGACAATCTGGAAGTCCACAGGGCCGGAGAAAGAGAGGGAGAATTTGGCGAATTTTTCGCCAAACAGGGGCGAGAGGCGAGGGACCGAAGTCCACAGCCAAAACGCGAAAACCCCGCAATTTGCGGGGTTTTCGGAATACGGCAGAGAGGGTTTGCCGTCGTGTATTGGTCGGGGTAGCCGGATTCGAACCGACGACCACCAGTCCCCCAGACTGGTGCGCTACCAGGCTGCGCTATACCCCGGGTAGGTCGCGCATTGTACCCGCCGGGGCCGGGATCGGCCAGCCTGCGGGACGAATGCGCTGCGGCGCGTCAGCGCTTGAGCAGTTGCAGCACTTCTTCCAGTTCCATCCGCACCTGGCGGATGACCTGGGAGGACATGGCCGATTCCTGCTTCGCGCCCTCGCCGTCCAGCCGGAGGCGGGCACCGCCGATGGTGTAGCCCTGTTCGTACAGCAGGCTGCGGATCTGGCGGACCATCAGCACGTCGTGGCGCTGGTAGTAGCGGCGGTTGCCGCGGCGCTTCACCGGCTTGAGGCTGGGGAATTCGGTCTCCCAGTAGCGGAGCACGTGCGGCTTGACGTCGCACAGCTCGCTGACTTCGCCGATGGTGAAGTACCGCTTCGCCGGGATCGGCGGGAGTTCGCGGTTGCTGCCGGGATCAAGCATCGACGCCTCCGCTGTAGGCCTCGACGCGTTCCTTCAGCTTCTGGCCCGGGCGGAACGTCACCACGGTGCGCGCGGAGATCGGGATCTCCTCGCCGGTCTTGGGGTTGCGGCCGGGGCGCTGGTTCTTGCGGCGCAGGTCGAAATTGCCGAACCCGGACAGCTTGACCTGGCGCCCCTGTTCCAGGGCTTCGCGGAGGACGTCGAAGAAGGCGTCCACGAATTCCTTGGCTTCGCGCTTGTTCAGTCCGACTTCGTCGAACAGACGCTCCGCCATTTCCGCCTTGGTCAATGCCATTCGTTTCCCCCGGAACGAGCCCTGATCAGTTCACGCGACGGCCGTCTGGAGCCGGCCGGCGCATGACCTCATGCGCGGATTTCCGCCCCGTGTTCCCCCCGCAGTGCGGCCACCACGGCGGTCACCGCCGCGTCGACCTCGCTGTCGGTGAGAGTGCGTGATTCCTCTTGGAGAATCAAGCCCATAGCAAGGCTCTTGCATCCCGTTTCGACCCCCTTCCCGACGTACCGGTCGAACAGCCGGAGCGCGCGCAGGGAGGGGCCCGCGGCACGCTCGGCGGTGGCCCGCAGGGCGTCCCAGGACACCGTTTCCGGAACGACGAACGCGAGGTCCCGGCGGACGGACGGATAGCGGCTGACCCCGGCGGCCCGCGGGATCGTGCGCTGCAGCAGGGGCCCTAATTCGACTTCACAAGCCAAAATCCGGTGGTCAACACCTAAAGCCTTTTGTAACCGGGGATGGAGTTCACAAATCCAGCCAATGTGAATGCCATCACGGAAAACATCAGCCGAACGCCCAGGATGCCCCCAAGAAAAGCTAGCCGGGCGATAGGTGAGAACGGCTCTGGCCGCAGCGGCCAAGCTTTCGAGGTCGCCTTTAACATCCTCGAAGCGGACTTCCCAAGCGGTGCCGGTCTGCCAATGCTCTGCATGAGCATTACCGCAAGCGACCAATGCAAGTCGGCGGGTCTCGCACGGGGCCTCGCCGTCGATGCCGAGGGCGAAGGTCTTGCCGATCTCGAACAGCCGGATCCGCGTCTGCTGGCGGGCGGCGTTGCGGGCCAGCGCGGCGGTCAGGCCGGGCAGCAGGCGGGTGCGCATCACGCCCAGTTCGGCGCTGAGCGGGTTGGCCAGCGCCACGGCGCCATCGACGGCCTGCCAGGTCGCCAGCAGGTCGGCGTCGACGAAGGCGTAGTTGATGGCTTCGAGATAGTCGCGGGCGACGAGCTGGCGGCGGACGGTCGCTTCGTCGAGCACCGTCTCGCTGCCGGCCGCGATGCGCGTGGCGCCGCCGGGCAGCGTGGTCGGGATGGCGTCGTAGCCGTGGATGCGGGCGACTTCCTCGACGAGGTCTTCCTCGATCGCGAGGTCGAAGCGGCGGGTCGGCACGTCCACGGTCCAGCCGTCGGCGGTCGCGGTCACGCCCAGGCCCAGCGCGCGCAGGATGCGTTCGACCTCGGCGTCGGCCACGGTCGTGCCGAGCACGCGCGCGAGCCGCGCGCGACGCAGGCCGACGACCTGCGGCTTCGGCATGTCGGCCTCGCGCACCACGTCGATGACCGGACCGGGCACGCCGCCGGCGACGTCGAGGATGAGCTTCGTCGCGTATTCGACCGCAATCCGCGGCAGTTCGGGATCGACGCCGCGCTCGAAACGATGGCCGGCGTCGGTGTGCATCCCGAGCTTGCGGCTGCGGCCGATGATCGCCGACGGAATCCAGTGCGCGGCTTCGAGGAACACGCTGCGGGTGGCGTCGGTCACGCGCGTGTCGTGCCCGCCCATGATCCCGCCCAGCGCGACCGCGCGCGCGGCGCGGCCGCCGGTGCTGTCGGAGACGACCAGGAAATCCTCGTCGAGCGCGACGGTGCGGCCGTCGAGCAGCTTGGTTTCCTCGCCGGCGCGCGCGGGTCGCACGACGACCGGCGCCTGCAGCGTGTCCTTGTCGAACGCGTGCATCGGCTGGCCGAGTTCCAGCATCACGTACTGGGTCACGTCGACGAGGAAGCTGATCGGGCGCACGCCGCTGCGGCGCAGGCGTTCGGCCATCCACAGCGGCGTCTTCGCGGTGGCGTCGACGCCGTCGATCACGCGACCGGCGAAACGCGGCACCTTCGCGCCGGCATCGAGTTCGACCGCGAGCACGACGTCGCTGGCGGCGGGCACGGGCTCGGCGGCGAGCGGTTCGACCGCGCTGCCCAGCGCGGCGGCGACGTCGAACGCGATGCCGCGCACGCCGAAGCAGTCGGCGCGATTCGGCGTGAGCTTGAGTTCGATCGCGGCGTCCGGCAGGCCGAGGTACTCGCCCAGCGGCGTGCCGATCGGCGCGTCGTCGGGCAGTTCCAGCAGGCCGGAGGCGTCGGCGTCGATACCCAGTTCCTTCGCCGAGCAGAGCATGCCGTTGGATGCGACGCCGCGCAGTTTCGCGGCCTTGATCGTCAGCGCGCCGACGGTGGTGCCGATCGTGGCGAGCGGCGCGACCAGGCCCGGGCGCGCGTTCGGCGCGCCGCAGACGATCTGCAACCGTTCACCCTGCCCCGCATCGACCTGGCAGACCTGCAGGCGATCGGCTTCCGGATGCTTCGCGCACTCGACGATGCGCGCGACGACCACGCCGTCGAGCGCGGCGCCGAGCACCGTCAGTTCCTCGACTTCCAGGCCGATCGCGGTCAGCGTCGCGGCGAGCGTCTCGCGCGAGGCGTCGGTCTTCACGTGTTGCCGCAGCCAGTTTTCGGAGAATTTCATGCGTTGAAACCCTTGTTTCGCCGGAGGGTGAGCCCTGGCCCACCGTCATGATCTTTCGGATACATCGACATCGATCGGCATCGTTTCGCCGTGTGAGCGACGCGAACGGAACCGCCGCGATGGCGGGCCAGGGGCCCGCCCTATGCCTGCGTCACGCGAACTGGCGCAGGAACCGCACGTCGTTCTCGAAGAAGTCGCGCAGGTCGTTCACGCCGTAGCGCAGCATGGTGAAGCGCTCCACGCCGAGGCCGAACGCGAAGCCGGTGTAGCGCTCCGGATCGATGCCGACGTTGCGCAGCACGTTCGGATGGACCATGCCGCAGCCCAGCACTTCGAGCCAGCGCGTCGAACCGTCCGGCTGCTGCCAGGCGATGTCGACTTCGGCCGAGGGTTCGGTGAAGGGGAAGTAGCTCGGACGGAAGCGCATCTCGAAGTCGCGCTCGAAGAACGCGCGCACGAATTCGGCGAGCGTGCCCTTGAGGTCGGCGAAGCTCGCGCGCTCGTCGACCAGCAGGCCTTCGACCTGGTGGAACATCGGCGTGTGCGTCTGGTCGCTGTCGCTGCGATAGACCTTGCCGGCGGCGATCATGCGCAGCGGCGGCTGGTTGCCGAGCATGTAGCGCACCTGGCAGCCCGACGTGTGCGTGCGCAGCAGGCGCGCGACGCCGCGGCCGTCGGGCGGGAAATAGAACGTGTCGTGCATCGCCCGCGCCGGATGGTGCGGCGGGAAGTTCAGCGCCTCGAAGTTGTGCCAGTCGTCCTCGATCTCGGGACCGTCGGCCATTTCGTAGCCGAGGCGGCCGAAAATCTCGGCGATGCGCTCCAGCGTGCGCGACACCGGATGCAGGCCGCCGCGATCGGCGTCGCGGCCCGGCAGAGTGACGTCGATGGTTTCGCCGGCGAGACGCGCGTCGAGCGCCGCGTCATCGAGCGCGAGCTTGCGCGCCGACAGCGCGTCGCCGAGGGCGTCGCGCGCACGGTTGATGGCCTCGCCCGCCGCCTTGCGCTGGTCCGCGGGCAGCGCGCCCAGCGACTTCAGCTGCGCGGTGATGCTGCCGTTCTTGCCCAGCAGCGCGACGCGCAGGGCTTCCAGCGCGTCCGGGCTGTCGGCGGCGGCGATGTCCGCCAGGGCCTGTGTCGAAAGCTGTTCGATATCGCTCATGTCCGACTCGTTGCTGCTGCCTGCGCCCCAAAACGAACATGGGGAAGGACTTGCGCCCTTCCCCATGCATGATTCGATGTCTTCGCACCGAGCCTGCACCGGGAAGTGAGGCTCGGGGAGGAAACCTTATGCCGCGAGCGCGCTCTTCGCCTTTTCAGCCAGCGCGGTAAAGCCCTTCGCGTCGTGCACGGCGATGTCGGCCAGCACCTTGCGGTCGAGGGTGATACCGGCCTTGAGCAGGCCGTTGATGAAGCGGCTGTAGGTGATGCCGTTGCTGCGGGCGGCCGCGTTGATGCGGGCGATCCACAGGGTGCGGAAATTGCGCTTCTTCTGCTTGCGGCCGATGTAGGCGTACTGCAGCGCCTTCGTGACCGCCTGCTTGGCGACGCGGAAGACCTTGCGGCGGGCGTTGTAGTAGCCCTTGGCCTGCTTCAGGATTTTCTTGTGGCGACGACGCGCCGTCACACCACGTTTGACTCGAGCCATGGTTCAGTCCTCCTCAGAGATACGGCAGCATGCGGTCCAGACGGCCCGCGTCCTCGGCACGAACGTGGTTCGTCTGCCGCAGGTTGCGCTTCCGCTTGGTCGCTTTCTTGGTGAGGATGTGGCTCTTGTTGGCGTGGCCGCACTTGTACTTGCCGGAAGCGGTCTTCCGGAAGCGCTTGGCCGCCGCCCGATTGGTCTTGATCTTGGGCATTGGAAAGTCCTGGGGTCGTATCGAGTACTGGCGTGGGCGGTGGCCGAGGCCACGCTTTCCGTCCTGCCCTGCCGGTGGAAAGCCCTTGATCGGGAAAGGAATTCCGGATCGCGGGCGGGTCCTGGGGTATTTCGGGGTCTTGCTTCGGATGGTGCGTGCAACATCCCGGCGAACCGGGCCGGCCATTATGCCCGCCCGGGGATTGCCATGCAAATCAAACGGTTCCGGCCTCCCGCGGGCGAGGCGTGCGGACGGCCTCAGCGGGCGCGTGGCGCGGCGTCCGCCTCGCGGGCGGGCGCGACGTCGACCGGAGCCCGGCCCGCATCGGCCGCCTGCGGCGCGGCCAGCGCCTGCGCGCTGCTTTCGGACAGCGGCGTGCGCACGGCCTGGAGGACATCGACGTTGACCTGCCGGTGCGCGGGCGAGGCCGGATCGCCTTCGACCGCGAACGCGCGCCGGCCGCCGTCGCCGAACGCGACGTGGTCGACCTGCGACAGCCCGGCCTTGTGCGCCTCGGCGGCCAGCGCGCCGGCCAGCCGCTCGTTGGCGCCGGAGACCTCGGTCGCGGGCAACCGGTCCAGCGCCTGCCGGTACAGCGCGCTGCCCGGGTGTTGCGGGTCGGCGAGCGTGGCCGTGCGCTCGGTGGTCGAACGGTCGTAATCCTTGCCGTAGACCTTTTCCTGCGCGGCGATCACCGCATCGATCATGTGCATGTCGATGCCGTGCTTCACCGATTTCACCGGATTGAGCTTCTGCCAGAAGCTCTGCGGGTCGGTATCGGGCAGTTCGATCTTGTGCCCGACGGCATCCGGCATCAGGTGGTTGAGGATCGGCGTGCGCTCCTGCAGCCCGGTCAGGATGTCGTGGTCGACGGCATAGCGCCGGATCAGGCCCTTCCCGGCCTCGGCCTTGACCGCGTCGGCGTCGAGGCCGATGCGCTCGAGGGTGCGGTCGTGCACGCCGGCCGCGTTGTAGGTCACCGCCGGGATGTCGGCGGCGATGGACGCCGCGGCGGCGAGGCCGCCGCCCAGCGAGTGGCCGGTGATGACCACGTCCTCGCCGTAGGCCACCTTCGCCTGGCGGGCCAGCGCGATGGCCTGGTTGTACTGGGCGGTCTCGAAGCCGAGGCCCTGCCCGAAGTTGGTGGTCCAGTCCTTGGCCTCGTCGGTGCCGCTGTAGGCGAGGACGCGGTGGCCCTGGTCGTCGCCGTAGATCACCGCGTAGAAGCCGCTGCTGGTGTTGCGCAGCATCGCCGGATCGATGCCGGAGGCGCGCAGTTCGTCGGCCCCGAGCGGTTTCCAGCGGCCGACGCCGTCGGGATGGCCGTTGCCGTCGTAGTCGTAGACGTCGCGCATCAGCCGCGCGAGGGTCAGGTCGATCGGCTGCGGCGTGCGCCCTTCGACGCCGTCGGCGAAGGAACCGCCCGACGAGCCCGTCGGAGCGGCGGAAGACGCGTCGGGACTGCGGGCCATGGCGGGACCTGTGCCGGGCGGTCAGCGACCGCCGCGTGCGGGGGCCGCCTGGTCCTGGCCCTGCTCCGCCACCTGCTGCGGGGCGCCCGGGGCCGGCTGCGCCTGCGTGGCGGCCAGCGCCTGCGACTGGCGGCTGCTTTCGGCCAGCGGGACCTGCTGCGCCGCCTGCATGTCGACCTGCACGTAACGCTGGGTCTCGGGCTGCTGCCCCTGCACCGCGAAGATCCGGTTGCCGTTGCTGACGACCTGGTCGGGCGAGATGCCGTTGCGCTGGGCTTCGAGCGTCAGCGCACCGGCGACGTTCTGCGCCTCGCGCAGGCCGAGGCCGCGGGCCTCGAACTGCGGCTGCACCTGGTCGTAGATGCGCTGGTACTGGGCGTGCTGCGGGTGGTCCGGGCTGGACAGCAGGCCGGTGGCGCCGGCGCCGTGGCCGAAGGCCTGCTCCTGCGAGCGGATCACCACGTCCATGCCGTGGTTGTGGATGCTGTGCGGCACCGTCTTGAACGGATTGATCTTCGAGAAGCCGGTCAGCGGCTCGGGATCCGGCAGTTCCACCTTGTTGCCGATGGCGTCGGGCATCAGGTAGCGGGTCGCGAGGTTGCGTTCCTGCAGGCCGGTGAGGATCTCGTGGTCGACGGCGTAGCGGCGGATGCCGCCGGCCTCGGCCTGTGCGCGCGCGGCGTCGGGATCGATGCCCACGCGCTCCAGCGTCTTGTCCTTCACGCCGGCGGCGTTGAAGGTGACGGCCGGAGTGTCGGCGGTGATCGCACCGACCGCGGCGAGGCCGCCGCCCAGCGAATGGCCGGTGATGACCAGTTCCTCGCCGAACGCGACCTTGGCCTGGCGCGACAGCGCGATGGCCTGGTTGTACTGCGCGGTCTCGAAGCCGAGGCCCTGGCCGAGGTTGGTCGCCCAGTCCTTGCCCTGGTCGGTGCCGCGGAAGGCCAGCGCATAGCGGCCCTGCCCGTCGGTGTAGATGTCGGCGTCGAAGCCGCTGGAGCTGTTGTGGCGCAGCGCCGGGTCGATGCCGACCTGCCGGAACTGGTCGTCGGTCAGCGGGTGCCAGCCCTGCACTTCACCGCGCTGGCGGTTGTCGGAGCCGTAGACGTCCTGCGCCATGTGCGCCAGGGTCAGGTCGATGTCGCGCGGCGCCGGGCCGCGGACCTCTTCGGCGAACGACGGCCGGACGTGGACCTCGTGGGTCAACGGGTCGACGGACTGGCGGGCGCCGCCCTGGGGCTGGGGATCGAGACGCTGCGGGTCGAACTGTGCATTCATCCTGGCCTCCGGAGGCGACCGCAGCGCGGCCGACAGGGGGTGATGGATCGGACGGGTGGATTACGGCGGCGGAACGCGGTCAGCGCGACGCTTCGATCGCGATGTCGTGTGCCTTCAGCCACGCCTCGACCGCCTCGCGCTGGCGACGGGTCTCGGCGTTGAGCAGGGCGGCACGGGTCATGAACAGGTAGCGCTGGAAGGTGACGCCCTGCGCGTTGCGGGCCATCGGGTCGGCGCCGGCCTCGAGCAGTTCGAGCGCGCGCGCCGGCTCGTTGATCTGGCCGGCGACGTGCAGCGGCGTGTTGCCCATGCGGTCGGGCATGTCCGGGTCGGCGCCGGCGGCCAGCAGCGCGTGGAACTGCTCGGCGCGCTCGCCCATCAGGGCCGAACGCAGCGGGCCGGCGCCGGTGGTGCCGTTGGCGACGTTGGGATTGACGCCGCGGGCCAGCAGTTCGGCGAGGTAGGCCGGATCGTTGGCCATCGCCGCCATGTGGATGACGGTGTCGCCGTCCATGCCCGGCTGGAGCGGGTCGGCGCCGGCGTCGAGCAGCACCTTCAGGCTGTCCAGGCGCTTGTTGAGCAGCGCCCATTGCAGCAGGGTGACGTTCTTGTCGCCGCGGACGGACAGATCGGCGCCGGTCGCGAGCGACCGGATGCGGCCGTCATCGCCGTCGGCGATGGCTTCCGCCAGCTGGATCGTGCGCGGATCGGCGAAGATCGCGGCGGGGTTCACGGAACGGGTTTCTGCTGCGGACATCGGGTTCTCCGTTGCACGGCCGACCCCGGCCATGCAGAGGGCCAGTATAAGCGAGACGGTGAGGGTGCTGATTCGGGTCATCGGGCGGGGGGCGATTCGGGGGGATTGGGGGCGGTCAGGGCAAGGCGATCAGGACAGGTGCGGGCCTTCCTTGTGGGGGCCGTCCACGCGGGACGGGGCCTGCTCGTGCCGGAACAGCGCCATCGACTCCTGGCTGCTCTCCCGCAGGGGCTTGTTCCGGGCCTCGGCGACGGTGACGCTCGGATGGAGCGCACTGTCGGAAGCGGGATCCCCCTGCATCGCGAACACGCGGTTGCCATCCCGCGAGGCGACGACACGATCGATGCCGTCGAACCCGGCCTTCTGCGCGGAGACGGTCAGCGCCCCGGCGATCCGGGCGGCATCGCGTCCGGAATGCCCGAGGTCCTGCACTCCGGTCAGCGCCTGCTCGTACATCGCATGGCCGGGATGCGCGGGTTTGGACAGCATCGGCTGGGCCTCGCCCACCTGCACGCCCGTGCCCAGGCGCGAGGCCAGGCTCGACGATGCGTGCAACTGCGGCTCCTGCAGCAACTGCCGCCAGGTCTGGTCGAACCGGCCATGCATCGGGAACATCGGCGTCGAGCCGAAGCCGAACATCGCCGGCCCGGTGCGGGCGTCGTGCGACTGCGTCGGCACGTCCACGCCCAGCGTCTTCACCTGGTCGAGGTACGGCAGCACGCCGGGGCGCATCAGGTGCCGCGTGACGCTGCCCAGGCTTTCGTCCGGCACGAGATCGATCCGGCTGCCCAGCGGCACCGGGGTCTTGATCGTGTGCGACTGCGGCCCGTCCGGCGTCTCGAACCTGAGGTTGAATTCGCGGCCCTGCAGCGTGTCGTTGACGACTTCGCCCTTGGTCACGACGCTGGTGATGTACTTCGACGCCCACGGGTGCGCGCGCTCCGGATCCAGGCCGTAACGCCGCAGCGTGTCGTCGTGGATGCCGGCGGCATTGAACGTCATCGCCGGCGCACCGGTCACGACGCTCGCCAGTTCGGCTTCGCCGCCGCCCTTGGAATGCCCGGTGAAAGCCAGCTTCTCCTTGCCGAACGCGGTCTCGCACTGCTTGGCCAGCGACACCGCGTCGTTGTGCTGCTGCGTTTCCAGGCCGAGGCCCTGCATCGCGTTGGTCTTCCAGTCCTGGAAGGACTGCTTCACGCCCGTCACTTCCAGCGCGTATTCCTTGCCCCGCTGCGAACGGTAGAAGTCATCGAGGAAGTCGTCGGGGTTGTTGAAGCCGCTGAACTCGCGCTCGACCACCTTCGCGCTGGGATTGTCGGTGCCGCGGAAGGACACGACGCTGCGGCCGTGATCGTCGCGGTACACGTCGGCATGCATGCCGCTGGGCGTGTGCAGCGCTTCGGGATCGATGCCGCTCTTGCGCAGTTGCTCCGGGGTCTGCAGCTTGAATCCGCCGATCTCGGTCTGCCGGTCGGGCCGGTCGTAGACGTTGTCGGACATCTGCGCGAGCGTCGAGGCCGGGATCGGCTCGCGCTCGCGCGGCGGCTCGACCTGCGGCCGGAACACGGGGAACTGCCGCCGCATGAACGTCGAGAAAAAGCCTCCGCTGCTCGGCTGTGACTGCCCGTCATGGGGTTCCATCGCGGCGCTCCTTGTGCGTCCTGGGTCGGTCGTTGATGCGGTGAAAAGGGATCGGGACGATCAGGCCTGCGCGGCCTCGAGCGGGATGGCGTGCGCCTGCAGCCAGTCGAGCACGCGCTCCCAGGCCGCGCTGGTGGGCGCGTCCAGCAGATCGAGACGGGTGGTGAACAGATAGTGCTGGAAGGTGACGCCCTGCGCGTTGCGGCGCGCGGCATCGGCGCCGTCCGCCAGCAGGTCCAGCACGCGCGCGGGCTCGTTGACGAGCGCCGCGACGTGCAGCGGGGTGTTGCCCATGCGGTCGGCGAGATTCGGATCCGCGCCCGCCACCAGCAGCATGCGGAACTGCGCCTGGCGGTCGCCGATCAGTGCCGAACGCAGCACGCCGGCGCCGGTGGTCGCGTTGCGCAGGTCGGGGCTGGCGCCGCGGCGGAGCAGTTCGGAGAGATAGGCCGGCTCGTCCGCCATCGCCGCCAGATGCAGCACGGTGTCGCCGTCCATGCCCGGCTGGGCGGGATCGGCGCCGGCATCGAGCAGTTCGCGCAGGGCCGGCAGGTTGCGGTTGAACACCGCCCATTGCAGCAGGGTCACGTCGCGGTCGCCCCGGACCGACAGATCCGCGCCCCGGGCCAGTTCGCGGACGCGTGCGGCATCGCCATCGACCACGGCGCCCGCCAGTTCGGCGGTCCGGGGATCGGGAAAGATCGTGCTGACGGGCACGCCGAACGCGACGGTCTCTGACATCGGCCTCTCCACATCCCTGACGATCGAAGCCCGATCATAGCGAATCCGCCCGTCGGGAAGTGCGCAGGCGGAAGGGCTCCGGGCGCCGTCGTGCACGATGCGGGCGGCGGCGGCCGCATGCGACGAGGGGCGCCGAAGCGCCCCTCCGCGAACCGTGGATCAGCGGGCGCGCGCGGCACCCGCGGAACGGATCATTTCTTCTTCGGCGCGATCATCATGACCATCTGCCGGCCTTCGAGGCGCGGGCGCGATTCGACCACGATGTCGTCGCCGAGGTCGGCCTCGATCCGCTGCGCCATCTCGCGACCGAGCTCCATGTGGCTCATCTCGCGGCCGCGGAAGCGGATGTTGACCTTGATCTTGTCGCCGTCGACCAGGAATTCGCGCATCTTGCGCAGCTTGATCTGGTAGTCGCCCTCGTCCGTGACCGGACGGAACTTCACTTCCTTGATCTCGACCTGCTTGGTCTTCTTCTTGGCCTCGTTGGCTTTCTTCTGCAGTTCGAACTTGAACTTGCCGAAGTCCATGATCTTGCAGACCGGCGGATCCGCGTTGGGCTGGATCTCGACGAGGTCGAGCCCTTCCTCTTCGGCCTTGGCGAGCGCTTCGTCGCGCGACAGCACGCCGATCATCTCGCCGTCGCTGCCGATGACGCGCACGCGCGGCACGCGGATCTCGTGGTTCTTGCGGTTCTGCTTGTCCTGGGGGGTACTGATGGGGCTATCTCCGAAAGGGAAAGGACCGGCCGGCAGGCACGCCGACCGGAACCCGGGTCACGCCGAGGCGGGATCCTGCGCGAGTCGTGCGACGAACTCGGCGACGCTCATGCTGCCAAGATCTTCCCCCGAACGCGACCGGACCGCCACAAGGCCGTTTTCCTTCTCGCGATCCCCGACCACGAGCAGGTACGGCACCCGCTGCAGCGTGTGCTCGCGAATCTTAAAGCCGATTTTTTCGTTCCGCAAATCGGCCGCCACACGGAAACCTTGATTCATAAGGGATTTCCGCACGCCCTCGACGTAGTCCGCCTGGGCATCCGTGATGTTCATCACGACCGCCTGGATCGGCGCCAGCCAGGCCGGCAGCTGGCCGGCGTGGTGCTCGATCAGGATGCCGATGAACCGCTCCATGGACCCAACGATGGCGCGGTGCAGCATGACCGGGTGGCGGCGCTGGCTGTGTTCGTCGATGTAGGTCGCCCCGAGGCGGCCCGGCATCATGAAGTCGACCTGCATCGTGCCCAGCTGCCAGGTGCGGCCGATGGCGTCCTGCAGGTGGTACTCGATCTTCGGACCGTAGAAGGCGCCCTCGCCCGGCAGTTCCTGCCACTCGACCCCGGCCGCCCGCAGCGCGGCGCGCAGGGCGTCCTCGGCCTTGTCCCAGGTGGCGTCGTCGCCGAGGCGGGACTCCGGGCGCAGCGCGATCTTGATCTGGACGTTCCCTTCAGAAGCCGCGGTGAAGCCGAAGTGGCCGTAGACCTGCAGCGCCTGCTCGTGGAAGGCGCGGACCTCGGCCTCGATCTGGTCCTCGGTGCAGAAGATGTGGCCGTCGTCCTGGGTGAAGCCGCGCACGCGCAGGATGCCGTGCAGCGCGCCGGAGGGCTCGTTGCGGTGGCAGGCGCCGAATTCGCCGTAGCGGATCGGCAGGTCGCGGTAGCTGTGCAGGCCCTGGTTGAACACCTGCACGTGGCCCGGGCAGTTCATCGGCTTCAGCGCATAGGTGCGCTTCTCCGACTCGGTGAAGAACATGTTGTCCTGGTAGTTGTCCCAGTGGCCGGACTTCTGCCACAGCGACACGTCGAGGATCTGCGGGCAGCGCACTTCCTGGTAGCCGCTGTCGCGGTAGACCTTGCGCATGAACTGCTCGACGACCTGCCAGATCGCCCAGCCCTTCGGATGCCAGAAGATCAGGCCCGGGCCCTCTTCCTGCAGGTGGAACAGGTCCTGCGCCTTGCCGATGCGGCGGTGGTCGCGCTTCTCGGCTTCCTCCAGCTGCGTGAGGTAGGCCTTGAGGTCCTTGTCGTTGAGCCACGCCGTGCCGTAGATGCGGCTGAGCATCTGGTTGTTCGAATCGCCGCGCCAGTAGGCGCCGGCGACCTTCATCAGCTTGAACGCGCGCAGCTTGTCGGTGCCGGGCACGTGCGGGCCGCGGCAGAGGTCGGTGAACTCGCCCTGCGTGTACAGCGAGAGGTCCTCGTTCGCCGGGATGCTCTCGATGATCTCGGCCTTGTAGGCCTCGCCGAGGCCCTTGAAGTAGGCGACCGCGTCGTCGCGCGACTTCACGCTGCGGCTGACCGGATGCGCTTCCTTCACGATCTTCTGCATCTCCGCCTCGATCGCCGGCAGGTCTTCCGGCGTGAACGGGCGCTCGTAGGCGAAGTCGTAGTAGAAGCCGTTGTCGATCACCGGGCCGATGGTGACCTGCGCGCCGGGGAACAGGCGCTGCACGGCCTGGGCCAGCAGGTGCGCGGTGGAGTGGCGCAGGATCTCCAGCGCCTCGGGCGACTTGTCGGTGACGATGGCCAGCTCGGCATCGCGGTCGATGCGGAAGCTGGTGTCGACGAGCTTGCCGTCGACCTTGCCGGCCAGCGCGGCCTTGGCGAGGCCGGCACCGATCGAGGCGGCGACCTCGGCGACGGAAACGGGATGTTCGAATTCGCGGCGGCTGCCGTCGGGGAGCGTGATGGCGATCATGGGGGTTCGGGAATCTGGCGTGCGGCAGGCCCGTCGGACGGTGCTGCGGGCGTGGGGCAGAGGTGAGTGCGGCGGGAGACAAGCGCAAAAAAAGCGCCCCGGAGGCGCTGTCGCGATGACGCGGGCCTCGGGCGTTCGATCAGGGGCGGCGGAAAGTCCTCATGTCGCACGCTCGACGGCGGTTTCCCGGCGTCACCTTGTCCCGGAAGAATGCGGAGGCCGAAACCATAGGTCGGCCTCCGGTCAAAGTCAACGCGGAGCCGCAGGGCCCCGCGCCGGCACGCCGCCCGTCAGCGCGCCTCCACCAGCGCGGGCACGTCGGCTTCGACGCGACGCGGCAGGCGGGCCAGCGGCAGCAGCACGGAGGCCGCGATGTGGCCGTGGGCCACCCGGAACCGGCCGCGGATGCTCTGGTGGCCGATGGGCGCGGCGCCGGGGACCAGCACGTAGGCGACGAAACCGTCGTCGCCCTCGAACAGCACCTCGACCTGGTGGAAGTCCAGGAACACCCGGGCGGTCGGATAGATCGCCTTGTAGACCGCTTCCTTGATGCAGAAGACCAGGCGGCCGCCCACCGGGCGCAGGTCCGGCGGCAGCTGGTCCAGGCGCTCGCGCTCGGCGGCGTTGGTGATCATCGGCAGCAGCCGCGGCTCCAGCGGCAGGGCCGGCTCCACGTCCAGCCCCAGGCCGTCGTACGCATCGGCCGGGGCCACGGCGACCGCGCAGAGGCTGTTGCAGTGGGTGATCGAACCGATGATGCCCGTCGGCCAGCGCGGCACACGGTCGGCATCGGGCAGCAGCGGGCCGGCGGGCACCCGGGCCTCGGCCAGCACGGACCGGGCCAGCAGGCGACCGGCGGCGAATTCGCGCCGGCGCTTGTCGACCGCACGGCCGATCAGCGCCTGCTCCTCGGGCGGCAGCGCGTCCGGATCGGCCGCGGCCGGCGGCATTTCCGCCAGCCGGACCGGGGGCGGGAGCAGAGGGCGAAACAGCGATGGTCCTTCCATGGGCCGCATGTCGAGAGTCCTTTCAGTGTCGCAACATCCACCAGAGTCCGGTGCCGAAGGCTACCGTCACGCACGCCGCGATCCCCCCCAGTATCCGGTTCTGGGTCCGGGCGCGCGCCAAGGCTTCACCATACGGCATCGTAGTGTGGGACACCATCGTGTAGATCGGCAACCAGGTCCGGGGCATCAGCCGGTTGAGCAGCACGTCCAGGCGTTTGCGGGCCACGAACCAGGGCGAACCCACCTTCTGGCGCAGTTCGATGAAGTTGGCCTTCGACAGTTCCATCAGCACGTCGGTGTGGGGCCGGCGGGCCTGCTCGTAGGCGGCGAAGGCGGCGGCCCGGTCGCCCGGATGGGCCTTCAGCGCCGACAGCAGGGCCGAGCAGTCCTCGAACGCCGAGTTCATGCCCTGCCCGTAGAACGGGTAGACCGCATGGACGGCGTCACCGACAAGCACCATCCAGCTCTCGAAACGCCAGGGCGCGGTCTTGGTGGTCAACAGCGCGCCGACCGGCCGCCGCTGCCACTGCTCGACCAGCCCCGGCAGCATCGGCAGCAGGTCGGGGAAGTATTTGCGGAACAGCGCCTGGATCTCGTCCGGGGTCTGCGTGGTCTCGAAGCTGTCCGGCCCCTCGTGCGGCAGGAACAGCGTGAGCGTGTGCGAGCCGTCGCGGTTGGGGTGCGACACGAACAGGCCGTGCGAGCGCGGCCACACGTGCAGCGCGGTCTGGTCGATCACCGACTGGCCGTCCGGGCCGGCCGCCAGGCTCAGCTCCTTGTAGCCCCACTCCAGGTATTCCTGGTGGTAGTCGGCGCGCATCCCGCGCTGCATCTCCGGGCGGCAGCGCGAGAACGCGCCGTCGGCGCAGATCACCCACTCCGGGCGCACCACGTCGGTGATGCCGTCGTGCTCGATGTGCAGTTCGCGCTCGCCCTTGTCGATGCCGACCAGCCGATGCTCGAAATGCAGCTTCACGTGCGGATGCGCTTCGGCGCGATCCAGCAGCAGCCGGATCAGTTCGCTGCGGTCGATCGAATACAGCACTTCGCCGCGGTTCTTGCCGTAGGGCTGGAACCGCGTGCTGCCGTCGGGCGCATGGATCACACGGCCGCGCATCACCACCGTCAGCGGCATGACCACGTCGATCAGGCCGACCTCGGTCAGCGCCTGGATGCCGCGCTTGGACAGGCCCAGGTTGATCGAGCGGCCGCCCTCGGCGCCCTCGACGCGCGGGTCGTCGCGGCGCTCGTAGACGTCGACGCGATGGCCGCGCTCGGCCAGCGCCAGCGCCAGCAGCGAACCGGCCAGGCCGCCGCCGACGATCGCGACGTGCGAATCCGTCGCGGGAATCTGCATCGCATTCATCGTGCGGCCTCCGTGCGCAGTTCGAGTTCGGCCTGCACCAGCGCGTCCACCGCCTGGTCGAAATAGTTGCGGCGGATCGTCGCGCCCAGGCGGCGCAGGTAGGAGCGCAGGTAGGCGTTGCGCACCTGCGGCGTGTCCAGCTCGCGCTTGAGGAACGGCAGGTCCGATTCCACCATCTGCCGCATCACCAGCATCGGCATCGGGCTGCGCAGCGGCCGGAAATCCGGATTGCGCAGGCCCGGGGTGTCGTTGCGGGCGTGGAATTCGCCCAGCATCAGCCCGACGTCGACGAACGCCGGCTTCAGCCGCGCCTGCATGGCGTCGATCAGCGGCGCGGCGGTCTCGTCCAGGCCGGTGAACACGGCCATGAAGACCTTGTTGATCGCCATCGGGCCTTCGCGCGGCTCGGTCTCCAGGAACAGCTGGCGACACTGCTCGATGATGTCGTGGATCCGCTGCGGATCGGGTTCGGTGTCGGGGATCTCGATCAGCCAGATCGTGTCCAGTTCCAGCGCCATCGGCGTGAACGGACAGACCGGACCGGCGCGGCCCACGTCGGGGTGCGGGCGCGCGAGGAAACTCCGCACCCAGGCCACCGAGGCGGCCAGCGGCGAATCCGGCGCGCTCGCGGCTTCCACCTCGGAAGCGCGGCGCAGGACGAATCCTGCCCCGGGATCGGCCGCGGGCACGGACTTGGCGGCGTGCGGGCACACGGCCTCGGGCGTGACCGCCCGCGCTGCCATGGTCTGATCACTTGCGTTCATGGGTGTGTTCCTGTGTCTGTCCTGAGATGCCGACGCCCGCGCGACCGGGCCGATGCCCGTCGCAGCGACTCCGCGCCTGCACGCGTCCCGCAACCGCCGCTCCACTGTTCCTGTTCCCGTTCTCATTGCCCGCTTCTCCTCGCGCATGCGGCCCCGCCGCATCGCGTCGCGATGGGTCGCGCCCTCCGGGCGCGGACACCACCGCTCCTCCGGCCGTTCAGGCCGCCACCGGAGACTCCGCATCCGGCAATTCCTCTTCCACCCGCCTCACGGGACGCAAGGCGTAGCCGAGAGCGGCCAACATCGCCATCGCCAGGCCCAGCACGATGAACAACAGCCCCAGCCCGCGGCCTTCGCCGACGCCGATCACGCGCCCCACGCTGCCGGCCAGCGCACCGCCCGGCCGCATCGCGGGTTCGAACACGTATTGCGCCAGCGGACCCGCCAGCAGGTAGCCCAGCGGCAAGGCGGCCTCGCTGGTCATGCGCACGATGGACATGCAGCGTCCCAGCAACTGCGACGGCACCTTGGTCTGCCACAGCGCGAAGCCGGCGGACTGCGCCGGCGGCATGGTCAGGAACATCACGAACCCGGCCACCACCAGCAGCGTGAACGACGGCGCGAAGCCGTGCGCGAACAGCGCCAGACCTGCAAGGAACGAAAAACCGAGCAGGCCGTTGACCTTGCGCTTCGGTCCGCCCCAGGCGGTGATCAGCAGGCCGCCGATGATCAGCCCGCTGCAGGCCAGCGACATCTGCAGGCCGAGCAGCGCCTTGTCGCCGTGCACCACGCCCAGCACCAGCGGCGTGATCGCGACGCTCGCGATCGCGAACAGGAAGCTGTCCGCGGTACCGACCACGAGCAGCCCGAGCAGGCCCTTGCGTTCGGCGATGTAGCGCCAGCCGTCGCGGGCCTCGCGCAGCAGGTCCGGCGCCTCGGCGTCGTCGCGCGCGGGGCGCGGAATGCGCGCCAGCGCGATGCACAGGGCACCCGCGACGAAACTCGCCGCGTCCACGGCGAGCACGCCGACCAGACCGGTGAACTTCATCAGCACGCCCGCCAGCGCCGGCCCGCCGACCAGCGACACGCCCTGCCCGGTCTGGATCAGCCCGTTGAGCCGCACCAACTGGTCGCGGTCCGCCAGCAGCGGCACGCTGGCGGCGTACGCCGGCTGCAGGAAGGCGTTGGTGATCGCCGACAGGCCGACGCCGAGGTAGATCACCGGCAGCGAGAGCTGATCGGTGGCGGCCAGCAGTGCGAGGCCGCCGATCAGCGCGGCCGACGCCAGTTCGCAGGCGATCATCACCCGGCGCCGGTCCCAGCGATCCACCAGCGCGCCGGCGACGGGCGACAGCAGCAGCGCCGGGATCGCCATCGCCACGAACACCATCGCGAACTGCGTGGTCGACTTCGTGGTGTCGTAGACCCACACCGCCAGCGCGAAGCTGGTCAGGCGCGAGCCCACGCCCGACACCAGCTGGCCGAACCAGATCAGCAGGAAATCGCGCAGCCCGGTGGACCGGACGGCGGCGGCCGGCGACACGGACGCGCTCATGCGCCCTGCCCGCGCGCAGGCGGCGCGCCGCAGGCCTGCAGGCGTGCGCCGCAGGACGCGGCACCGGCGGCGGTGGAATCGTGCGGGACACTCATGCGCGGTCTCCGTTCCGTCCTCGATGACTCATCCGGCGAGCAACGCCTGCAGGTCTTCGTCGGACAGTCCTTCCAGTTCGCCGAGCATGTCGGCGAGGCCTTCCGCGCCGAGGCTGTCGAGGCGCTGGCGCAGCAGCAGTTCGGCGAAACGGGCCACCGTCGGCGCCTCGAACACCATGCGCAGGGTGATGTCCGGGCCCAGCGCGGCCTGCATGCGCGTCACCAGCTGGGTGGCGAGCAGCGAATGGCCGCCGAGGTCGAAGAAATCGTCGTGGATGCCGATCTGCGGCCGGCCGAGGATCTCGGCCCACAGCGCGACCAGCGTTTCCTCCTCGGGATTGCGCGGCGCGGCGTATTCGCCGGCACCGAAGGCGTCGGCTTCCGGCGCGGGCAGCGCGCGGCGGTCGATCTTGCCGTTCGGCGTGAGCGGCAGGCGTTCCAGGCTGACGAATGCCGACGGCAGCATGTAGTCCGGCAGGCGTTCGCGCAGGCGGTTGCGCACCGCGGCCACGTCGATCGCATCCGCGGCGGGCACCACGTACGCGACCAGGCGCTTGTCGCCCGGGCGATCCTCGCGGCAGATCACCACCGCCTGCGCGATCTCCTCGCCCTGCAGCAGCACCGCTTCGATCTCGCCCAGTTCGATGCGGAAGCCGCGCAGCTTGACCTGGTGGTCGATGCGGCCCAGCGCTTCGAGGCGGCCGTCGCGACGCCAGCGCGCGAGGTCGCCGGTGCGGTACAGGCGACCGCCCGGACGCGGCCCGAACGGATCGTCGATGAATTTCTCGGCGGTGAGTTCGGGCCGATCGAGGTAGTCGAGCGCGACACCGAGGCCGCCGATCAGCAGTTCGCCCGGCAGGCCCGCCGGCACCGGCTGCAGCGTCCTGTCGACGACGTAGACCTCGGTGTTGGCGATGGGATGCCCGATCGCGACCGGGCCTTCGCCCGCGGTCACGCGCTCCAGCGTCGACCAGACGGTGGTTTCGGTCGGGCCGTAGACGTTCCACAGTTCGGCACCGCAGCCGAGCAGACGATCCGCGAGTTCGCGCGGCAGCGCTTCGCCGCCGCAGAGCATGCGCAGGCCCGGACGGCCGCGCCAGCCCGATTCGAGCAGCATGCGCCAGGTCGCCGGTGTCGCCTGCAGCGTGGTCGCGCCCGCGCCGTCCAGCAGCGCGGCCAGCGCGGGACCATCGGCGGCGGTGGCGCGATCGGCCAGCACCACGCGTGCACCCACGGTCAGCGGCAGCATCAGTTCCAGCAGCGCGATGTCGAACGACAGCGTGGTGATCGCGCACAGGCGATCGTCGGCGCCAAGGCCGGGTTCACGCGCCATCGACGCGAGGAAGTTCACTGCCGCGCGGTGCGGGATGCGCACGCCCTTGGGACGGCCGGTCGAACCGGAGGTGAAGATGACGTAGGCCGCGTCGTCCGCGCCGGCGGCGCCGTCGACGACGACGCCATCGACAGCCGCGCCGTCGTCGCGCGCGTCGAGCACGTCTTCGAGCACCAGCGCGACGTGCGCGCCGGCCGGCAACTGCGCGGCGATGCTGCGTTCGGTCAGCACCACCGGCGCCGCGGCGTCTTCCAGCATGTAGCCGATGCGTTCGGCCGGGAAACCCGGGTCCAGCGGCACGTAGGCCGCACCGGACTTCAGCACGCCCAGCAGCGCGGCCAGCATCTTCGGCGTGCGCTCCAGGTACAGGCCGACCATGCGCCCGGGGCCGCAGCCCTGCACGCGCAGGCGCGCGGCGACACGCGCGGCCTGCGCATCGAGATCGGCGTAGGTCAGTGCGATGTCGCCCTGCACCACCGCAATGGCCTGCGGCGTGCGCACGGCCTGCGCCTCGAACAGCGCATGCAGCGTCTTCGCCTCCGGCAGCGGCGCCGCGGTGGCGTTCCAGTCGACGAGCAGCCGGCGGCGTTCGGCCGGCGGCAGGATGTCGAGCGCACGCACGCGCGTGTCGGGCGCGGCCAACACCGAACGCAGCAGTTGTTCGAGATGGTCGGCGAAGGCCTCGACGTAGGCGCGATCGAACAGGTCGGTCGCGTACTCGATCAGCATGATCAGGCCGGCTTCGTCGTCCTCCGCGGCGAAGATCGACAGGTCGGCGCGCGCGGTGCCCGAATGCGCGTCGGCCATGTCCACCGGCACCAGCTTCAACCCGGGCAGATCGATGTCCGTGGCCGGGAAGTTCTGGTAGAACAGCATCGTCTGGAACAGCGGCGCATGGCTCAGGTCGCGCTCGATGTTCAGCGTCTCGATCAGGCGCTCGATCGGCAGGTCCTGGTTGCTGTAGCTGTCCAGCGTCGCCGTCTTCACCTGCGCCAGCAGTTCGCGGAAGGTCGGATCAGCCGACAGGTCCGAGCGCAGCGGCAGCGTGTTGATGAAGAAGCCGACCAGCGGCTCGAGTTCGCGCCGGGTGCGGTTGGCGTTGCCCACGCCGACCACGATGTCGTTCTGCCCCGAATAGCGCGCCAGCAGCGTCTGGTACGCGGCGAGGAAGGTCATGAACGGGGTGACGCCTTCCTGGCGGCTGAAGCGCTTCACCGCGTCGTACAGATCGGGCGGCAGCGCGCGGTTGAGCATCGCACCGCGATAGCTCTGCGCCGGCGGGCGCGGACGATCGCCCGGCAGTTCCAGCACCGTCGGGCGCTGCTCGAACCGCGACTTCCAGTAGTCGAGCTGGCGCGCCATCTCGCTGCTGCCCAGCTCGTCGCGCTGCCACAGCGTGTAGTCGACGTACTGGATCGGCAGTTCCGGCAGCGGCGACGCCTCGCCGGCGAGGAACGCGCGATACAGCCGCGTGAGTTCGCCGAAGACGACGCCCAGCGACCAGCCGTCGACCGCGATGTGGTGCGCGCTGAGCGCCATCAGGTGATCGTGTTCGCCGATCTTCACCAGCGTCGCGCGCAGCACCGGGCCGGCGACGAGATCGAACGAGGCGCGGGCATCGGCCTGCGCGAGGGCGATCGCGGCCGCGGTGCGGGCCGCTTCGTCGCCGCGATCGGAGACGTCCAGCCGCGCCATCGGCACCGGCGCGGGCGGCAGGATGCGCTGGAACGGCCCCTCGGCATCCCGCGGGAACACCGTGCGCAGGCTTTCGTGGCGTTCGGCGATGGTGTCGAGGCAGCGCTGCAGGACGTCGAGGTCGAGCGCGCCGTAGAAGCGCATCAGCGAGGTGACGTTGTAGACGCTGTTGCCCGGATCGAACTGGTCCAGGATCCACAGCCGCTCCTGCGCCGAGGACAGCGGCAGACGCGCCGGCCGCGGACGTCGTCCGATCTCGGACTTCGGCACGGCGGTTTCCGCCGCGCGCTTCGCCAGCTGCTGCATCAGTTGCGCACGTTTCTCCGGCGAGAGATTCGCCAGACGCCGCTCGAGTTCGCTCATTTACGCCGCTCCGGTCACGCCCGCGTCCGAAAGGCGATCCAGCAATTCGGCTTCGCTCAGATTGTCGATATCTCCCAGCAGGGCCGCCATCGCCGCGCGATCGGCCGCCTCGCACTCGCTCGCCACCCGTGCCGCCAGTTGCTCCAGCGTCGGCGACTCGAACAGTGCGCGCAGCGGCAGTTCGATGCCGTAGTCGTACTCGATGCGCGCCAGCATCTGCGTCGCCAGCAGCGAATGGCCGCCGAGATCGAAGAAGTCGGCGCGCACGTCGACGCGCGGCACGTGCAGCAGTTCGGTCCACAGCGCGGCCAGCGCGATTTCGTCGTCCGTGCGCGGCGCGATGAAATCGTCGTCGTTGCCCGACGCCGCTTCCGGCGCCGGCAGCGCGCGGCGATCGACCTTGCCGTTCGGCGTCAGCGGGAACGCGTCCAGCGCGACGAACGCCGACGGGATCATGTACTCCGGCAGCGCGCGCTTGAGTTCCGCGCGCAGGTCCGCCGGATCGGGCCGCTCGCCGGTGCAGGTGTAGTACGCGACCAGACGCGGATCGCCGGGGCGATCCTCGCGGCAATGCACGACCACCTGGTCCAGCGCCGGCAGGTCGGCCAGCACCGATTCGATCTCGCCCAGTTCGATGCGGAAGCCGCGCAGCTTGATCTGGTGGTCGATGCGGCCGACCACCTGCACGGTACCGTCGGCACGCCAGAACGCGAGGTCGCCGGTGCGATACAGGCGCGCGTCCGCCTCGGCGGAGAACGGATCGGAGATGAACTTCTCGGCGGTGAGATCCGGGCGGCCGCGATAGCCCGCGGCCAGGCCGTCGCCGCCGATCAGCAGTTCGCCCGGCACGCCGACCGGCAGCGGCTGCATGTGGCGGTCGACGATGTGGAGGCGGGTGTTGTCGACCGGCCGGCCGACGATGATCGGCCCCGTGCCCGGCTCGACCCGGCACAGCGCGGAATAGACCGTGGTCTCGGTGGGACCGTAGAGATTCCACAGCTCGCGGCCCATCGGCAGCAGGCGATCGGCCAGCTCGCGCGGCAGCGCCTCGCCGGTGGAGATGATCCGCATCGACGGTTTGCCCGGCCAGCCCACGTCCAGCAGCATGCGCCAGGTAGCCGGCGTGGCCTGCATCAGCGTGAGCGGCTCGGCTTCGATCAGGCGACGCAGGCGCAGGCCGTCGCGCACGGTGTCGCGATCGACCAGCAGGATGCAGGCGCCCACCGTCAGCGGGATCACCAGTTCGGTCAGCGCGATGTCGAACGACAGGGTGCTGATCGCGCAGATCGTGTCGCCCGCGGCGATGCCGGGTTCGCGCGCGATCGAGCGGATCAGGTTCACCGCCGCACGCTGCCGGATCTCGACGCCCTTCGGCTTGCCGGTGGAACCGGAGGTGAAGATCACGTAGGCCGGATCGTGCGGGCCCACGCCGTTGCCACGCATCGCCTCGCCGTCGGCGAGCGGTGCGTCGGCATCGACGACGACCACCGACGGCACCGGTGCCGGCAACTGGTCGCGCAGCGACGCCTGGGTGACGATGATCGTCGACTGCGAGGTCTCGACCATGTAGCCGAGGCGATCGCGCGGGAAACCCGGATCCAGCGGCACGTAGGCGGCGCCCGCCTTCACGATGCCGACCAGGCCGATCAGCATTTCCAGCGTGCGCTCGACGTACAGGCCGACGAGCACGCCCGGGCCCGCACCGGCGTCGCGCACCGCGCGCGCCACGGCGTCGGCGCGGCGATCGAGTTCGGCATAGGTCATCGCGCGCGTGCCGAAGCGGACGGCGACGACATCGGGCGTGGCCGCGGCCTGCGCGGCGAACAGCGCGGCGATGGTCGGATCGGCGGGCAGGTCGCGGTCGGTGGCGTTCCAGCGATCGATCGCGGCGTGTTCGTCGACGGTGAGCAGCGGCAGCAGCGTGATCGGCGTCTGCGGCGCATCGGCCGCGGCGGCGAGCAGCGTGAGCAGATGGCCGCCCATGCGCCGGATCGTCGCTTCGTCGTAGAGGTCGGCGCTGTATTCGAAGATCAGCTCGCCTTCGCGGTGCTGGTTCACGAACAGCTGCAGGTCGGTCTGCGCGGTGTCCGGCGCGATGTCCTGCAGCTTCGCGTCCTCGATACGCAGGCCCGACAGCGATTCGCCGCGCGCCGGATAGCTCTGGAAGAAATAGGTCGCCTGCGCGAACGGCGTGTAGCCGACCGAGCGCGGCAGCCGCTGCGCTTCGAGGATGCGCTCGAACGGCGCATCCGCATGCTCCATCGCGCGCAGCACGCCGGCGTGGGTGCGTTCGAGGTAGTCGGCGAAGGTCGGCGTGCCGGACAGGTCCGCACGCAGCGGCAGCAGGTTGATGAAGAAGCCGACCACCGATTCCAGTTCGAGCCGCGAACGACCGGCGATGCCCATCGCCATCACCAGGTCTTCCTGGCCGCTGTAGCGCGAGAGCACGATCTGGTAGGCGGCCAGCACGACGCTGGAAACGGTTGCGCGGCATTCGCGCGCAAGCGTTTGCAGGCGTGCATAGACACCGGGCGGGATGTCCGCCGACCACGCGCCGCCACGATAGCTGCGCGTCGCCGGGCGCTGCCGGTCGGTGGGCAGGTCGAGCGTCGCCGGCGCACCGTCGAGTTGCGTCTTCCAGAAGTCGAGCTGCGTGCGCATGCGCTCGCCGGCGAGCTGTTCCTGCTGCCACAGCGCGACGTCGGCGATCTGCAGTTCGGGCGCGGGCGCATCGAGCGCGCGACCCTCCTGCAAACGATTGTAGGCATCGAAGAACTCGCGCATCAGCGTGCTCACCGACCAGCCGTCGATCGCGATGTGGTGGAAGGTGATCAGCAGCAGGTGCAGGTCGGGCTCGACCGCCACCAGCACGACGCGCAGCACCGGGCCGTTCTCGAGATCGAACGGCCGGGCCGCATCCTCGCGCGCGATGCGCGTGGCGTCGGCGCGTCGTGCGGCGGGGTCCGCCCCCTCGGCACGTACCTCGCGCCACGGCAGATCGAGCTGCGGCAGGATGCGCTGGAACGGCTCGCCTCCGACCGCGGGATACACGGTGCGCAAGCCTTCGTGGCGATCGACCAGCGATTGCAGCGAATGCCGCAAATCCCCGGGATTTGCCGTGCCGTGGAGCCACATGCCCCATGCGGAATTGTAGGCGACCTGGCCGGGATCGAGACGATCCTGCAGCCACAGGCGACGCTGTCCGAACGTCAGCGGGATACGCTCCGGTCGCGGACGTGGACGGATGCGCGCGCGAGACGTGCGCTCGCGCATCGAGGCCTGCCGCAATTGCTCTCGCTGTTCGTCTGAGAGCCGGGCCAGGCGTTGTTCGAGTTCATTCATTCTGCTGGACTTCCGTGCGATGTACGCGGGACAGAACGCCGCGCCTCGGGGCGATGTGCGTAGACGCCCCCCAGGCATCCTTGCGCTCGCTGAATCAGCTTCCCAAGCTATCACACTCCGCTTATTCTGCAAGTCGAGTGTCGGCGTCGACGCGACGCGGCAATGGGTCGCATCTTCAACGGCGAACGTCGCACATCACGAGAATCGTTCCGTGCAAAAAAGCATGTCCGCTTTTTTCCTCTTTTTACGATATGGACCTGAAGCGTGTCGCCGCTCCAGGCCGTCCCGGCGGTTGAGACGGGGTTCGTGCGTACTCTCGATTGAATGGATGTCCCTGGAATGACGCACGGCCCGACCCCATCCCGCCCACCCGCTTCCGGAGCACCGGACTCGCTGGTCGCGATGTCGTCCCGGCTGGGCAACGATGCAGGCCTCGTGCAGGGCGGTGGTGGAAATACCTCGCTGAAATCAGACGACACGTTCTGGGTGAAGGCATCGGGCACGTGGCTCGCGCATGCGCACGACCGCGACATCTTCGTGCGCCTGCCGCTGGGCGAAGTGCGCCGCGCGATGATCCGCGAGGACGCCGAAACGGCACTGACAGCGTTGACATCGCCCGGTGCGCTGCGCCCCTCGATCGAAACGTCGCTGCATGCCCTGCTGCCGCATGCGGTGGTCGCGCACGTGCACTCGGTGAACGCGATCGCGTGGGCCGTGCGCGAAGACGCGCAGGCCGCGCTCGCCGATGTGCTCGACGGCCTCGCGTGGGCGTGGGTGCCGTATCGCCGCCCCGGCCTGCCGCTCACCGTCGCGATCCGCGAGGCACTCGCATCGGCCGCGACGCCGCCGGACATCCTGCTGCTCGGCAACCACGGCCTCGTCGTCGGCGGCACCGACTGCGACGACGCCGAAGCGCGGCTGCACGCGGTCGAACGCCGGCTCGCGCTGCCGTCGCGCACGCCGGCCGCACGCGACGACGCGGCGTTGCGCGCGGCGAACGACCTCGACTGGGTCGTCGCCGACGATCCACAATTGCACGCGATCGCCACCGATCCCGTCGCCTGCGCGATCGCGACGCGCGGCGCGCTGTATCCCGATCACGTCGTGTTCCTCGGGGAATGCGCGGAAACCGTGGATGCCGCGCGCCCGCTCTCGCGCATGCGCGCCGACGTCGCCGCCGCCGGTCGCGAACCGCCATCGTGGGCACTGGTGCCGGGCGCCGGCCTGCTGCATGCGCCGACGCTGAGCGACGGCGCGCGCGCGATGCTCGGTTGCCTCGCCGACGTCGGCCTGCGCTGCGCGTCGGCGGACGGCCTACGCTATCTCGACGTCGCCGACGTCGCCGCATTGATGGGCTGGGAAGCGGAAGCGTACCGCCGGGCCCGAGACTCCCGTTCCGCCGCGGACTGAATCCGCACGTCGTCAGGAAGATCCGCATGCAGATCGTCGTCCCCATGTCCGGTTTCGGTGAGCGCTTCCGCCGCGCCGGTTACCGCGTGCCGAAACCGCTGATCGAAGTCGACGGCAAACCGATCATCGCGCACGTGGTCGACATGTTCCCGGGCGAGACCGACTTCCTGTTCGTCTGCAACCAGGATCATCTGGACACACAGGAATTCGCGATGGCGGAACAGATCCGCCGCTGGTGCCCGACCGGCCGCATCGTCGGCATCGCGCCGCACAAGCTCGGCCCGGTGAACGCGTTACTGCAGGCGATCGATCACGTCGACCCGGCGAAGCCGACGATCGCCAACTACTGCGACTTCACCTGCGTGTGGGACTACGCGCGCTTCCGTCGCATGGTCGCCGAAGGCGGCTGGGATGGCGCGATCCCCTGCTACACCGGCTTCCATCCGCACATGCTGGGCTCGACCAACTACGCCTACGTCCGCACCGAGGGCGAGCGCGTGCTGGCGATCCAGGAAAAGCAGCCATACACCGACACGCCGATGCGCGAATACGCATCCAGCGGCACCTACTATTTCGCCAGCGGCGCGCTGATGCGCGACGCGTTCGAGCGCTGCCTCGCGCGGCCCGACCTCAAGCTCGGCGAGGAGTACTACGTCAGCCTCGCCTATCGCCCGCTGCTGGAGGACGGACGCCGCGTCGCGGTGTTCGCACTCGACCACTTCATGCAGTGGGGCACGCCCGAGGACCTCGCCGACTACCGCGCATGGTCTGCGGCGTTCCGCGCGCTCTGCGATCCGGCGCGCGCGCGTCGCGCGGTGCCACAGCGCGGCACGACGATGGTGCCGATGGCGGGCCTCGGCTCGCGCTTCGCGCAGGAAGGCCATGCGCTGCCGAAGCCGCTGATCCCCGTCTCCGGCGAGCCGATGGCGGTGCAGGCCACGCTCGACCTGCCCGCGGCGGAGAAGCACGTGTTCGTCCTGCGGAAAGACCTGCACGGCCTCGATGCGATCGAAGCGACGCTGCGCGAACGCTTCCCCGGCTGCGCGACGGTCGAACTGGCCGAAACCACCGACGGTCAGGCGCGCACCTGCCTGCTCGGCCTCGCCGATCCCGACGCGGCCGTCGACCTCGACGCGCCGCTGACCATCGGCGCCTGCGACAACGGCGCGGTGTTCGACGCCGACGCGCTGCGCGCCGCGCTCGACGACGACGGCACCGATGTGCTGGTCTGGGTCGCGCGCGGCTATCCCGGCGCGCGCCGGCGACCGACGCACTACGGCTGGGTCGACGAGGTCGAGGGCGCGGTGCGCGGCGTGTCGGTGAAGACGCCGCTGGCGGACCCGTCGCGCGATCCGATCATCGTCGGCACCTTCACCTTCCGCCGCGCGCGCGATTTCGTCGCCGCCGCGGATGCGATGATCGCCCGCGACGGCCGCATCAACGGCGAGTTCTACGTCGACACGTGCTTGAACGATGCGGTGGCGATGGGCCTGCGCTGCCGCATCTTCGAGATCGAGCATTACCTGTGCTGGGGCACGCCGGACGACCTGCGCGCGTTCGAGTACTGGCAGCGCGGTTTCGACCGCTGGCCCTCGCATCCGTACCGCATCGCCGACGACAGTCGCGTGCATCGCGATGCACATGCGACGGCGCTCGCCCCTGCGGCGATCGAGGCCTGAGCGATGGCCCGTCGCATCACCGGCGAGCTGGCGCGCTTCCTGATCGTGGGCATCACCGCGGTCTGCATCGACTATGCGAGCTATCGGCTGGGCATGGCATTAGGCTGGCCGATCGGCAACGCCAAGGCGGCGGGCTACATCGCCGGCGCGGTGTTCGGCTACTTCGCCAACCGCTTCTTCACCTTCCGCGTGGCGACCGCGTGGCACTGGTCGGAAACCGCGCGCTTCGTCGGCGTCTACCTGACCTCGCTGCTGGCGAACGTCGGCGTGAACGCGGTGGCGCTGGCGCTGCTCGGGCGTTCCGAACCCGCGATCGCCCTCGCCTTCGTCGCCGCCACCGGCACCTCCACCGCACTCAATTTCATCGGCATGAAATTCCTCGTGTTCCGCCCGCGCCTGCCCGCCGGGAGCGCCACGCCATGAGCGCCGCGCCCGACGCCATCGGCACCACGGCCACGCCGCACCTGTCGCTGGTCATCCCCTGCTACAACGAAGCGAAGAACCTGCCGCTGCTGGTCGCGCGCCTGCGCGAGACCTTCGTCCGCGACGACGTCGAGGCAATCTTGGTCGACAACGGCTCGACCGACGATTCGCCCGAGGTGCTGCGCACGCTGCTGCGCGACACGCCGCGCATCCGCAGCGTGCGCGTGGCGCAGAACCAGGGCTACGGCTTCGGCATCCTCTCCGGCCTGCGCGCCGCGCGCGGCGAGGTCATCGGCTGGACCCACGCCGACATGCAGACCGATCCCGCGGACGCACTGCGCGGCCTCGCGCTGTTCGAACAGTCGACGACGCCGCAGCGGCTGTTCGTGAAGGGCCGCCGCAGTGGACGCCCGTTCGCCGACGTCGTCTTCACCACCGGCATGTCGGTGTTCGAGACGCTGCTGATGCGGCGGCGCATGGTCGACATCAACGCGCAGCCGACGCTGTTCCCGCGCGCGTTCTTCGATGGCTGGCGCGATCCGCCGCACGATTTCTCGCTCGATCTCTACGCCTACTACCAGGCGCTGCACCGCGGCCTCGCCGTGCAGCGCTTCCCGGTGGTGTTCGGCGAGCGCGCCCACGGCAGCTCGCACTGGAACGTCAACTGGCGCGCGAAAGCGCGCTTCATCCGCCGCACCGTCGACTACAGCCTCCGTCTGCGCAGGGAGCTTTCGCGCTCGCCATGATCCTCGTCCGCCATCGCCGCAACACCCTCGACGAACTGCGCGCGACCGATCCGTCGCTGGGCATCGAAGTCGACATCCGCAGCCACGGGTCGCGCCTGATCATCCACCACGACGCCTTCGTCGACGGCGAGGATTTCGAGCGCTGGCTGGACGGCTACCGCCACCGGCTGTTGATCCTCAACGTCAAGGAGGAAGGCCTCGAGGACCGCCTGATCGCGCTGATGCGCGAACGCGGCATCGAGGACTGGTTCTTCCTCGACCAGTCGTTCCCGTTCCTGGTGAAGACCGCGCGCCGCGGCGAATCGCGCTGCGCGGTGCGGGTGTCGGAATTCGAAGCGATCGACACCGCGATGACGCTCGCCGGCAAGGTGCGCTGGATCTGGGTCGACTGCTTCACCCGCTTCCCGCTCGACGGCGCGCAGGCCGCGGCGTTGCAGGCGGCCGGCTTCTCGCTGTGCCTGGTCTCGCCGGAACTGCAGGGCCGCGATGCCGCGACCGAAATCCCCGCGCTGCGTGAGCTGCTCGCGCGCGAAGGCATCGTGCCCGAAGCGGTCTGCACCAAGGAGCCGGCGCTGTGGTCCTGACCCTGCGGCCGATGCTGCGCGACCCGCTGTTCCGGGCGGGCCTGGTGCTGCGTCTGGCGCTGGTGGTGCTGCTGGTGCCGCAGATCCAGCTCGACTGGTTCGTGCCGTTCGTGGAGTACGCGATCGCGCATCCGTCGCTCGATCCGTGGTCGCACTTCCTCGCCGCGGGCGGTTCGCCGGTGGCGTATCCCTACGGCCCGGTGATGCTGATCGCACACCTGCCCGGCGCCGTGCCGGGCTGGCTGCTGGACCAGGCGACCGGCCGGCACGTCTTCACCGGCATCGGCTTCCGCGCGGGGCTGCTGATGGCCGACCTCGCCGCGCTGGCGCTGCTGCACGCGCTGTTCCCGAAGCATCCGCGCCGGCTGCTGTGGCTGTACTGGTGGTCGCCGCTGGTGCTGTTCGCGACCTACTGGACCGGCCAGACCGACATCGTGCCGGTGGCGCTGCTGCTGCTGAGCCTGGTGCTGCTGCGCGAGCATCGCGCGCGCGCCGCGGGCATCGCGCTGGGGCTGTCGCTGGCGGCGAAGTTCAGCATGCTGCTGGCGGTGCCGTTCGTGGCGATCTACCTGTGGCGCAACAAGCGCCTGCGCGCGCTGCAGACGCCGTTCGCGACCGGCCTGCTGCTCGGCTTCCTGCCGCAGCTGCTGTGCCTCGCCTCGCCGGGCGTGCGCACGATGGTGCTGGGCACGCACGAGGCCGCGCGCGTGTTCGATCTGTCGCTGCCGATCGGCGACACGCTGCATCTCTACCTCACGCCGATGCTGTACCTGCTCGCGGCCTACGGCGTGTGGCGCCTGCGCCGGATCAGTTTCGAACTGCTGGTCGCGGTGACCGGGCTGTCGTTCTTCCTCGTGGTGCTGTCCACGCCGGCGCCGCCGGGCTGGTACCTGTGGCTGGTGCCGTTCCTCGTCGCGCACCAGCTGCAGGCCGACCGCGGCGCGATGCTGCTCACCGGCGCGTTCTCCGCATTGGTCATCACCCTGCACCTGCTGGTGTCGCCGGGCGCGGGCGTGCCGGCGTTCGACTGGCAGCCGCGCGGCGCCATCGCCGGCATCGCGACGCTGCTCACGCCGCACACGCTGTCGCTGTGGATGACGATGGTCGTGTGCACCGGGCTGGTGCTGATCGCGCAGATGCTGCGCGAGCGCGTGGCCCGCAACGACTACTTCCGCATCGCGCAGAAGCCGGTGACGATCGGCATCGCCGGCGACTCGGGCGCGGGCAAGGACACGCTCAGCCGGTCGCTCACCGACATCTTCGGCGAGCACACCGTGGTGCATCTGTCCGGCGACGACTACCACGTCTGGGATCGCTATGCGCCGATGTGGAAGGGCCTGACCCACCTCAACCCGCGCGCCAACGACCTGCAGCGCTTCCACGACGACGCGCTGGCGCTGATCGACGGCAAGACCGTCGACAACCGCCACTACGACCACAAGGCCGGGCGCTTCCTCGCACCGGTGAAGCTGCGCCGCAACGACGTGATCATCGTCTCCGGCCTGCATGCGTTGCGCATGCAGCGGCTCAGCCGCCGCTACGACGTGTCGGTGTACCTCGACATCGACGAGGACCTGCGCCGCGCGTGGAAGGTGCACCGCGACGTGCGGGAGCGCGGCCACCCGATCGAGAACGTGCTGCGTTCGATCGACCGCCGCCTGCCCGACGCGCAGCGCTACGTGCAGCCACAGCGCGCCGGCGCCGACCTGGTGCTGAAGCTGCGCCCGGTGAACGTGCGGCAGCTGGAGAACGCCGCCTCGCCGCACGACGTGCCGCTGAAGCTCACGGCGACGATCCGCAGCGGCACGTACCATGAACGGCTGGCGCGGATGCTGATCGGCATCTGCGGCCTGCACCTGGACATGGAACTGGCCGACGACTCCGACGAGGTCGAGATCACCGTCGAGGGCGACGTCTGGGCCGAGGACATCGCCCTCGCCGCCGGCACGCTCGCGCCGAACCTGCAGGAAATGCTCGACATCCACCCACGCTGGGAAGATGGCATGTCCGGGATCATGCAGCTGATGGTGCTGCTGCAGATCGAAGAATCGCTCAAGAACAGGACTCGCTGAGATGGTGGTCAAGCACCCGACGAAAACGCTGCGCGCGCCGCGCGCCATCATCTTCGACACCGACAACACCCTCTACGCCTACGACGGCCCGCACGCGATGGCGACCGCCGCCACCGAGGCCAAGGCGGTGCGCCTGCTCGGCGCCGACCAGGGCGACGTGCGCGAGGCCTTCGCCCGCGCGCGCGACGACGTGAAGCGCCAGCTCGGCCACACCGCCAGTTCGCACAGCCGCCTGCTGTACTTCCAGCGCGGCATCGAGATGCTCGGGCGCAAGACGCAGCTGCTGATCACGCTGGACCTGGAACAGACCTACTGGCGCACGTTCCTGTCGCACTGCGAGCTGTTCCCGGGCGTGCGCGACCTGCTGATGAACCTGCGCAACCACGACATCGCGACCGCGATCATCACGGACCTCACTTCGCAGATCCAGTTCCGCAAGATCGTGTACTTCGGCCTGGACGACTGCTTCGACTACGTGGTGACGTCCGAGGAAGCCGGCGCCGACAAGCCCGATCCCGCGTCGTTCCGGCTCGCGATCGACAAGCTGGGCGTCGAACCCGCGGACATCTGGATGGTCGGCGACAGCCTGCGCTGCGACATCGAAGGCGCGCGCGCGTTCGGCATGACCACGCTGCTGCGGGTGGACCATGCCGGCCACGGCACCCCCGAGGCGGACGTCGTGTTCGACGACTTCCGCGACCTCGAACGTTTCGTCTTCTCCGGCCAGATCGAAGGCCTGCAGGCCGCCTGAGCCTGCCGCGATGCCACAGGAGTCCGCCATGACCGCTGCCCCTTCCCTCGAACGCTGGACCATCGCCGGCCTCGGCGCGCTGCTGATCGCGATGCTGGTCGCGGCCGGCGTCTCGGCGTTCCGCCTGCCCGTCGCGGCGGCCGTCGCCATCGGCCTCGTCGCCGGCGCGCTGCCGCTGCGCGCGATCGCGCGGCGCCTGCCCGCGGCATGGGACGGCCTCGGCAAACGCCGCCCCGTGCTGTCCGCGCTGTGGCTGCTGCTCGCGCTGCTGACGCTGGCGCGCACCTCCGGCGTCGCGGTCTTCATGATCGATCCCGCGCAGGCGACGGTATCGGCGTTCGGCTTCGACCCGTTCTACATCGGCCACAGCTGCTATTCCGGCTACTGGCAGGCAGCGCAGCTGGCGCAGCAGGGCGCGCCCAACCTCTACGATCCCGCGCTCTACGACGGCCAGAGCCACGGCATCTTCCGTTTCGACGAATTCCTGTACCTGCCGCAGTTCCTGCTGCTGCCGATGCTGGGCGTGGCCGCGGGCGGCGACTTCGACCAGTTGCGCGCGGTGTGGTTCGCGATCGAAGGCATCGCCCTGCTCGCCTGCATGGCCTGGCTGTGCGGCTGGGTCAGCAGACGTGCCGACGATCGCGCCGGGCGACGCGCGGCGCTGCTGATCCCGGCCGTGTGGCTGGCGACGCCCGTGCTGCTGACGCTGCAACTGGGCAACTTCCACCTGCTGGCGGTGGCGATGTCCGCGGTCGCGATGGCGCTGTTCTGGCGCGAACGGCCGGTGCTGGGCGGCGCGCTGCTGGGCTTCGCGGTGTTCAAGCTGTTCCCGGGCATCCTCGGCATCTACCTGATCGCCACGCGCCGCTGGAAGGCCGTGGGCTGGACGCTGGCGTTCTCGCTCGTCTACACGATCGTGACGTACCTGTGGATCGGCGAGGCGCCGTTCCGCGCGCTGCTGGCCTACCACCTGCCGCGGCTCGGCAACGGCGAAGCCTGGGCGTTCCTCGAAATGAAGGAACTGGGCTTCGTCGCCGCGATCAACGATTCGGTGCCGGGCGTCGTCTACAAACTCAACGCATTGGGCGTGCCGGGCATGACCCGCGCGCTGGTGCAGCAGCTGTCGTGGGTGTGGACGCTCGCGGTGGTGGCGCTGACCGTGCTCGCCGCGCGCCGTGCACCGCGCATGCCGCGGGTGGAACTGGCGGCGACATGGATCGCGCTGCTCGGCCTCGCCGCGGCGCGCAGCCCCTTCCTGCCCGACCACACCGGCCTGTTCGCGCCGCTGTGGGCGTGGAGCTTCGTCGCCGCCGCCGCGGCGATGACCGGCAGCCGCGCGGTGCTATTCGCGCTGCTGTGGCTGGTGCTGGCCGCAGTGCTGCCGTTCACCGGCACGCCGCTCGACGACGGCGCCGATCGCTACGTCGTGTCCGCGATCAGCCAGATCGCCTCGCTGGGCGTCTGCCTGTGGATCGTGCTACGCCGCCCGGTCGGCGCGGCGTCGCAGGCGGGTGGCGACACGGGTTCGCCGCTGTCGCCGGCGGCGGCCTGATCGGCCGTCTGCGACACGCCCCGCTCAGCAATCCATGCGATAGCCGACGCCGTAGATCGACTTGATCCAGTCCTCGCTGCCGCCGGCGTCGGCGATCTTGCGGCGCAGGTTCTTCACGTGGCTGTCGACCGCGCGGTCGGTGACGATGCGGTGATCGTTGTAGAGGCCGTCGAGCAGCTGGTCGCGCGAAAACACCCGCCCCTGCGCACCGTGCAACCGGCGCAGCAGGCGGAACTCCACCGGCGTGAGGTCGAGCGGCTGTCCGCGCAGGGTCGCGCGGCAGGCCTCCTCGTCGATCGCGATGGGCCCGGCGGAGGGCGCGGGCACGTGGCGATGCCGACGCAGGACCGCACCGATCCGCGCGATCACCTCGCGCGGGCTGAAGGGCTTGCAGATGTAGTCGTCGGCGCCGATCTCCAGGCCCAGCAGGCGATCGACTTCCTCCACCCGCGCGGTCACCATCACGATCGGTGTCTGGCTGTCGCGTCGCAGCGCACGGCAGATCTCGATGCCGTCGAGCCCGGGCAGCATCAGGTCGAGCAGCACGAGGTCCGGCTGCTCGCGACGGAAGGCGTCGATCGCCTCCGCACCATCGGCGATCCAGCGATGCGTGTAGCCCGCCGCCGTGAGGTAATCGCCGAGCACGGACGCCAGCCGCGGCTCGTCCTCGACGATCAGCACGTGATCCTGCCGGCGCGTGCTCATGCCGCGCCCACCGGCAGCTCGACGACGATGCGCAATCCGCCGAGCGGTGACGGCGACGCCGCGATGCGTCCGCCGTGGGCTTCGACGATGTTGCGGCAGATCGCCAGCCCCAGCCCGCTTCCGCCGCTGGCGCGGTTGCGCGACGCCTCGACGCGATAGAAACGATCGAACAGGTGCGCGAGCTTGTCCGCCGGCACGCCCGGCGCGCTGTCCTCGAAGACGAGCGTCGCCAGCGCATCGTCCGATGCGGCATGCACGACCACCTCGCCGCCGGCATCGGTGTAGCGCAAGGCGTTCTCCAGCAGGTTGCAGAACAGCTGCTGCAGTCGCGATTCATCGCCGACGAGCGACATCGTCCCCTCGGGCAGCTGCGTGCGCAGCCGCAGGCCCGCGGACCGGAATCGCCCTTCCATGCTGGCCAGTGCGGAGCGCAGGACGAGGCCGAGATCCACCGGTTCATGCCGATACGCCATTGCGCCGACGTCGGTCAGCGAAAGATCGTGGAGATCGTCGATCAGCTTGTCGAGACGGCCGATCTCCTGGTGGATGACGTCCAGCGATTGCGGCGTGACCGGACGGATGCCGTCCTGGATCGCTTCGATCTCCGCGCGCAGCACCGCCAGCGGCGTGCGGAGTTCGTGCGAGATGTCGGCCATGAAGCCGCGGCGCGAACGCTCGTTGTGCTCGAGCGCCTGCGCCATGCGATTGAAATCCTGCGCCAGCCGGCCGAGTTCGTCCTGGCGGCCGGCCTCGATGCGCGCGGAGAAATCGCCGGACGACAGCGCGCGGGTGCCCGCGGTGAGGCTGCGGACGCGGCTGAGGATGCCGCGCGTGAAGAAGAACGTGAGCAGGCCGACGACGACGAGCGAGACCACGACGATCAGCAGCAGTGCATGCCGTTGTTGCTGCATGAAATGATCGCGTCCCGGCTCCACCGCCTTGCCGAAAGGCACCATCGCCACCCAGCCGACGGTGCGGCCCTCGACGATGATGGCGCGCAGGCGCGAACCGCGATCGACATTGACGTTGCCGATGACGCGGCGATGGTCGGCGTCCAGCAATCCCATCCTCGCGATCGCACCGGTCTGGTCCGCGGTGGACAGGCGCGGCGCGACGTCCTCGCCCTCGCGATGCGGCAGCACGAGCTGGAACCACGCGCCCGGATCGGCGCGCACGAAATCCCAGTTGCCGTGGACACGGTAGGCGGCCCGCATCCTGGGCAGCACTTCTTCCATGCGCTGGTTGTTCTGCTCGTCGAGATAGTCGAAGAAACCGCGCTCGAAGCTGCGGCGGATGACGAGCGCCTGAACGGACAGCACGATGGCGCAGGCCACGAAGACCGCCACGAACAACTTGGCCGAGATGCCTATTTTCATGGGCGATTGCGAACCACCGGGCGAGTGCGACGGCGCCATTAGCGCACCACTTCCGCGGCGAAATCAAGCGTGAAACCGGTTTTCTCCGGCAATCCACATATTTCCTCCACAATCCGGAAACAGCATGGCCCCGCTCGAATCGCCGGGAATCCCCATGTCTGCTCCGTCCTCGCCCCGCCCCTTCCGCCTCGTGTCGACGGCACTGCTGTTCGTCGCCGCGACGACGCTGGCCGCCTGTTCCAGGCCAGCACCCATGCCGATGCCGCAAACCGAAGTCGGCGTCGTCACGCTGAGGCAGGAACGCCTGTCGGTCGACAGCGAACTGCCCGGCAGGACGCGTGCGTACCAGACCTCCGACGTGCGCCCGCAGGTGGGCGGCATCCTGCGCCGGCGACTGTTCGAGGAAGGTGCCGACGTGAAGGCCGGACAGGTGCTCTACGAGATCGATCCGGCGACGTATCGTGCCGCGTACGACAACGCGCAGGGCACGCTCGCGCAGGCCGAGGCGGCGGTGATTTCCGCGCGGCCGAAAGCGCAGCGGTATCGCAACCTCGTCGCCGAGGATGCCGCGAGCAAGCAGGATGCCGACGATGCGACTGCGAACCTGCGGCAATCCGAAGCCGCCGTGGTCGGCGCGAAGGCCGCATTGCAGAGCGCACGCATCAACCTCGATTACACCCGCATCCGTGCGCCGATCTCGGGCCGCATCGGCACGTCGGCCTACACGCCGGGCGCGCTGGTGACGGCCGGCCAGGCCGCGGCCCTCGCCACCATCCATCAGCTCGACCCGATGTACGTCGACGTCGCGCAATCCAGCACGCAGTTGCTGGCACTGCGCCGCCAACTCGCGAGCGGCGCATTGAAAGCCGTCGACGGCAAGGCGCAGGTGAACCTCGTGCTGGAGGACGGCACGGTCTATCCGCATGCCGGCACGCTCGAAGTCGTCGACGCCGCCGTCGATGAATCCACGGGCACGGTGAAGCTGCGCGCGGTGGTGCCCAATCCCGATGGCCTGCTGTTGCCGGGCATGTACGTGAAGGCCGTGCTGGCGATGGCCGTCGACGAACGCGCGCTGCTGGTGCCGCAGCAGGCGGTCACACGCGACAGCAAGGGCGACGCGACCGTGCTGCTGGTCGGTGCCGGCGGCAAGGTGGAACAGCGCACCATCCGCGTCGGCGACGCGGTGAAGGATCGCTGGACGGTGGTGTCCGGGTTGAAGGCCGGCGATCGCGTGATCGTCCAGGGCACGCAGAAGGCCCGCGCGGGCGCCACGGTGAAGGCGGTCGAAGTCGATCCGTCCAGACCCGCGATCTCCGTGCCACCGGCCGGCGCCGCGCCGGGCGCGGTCGCGAAGCCGCGCTGAGGAATGCCCATGGCCCGTTTCTTCATCGACCGACCGATCTTCGCGTGGGTGATCGCGATCATGATCACCCTCGCCGGCATCGTCTCCGTGGTGACGCTGCCGCTCGAGCAGTATCCCGACATCGCCCCGCCCACCGTCTCGGTCAACGCCAACTATCCGGGTGCATCGGCGGAAACCGTGCAGAACTCGGTGACGCAGATCATCGAGCAGCAGATGACCGGCCTCGACCACCTGCTGTACATGTCGTCGAGCAGCAGTTCGGCCGGCAGTGCGTCGCTGACCCTGACGTTCGATTCCGGCACCGATCCGGACACCGCGCAGGTGCAGGTGCAGAACAAGGTGGCGCAGGCGGAATCCATGTTGCCGCAGGCGGTGCAGAGCAACGGCGTGACCGTGCGCAAGGCCGGCGCGGGCAGCATGTTCATGGTGCTCGCCTTCATGTCCGAGGACGGCAGCATGAGCGGCACCGACATCGCCGACTACATGGTGTCCAGCCTGCAGGATCCGATCAGCCGCCTCGACGGCGTCGGCAACGTCAACGTCTTCGGTTCCGAGTACGCGATGCGCGTCTGGCTTGACCCGGAGAAACTCGCGCACTACAGGCTGATGCCGTCCGACGTGGCCGCCGCGATCTCGGCGCAGAACGCGGATGTCTCCTCCGGCGCGCTGGGCGGCCTGCCCGCGACCGACGGCCAGCAGCTCAACGCGACGATCACCTCGCGCAGCAAGCTGAAGACCCCGGCGCAATTCGAGGCGATCGTGCTGCGTTCCGACGCCAGCGGCGCGTCGGTGCATCTGCGCGACGTGGCGAAGGTGGAACTGGGCGCACGCACCTACAACTCCACCGCGAAGTACGACGGCAAACCGGCCGCCGGCATGGGCCTGCAACTCGCGACCGGCGCGAACGCGCTGGATGCTGCCGCCGCGGTGAAGGCGAAGCTGGCCGAACTCCAGCCTTATTTCCCCAAGGGACTCACCTACACCATCGCCTTCGACACCACGCCGTTCGTGCGCCTGTCGATCGAGGAGGTGGTGAAGACCTTGATCGAGGCGATCCTCCTGGTCGTGCTGGTGATGTACCTGTTCCTGCAGAACTGGCGCGCGACGCTGATCCCGGTGATCGCCGTGCCGGTGGTGCTGATGGGCACGTTCGGCGTGCTGTCGGTGCTCGGCTATTCGATCAACACCCTCACCATGTTCGCGATGGTGCTGGCGATCGGCCTGCTGGTGGACGACGCGATCGTCGTGGTCGAGAACGTCGAGCGCCTGATGTCGGAGGAAGGCCTGTCGCCGAAGGAAGCGACACGCAAGTCGATGGGCCAGATCTCCGGCGCACTGGTCGGCATCGCGCTGGTCCTGACCGCGGTGTTCGTGCCGATGGCGTTCTTCGGCGGCGCAACCGGCGAGATCTACCGGCAGTTCTCGATCACGATCGCCGCGGCGATGATCCTGTCGCTGCTGGTGGCGCTGACGCTGAGCCCGGCGCTGTGCGGCACGCTGCTCGAACCGATCGAAAAGGGCGGGCACGCCTCGCCGCGCGGTCCGCTGGGCCGGTTCTTCGCCTGGTTCAACGATCGCTTCGACCGCGGTGCGGAGCGTTATCGCCATGGCGTGGCGCGCGTCGTCGGGCATCGCCGCCTCGGCGCACTGACCTACGTCGTCGCGCTCGCGGTGATGGGCCTGCTGTTCTGGCGGTTGCCGTCCTCGTTCCTGCCCGACGAGGACCAGGGCATGATGATGGTGATGTTCACCACGCCGCCGGGTGCGACCCAGCAGCGCACGCTGCAGTCGATTGACATCGCCGCCGACTTCATCCGCAAGCAGCCGGAAGTGGCGGGCGTGTTCACCGTCGCCGGCTTCAGTTTCGCCGGCAGCAGCCAGAACTCGGGCATGGGGTTCGTGCGCCTGAAGGACTGGAGCGAGCGCGATGCCTCGGCGCAGGAGATCGCCCGGCGCATCACCGGCGCCATGATGGGGATGATGCGCGACGCGCAGGTGTTCGCCATCGTGCCGCCGGCGATCAGCACGCTGGGCACCAACTCCGGCTTCACCCTGCAGCTGCAGGACCTCGCCGGGCGTGGCCATGACGCGCTGGTGGAGTCGCGCGGCGAACTGCTCCGCCTCGCGAACCAGGACAGTCGCTTGAGCGCCGTGCGCTTCAACGGCCTCGACGATGCGCCCACCTTCCGCGTCGATCTGGACGACGAGAAGGCCGGCGCGCTCGGGCTGTCGATGGCGGACGTCAACAGTACCCTCTCCACGGTGATGGGCGGCAGCTACGTCAACGACTTCCTCAACAACAGCCGCGTGAAGCGCGTGTACCTGCAAGGCCAGGCCTCCGCGCGCATGTCGCCGCAGGACATCGGTCGCTGGTACGTGCGCAACAGTGCAGGCGAGATGGTGCCCTACTCCGCCTTCTCCAGCAGCGAATGGGCGTATGCACCGCAGGTGCTCAACCGTTTCAACGGTTCGGAGTCGATGGAAATCACCGGCAACGCGGGCAGCGGCGTGAGTTCCGGCGAAGCGATGGCCGCCATCGCCGGCCTCGTGAAGCAACTGCCCGACGGCGTCGGCTACGCATGGTCCGGCATGTCCTACCAGGAGCAGACCGCGGGCAGCCAGACCTGGATCCTGTACGCGGTGTCGCTGGTGTTCGTGTTCCTGTGCCTGGCGGCGCTGTACGAAAGCTGGTCGGTGCCGGTCTCGGTGATGCTGGCGGTGCCGGTGGGCATCCTCGGCGCGCTGCTCGCGACGTGGTTGCGCGGCCTGTCGAACGACATCTACTTCCAGGTCGGCCTGCTCGCCACCATGGGCCTCGCGGCGAAGAACGGCATCCTGATCGTGGAGTTCGCGAAGGAACTCGAAGAGAAGGGGCTGTCGCTCGTCGACGCGATCCTGCACGCGACCCGCATGCGCCTGCGCCCGATCCTGATGACCTCGCTGGCCTTCCTGCTCGGCGTGCTGCCGATGGTGCTCAGCAGCGGCGCGGGCTCGGGGGGGCGCCACTCGCTGGGCACCGGCGTGTTCGGCGGCACCTTGTTCTCGACGCTCTTCGGCATCTTCTTCGTGCCGCTGTTCTACGTCATCGTGCGCACGCTGTTCCCGGGCAAGCGTCGGGAGGAAGCCTCGGCCCGCGATGCCGCCCATCCACCGGAGGTGCAGGCATGAACCGGCTCCACATCCTCGCGGCCGCGATTGCGATCACCCTGCTGTCCGGCTGCGCCAGCCTGGCCCCGCACTACGAGCGTCCCGCGCCCCCTGTGCCGTCGCAATGGCGCCAGGGCGAGGCCGCGGCGCAGGCGACCGACGGCTCGGTCGACAGTCCGGCCGTCTCGCAGATCGCGTGGCAGGCGTTCTTCCGCGATGCGCGCCTGCAGCAGGTGATCGCGCTCGCGCTGGAGAACAACCGCGACCTGCGGGTGGCGGTGTCGAACATCGAGAAGGCGCGGGCGCAGTACCGCATCCAGCGCGCCGCGCAGTTGCCGTCGGTCGCCGTCGACGGCAGCCAGGCGGCGAACGGCACGGACACCGGCAGCGGCGATTTCGCGATCAGCCGCCAGTACACCGCGACCGTCGGCTTCAGCGGCTACGAACTCGATCTGTTCGGACGCGTCCGCAGCCTGAAGCGGGAGGCGCTGGAGGCGTATCTCGCCACCGAAGAGGCGCAGCGCAGCACGCGGCTCAGCCTCGTCGCCGAAGTCGCCGGCGACTGGCTGACGCTGGCCGCAGACATCGAACGGCTGGCGCTGGCGAAGAAGACGCTGGAGAGCCAGCAGGCATCGCTCAAGCGCAACGAAGCGCGCCACGCGCAGGGCGTGGTGTCGGGGCTCGACCTCGCGCAGGCGCGCACCAGCGTCGAGACTGCGCGCATCGACGTGGCGACCTACACGACGCAGGTCGAGCAGGATCGCAACGCACTCGAACTCGTCGCCGGCGCGCCGGTCCCCGAGGCGCTGCTCCCCGTCGAAGGCACCGACACGCCGGTGGCGCTGGCGGAGATCCCCGTCGGCCTCGCGTCCTCGCTGCTGCTCGACCGGCCCGACGTGCTGTCGGCCGAACACACGCTGAAATCGGCCAACGCCGACATCGGCGCTGCGCGCGCAGCGTTCTTCCCCACGATCACGCTGACCGGCGCGGCCGGGCGCGGCAGCGACCAGTTGTCCGACCTGTTCGGGGGCGGCACGCGGCTGTGGTCGTTCGCACCGCGGATCAGCATTCCGATCTTCAATGCCGGCAGCCTGCGCGCGTCGCTGAAGGTCTCGGAGGCGCAGCGCGACATCGCCGTGGCCAGCTACGAGAAGACGATCCAGACCGCCTTCCGCGAGGTCGCCGATGCCCTCGCGGTGCGCGCCGGTCTGCAGGAGCGACTCGCGGCGCAGCAGGCGCTGGTCGACACGACGGCGCGCGCCTACGCACTCGCCGGCACCCGCTACCGCAATGGCGTGGACAGCCAGCTCGCCGTGCTCGACGCCCAGCGCGCGCTCTACGCGGCGCAGCAGGGGCTCATCGGCCTGCGACTCGTCGAAGCCAGCAACCGCGTGACCCTCTACAAGGCGCTGGGCGGCAAGGCGGAGTGATGGCGCCCGGCGCGGTTCGGATGAACACGCCGGGCCGCTGGGCCGGATGCGTGCCGGATCGGGCACAAACGAAAACGGCCGGCACCGAGGTGCCAGCCGTCCGGACATTCAACCGTTTCAGGTTGGTGGGCGGTACAGGGTTCGAACCTGTGACCCCTACCATGTCAAGGTAGTGCTCTACCGCTGAGCTAACCGCCCGTCGAGGTCACGCTGGACGATGTCCGGCGGTCCCGAGAGGGCGCACATGGTAACACCAGTCCCGGCGGGAAGGAACCATCGCCGGCTCACGTGCCTGCGGACGGCCCCGGATCGGGAAACAGCCGCCGCAGCGCCGCATGGGTGGGGCCGTAGGCCACGACGGACAGCAGGCCCCAGCAGATCGCCAGGTGCAACCAGGCCGGGCCGAACTGGCGCCCGAGGAAGGGATCGGTCCACGCGAAGTTGATGTTCTCCGACGCTGGCGCCGCCACGCGCGCGGCGATGATGGCCATTGCCGCGATGGTCGCCTGCAGCGGCCAGCCGCGACGGTCGTAGCCGATGCGGCGCAGCACCGCCCACAGCAGCACCGGCCAGGCGACGTGGTACAGCGACAGCAGGCGCGCGGGCAGCGGAAACGCGGGATCCCACATGTAGGCGGTGGCGCCGTACAGGAACTCGCCGGTGGCGAGCTTCCAGCCGGCGTCCAGCATCCACGCCAGCGCGATCACCGGCGCCGCCACCGCCTGGCTGGAGACCAGCAGCCGGCTGCGCGCGATCAGGCCGATCGCGGTGAGGATCACGCCGATGTTGCACAGGAACAGGAAATTGCGGGCACCGTAGGCCGAGGCGTACACCGGCAGATAGACGGCCAGCCACAGCAGGCCCAGCCAGCCGAGCCGCGGGAAACGCGCGGGCCCGACGTCCGCCCTCATCCGAGGCTGGATTCCTTCAGGCGGCGGATCTCGTCGCGCACGCGCGCCGCGTCCTCGAATTCCAGGTCGCGCGCATGCTGGTACATGCGCTGCTCCAGCGACGCGATGCGCGCCTGCGCCTGCGCGGGTGAGAGCGCGGCGTAATCCTCGGCCGGCTCGGCGACGCGCGCGCCGCGGCCCTTCTTCTCGCCGGGCGCGGGCGCACTGCGCGCACCTTCCATCACGTCCATGATCTCGCGCTTGATCGAGGTTGGCACGATGCCGTGCTCGGCGTTGTATTCGACCTGCTTCTCGCGGCGACGCGCGGTTTCGTCGAGCGCGACCTTCATCGAACGGGTGATGCTGTCGGCGTAGAGGATCGCCTTGCCGCGCACGTTGCGCGCGGCGCGGCCGATGGTCTGGATCAGCGAGCCGGCCGAGCGCAGGAAGCCCTCCTTGTCGGCGTCGAGGATCGCCACCAGCGACACCTCGGGCATGTCCAGGCCCTCGCGCAGCAGGTTGATGCCGACCAGCACGTCGAACACACCCAGGCGCAGGTCGCGGATGATCTCGACGCGCTCCACCGTCTCGATGTCGGAGTGCAGGTAGCGCACCTTCACGCCGTGGTCGCCGAGGTATTCGGTGAGGTTCTCGGACATGCGCTTGGTGAGCGTGGTCACCAGCACGCGATCGCCCATCGCCACGCGTTCGTGGATCTCGCCGAGCAGGTCGTCGACCTGGGTCGCGACCGGGCGGATCTCGACCTCGGGATCGATCAGGCCGGTCGGGCGCACCACCAGTTCGACGACCTGCCCTTCCGATTTCTCGACCTCGTACTTGCCGGGCGTCGCGGAGACGAAGATCGTGCGCGGCGCGCGGCCTTCCCATTCCTCGAACCGCAGCGGCCGGTTGTCGAGCGCCGACGGCATGCGGAAGCCGAATTCCACCAGCGTTTCCTTGCGCGAGCGGTCGCCCTTGTACATCGCGCCGATCTGCGGGACGGTGACGTGCGATTCGTCGACCACCAGCAGCGCGTCCGGCGGCAGGTAGTCGAACAGGCACGGCGGCGCCTCGCCCGGCATGCGGCCCGTGAGGTGCCGCGAGTAGTTCTCGATGCCGGTGCAGAAGCCGACCTCGGCCATCATCTCGATGTCGTACTGGGTGCGCTGCGCCAACCGCTGCGCTTCCACCAGCTTGTTCGCCGCGTACAGGTGCTCCAGCCGTTCGCGCAGTTCGACCTTGATCGCCTCGATCGCCTCCAGCACCGTGCGCCGCGTGGTGACGTAATGCGACTTCGGATAGATCGTGTAGCGCTGGAGCTTGTGGATGCTCTCGCCGGTCAGCGGATCGAACAGCGTGAGCTGCTCGATCTCGCCGTCGAACAGCTCGATGCGCAGCGCCTCGCTGTCGGATTCCGCCGGATGCACGTCGATGACCTCGCCGCGGACGCGATAGGTGCCGCGGCGCAGTTCGGTGTCGTTGCGGGTGTACTGCATCTCGGTGAGGCGGCGGATCAGCTCGCGCTGGTCGATGCGTTCGCCGCGCACCATGTGCAGCACCATGCGGAAGTATTCGTTCGGGTCGCCCAGGCCGTAGATCGCCGACACCGTGCAGACGATGATCGCGTCGCGTCGCTCCAGCAACGCCTTCGTCGCCGACAGCCGCATCTGCTCGATGTGTTCGTTGATCGAGCTGTCCTTCTCGATGTAGGTGTCGCTGCTGGGGACGTAGGCTTCCGGCTGGTAGTAGTCGTAGTAGCTGACGAAGTACTCGACCGCGTTGTGCGGGAAGAACGCCTTGAACTCGCCGTAGAGCTGCGCCGCCAGGGTCTTGTTGTGCGCCATCACCAGCGTGGGTTTGCGCACCGCCTGGATGACGTTGGCGATGGTGTAGGTCTTGCCCGAGCCGGTGACGCCGAGCAGGGTCTGCCGCGCCAGGCCGCTCTCGAAGCCTTCGATCAGCTGGGCGATGGCCTGCGGCTGGTCGCCGGCGGGCGCGTAGGGCGCCACGAGCTGGAAGTCGGCATCGACGGGCGTGCGGTCGTTCATCGGCTGGGGTCGGGGGCGGACGGCGAAAAGCCAACGGGACAGTCTAGCGTGGCGACGTCCGCGGCGTTTTCCTACCCCCGGCCGGGCGTTGGGCCGATCCCGTGCGAGCGCTGGCGCCGGGAGACTGAACGCACGTTCACATCCCGGAGCCCGCCATGTCCCGTCCCTGCCCCGCTCGTCCCCGCCGCCACGCCGGCTTCACACTGCTCGAACTGCTGATCGCCCTCGTCGTCCTCGGGCTGCTGCTCGGCCTGGCCGTCCCCGCCTGGGGCCGCATCGTCGCCCGCGTGCACGCGGGCACCGCCCGCGAGGCGATCACCGCCACCCTCTTCGATGCCCAGCGCAACGCCACCGTGCTCGGCCGCGAGATCGTGATCTGCCCGGCCAGCGCCGGCGCCTGCGACGGCGGCAGCGACTGGAGCCGCGGCTGGATCGCCTTCGTCGACGCCAACGGCAATCGCCTGCAGGACGGCACCGAGCCCGTGTTCGATCGCAATCCCGCTCTGCCCCGCGACGTGCGCCTGACCGGCAGCGCGGGGCGGCCGCGGCTCGTTTTCCAGCCGTACGGCGGCAATGCCGGCTCGAACATCACGTTCACGCTCTGCGACCGCCGCGGTCCCGACGATGCGCTGGCGCTGATCCTCTCCAACGGCGGCCGCCTGCGGGCCGATCGCCCCGTCCCGGCCGCGGCGGCGGCCTGCGCCGCCGGGCTGTGATCGTCACCGCCGTACGCGAAGTGGCGCCAGACGCTTGATCGTGCCGGGCGAGGCCATTACGATATGCAGCCCCGCCCGAATAGCTCAGCCGGTTAGAGCACTTGACTGTTAATCAGGGGGTCGTTGGTTCGAGTCCAACTTCGGGCGCCATCTTCAGGAAACCCGCGACGCGAGTCGCGGGTTTTCTTTTTGCGCGCCCGCGAACGCGACGCGACATGGCCCGCCCACGAAAAAGCCCGCCGAAGCGGGCTTTTTCGTGGGCGGGCCGGGGGCCCGGCGACAGGATCACCAGCAGTAGTCGACCGTCCCCGTGCCGGACTTGGTCTTGGTACCGGTGTTGTCGATCCCCAGCGTGCCGCAGGTGCCGTCGCGGCTCGCCTGTGCCGGCTTCGGCGCCGCCTGCAGCGTGTAGTTGCGCTGGCCGACGGCCGTCAGCGAGATCGTGTAGTAGTTCGTCACGTCCGTGCCGCTGTTGCACGGCGGCAACGCGACCGGCACGCCGCCGAGCGTCTGGTCGAAGCGCAGGTTCGTGGTGTAGAAGCGCTCCATGAACTGCGCCGATTCCGACAGGCAGGTCTTGGCCGCATCGCGCCGCACCCGGACGATCTGATCCATGTAGGTCGGATAGGCGATCGCGGCGAGCAGCGTGATGACGAACACCACGATCATCAGTTCGACCAGGGTGAAGCCGGCAGCGGCGCGCGGGGCGCGGGGATAACGGGTCATTGAGGTCACCTCTGGATGATTTCGCGCCAGGAAATGCGGCCGCCGTAGAGATCCGGATTCAGCGGCGTCGACGCCAGCGTGGCCAGCGAACCACCCGCCACCAGCAGTTTGTCGAGCAGCGCCGGGTCGGTGACCATGCCCACGCCGAGGTCCAGGGAGCCGATCGCGGTCCCGCCGAGCTTGTCGCCGCTGTCGCCGAATGTACCGTTGCGGTTCACGTCGAACAAGCCGGTGTCGAGGCTGGTGCCGGTGAAACCGTCGAGCGCGTTGACGTAGCCGCGACCGGGGTAGCACGGGTCGCTGGTGCTCGGGATGACGCTCGCGGCGATCAGCGCGTTCTTGATGATCTGCTGGTCGCCGACCATGCGCTCGCCTTCCACCGTGTTCGAGGGCGGGAGATCGAGGTCGATGTACCAGCCCTTGCTGCCGCCCGGCAGGGCTGCGTGCGGTTCGAAGGCGCGGGTCTTGGTGCCCGCGTCGTACTGGGCGATGTTGCGCGCGGTCATGCCGCTGCGCATCACGGCCGTCGACGCGGCATCGTCGTCGATCACGCCGTACCAGCTCTGGCGGGTGGTGTCGACGATGTCGGTGCTGGTGAACAGGCGGCCCGTGCCGAAGAACACCCAGCGCTTGTCGGTGGACGGATCGACCGCGACGGTCACGCCGCCGGTGATCGGCTGGGTGCCGGGCGCCGTCGGCTCGTATAGCGCACGGCCACCGTAGGTGCTCCAGCTGCCCGGGCTGTTGCTGCGCAGGTCGAACTTCCAGACGTTGCCGCGGAAGTCGCCGGCATAGACGTAATCGACGGTGCCGTTGCCGTCGGCGTCCCAGCCGCGCGGCGCGGACAGGCCGTTCGGCGCCACCGCGGAACCGACGCCGGTGTCGATCTCGGCGATCTTCGCGCCGGTGCGCAGGTCGAGCACGAACAGCACGGCGCGCTCGTTGTTGCTGTTGTAGCCGTTCGGCACCAGCAGCGCGGTGCTGCCGTCGTTGAGGTTGGCGATCACCGGCTTGCCGAGGATCTGCCCCATGTCGTTGTCGAAGCTGGCGTTGTGGTCCCAGAGGACCTTCGACGAATTGAACAGGCTGGGGTCGGTGACGTCGAGCGCGAACAGGCCCTTGCCGCCGCGGCCGAGCGTGGACACCAGCACCGTCTGCGTCGGCAGGTCGCGCTTGGTCGAGGTCACGATCGGGCCGTCGACGAAGAAGCGGTGGCCGTAGTCGGGATCGCTGTAGTCCTTGAGCTTGAGCAGGTCGATGCCGCGCGGCACGTAGGCGAAGCGCTCCACGCCGTCGGCGGCGTTGAAGGCGTGCAACATGCCGTCGTTGGCGCCGACGAACACCGTTTCGACCGTGTTCGAGGTCTTCACGTAGGCCGGGGAGCTGTCGACGATGGTGCCCAGCAGCGAGGAACGCTCGCGGTAGATCTTGCCGGCGCCGGGCAGTTCGAGGCTGCGATCGCCCGCGAGGTAGTTGACGACCGTCGGCGTGAGGGTCGTGGACTGCGCGGCGGTCGGGAACGTGGTGCCGGCCGAGCCGCTGTGCGTGTAGATGTAGCGCGAGCCGTAGGTGGGGATGCTGGCCGTCCACGCCGGCGTCGTGGTGTTCACGCCGCTCGGGGTGACGTTGTAGGCCTGCAGCTCGCCGTACCAGGTCGAGGAGAAGTAGCGCGCCTGGAAGACCTTGTTGCCGCCCGCGGTCGACGTGCCGGTGACGGTGGCGTTCGAACCCGAACCGCGGCGCGACGCGATGGCGCGCAGCGCGTTGCCGAGGCCTTCGGCGAACTGGGTCGGGTCGGTGGCGGCGACGAAGGTGCCGTGGCCGTTCACCGCCGCGTGGAACAGGTCGTCGATGCGGCCGAGGGTGGTGTCGGCGAAGGGATCCGTCCACGCCACCGGCTGCGCCGCGCGGACCCGCGCCATCGTGGTCGGCACGTCCATGTTGCCCTGCAGGCCGATCGAGATGCCGAAGGTGACCATGTGCTGCCAGAACGCCGGGTCGGTGAGCGAGGACGGCACGATGTTGGCCATCTGCGCTTCCGGCCGCAGGTCGGTCTTCCAGTAGTGCATCGCGACGTCGGCGAGCGTGTTGCTCCAGTTGTCGCGGAACGGATCCTGCGCGGTGTACTGGTAGGCCGGACCATCGGGGCGGGTGATGGTCGCGCCGGAGGTATTGTCGACGTTGCCGAGCGTGGTGGCGCCGTTGTTCCAGAAACCGTCGGTGGTCAGGATCGAGAAGTTCTGCCGGCATTCGAACTGCGAACCGTTCGCCTGCGGGCCCCACGGACCGTTGGTGCCGGTTTCCTGGAAATACTGGCCCGCACGGCTCAGCGCCGGGATCAGCGGCGTGACGTTGCCGGTGTTGTCCGCGGCGAACAGGCGATCGAACCACACCCGGCGGTTCTGGCCGGGATTGTTGCCGCGGAACAGACCACCGTTGTTGGCGACCGGGATGCGGAACTCGTTGGTCTGCCAGATCGTGGTGAAGCCGACACGGTAATCGTTGTCGTCATTGAACACGGTCGTGTCGTTGAAGGCATAGCTGGCGCCGGCCTTCGCGACCTTGATGCGGGTGCGATGGTACGAGTACCAGGTCGCGTAGTTCTGCTTTTCCTGCACCAGGTTGCGGACGACGCCACCCGGCCAGTTGAACACGGTGACGTTCGCGATGCAGGTGTTGAAACCGACCGGCGTGGTGGTCTTCCACGTGCAAGCGTTCGCAGTGCCGTCGGTCAGGAACTGGTAGCGCGTGTACTGCCGCGTGTCGCCATAGTCCGTGATGCCGACATTCGGGATGTAGAAGACCTGGGTCGATCCGTTGAGATCGGTGACGTTGGTCAGCAGGTCGGTATCGTTCCAGACCGCGTTGTAGGGCGTCACCGGGAAGAAGGATCCATCCGCGCCCTGCCACGGCTGGTAGGTGCGGCTGGGGTTGTAGTAGATCGTGTTGCGGGTATAGGTCTGAAGCCGGATGTTCGGATTCGGCGCCGTGTTCGGCGGATTGTCGGGCATCTTGGTGTCGCCCATCGAACCGGAGTCGTCGAGGATGAACCAGATGTTCGGCGGCACGCCCTGGTTGGTCTGCATCGGCACGTCGGGGAACGAGACCGTGGCGTGGACCGGCAGCCCGGCGAGCGTCGCGATGCATGCGAGCACCGGCGCCAGCCAGGTCTTGCGGGAACGACGGGAATGAGCGGTGCGGACAGGAGTGTTCACGGCAACCTCGCGATTATTTGCCGGCGTAAATGGTCTGGAGCGTGACCGAGGCGCGCCCGGCCTGCTCGCTGCGGGACGTGACGCGATAGCGCGACGTCAGGCACAGGGGATGGATCGGGGACAGCTTGTCGCAGTCTCGCCAGTTGGGGCCTTCGCCCATTTCCTCGACGAAGTAACGCGGCGGATCGGTGTTGGCGTCGGCAGCGGTGCCCGTGCGCCAGCCCGCGAAGCCGTTGTCGGCCCAGCGTTCCACCACGGTGGGATCGGGGCGTGCGCACATGCCGTTGGCGTTGCAGCCGGCGGCCGGGAACGGCGGCAGCGGATCGAGCGCGGCCTCGGCCTCGCGCAGGCCCGCTTCGGCGACCTGGAACCCCAAGCTGCGGTCGAGCAGGTTCGAGGTCATGCGTTCCTCGATCATCGTGCTGCGCAGGCTGGCCAGCCCGAGCAGGGTCATGACCAGCAGCAGGATCAGCACCACGACCAGAGTGGCGCCGCGGCGGCGATGCGGGGGTGCGGGACGGCGTGCGGTGCGGTTCATTGCATGCGGTTCCGGAGCGTGACGGTATGGGCGATGCGACGGGTGAGCTGGACGCCGCCGACACCGGCGCGGTCGTTGCTCAGCACGTCGAGGGCGACGCGGATGGCGGTGACGTCGCTCCAGCTGTTGGCCGGGACCGCCGTGGCGTCGACGTAGTTGGCCGCGCCCGCCACCAGGTACTGCAGCTGCATGTTGTTGACGCCTTCCGCGATTTCCTGGTTGCGGACCACCGGGCCGGCGCCTTCGTTGACCACCATGCTGCGGAACAGCGAGCGGCCGGTCGGCGTGGTGCCGACGTACCAGCGGGCCGCATGCAGGCGGACCACGGTGGCGGCACGGTTGGGATCCGGCAAGGTCGGGCCGTACTGGTGGACACGACCCGGCGCGCTGCAGTCCGGCGGGTTGCGGTAGCCCAGCCCGGGGCTGCAGTTGCCCGGCGCGAAAGCGCCGCCGAGGCCGTGATTCAGGCGGTCGGCGCCACCGAGGCCGCTGACCTGGAACAGCGAGGCCTGCTGCCAGTCGCAGGCGACCACGAGGTCGCCGGCCTGGTAGTCGTGCGCGGCGGTGTTCAGCTGGATGGAGGCGCCCGCGGTGTTGTCGGAGCGCACCGTCACCGCGCTGGTGCTGTCGCCGGCCATCAGGTCGACGGCATCGGTGCCGGGGACGCGGTTGGCGGGATTGCCCAGCGGAGCCGCGCCTTCGTAGCCGATCACGCCGCCGTTCCAGTTGGTCCACCACTGGCCGGCGGGATTGACCAGCACGTTGACCAGCTTCATCGGCTCGGTGCGGTCGGCGTTGCCGCAGGGCATGCCGCCGGCGTCGCGCAGGTCGCGGGCCATCAGTTCGAAGGCCATGCGGCCGCTTTCCTGCACCCGCCCCAGCCCTTCGGTGGCGCGGTAGGTCTGCCGGTTCGACAGGAAGATGGCGCTCGCGCTGGCCACCACCAGCAGGCCCAGCATCATCGCGATCATCAGCTCGATCAGGCTGAGACCGCGGACGGCGGTGCGGGGCGCGGGGCGCGCGAAGAGACGACGCGGAGAGGGGCGCATGCGGCTCATATCCGGGAAGTGGTGGTGAAGGTCTGGGTGACGGAACCCGCGGTGCCGCGGGAGTCGTCCCAGCGCACGGTGACCGTGCACATCGGCCCGACGCAGTTGATCTGGCCGCAGGCGGTGGGACCGAGGTTCTGCTGCAGCACGGTGATCCACGCGTTGATGTCGTTGGAAGCCAGCGAGCCGCCGCCCGGCGCCAGGCAGGTCATGCCGATGTTGTACGCGCCGGCGCGCGCCTGGACCGGATTGGCGCGCATCGCATCGAGGATGGTGTAGGCGTGGACCACGCCCTGGCTGCGTTCCAGCGAACTCTGGCTGTTGCGCAGCGCCATGGCCTGCATGGCGGCCACGCCGAGCAGGCCGATGGCGAGCACCAGCACCGCGACGAGGACTTCGATCAGGCCCACGCCGCGGGCGGGGGCACGGCGCCGGCTGGAGGCGCGGAGACGACGGGAGGCGGACGGAGTGGCCATCAGGTGTTCCCCGGCGCCGCACAGGCGCCTGCGGCATTCACGGCGGCACGGACGGTCGCGCGACCGCCCATGGCGAGGTTCACGTCGCGCATGTTTTCCGGCGGATTGGAGGTGGGCAGGCAGACCCGGAGGTTCGCTTCGAGCAGCATGCCGCCGTTGCCGTAGGCCAGGCCGTCGGCGCGGAACAGGATGCGGTTGTTGGCGGCGGTGATGTTGGCGCTGGGCAGGACCTGCATCGGCGCCTCGATGTTGCCGGAGCGAACGCGCTCGCCGGCGTCGACGAGGCCATTGCCGTTCGCATCGGCGAAGACGACCCAGCCGCGCCACGGCGTGGTGTTGCTGCAGTTCAGGCCGTCGTCGCTCCCGCAGAGGGAGGTGCGGCGGTTCTGGCGGATGGCTTCAGCGCGGGCGGACTGCATCGCGGCCACCAGCTCGTTGGCGTTGCTGGTGAGCCGGCTGCCGTTGACCACGTTGGTGAACATCGGCACCGAGATCCCGATGGCCACCGCCATCACGAACACGGCGATCATCAGCTCGATCAGCGAGAAACCGGCCGTCCGGGCGCGTCGGCCACGGCAGGCGGCGGAGAGCGGCCGGCGTCGGGACATGGGCGGGAACATGGGTCGCATTGCGCCTCCAGGATCGATGGACCGAGCTTAGGCCCGGTCCCGGTGAGCGGCCAGACGATGGCCGATGGGCGGCCGGCACGGCTGCATGAGCGGTCCCCCTGCCCCTGCGCCGTCGGCCCGGGCATCATGCGCCGATGACACAGCCCGCGCACGCCCCCGCTCCGCTCGATCCGGCGCCCGTCGGCGCGCCGCTGGACAGCCTGTGGCAGGCGAAGGTGCTGATCTGGGTGGTCGTCGCCGCGGAAGGCCTGGCCGCCGTCCTCACCCTCGCCGGCGATCCGCCGCTGGGACGCTGGATCCGCTTCGGCCTGCTGTCGCTGCTGGTGCAGTGGGTCGCGTTGCTGACCCTCGGCGCCCTCTACCTGCTGCGCGAGCGGCTGCGCGACACCCGGCCGATGCGCATCGCCTGGCTGGCGCTGGGGCTGCTGGTGATGAGCTGCTGGTCGGTGTTCGCGGTCAGCGACCTGCTGCTCGGCGAGGTCTGGCGCATCCCGGTGCAGGCGCGGAACGACGTCTTCCTCCGCGCGACCGGCATCACCCTGGTCGTCGGCTGGCTCGCGCTGGCCGCGTTCCAGAACCACTGGCGCCTGCGCCAGCTGGCGGTGCGTGCCAAGCAGGCCGAACTCGCCGCCCTCCGCGCCCGCGTCCGGCCGCACTTCCTGTTCAACACGCTCAACACCGGCGCGGCGCTGGTGCACAGCCGCCCGCACGAAGCCGAAGAACTGCTGCTCGACCTGGCCGACCTGTTCCGCGCCGCACTCGGCGGCTCGCGCGAGATCGCGCTGGAAGAGGAATTCGCGCTGATCCGGCGCTATCTCGAGATCGAATCGCTGCGTTTCCGCGAGCGCCTGCGCGTGCAATGGCGCCTGCCCGACCCCATGCCCGACCTGCGGGTGCCATCGCTGTCGCTGCAGCCGCTGGTCGAGAACGCGATCAAGCACGGGATCGAACGCCTGCCCGGCGGCGGCGACATCGACATCGGCGTGGAAGCGCGGGACGACGGCGGCGCCGTCATCGTGATCTCGAACCCGCTGCCGCCGGAACCGGCGGGCGCCTCGCGCGGGCACAACGTCGGTCTGCCCGCCTCGCTGGCGCAGATCGAGGCCTACACCGAAGGCCGCGGCGGCGTGGAGGTCGCCACCGCGGACGGTCGCTTCATCGCGACGGTGCGGCTGCCGCCGCCGGCACGGGCCTGAGCCCGCGCCGACGCAGGCACGCGGCCGTCAGGCCACGACTTCGTAGCAGGGCCGGTACGCGCCGGAGATCTTCATGCGGCGCTGCTCGACGAACGCCTGCAGCAGCGCGTCCAGCGCCTGCATGATGTCCTTGTCGCCGGAGATGCGGAACGGCCCGTGCTGTTCGATCCGGCGCAGGCCGTCTTCCTTCACGTTGCCGGCGACGATGCCCGAGAACGCGCGGCGCAGGTCGGCCGCGAGTTCGTGCGGCTTGCGGCCGTGGTGCAGGTCGAGCGCGGCCATCGCCTCGTGCGTGGGCACGAACGGGCGCTGGAACGCCAGCGGGATCTCCAGCGACCAGTTGAAGAAGAACGAATCCTTCTCGGCGATGCGGTATTCGCGCACCTTGCGCACGCCGTTGATCATCGTCTTCGCCACCAGCGCCGGATCGCCGACGATGATGCGGTAGCGCGAGGTCGCGGCCTCGCCCAGCGTGAGCCGGATGAACTTGTCGATCTGCTCGAAGTACGGCGCCGACGCGGCCGGGCCGGTGAGGATCAGCGGGAACGGCAGGCCCGCGTTTTCCTCTCGCAGCAGGATGCCGAGCAGGTAGAGAATCTCTTCCGCCGTGCCCACGCCGCCCGGGAACACGATGATGCCGTGGGCCATGCGCACGAACGCTTCGAGACGCTTCTCGATGTCCGGCATGATCACCAGGTGGTTGACGATCGGGTTCGGCGACTCCGCGGCGATGATGCCCGGCTCGGTGATGCCGATGTAGCGCATGCGGCGATGGCGCTGCTTGGCGTGCGCGATCGTCGCGCCCTTCATCGGCCCCTTCATCGCGCCCGGGCCGCAGCCGGTGCAGATGTCGAGACCGCGCAGGCCCAGCTCGTAGCCGACCTGCTTGGTGTAGAGGTATTCGTCGCGGTTGATCGAATGACCGCCCCAGCAGACGACGAGGTTCGGGTCGATCGGATGCAGGATGCGCGCGTTGCGCAGCAGGCCGAACACCGCGTCGGTGATGCCTTCGGAGGTGTTGAGGTCGCGGTTGCCGTGGCCCTCGCGCAGTTCGATCGCGGTGTACGCGAGGTCGCGCACCACCGCGAACAGCAGCTCGGCGACGCCGCGGATGATCTCGCCGTCGACGAAGGCCATCGCCGGCGCTTTGACGAGGTCGATGCGCACGCCGCGATCCTGCTGCAGCACCTGGATGTCGAAATCGGGATACAGCTCGCGCGCGGCGCGCGGGTCGTCGGACGCGCTGCCGCTGGTGAGCACCGCCAGCGCGCAGCGACGCAGGAGTTCGTGCATGCCGCCGCTGGACGCATCGCGCAGGCGCGCGACCTCGTCGCGCGAGAGCACGTCGAGCGCACCGCGCGGGTAGATGTGCGCGTCGACGGTGGGGAGGATGGAGTGTTCGTGTTGGTCGGTCATGGCTCGCTTGTCGTTCGTCGTTTCGTTCGTGTCCGCGGGACTGTATCCCAGCGCCGCCCGCATGGACAGACCTGCCGCCGCAACGCCGGGACGTGGTTCCGGAAAGCGAAACGGCCGGGTTTCCCCGGCCGTTTCGGTGTCGCATCAGGCTTCGGATCGGAGGATCAGAAGCTGTACTTCACGGTCAGCTGCGCCGCCCACTGCGATTCGCCCTTGGCCTGACGGGTCACGAAGTCCTCGACGTTGCCGTCGACGCCGTAGATGTAGCGGCCCGAGGCATCCAGACCCTGGTAGTTGACGAAGCTGCGCGCCAGACCGCCGTTGGACTGGAACGCGACCTCGTCGATATGGCCCCACTTCTTGTTCAGCAGGTTGCCGACATTGAGGATGTCGAGCGAGACCAGGAACTTGTTGCCGTCGAAGAAGCCCGGGAATTCCTGGCTCATGCGCAGATCGAACGAGTTGGTCCAGGGCGCGAAGGCGCTGTTGCGCGGAGCGACCTTGCCGGCATAACGGTTGAGGCCGTTCTGGTTGACGATGCGCCAGAAGGTGGCTTCTTCGTCGGCGCCGCTGCCGCTGCCGTTGACGTCGCGGAACACCACCTGGCCCGAGCCCGCCATCGTCGGGATGTACATCAGGTCGTTGGTGATGCCGTCGCCGTTGAGGTCGTTGTTGTAGATCCAGCTGTACGGCTTGCCGCTGCGGCCTTCGTAGAACAGGCCGACCGAGGTCTTGTTGTTGCCGAAGAACTTGTGCTCCCAGTTCAGCTGGCCGACGAAGCGGTCGCGGACGAGGTAGGCGGAGTTCGAGGCGACTTCCTCGTTCGGGTTGAACACCGAGACCGAGTTCCAGTTCGAGTTCGACACCGACGAGGTCAGCGGGCTGACTTCCTTGGCGCGGGTGAACGAATAGCCCAGGTTCCAGGACCAGTCGTCCATGAAGCGACCGCCCAGCGAGAAGGTCAGGTTGTCGCCCCAGCCCTTGCCGGTGCGCTCGGCGACGAGCACGTTGGCGAAGCTGGCGTTGCTGAGCGCGCGGTTGCGGAAGCCGGTGCAGGTCGCGCCGGAGCTGTTGCTGGAGCCGCTGACGTTCCAGCAGGCCTGGTTGTAGCCCTGCGGGGTGTAGTAGAGATTGCGGCCGTCCTTGCCCTGGCGGGTCGGCTCACCGAGGTTGAGGTGACGGTAGTAGATGCCGTCGTTCACCTGCGTGCGGATGTACTCGACGCTGGCGACCATGTTCCACCACGGCAGCTCGTGCTCGAACGCCAGGTTGGCCTTCCACACGGACGGCTGGTGCAGGTTGCTGGCGAGGAAGTCGACGTTGGCGGCCGGCGTGGCGCCGGTGAAGCTGCTCGGCTGCGCGCCGGTGTTCGGGGTGAACAGGCCGTCGGTGCCCGGGCAGGCGGCGAAACCGCTGATGCCGCAGCCGATGATGCGGGTCGCGATGCCGGTGTTCGAGTACGGGTTGGACAGCCACACGTTGGCGGCAGCGCCTTCGAACAGGCCGAAACCACCGCGCAGCTGCATCGCGCGCTCGCTGTCGAAGGTGTAGTTGAAGCCGAAGCGCGGCTGGATCAGGTTGTCGCCGTCGAGGGTGACGTCGTTGCGCAGGCCGAAACCGCCGGTGGCGCGGACGACCGTGCCGTTCTGCGGCGTGGTCGAGCCGTTGAGCGCGCCCTTCACCGGCGCGGCGGCGGCGGCGGCGTTGAACAGCGGCGACTCGCCCATGCCCTTGCGGTCGACGCGGACGCCGGCGGTCAGGGTCAGGTGCTCGTTGACGGTCCAGGTGTCCTGCAGGAACAGGCCGAGGTTCTGGTAGTCCCAGTTGGCGACGCCGTCGTTGATGTTGAAGCCCGGCGCGCCGACCTGCACCTGGTAGCTCGTCGGACGACCGCGGCGGAAGTTCTCGAGCACGGCCGCTTCGTTCTGGGCGCGGGTCGCGGTGTTGCACGACAGCGCGGCGCCGCCGTTGAACTGGTAGGTGAAGCTGGCCGAGGTGTTGATGCAGCCGAAGGTGTAGTTGCCCTTGGTGTCCTGCAGGAACGCGTTGTAGACGGTGTTGTCGTCGTAGTCGGCGCCGAACTTCAGGTTGTGGTTGCCCACGAACCAGTTGGCGGCGGCGTAGTAGTTCCAGGTCTCGGTCGAGAGGTCGTTGAAGTGACGGCTGCGCTCGGTGCCGAACATCAGGCCGGCGCTGGTCGACGACACGGCCGGCGAACCCGGCGGCAGCGCGCCGGCGAAGTTCAGGCGGATCTGCGGCAGGTCGGAGTTGTTGACCGGGGTGCTCTTGTAGTCGCGGTACGAGACCTTGAACTCGGTCGAGAAGTTGTCGGTCCAGTCGGAGAACACCTGGCCGACGTAGGTCTCGATCGTCTTCTCCTGGCTGTACCAGTGCGAGCTGAGCGAGATCAGGTTGTTGAAGAAGTTCGGATAGATCGGATCGGACTGCTCGGTCTTGCTCCAGCGCAGGCTGGCGCGGTGGCGGTCGCCGATGTTGGCGTCGAGCTTGAACAGCGCGTCCTTCACTTCGAGCTCGGCGGCGGAAGCGTCGACCTGGCCGATGTCGACGTTGTAGGTGTTCTGGGCAATGGACTGCGCGCCGGCGATCGCGGTCGGGGTGATCGCGACGTTGGTGCGGGAGCCGCCCAGCGGGCCGAATTCCGGCGAGGAACGGGTGCTCTTGAGCTCTTCGTAGGCGGCGAAGAAGAACAGGCGGTCCTTGATCAGCGGGCCGCCGAGGGTGCCGCCCTTGGTGGTTTCCTCGAACGCCGGCGGGGCGAAGTACGAGTCGCTGGTGCGGTTGTAGCGGTCGCCGGCCAGGCTCTCGTCGCGGTAGACGTAGTAGATCGAGCCCTTGAACGCGTTGGTGCCCGACTTGGTCACGGCGTTGATGTTGGCGCCGGTGTAGCCCTTCTGGCTGACGTCGTAGTTCGAGATGTTGACCTGCACCGAGTTGATCGCGTCGATCGAGATCGGCTGCTTGGCGGTCGGCAGGTTGTTGGCTTCGAGGCCGAAGGTGTCGTTGGTGGCGACGCCGTCGATGGTCACGCTGTTGTAGCGCGAGTTCTGGCCGCCAGCGGAGATTTCGCCGCGCTCCTTGTCGGTCTGCGACAGACGGGGATCGAAGCGGGCGTAGTCCTGCAGGTTGCGCTGGACCGACGCGTACTTGTCGAGGTCGGCGCGGCTGATCGCGGTGCCGGCGCCCATCTTGTCGGAGCTGAACACGTTGGCGCCGGCGCTGCCGGTCACCTGGATGGCCTCGAGCTGCTGCGCGCCGAGCGAGATGTCAACCGAGGACGTCTGGTCGAGGGCGAGGTAGACGTCGTTCTCGCTCTGGGTGCCGGCGCCGTCCTTGTTCGCGGTGACGGTGTACGGGCCGCCGACGCGCAGGCCCCGGACGATGTAGCGGCCGTTGGCGTCGGTGGTGACGCGGCTGACCGTGCCCGACTCCGTGTGGACGATCGTGACGTCGGCGCCGGCCAGCGGCTTGCCGTCCGAACCCAGCACCTGGCCGCCGACGGCCGCCGTGGTGTTCTGGGCGAACGCGGGCGCCGCGGCGAGCGCGACGATGAGTCCGATCGACAGTTTCGAAAGTCGGAGACGGTTGCTGTGGTTCATTGCTCTAGGCCTCGGTGGAGAAACGATGCGTTGACGTGCGAGAGGATCGCGAACGTGCCAGCGTCGCGATCCACCAGATTCGAGATTGTCCGGCCCCTTGCCCCAGCCCCGCAGGCGTGCCGCGCGGACAGATCCGGGTTAACCATAGGTTAACACGATAGAACGCGGAGATGACAGTGCCGTGACCGTGTCTCCGGCATGTAAGTCATTGAAAGAATTGAATGAATATTCTTCACAAAGCACTTGAAGGTGGCCCGGCAACCGACTAGGCGCACAGGGCTGTCACACGATGTCGATCAGGGCACCGGCACCAGCGGCTGGACCTTCAGATAGGTGGCGATGCCATCCATCAGCATCTGCACCGAGATCGCCACCAGCAGCATGCCCATCAGGCGCTCGACGGCGGTCAGCACCCGCTGGCCGAGCCAGCGGTAGAGGACGGTGGCGGAGAACAGGATCGCCGCCGTGCCGGCCCAGGCGATCAACAGCGCGAGGCTCCAGTCGGCCAGGCGCGCCGGCTCGTTGCTGCCCATCAGGATCACCGCCGCCATGCCCGAGGGGCCGGCCACCAGCGGGATGGCCATCGGCACGATGAAGGGCTCGCCGTCCGGGATCTCGCCCATCAGCCCTTCCGGCGGCGGGAAGATCATGCGGATGCCGATCAGGAACAGCACGATGCCGCCGGCGATCGACACCGACTCCTGGCGCAGGTGCATCAGGTCCAGCGCGTACTTGCCGCACCACAGGAACAGCATCAGCACGCCGAGGGCGATCAGCAGCTCCCGCCCCAGCACCACCCGCTGCCGCGGCGGCGGCAGGCGGCGCAGCAGGCCGAGGAACACCGGGATGTTCCCCAGCGGGTCGAGGATCAGGAACAGCAGCAGCGCGGCGGAGGCGATGCTCACGCCGACGGCGACCAGATCGTGCCGCGCCGGTCGGCGCCGGCGGCGGACAGCAGGTGCACGCAGGCCGGCGCGAGCACGGCGGGATCGCGCGCCAGCACGTCCTCTTCCTCGACGTAGGCCTTCGCGCGCAGCGGTGTGCGCATCGGCCCGGGCGCGAGGCCGGACACGCGCACCGGCGTGTTGCGCAGCTCCTCGTGCAGGGTCGACACCAGCGTCGACAGCGCGGACTGGGTGAGGCCGTAGGCGCCCCAGTACGGGCCGCCCTGCGCGGCGGCGGCGTCGATGGCGAACACCACCGCGGCATCGGGCGCGGCGCGCAGCAGCGGCAGGCAGGCCTGGGTCAGCCACCAGCGCGCGGTAAGGTTCACGTGCAGGGTGCGCGCGAACGCGGCGGGATCGACATGCTCCAGCGGCGTCAGCCCGCGGAAATCGGCGGCGCAGTGCAGCAGGCCGTCGAGCCGCCCGGGGCCGTCGGCGATGCGCTGCGCCAGTTCGGCGTAGTCGTCGGGCGTCGCGCCTTCGAGGTCGAGCGGATACAGCAGCGCCTCGCCGCCGTCGCGCACGATGGCGTCGTACACGCGGTTGAGCTTGGGCACCTTGCGCCCGAGCAGGACCACGGTCGCGCCCTCGCGCGCCGCCGCCAGCGCGGCCGCATGGCCAAGCGCGCCGTGCGCGCCCGCGACCAGCACTACGCGATCCCGCAGCGCCCCCGCCGCGACGGGCTCCGTCGCGGTCATCAGGCCTTCTGCGCCTCGGCGATCATGCGCGCCAGTTCGCCGGATTCGTACAGCTCCAGCGTGATGTCGCAGCCGCCGATCAGCTCGCCGTTGATGAACAACTGCGGGAAGGTCGGCCAGTTGGAATAGCGCGGCAGGTTGGCGCGGACTTCGGGGTCTTCCAGCACGTTGATGCTGTGGAAGCCGTTGGCACCGGCAGCCTTCAGCGCCTGCGACGCGCGGCTGGAGAAACCGCACATCGGAAACTGCGGCGTGCCCTTCATGAAGAGGACGATCGGATGGGATTCGATCTCGGACTGGATGCGTTCCAACACCGGCATGGGAATCTCCTGCAGGAGGTGGCCGCATCGTGCAAAAAACCGCTGCGGCGAAGGTGGGGGTAGAATCGGGCATTGTAATCGTTCGCGCGGTCCCGGGCTTGCCTCCGCCGGGTGCCGACCCCACTCCGCCGGGGCTGTCCCGTCGCCGCCGCCCCCGCTGGCGTGCCGGAACCGCCCCTTCCCGCACACAAGGATTTCCCATGGCCATCGAACTGCCCGCCCTGCCCTACGACCGCACCGCGCTGGAACCGCACATCTCGGCCGAGACCATCGATTTCCACTACGGCAAGCATCACCAGACCTACGTCACCAACCTCAACAACATGATCGCGGGCACCGAGTTCGCCGACCTGTCGCTGGAGGAGATCGTCAGCAAGTCGCAGGGCGGCATGTTCAACAACGCGGCGCAGGTGTGGAACCACACGTTCTACTGGAACTGCCTGAAGCCCGCCGGCGGCGGCGAGCCGACCGGCAAGGTCGGCGAGGCCATCGCCAAGGCCTTCGGCGACTTCGCGAAGTTCAAGGAAGAGTTCACCAAGACCGCGATCGGCACCTTCGGCTCGGGCTGGGCCTGGCTGGTGCAGCGTCCGGATGGTTCGCTCGCGCTGGTCAGCACCTCCAACGCCGCGACGCCGCTCACCGGCGACGACACCCCGCTGCTGACCTGCGACGTGTGGGAGCACGCGTACTACGTCGACTACCGCAATGCGCGTCCGAAGTACGTCGAGGCGTTCTGGAACCTCGTGAACTGGGACTTCGTCGCGTCGCAGATGAAGTAAGCGTCGCAGTTGCCGCGCACGCGAAACGGCCGGGGACACCCGGCCGTTTTTCGTTGATGCCCTTCCCTTCGATCGATCCTTTCGTTGACGCACCTTCATCGGTGCATCCGGTTGACACGTCGCACGCGCGACGCTTCATCGACGCGACAGCTATCCCGCTGCGTCGTGAATGCGGCCGGGCGGCGGGTCAACGCAACGACCCTCGCAGGCATTTCCCGGTGGCCACCCCGCAACAGGAGTCCACCATGCGTCGCTTCGCTTCCCTGCTCTCCGTCGCCGCCCTCGCGTTCGCCATCGCCGGCGGCGTGTCCGCGCACGATCGCCCGCACGACCGCGACAACAACCCGCCCGGCCCCGCCGGCGGCCCCGGCACCAACTGGGAAAACCCGCCCGGCTGGCGCGGGGGTCCCGGCGCCTCGCCGGACACGCGCTATTACCGCCATCACGGCGTCCGCTACACGTTCGCGATCCGCGACGGCGGCTATTACTTCAATCCGCGCTTCGGCTACTGGCACCCGCGCTACGGCTTCTGGAACCAGGCGAAGCGCTGCTGGTTCGACAACGACCGCAACCCGCCGGGCCCGGTCGGCGGCCCCGGCACCAACTGGGAAAACCCGCCGGGCCGGCGCGGTGGCCCGGGCGCCTCGCCGGACCGCTACGGCCGCTGCCGCTGAGCACGCGTTCGCGCCGTCCGTCATGCGCCGGTCCATCGCCGGCGCATGACAATGCTCACTGGGCACCGGCCGCAGCGCACGCGACACTGCGGGTTCGTCCCGCCCTCCGTGAACCGTCATGGCCGTCCCCGCGCCCGCCGCACCGCTCTCGATCGCGCCCTACGTCTTCCCGCTGCTGATCGCGTTCGCGATGTACCGGCGCATCCGGCGCAACTTCGGCGTGCAGCCATGGCGGCCGACGCGCGCCTGGATCCGGCTGGTGTTCCTGTCGCTGGCGGTGCTGATGCTGGCGATCGCCGGCATCGCGATCCCGCAGACGCTGCCGGCGATCGGCATCGGCCTCGCCTGCGGCGCGGTGCTCGGCTACTTCGGCCTGAAGCACACGCACGTCGCGCTCGTCGGCGGGCAGCGCACCTACACGCCGAATCCGTGGATCGGCGGCGCCCTCAGCGCGTTGCTGCTCGGGCGGCTGGCGTGGCGATTCACGCAGCACGGCGGATTCGCCGCGGCGCAGGCCGCGCCCAGCGGCGTGACCTTCGGCATCGCGATGGCGCTGATCACCTACTCGCTGATCCACATCGCCGGGCTGATGGTACAGATGAAGCACCTGCAGGCGCCCGCGGCTCCGCAGTCTTCAACGTCGAATCCACCGACGACGCTCTGATCGCCCGCGCGCCGATCACGCGTCGGCGAGGTCCTCGGGCATCAGCGTCGGCTCGCGTTCGAACCGCCGCACCAGCGCCTCGAATTCGGCGACGTGGCGCCGCAGGCGCACGTCGTCCGCCTGCGACGACAGGAACGGCTTGCGCTTGCCCGACAGCAGCACGTCGAGCTGCCGGCCCTTGCGCTGCAGCGGCTGCCGCAGTCGCCGGAACGGCTGCAGCACGTCCGACGCGACGCTCGCCGGCAAGTGCGCGCGCAGCCACGCCAGTTGCGTCGTCTCGAACAGGCCCGACGGGAAATCCAGCGATTCCAGCCCCGTCAGTGCCGCCAGCGGCTGGATGCGACCGTCGCCGATCGCCTTCGCGTTGAACGCCAGCGCGCGCAACCGCGACAGCTCGGCGAGCGGCGCCAGCGTCTCCACCTCGAACTTGTTCCAGATCGCATTGCCGAAGACGAGGTCCTCCAGCGCTTCACCGCGGGCGAGGTCCGACAGGTCGCGCAGCTTGGTGAAGTCGTCGAAATGCAGGCCGCGCAGCGACGGCGTGCGCGCAAGGTTCCACAGCCGCGTCGTCTTGTGGTTCCAGTAGAACGCGATGTGCGTGAGCTGCGGCATCGACTCCAGCGGCGTCAGGTCGACGATGCGCGGGCACTTCCAGAAATGGACTGCGGTGAGCCGCGCACCGAGCCCGCTGCACAGCAGCTCCAGCGTCTTCTGCTCGACGCCGCTGACGGTCAGCACGGTGATCTCCGGCGCATCGGCCAGACGCAGCAGCACGTCGGGCGGCAGCTTGCCGCCGTTGAGTTCGGGCTGCAGCCGCATCGCGTGCCACGGCGGCGCTTCGCCGGGACGATGCAGACGGCGCAGTTGCGCCAGCGAGGTGATGCGATCGGCGTTCACGCCCTCTCCTTCCGTTGGAATCCGCTCCGTGCGCGCATCGTCGATGGAGCGTCAGCCGGCGTCGGCCCGCAATACGGCCACCGCCGGCGCGACCTGCGCCTCGCGGCCGAGCGCGGCGCCGACGCGCACGAGCGTGTCCGCGAGTTCGGCTGGCGCATCCGCGCGCAGCGTCGCGTGGCCGACCTTGCGGCCGTCGCGCGGTTCCTTGCCGTAGTCGTGCCAGTGGCCGCCGGCTTCGCGCAGCACGGCGGAGGCGTCGGGCATCGCACCGATCCAGTTGAGCATGCACGCGTGGCCAACCATGCGCGTGTCGCCGAGCGGCAGGCCCAGCACCGCGCGCAGATGGTTCTGGAACTGCGAGGTCTCGCTGCCTTCGATCGTCCAGTGCCCGGAGTTGTGCACGCGCGGCGCGAGTTCGTTCGCCAGCAGCACGCCGTCGCGGCAGAACAGTTCCAGCGCGAACACGCCGACGTAGTCCAGCGCCTCGGCCAGCGCCTGCGCGTGCGCGACCGCACGCGCCTGCAGCGCCGCGTCCACGCGGGCGGGCGCGAGGCTGGCCGACAGCACGCCGTCGACGTGCCAGTTCTCGGTCAGCGGCCAGGTGCGGAACGTGCCATCGCGGCCGCGCGCGGCGACCACGCTCAGTTCGCGCTCGAAGGTCACGAAGCCTTCGAGGATCAGGCCGACGGTCCCGGCCTGCGCGCCCAGCGCGTCCCACGCGGCGTCGACGTCGCCCGGCGCCTTGATCCGGAACTGGCCCTTGCCGTCGTAGCCGAGGCGGCGGGTCTTGAGGATGCACGGCGTGCCGATCGCGGCGACCGCGGCGTCGAGCGCGGCGCGATCCGCCACGTCGGCGAACGGCGGCACCGGGATGCCCAGTTCGCGGAACAGCGTCTTCTCGGCGAGGCGGTCCTGCGCGACGGCCAGCGCGCGCGGGTTCGGGAACACCGGCACGCGCTCGTTCAACCACTGCGCGGATTCGGCGGGGACGTTCTCGAAATCGAAGGTCGCCACGTCGACCTGTGCCGCGAACGCGGCCAGCGCGGCCTCGTCGCGGTAGTCGCCGACGATCAGCGGCGCGAACTGGCCGGCGCAGGCGTCGGCGACGGTGTCGAGCACGCGGAAGCGCAGGCCCAGCGGGGCGCCCGAGAGCGCGAGCATGCGGGCGAGCTGCCCGCCACCGAGGATGCCGACGGTGGTCATGCGTACCTCACGAGCGGGGGTCGTCGTGATCCATCACGTCCTGTGTCTGCTGCGCGCGGAAGGCGGCCAGTGCCGCGGCGACCGCGGGCAATGCGGGCGCCAGCATCGCGGCGGCGAAGAGTCCGGCATTGGCGGCGCCGGCGTTGCCGATGGCGAAGGTGGCGACCGGGATGCCCGCGGGCATCTGCACGATCGACAGCAGCGAGTCCATGCCGTTCAGCGCCTTGCTCTGCACCGGCACGCCCAGCACCGGCACCGTCGTCTTCGACGCCAGCATGCCCGGCAGGTGCGCGGCGCCGCCGGCACCGGCGATGATCGCGCGCAGGCCGCGGGCCTCGGCGGTCGTGGCGTAGTCGAACAGGACATCGGGGGTGCGGTGGGCGGAGACGACGCGCACCTCGTGCGGCACGCCGAGCGCTTCGAGCTTCGACACCGCGTGCTGCATCGTCTCCCAGTCGGAGCGCGATCCCATCACGACGCCGACCAGGGGTCGATCGGTCGTGTCGGCGTTGCTGTCTGCCATGGCCCTTCCCCGCGGCATCGCGCCTGCTGCAAAGCGGTATTCTAGCGGCATCCCACCCCGGCTTCATCGAAATGGACCGCAAGCTCGTCGATCTGCTCGTCTGCCCCGCCACCCGCCAGCCGCTGGCCCTGCTCGACAAACCCGGCCTGGACGCGCTGAACGCGGCCATCGCCGCCGGCGGCGTGCAGCGCGTCGACGGCGCGCCGCAGACCGAGCCGCTGCGCGAGGCCCTGATCACCCACGATCGCAAGACCGTGTACCGCGTCGACGACGGCATCCCGGTGCTGCTGATCGAGGAAGGCATCGCGGCAGCGGCAGCGTGAGCGCAGACGGCATGTCCCACATCTCCGCGCCGCCGGCCTCGGTGGTCGACGCCGACGTCGCCGCGGCGCTGGCCGAGGACCTCGGCACCGGCGACGTCACCGCCGCGCTGCTGCCGGACGGCCCGGACATCGCCTACCTTCTGTGCAAGGAAGACGCGGTGGTCTGCGGCCGGCCGTGGTTCGACGCCTGCCATCGCGCGCTGGATCCCGACGTGCGCATCGACTGGCGCGTGGCCGAGGGCGACCGCGTGACGAAGGGCACGGTGCTGGCGACGCTGTCCGGGCGCAGCCGCGCGCTGGTCAGCGCCGAGCGCGCCTCGCTGAATTTCCTGCAGACGCTGAGCGGCACCGCCACCGTCACCGCGCAGTACGTCGACGCCGTGCGCGGCACCGGCGCGACCATCCTCGACACCCGCAAGACGATTCCCGGCCTGCGCATCGCGCAGAAATACGCCGTGCGCGTCGGCGGCGGCCGCAACCACCGCATCGGCCTGTACGACGCGGTGATGCTCAAGGAAAACCACATCCGCGCCTACGGCTCGCTGGCGGGCGCGGTCGCCGCGGCACGCGCGCGGTCGCCCGCGCTGCCGCTGATCGTCGAAGTGGAAACGCTGGCGCAACTGCACGAAGCGCTGGACGCCGGCTGCACGCGCATCCTGATCGACGACTTCGATGCGGACACGCGCCGCGAGGCCGTGCGGATCGCGCGTTCGGCACCGTACGACGGCCGCATTCCACTGGAAGTCTCCGGCGGCGTGGACATGACCACGCTGCGCGGCATCGCCGAGGACGGCGTCGACTGCATCTCGATCGGCGCGCTGACCAAGCACGTGCGCGCGATCGACCTGTCGCTGAAGCTGGGGCCGCCGCCGGGCGAGTGAGCCGGGCGGCGCGCGCACCCGAACGCGCTCAGCCAAACCAGTACTGATGCATCGCCGCGAGGAATTCCGGCGTGATCGGGTAGCCCGACTGCGCGCCGAGCACCGAATCGACGCCGCAGTGCGGGCACAGCGCGGTCTGGCCCGCTTCCGCCGGCTGCCCGGTGGCCGGATCCTCCGGCCAGTCGACCCATTCGGCGATCTCCGACGGCTCGAAGATCGTGCGGCAGTAGAAGCAGCCACAGACGAGGCTGGCTTCGATGTCGGCGCGATGGTTCGAGGACTTCGAATGCGCCGCGTGCAGTTGCGGGTCGGGATGGTGGGTCACGGTCAGCGCAACACCAGGATCACGACGACGACCAGCGCGACCGCGGCCGCCAGCCACACCCAGCGCGGCACGCCGCCGCCGGTGGCCTCCGGCGCCGCAGCGCCTTCCTTGCCCAGTTCGAACAGGGTGAAGCGCACGGTGTCGAAGCCGATCTCGTCGCCCGGCTGCGCGACCGCATGCTGCGTGCGCTTGCCGTTGTGGAAGCTGCCGTTGGTGGAACCGAGGTCTTCCAGCACCACGCCCTCGTTGGTCGGGATCAGCTTGGCGTGCTTGCGCGACAGGCTGGTGTCGTCGAGGCGCAACTGGCAGTCCGGGGCACGGCCAACGACGGTGGCGCCGGTCAGCGGGTAGACGCGGCCGAGGTTGCGGCCGGTCTGCGCCCGCAGCGCGTACTTCGGCAGCGCGGCGCGGACGGTGGTGGTGCCGACGTCGTCGACGCCCGCCGACGCGGCGGTGCCCGGCGTGGTGCGCGGCCCGTCCAGCGCGACCAGGGAGGCCAGCACGGTGCCGAAGGCGATGCGATCGCCGGCGCGCAGGGCGATCGGGCCGTCGACCGGCCGGCCGTTCACGCTGACCGCGGCACCGCGGGCGATCTTCAGCATCACGCCCTGCGGGCCGACCTGAAGTTCGCAATGCTGCGGCAGGATGTCGGGGCCCCGCAGCCCGATGTCGGCGTCGCTCGCCGAACCGATGCGTTTGACGCCCTGCTGCAGCAGGGTGGGCGGAAATTCGCCGGCGGCGAACACGAGCTTCATGGGCGATCTGGCTCCGGGGTCGGGATTGCATCCGCGGCCGGGCGGCCGCAAATTAACGAAATGCCAACTTTACTGATCCTGATGATCGTGGGTGCGATGGGGTTCGCATTCTGGACGGCCTCGCGGGCCGCGGCCGAGCGCGCGCTGCGCATCGGCGGCGAGGCCTGCCAGGCCGCGGGCGTGCAGCTCATCGACCACACCGTGCACGCGACGGGCTTCCGCCTGCGTCGCGGCGAGAGCGGCTGGCTGGGGCTGGAACGCAGCTTCCGCTTCGAGTATTCGCAGGACGGCACCGACCGGCACATCGCGCGGCTGGTGCTGCACGGCGATCGGCTCGTCGCGTTCGCCGGCCCGGCCGCGGCGCACCGGGCGTCGATCGCGGAGACGATCGGCAACGCGATCGACGAATAGCGGGACACCGCTCCGCACGCGCCTGTGGCCTGTTCCTGCATCGCTCCCCCTGCGATCCCGAACCCGAATCCGTGCCGCGACTATTTCACGATGCGCAGATGACTGCCGCGCTTCGGTGGCGGTGCATCGTCACCGCCCTCGGGACCGGCATCGCCGTCATCGCCGCCGGCATCCGGCGCGAAGGGTTCCTCCGCCAGCCCCATGCCCTGCCCGGTCTCGCGGGCGTAGATCATCAGGACGGCATCGACCGGCACCCGCACGGCATGGCTGACGCCCTGGAACCGCGCGGTGAAGGTGATCAGCGCGTTGCCCATGTCCAGCCCGGCGACGGCGCGGTCGGCGACATTGAGCACGACCTTGCCGTCCTGGATCGCGCCGGGCGGAACGCCCACGCCCGGGCGGCCGGCGTCGACCAGCAGGTAGGGGGTCATGCCGTTGTCCACGATCCACGCGTAGATCGCCCGCAACAGGTACGGGCGCTGGCTGGTCATGCGGGTGGAAGGCCCTGCGGTCATGGCCGCAGTGTACTGTGCAGGGACGTAGCGGACTGCGACACGCTGCGAACCCGCGTCAGGCCGGCAGGTCGCGCAGGCTTTTTTCCTGCGGCGTGAGGCTGCGGACGAAGCCCGGATTGCGGAAGATGCGGTTGCCGTAGTCCTCGATGACCCGGCCATCGCCGGGCAGCGGCACGTCCAGCGCCTGCAGGCGCCACACGATCGGCGCCATGGCGCAGTCGGCCAGGCTCATTTCGTTGTTGAGGAAGAACTTGCTGGCCTTGAACAGCGGCACCGCGGCGGTGAGCAGTTCCTTCAGGCGCTTGCGGCCGGCCTCGGCCTGCTGGCGGTTGCCGAACTGCACGGCCTGCACCTGCGGCACCCAGTCGTGCTCGATCCGCAGCATCGCCAGGCGCAGGCGCGCGCGCGACAGCGGATCGATCGGCATCAGCGGCGGATGCGGATAGCGCTCGTCGAGGTATTCGCTGACCACCGAGGCGGCGTACAGCACCAGGTCGCGTTCGACCAGCGTCGGCACGGAGTGGTACGGATTGAGGTCGATCAGGTCCTCGGGCGGGTTCTGCGGATCGACCGCGACCAGATCGTAGGTGACGCCCTTCGCGGCCAGCACCAGGCGCACGCGGTGGCACAGGACATCGTCGACGGAGGAAAACAGGGTCAGAGCATTACGCATACGCAGACTCGCCATCCTTCAATAATGACGCGGGGCGGCCGGACCAGCCGGCCGCCCCGCGCGTGAACGTCGTCGAGCAGAGAGAACACCCGGTCATCAATGGACGTCGCGCCAGTATTCCTTCTTGAGCAGCCATGCCATGAGGGTGAAGAACGCCAGATACAGGATCACCCAGACGCCGGTCTGCTGGCGCTTGAGCGCGCCCGGCTCGCCCGCGTACTCGAGGAAGGTCGTGATGTCGCGGACGGTGCCGTCGAATTCCTCGGCGTTCTGCAGGCCCCGCTGGGACACCACGAGCTCGCGGATGCAGGCGTCGTCGGCCTCGGTGGTGCCGTGCGGGCAGGCGACGAGCGGCTTGCCCTTGTCGTCCTTCTCGCCGGTCGGCTCCTTCGCGGCGAACACCGGGCGCTGGCTGCCCTGCATCTGCCACAGCGGATTCGGCATCGACACGTTGGGGAACAGCTTGTTGTTCCAGCCCAGCGGACGCGCCTCGTCGACGTAGAACGACTTGAGGTAGGTGTAGATCCAGTCGGTGCCGCGGACACGCGCGGTCAGGCTGAGATCCGGCGGCGCCTTGCCGAACCACTTCGTGGCCTTGTCTTCCGGCATCGGCGACAGGATGTGGTCGCCGATCTTCGCGCCGGTGAAGTTCAGGTTGTTCATCACCTGGTCCTCGGTCAGGCCGAGGTCCTCGGCCATGCGCGAGTAACGCAGGTACTTCAGCGAGTGGCAGCCGGCGCAGTTGTTCATGAACAACTGCGCGCCGCGCTGCAGCGAGGCCTTGTCTTCGAGGTCGGTACCGGCGTGGTCGAGACCCGCCTCTTCCGACGCGAACACCGGGGACACGGCCAGCAGGCCGAGCAGGACGATCGCGCCGCGCTTGAGCATGGAAGTCTTCATCGTGGATGGCTTAGTCATGCATCGTCACCCGATCCGGGACCGGCTTGGTCTTGTCGAGCTTCGTCCACACCGGCATGGTGAGGAAGAACAGGAAGTAGAGAACGGTCAGTGCGCGGCCGATCTGGGTTTCGACCGGGTCGGTGCCCGGGCCGGCGCCGATCTTGCCCAGCCACACGAAGCAGATCGCGAACACCAGCAGCGCCACCTTGGACAGCGTGCCGCGGTAGCGGATCGACTTGACCTTGGCGCGGTCCAGCCAGGGCACCAGGAACAGCATCACGATCGCGCCGAACATCACCAGCACGCCCCACAGCTTGATGCCGAAGAAGGACGGCACCACGCGGAGCATCGCGTAGTACGGGGTGAAGTACCACACCGGCTTGATGTGGGTCGGCGTGACGAGGCGGTTGGCCTCGACGAAGTTGTCGTGTTCCAGGAACCAGCCACCGAAGGTCGGCGCGAAGAACGCGATGAACGCCGCGATCATCAGGAAGAAGCCGACGAAGAAGGTGTCCTTCACCGTGTAGTACGGATGGAACGGGATGCCGTCGGCCGGCGCGGTGGGCGACCAGCGGTTGCCCTTCGGGCCCTTCTTGATCTCGACGCCGTCCGGGTTGTTCGAGCCGACTTCATGCAGCGCGCCCAGGTGCAGCACGACCAGCAGCAGCAGCACCAGCGGCATCGCGATGACGTGCAGCGCGAAGAAGCGGTTCAGGGTGGCGTCGCTGGGCAGGTAGTCGCCCATGATCCACTCGGTCAGGCTCTGGCCGATGACGGGGATCGCGCCGAACAGCGAGATGATCACCTTCGCGCCCCAGAACGACATCTGGCCCCACGGCAGCACGTAGCCCATGAAGGCTTCGGCCATCAGCACGAGGTAGATGAGCATGCCGAGGATCCACACCAGCTCGCGCGGCTTCTTGTACGAGCCGTACATCAGGCCGCGGAACATGTGCAGGTAGACGACGATGAAGAACAGCGACGCACCGGTGCTGTGCATGTACCGGATGATGTTGCAGCCGTCGACGTCGCGCATGCAGTACTCGACCGAGGCGAAGGCTTCCGCCGCGCTCGGCTTGTACTGCATCGTGAGGAAGATGCCGGTGACGATCTGGTTGGCCAGGACCACCGTCGCCAGGATGCCGAAGATGTACCAGAGGTTGAAGTTCTTCGGCGCGTAGTACTCGGTCATGTGCTTGCGGTAGAAGGGCATGAAGCCCGGCGCCCGCTCGGTAACCCAGTCCATCGCGCTGTTCGCGGTACGGATGAGGATGTTCGACATGGATTACGCCCCTTCCTTCGGATCGACGCCGATCACGATGGTGTTGTCGTCGGCGTAGTGGTGCGGCGGCACCGGCAGGTTGCTCGGTGCGGGCACGCCGTCGAACACGCGGCCGGCCATGTCGAAACGCGACTTGTGGCAGGGGCAGAAGTAGCCGCCCTGCCACGCCGGGTCGAACGGCTCGGGCCGGATCTCGGCCTTCATCTCCGGCGAGCAGCCCAGATGGGTGCAGATGCCGACCAGCACGGAGATCTCCGGCTTGATCGAGCGGTACTCGTTGACCGCGTACTTCGGCTGCTGGTCCGCGTTCTCCGACTTCGGATCGCGCAGGCGGCCGTCGAGGCCCGGCAGGCCGTCGAGGACCGCCTTGGAGCGCTTGACGATCCAGATCGGCTGGCCGCGCCATTCGTAGACCAGGCGCTGGCCCTCCTGCAGCCCGCCGATGTCGGCGGTCACGGGCGCACCGGCGAGCTTGGCGCGCGCGCTGGGATTCCAGGACTTGATGAACGGGACCGCGGCACCTGCGACGCCGACGGCGCCCACCACGGCAGTGGAGGCGGTCAGGAAGCGGCGACGCCCCGCATCGACCGGTTGCGCGCCGTCACCCCGAGGGTGGTCCGACCCGCCTTCGACTTTTGTTGCCATCCGGCACTCCGCAAAAAACGTGGGCTACTTGGATTGCCGGCCCGTTCCGTCTCCGGAGGTCGGTCGGCAAAGACGGCAAAGTGTAACGGAACGCTGAATCGGCCGACAATCTTTGCCGCCATCGGAGGCGGCCGGGCGGGCCGGGACCGGCCCTGCCGGGGGTCAGCCGCGGCCGCCGAGGGCGCCGCGATAGCGTTCGGCGAGGACCCGGACCCGCTCGACGTAGCGCTTGGTCTCGCTGTACGGGGGCACGCCGCGGTACTTGTCGACCGCGCCCTCGCCCGCGTTGTAGCCGGCGGCGGCCAGCGCGAGATCGCCGTTGTAGCGCTTGAGCAGCCAGGCCAGGTACTGCACGCCGCCGCTGATGTTCTGGCCGGCGTCGAAGGCGTTGCTGACGCCGAACCGGCGCGCGGTGGCCGGCATCAGCTGCATCAGCCCCTGCGCGCCCACCCGCGACATGGCGTTGGGGTTGTAGGACGACTCGGCGTGGATGATCGCCCGGACGATGGCCTCCTCGACCCCGTGCGTGGCGGCGGCGGCGCGGATCTCGGCGGCGTAGGCGGCGGTGTTGAGCCGCAGGGTACCGAAGTTCACGCCCGGCAGCGGGGCGCAGGCGTAGCAGGTCTCGAGGAAGCTGTAGCGGATCGTGCGGACCGCGGTCGCACCGGCCACGCCGCGCGGCGGCTTGCTGGTGTAGTTGCGCACGCCGTCCTTGATGTAGGAGTAGACCTGTCCCTGCACCCGGCGGGTGGTGTTCGCCGCGCGGGCGGGCGGCGGCGATGGCGGCAGCGCGACGGCCGCGGGCGCCGCGGCGAGCGGGACCATGGCGGCCGGGGCGGGAACGGCGGGAGGGGGCGGCGTCACCGTCACCGAGACCGGCGGCGGCACGGTGCGCGCGGCCGGCGACGACGGCGTGTAGCGCGAGATCACGGTGCAACGCGCGCCCTTGACCCGCTTGCTGCCGTAGGTCGGCGTGCCGTCGGCGCCATCGCAGCGATAGACCGTCCCCGCGTGCGCGCAGGGCACGGCGGCGAGCAGCAGGCCAATCGCAATGGTGATCCGGGCGCCTCGCATGGCCGACAGTCTGGCGGCACGAGGAAGGTTTGCCAAGTCCTTGATTGTCAAACGGCGACGCGCATCGCGACCGGCGGCCGGCACCCTCCGGCGCATGGCAGAATACCCGCCACGCCCTCCCTTCCCTGCTGCCGGCCCGGACTCACCGCCGCGCCCCGGACACGCCCATGACCGACACCCTCGCCCCCGGCGCCCTCGACGCCGCCCCGTCCGCGCCCGCCCGCTCGCCGGCCGCCGCGCCGAAGAAGCTCTACATCCAGACCCACGGGTGCCAGATGAACGAGTACGACTCCGCCAAGATGGCGGAGGTGCTCGGCGCCGAGGAAGGCATGGTGCTGACGGAGAACGCGGAAGAAGCCGACGTGATCCTGCTCAATACCTGCTCGATCCGCGAAAAAGCGCAGGAGAAGGTGTTCAGCCAGCTCGGTCGCTGGCGCGGGCTGAAGCGGGACCGGCCGGTCGTGATCGGCGTCGGCGGCTGCGTCGCCAGCCAGGAAGGCGAGGCGCTGCTCAAGCGCGCACCGTTCGTGGACCTGGTGTTCGGCCCGCAGACCCTGCACCGCCTGCCCGACCTGCTCCGGGCCAAGCGCGAGACCGGCCGGCCGCAGGTCGACATCAGCTTCCCGGAGGTCGAGAAGTTCGACCGCCTGCCCGAACCCCGCGCCGAGGGCCCGACCGCCTTCGTCTCGATCATGGAGGGCTGCTCGAAGTACTGCTCGTTCTGCGTGGTGCCCTACACCCGCGGCGAGGAGATCAGTCGGCCGTTCGAGGACGTGCTGGTCGAGATCGCGCAGCTCGCCGCCCAGGGCGTGCGCGAGGCCACCCTGCTCGGCCAGAACGTCAACGCTTACCGCGGCCCGTATGGCGACGAAGGCGAGGTCGCCGACCTAGGCCTGCTGATCCGCGCCGTGGCCGGGATCGAGGGCATCGGCCGCATCCGCTTCACCACCTCGCATCCGCTGGAGTTCTCGGACTCGCTGATCGAGGCCTACCGTGACGTGCCGCAGCTGGCGAACTTCCTGCACCTGCCGGTGCAGTCCGGCAGCGACCGCGTGCTGTCGGCGATGAAGCGCGGCTACACCGCGCTGGAGTTCAAGCAGAAGGTGCGCAAGCTGCGCGCGGTGCGCCCGGACATCTCGATCAGTTCGGACTTCATCGTCGGCTTCCCCGGCGAGACAGACGCCGACTTCGAGAAGACGATGAAGCTGATCGAGGACGTCGGCTTCGACCAGAGCTTCTCCTTCATCTACTCGCGCCGCCCGGGCACGCCCGCCGCGGACCTCGAGGACACCGTGACCGACGCCGAGAAGCACGCCCGCCTCTCGCGCCTGCAGGCCGCGATCAACGACAACGCCAGGCGCATCGCGCAGGCGATGGTCGGCACCACGCAGACGGTGCTGGTCGAAGGCCCGTCGAAGAAAAACCCGAACGAACTGACCGGCCGCACCGAGAACATGCGCTTCGTGAACTTCCCGGCGCCGGCCGACGCATCGCTGCTCGGCCGCTTCGTCGACGTCGTGATCACCGACGCGATGAGCAACTCGCTGCGCGGGCGGCTGGCCGGCTGAGGCCGCGCCCACCGAAGCCGCCTCATCCAGCCAGCGCCCTCACCGTCCGCATCAGATTCGCGAACGGCGGGCGAGCCAGGAGCGAGCGGCGACGGGATGCGGTCCAGCTATGCTCCCAGTGCGCGAGTGCACGCGGCAGGACGTCCAAGCCCCATGTCCGGCGCACCCCTGCCGACTGCCCCGCCAGCCATTCCAGCTTGGCATTCATCGCATAGGCGATTTCGTCGACCAGGCCCGCGTTCTCGCCCATCCGGTCTTCGAGCGACCACAGCGGCGTGTGCACGTACCATCGGCTGAGACTATCGAGACAGGAACACGGCGCCACGTAAAAACTGCCGATGCCGAGGTAGGCCTCCAGAGTGACGACCTTGTGGGTCAGGCGCCCGGGCAGGAAGAGCGTCTGGCCGGGGCCGACGACCCACCAGCAGGCGCTGGGCAATCTGCAGAACGCGTCGAGGTCGAACGCGGCCCGATCGGCGGCATCTTCCCGCTGCACGTCCTGAAGACCGACGCGCAGACCCTCGAAGGTCTCCCAGGCGATCCATAGTTTGCGACCGCAGAAGGAATGATTGCTGCCGTCCGGATCGTCGGAGTGCGAATCAGTGACGTTGCCGCGCGAGCTCACGACCAGCGTCATCATTTCCTGCAGGCGCATGCGCTCGGAACCCGAAGGCAGCAGATTGAACGCGGACAACGCCGCGAGATCGATCGCGCCTTCCAGACACGTGCCGCGCACGTGCAGGTCAGTCACGCTTACCACGTGACCGGGGTCGCGCCATCGGCTCACGAGTTCGGATACGGCGATGCGACGGCGTGTCCCGGTCTTTCCGGCCTGCACGCTGATCCGCTCCGCCGGAGGGAAAGCACGGGCGATCATCCCGGCCAACGCATCCGCGGCGCGCCCTGCTTCGGATTTTTCCACGACCACGCCCAGCCCCGAAGCCAGCATCGGCCGACCCTGCGACATCGCTTCAAACAAGGCACGCCGGGAATAAGGACGGGGCAGCACCCGACGCTCGGCCAGTCGCCGGAGCTGGACAGGCATGGCCGACAGCGTCCGATCGAACCGCGCCGCATCGTCCCAGCATTCCCGCAGGTCGTCGTGCCTCATCGGCGCCACCTCCCCACCTTCTTGACGTCGGCTGCCGTCCAGCATGCGCACGGCGACAAGCGACCGCATCCTGTCTAATCCGACAGGATCGGGGCCGCGGAACAGCGAAACGAAACGGGCGTCAGTTCAATACAGCGGCACCCCGCTGTCGTAGGCGTCGACGAACGCCGCCCAGTCCAGTGCCACCTGGTCGGCGTAGGCGAAGGCGAAGTTCGCGATCTCCGTCTTCAGGCCGCTCTTGCTGGTGATCGCGTCGCTCACCTGCTTGTCGATGCTGTAAGACACGACCGCGGCGTCGTAGTCCTGGTCCGCGAGCGCGTGCGCCGAGGCCAGCGCCTGGCCGAAGTACGTCGCCGCGGTGTCGAGCTTGCCGGCGCTGTCGAACGCGGCCGCGTCGACGTCCTGCTGGTACGGCGATTTCTCGTGCACCCAGTACGGCAGCCCGGCGACGGTGGTCCAGCCGATCAGCACGTCGGCGTTCGCCACCTGCGCCTTGGCCGTGCGCGCGACGCGCTGGCCTTCGTGTCCGCCGTACGCGGAGGACGGCAGGTTGCCGTGCACGGTCAGGGCGACGGCGCTGGCGGCTTCCTGCTTGAATTCCAGGATCACGTCGTCCGAGGTCGACGTCGACGCGCCTTCGACCAGCACGTAGTAACGCAGCCGGCCGAGGCTGCCCACGCCCGAACCGAGCTTCTGCCGCACGTCCTTCACCGTGTAGAAGCCGGCGGCGTAGCGCTTGGACGCCGCGATCGAATTGACGTAGCCGGTCATCGCGCCGACGAGCGCGCTGCGGGTGGTCGCCGGCACGGACACGAGGTCGGCCGTGGTCTGGAACGTGCGCACGCCGCCGGAGACCTGCGTGTACTTCGACAGCAGCGACGCCCGCGTCTTCGCGTCGGCCGCGGCGATCAGGTCGTCGACCACGCCAGTGGTGGTGCTTTTCGTCAGCCGGAATGACGCCTCGGCGCTGCTGCCCTTGAAGTCGGTCATCTTGTCGGCGTAGGCGCCGACCAGCGTGCCGATCGCGGTGCGGAGATCGGCGTCGGCCACGCCGTTCGCGCGGCCGGCCAGCACGAAGCTCGTCGCGAGCCGGCGCAGGTCCCACACGTACTGGCCGAGGTAGGCCTCGTCGAAGTCGGAGACGCGGAACACCGCGGTGCCGCTGCTGTCGCGGGCGGCGTCGAAATTGCCGAGGTGCGCGTCGCCGCCGATCCACGTCTGCCCGGTCTGCGCCGTCGCGTACGCGGACGCCGGCCACGTCGCCATGTCGCGCTGGAACAGGTGCGCGGTGCCGCGATAGAACGTGTACGGATCCAGCGCCATCTTCGCGAGCTTGGTATCCAGTTCGCCGGCCGCGGTGGCGGCGTACGGATGGTTCCAGGCGCGGATCTCGGAGACGACCCACGTCGGGCGCGGGGTCGCGGCCGAAGCGGGGGGCACGAACGTGGTCATGGCGAGAAGGACCGCGGTCAGCGGCGCGAAGAGGCTGTTGAACGAGCTTCGCATGGGACACCCTGTCCACGGAACGGCCCGTGATTGCAGCAGCGTCGCATGTCAGCCGCGTGTCACCGCCGCCGGGCGACCTCCGCCCGTGTGAAGCGCGACTTCACACAAGCCCCACGCGGCTCCCGCGCGGCGCCGCGAGACTGCCCGCCGTCCCCGCAGCAGGAGTCCGCATGGCCGCCACCCCCGAACGCGATGTCGACCTGGTCGTCGTCGGCGCCAGTTTCGCCGGCGCCGCCTGCGCGCTCGCCGCCGCGCAGTACGGCCTGCGCGTGTGCGTGCTGGAGCGCAAGCGCGACCCCGGGCTGAAGCTGCACACCACCGGGATCATCGTGAAGGAGGCAGCCGAGCGCACCTGGCTTAATCGCGCACCGTCGCATCTCGTGCAGCGGATCGAGCGCGTGCGCCTGTACGCGCCGAACCTGCGCAACGTCGCGCTGCAGGTGCCGGACTACTACTTCCTCACCACCGACACCCCGAACCTGATGCGCTGGCTGGTCGACGAGATGCGCACGCAGCATATCGACGTGCGCCTGGCGCAGTCGTTCACTCATGCCTCGCCGTCGGCCGATCCGCAGCGCGGGCGCTGGCATCTGCCGGGCATCGGCCACGCGCGCTGGCTGGTCGGCGCCGACGGCGCGAAATCGCGCGTCGCGCAGCGCTTCGGGCTCGGCCACGTGCGCGATTTCCTCTACGGCGTGGAGTACGAATTCGCCGGCCACGCGCTGGCCGAACCCGACGCCCTGCACTGCTACGTCAGCCGCACGCTGGCGCCGGGCTACATCGGCTGGGCCGCGCAGAATCCGACCGGCGTGCAGCTCGGCCTCGCGTTCCGCCATCGCAGCGGCCGCACCGGCACGCCGGACATCGAAACGCTGCGCGCCCGCGTCGGCCGCGACCTCGGGCTGCCGGACGATCTCGCGCCGAGCGCGATCCGCGCCGGGCTGATCCCCTGCGGCGGACCAGTCGCGCCGCTGGCGATGCCCGGCGTGATCCTCACCGGCGACGCCGCGGGCATCGTCTCGCCGGTCACCGCCGGCGGCATCCATTCGGCGTGGCAGCACGGCTGGGCCACCGGCGAGGCGATCGCGCGCCACCTGCGCGAGGGCGGGCCCGCGCCCGAGCGCGTGGCCGAACGCGCGGCGCCGCGCTACCGGATGAAGCGTGCGCTGCGCTGGGCGTTCGACCACCTGCAGATGGACTGGCCGTTCGACCTGATGCTGGGCGCCGCGCCGATGCGCTGGGCCGCGGAACGCGTCTACTTTGGCCGGCGGGAGGTCGCATGAGGTTGCCCACCGTCGTCTCGCGCCTGCCACTGCGCGTGCGCAGCGGCCTCGCACTGCTGTTCGCGCTGGGGCTGACACACGTCGCGCTGTCCGTGCAGGCGCTGCCGGTGGTCGGGCTGCTCGCCGTCGCGCACCTGTTCTTCCCGCCGGCAGGCGTCTACGGCGCCTGGGACGTGGCGACGCGGGCGCCGCTGTTCGCGCTCATGGTCTACGGCTGCGGCACCCTGTTCGCGGCGCTGCTATGGTCTGCCGCGCGGCCGACGCGCGATCGCCTGCCGCGGCCGCTGCGCTGGACGCTGGCGGCGAGTCTGTCGCTGTGGGTGCTGGTCGGCTGCGGCGAAGGCATCCGCACCGCACTGATGGAAACGCAGTTGATGAACAACGCACCGGCCTGCCACGAAACGTGGTCGCTGATGGCCTCGCTGCGGCAGCGCTACGTCCTCGCGTTCGACGAATTCGAAGGCGGCCGCCATCCGCACGGTTGGCGCGTGCGCGGCGACACAGTGTCGCTGTGGAGCTACCGCACGCTGCGCTTCGAGCCGGCACCGGACTGGTACGGCGCGGAGGACGCGATCGCGCAGTGCCGCGGCGGCCTCGCGCGACCATGAGGCCCGCGCGGGTTCAGCGCAGGTCGAAACGATCCCCGTCGAGCATTGCCGGGAAGCGCTCGCGGTGCGCGGCGAGTTCGGCCGCCTGCAGCGTCGTGGTGACGACCAGCACCTCCTCGCCGCATTCGCTCACCGGATGGCCGAGGAAGTCGATCACCGCGCTGTCGCCGCTGTAGTGCAGGCCGTTGCCGTCGCTGCCGACGCGGTTGAGGCCGGCGACGTAGCACAGGTTCTCGATCGCCCGCGCGCGCAGCAGCGTCTTCCACGGATACGCCCGCGCCGACGGCCAGTTGGCGACGTACAGCAGCAGGTCGTAATCGAGCGCGCCGGCGCGCTCGGTGTCGAAGCGGTTGCGCGAGAACACCGGGAAACGCAGGTCGTAGCAGACCAGCGGGCAGATGCGCCAGCCGCGCCACTCGACCGTCCGGCGTTCGCGGCCGGCAGCGTAGCGCTCGTGCTCGCGGCCGTAGCGGAACAGGTGGCGCTTGTCGTAGTGGTGCAGCGCGCCGTCGGGCGTGGCGAACAGCAGCCGGTTGAACACTTGTGGACCGCTGGCGCCATCGCCGACGCGCAGCTGCACGCTGCCGCAGACCGCGGCGTCCAGCGCCCGCGCCTGGTCGCGCAGCCACGCGACGGTCGGGCCGTCCATGGTCTCGGCCTGGGCGATGGCGTCGTTCGAGAAGCCGCTGGTGAAGGTTTCCGGCAGCACGACCAGATCGGTCTGGCCGCGCAGGCCACCGATCAGGTCGCCGTAGTAGTCGCGATTGGCCGCGGGATCGTGCCAGCGGGTGTCACCCTGGACGAGGCTGATGCGCAGGTCGTTCATGGAGTCTCTTCAGGAATGGGGAACCGATCGCGGGGGAAGTACGGGATGGGGGGCGAAGGACCTCGACATGCCCCCACCCCGACCCTCCCCCGCATGCGGGGGAGGGAGCGTTTCAGAGTTTCATCAGGCGCTCGATCGCGGCGTCCAGCGTGGCTTCGTTCTTCGCGAAACACAGCCTTGCCAGGCGCTGCCCGGCCGGCGGCGTCTCGTAGAACGGCGACAGCGGGATCGCGGTGACGCCTTTCTCGATCGTCAGCCAGCGGCAGAAATCGAGATCGTCGAGATCGCTCACCGCCGAGTAGTCGACCAGCTGGAAATAGCCGCCCGGCACCGGCAGCGGCTTGAGCCTCGTGCCCAGCAGCTGTTCACGGAAGCGGTCACGCTTGGCCTGATAGAACGCGCCGAGCTGTTCGTAGTGCTCGGGTTCGGCGTCGATCATCGCCGCGAACGCGTGCTGCGCCGGATGGAAGGTGCAGAACACGTTGTACTGGTGCACCTTGCGGAACTCGGTGCTCAGCGCCGGCGGCGCGATGCAGTAGCCGACCTTCCAGCCGGTGCAGTGGTAGGTCTTGCCGAAGCTGGAGATCACGAACGCGCGTTCGCGCAGTTCCGGATAGCGCAGCGCGGATTCGTGGCGCGCGCCGTCGAAGACGATGTGTTCGTACACCTCGTCCGACAGCAGCCAGATGCCGGTGTCGCGCAGCAGGTCGGCGACCGCGCGCAGGTCGGCCTCGCCCAGCATCGCGCCGGAGGGGTTGTGCGGGCTGTTGATCATCAGCATGCGCGTCTTCGGCGTGATCGCCGCGCGCACGCGGTCCCAGTCGGGCGCGAAGGTCTGCGGATCCAGCGGGATGTGCACGGCGCGCGCGCCGGCGAGGTCGATCGCCGGTTCGTAGCAGTCGTAGCACGGGTCGAGCACGATGACCTCCTCGCCCGCGCGCACCACGGCGTGGATGGCGTTGAAGATCGCTTCGGTCGCGCCGCTGGTGACGGTGATCTCGCTGTTTTCGTCGGGACGCACGCCGTACAGGCGCGCGGTCTTGTCGGCGATCGCGCGGCGCAGCGCGGGGATGCCGGTCATCATCGAATACTGGTTGTGTCCGGCGCGCATGGCCTTGTCGAGTTCGTCGACCAGCCGCGACGGCACCGGGAAATCCGGGAAGCCCTGGCCCAGGTTGATCGCGCCGTGCTCGACGGCGAGCTGCGACATCACGGTGAAGATGGTGGTGCCCACGCGGGGCAGCTTGGTCTGGGGCATGCTCGGTTCCGGAAGCGTGCGCGGGATGCCGGCGGCGCGCGCCATAGCATTTCCCGCCGATGGGCGCCAGAGTTTACGGGCAGGCGCGCCCGGGTTAAACCTTGTGCCATGCCCGTGTCCCCCATGTCCTCAGGCGACGGCCGGATCGCCGATCTCGTCCGTGCCTATCTCGCCGCCGAATACCGGTGGGAGCGCGATGGCGAATGGCTCGACCTGCACGTCGGCGCGCCCGCGCCCGCGGTGTCCGCGCGCTATCCGGCCGCACGCACCGCCGGTCTGCTGTCGGCCTGGAACCCGCATTCGGTCGCGCGGTCCGACGCCGAGAACCGCGCCGAGGACGAACGGCTGCAGGCGGATCTCGTCGCCAGCGGCTGCGCGTTCCGCCCGGCGTTCTCGTCGTCCAGCAACCGCACCTGGCGCGAACCGGGCTGGCTGGTGATCGACATGGCGATGGGCGCGTTCGATGCCCTGTCGCGCCGCTTCGGCCAGTTGGGCACGCTGTACTGGCCCACCGACGCGCCGGTGCGGATGCGGGTCGACGCCCCGGCGCCGCCGTCGCTGGCGGGGCACCCGTACCTCGACTGGCTGCGAACCTGAACGGCCGGTCATGGGCCTGAACGGCGACCCGCGCTGCCGGCCGAATCCGAGCGGGGACTCGAACGGGTGCCGCCTACCCTTTCGCCATCCCCGATCGGTCCCGTGAATCGCCGTGCCCGCGAACGTCTCCGGCTGTCCCGCCTCCTGCCCCACCCTGTTGCCCGATCGCCTGCGCCTGGCCGACTACCGCTGGGAGCTGGACGGCCATTGGCGCGCGCTGCGCGTCGGCCATCCGGCGGACGAGCTGGAGGCCGCCTTCCCCGAGGCCCGCGGCTTCGGCCTGCTGTCGGCCGCGCGCCCCGGTTACGCCAACGATCCCGGACCGGCGGAGGCGGAGGCCGACCGGGCCCTGCAGCGCGCCCTCGACCGGCTGGGCCTGCACTACCGGCCGGCCTGCGCCGCCGCCGGCAACCGCACCTGGAAGGCCTACGGCTGGCTGGTGGTGGACCCGGAACACGCGGCCTTCGACACCCTGACCCGCACCTTCGGCCAGTTCGGCAGCCTGCTGTGGGAACGCGGGCAACCGGTGCGGCTGCGCCTGCGCGGCGCACGCCCGGCGACGGGCGCGCACCCCGACATCGACTGGGTCGATCCGGCCGGACGGGCAATCCCCCCGGGCAATCCGTAGAATCGCGGACCCGGGCTGGCCCTCAGCCTCTTCCGGCCAGCCGGCCACCGCGATGACCGATCCCGCACCGACGCCTCCCCTGCTCGCCGCCCGCGGGCTGTGTTTCTCGCGCAACGACACGCCGGTCTTCGGCCCGGTCGACCTGGCGGTGGACGCCGGCGAAGCGCTGCTGATCCGCGGCGACAACGGCGCCGGCAAGACCACCCTGCTGCGCGTGCTGGCCGGCCTGCTGCGGCCGGAATCGGGCCGGATCGAGATCGACGGCCGCGCCACCGACACCCCCGAACGCACCCGCGCCCTCGCCTACCTCGGCCACCTGCCGGCGCTGAAGGCCGACCTCGGCGCGCTGGAGAACCTCGTGTTCCTGTGCGGCCTGCACGGCCGCCGCGGCAGCCAGACGCCGGACTCGGCGATGCGCATCGTCGGCCTGGACGGCTACCAGGACGCGCTGGCCCGGCAGCTCTCCGCCGGCCAGAAGAAGCGGCTGTCGCTGGCGCGGATGTGGCTGTCGCCGGCGCCGGTGTGGCTGCTGGACGAGCCCTACGCCAACCTCGACCTCGACGGCATCCAGTTGGTGAACCGGATGGTGCAGGCGCACCTGCGCGAGGGCGGCGCGGCGCTGGTCACCACCCACGGCGCCTACGCCGCACCGCCGGTGCGCACCCGCGAACTGGTGCTGGAGCGCGCTGCATGAACGACACCGTCCGCCCCGTCCGCATGACCATCGACGGCCACCCGCCGTCGATGCCCGGTGCCGCCCGCGCGCTGCTCGCCCGCGATTTGCAGCTGCTGTGGCGCCGCCGCGGCGACGCCTTCCAGCCGGCGCTGTTCGCGCTCATCGTGGTGGTGCTGTTCGCGCTGGCGCTGGGCAACGAACCCGAACTCCAGTCGCGCGTGGCCGCCGGCGTGCTGTGGGTGGCCGCACTGCTGGCCGGCCTGCTGGCGCTGGACACGCTGTTCCGCAGCGACGTCGAGGACGGCTCGCTGGAGCAGTGGATGCTGGCGCCGGTGCCGCTGGCCTGGCTGGTCGCCGTGCGCACCGCGATGCACTGGGCCACCACCGCCCTGCCGCTGCTGCTGGCGACGCCGTTCCTGGCCGAACTGCTGCACCTGCCGCACGCGCAGTTGCCGGTGCTGCTGGCGGGTCTGGCGCTGGGCACGCCGCTGCTGAGCCTGATCGGCGCCGTGATCGCTGCACTCACCGTCGGCATGCGCCGGTCCGGTATCCTTGTCGGGCTGCTCGCCCTGCCGCTGTACGTGCCGGTGCTGGTGTTCGGCGCCGGCAGCGTGGCGGCCAGCGCGCAGGGGCTGGATCCCGTCGGTGCGCTGCTGCTGCTCGGCGCAGGGCTGGCGGTCGCCGCGATCGCCGCACCGCTGACCGCAGCCGCCGCGATCCGGATCTCGGCCAGCTGAACGCCGCCGGCGCCCGTCCCCGCTTGAGGCGGGTCAAGGCCGGACCCCGTCCCGGGCATGGACAATCCGCGGCGGCGGGCGCCTTCAGTTCCTCCTAATCTTCCGATGCCACCGTCCGCGCTTTGCCCCGACCTTCCAGGCCCGACTCCCCCGGCATGAATTCCCTGGCATGAATCCACTCGTCCGCTGGTTCCACCAACTCGGTTCGCCGCCCTACTTCGACCGCTTCGCCGCGCGCTGGGCGCCGTGGAGCTTCGGTACGGGCGCGCTGGTCATGGCGATCGGCGTGGCCTGGGCGCTCAATCTGCTGTCGGCGCTGCCCGGCGTGGGCGCATGGTTCTTCGTGCCGTCCGACTACCAGCAGGGCGACAGCTTCCGCATCCTCTACATCCACGTGCCGTCGGCGTGGATGAGCATGTTCATCTTCGCGCTGATGGCGTTCTACGCCGCGATCGGCCTGGTCTGGCGGATCAAGCTGTGCGAGATCCTGGCGATGGCCTGCGCGCCGATCGGCGCCGCGTTCACCGTCATCACGCTGGCCACCGGCTCGATCTGGGGCAAGCCGATGTGGGGCACCTGGTGGGAATGGGACCCGCGGCTGACCAGCGAACTCATCCTGCTGTTCCTGTACCTCGGCGTGATCGGCCTGTACCAGGCCATCGACGACCGCCGCAACGCCGCGCGCGCCGCCGGGCTGCTGGCGATCGTCGGCGTCGCGCTGCTGCCGGTGATCCGCTACTCGGTGGAATGGTGGAACTCGCTGCACCAGGGCCAGACGATCCGCATGTTCGGCAAGTCCAGCATGGACGCCAGCATGCTGCCGCCGCTGATCGTGATGCTGATCGGCACCAAGTTCTGGTTCCTGGGCTCGCTGCTGCTGCGCGCCCGCGCCGACAACCTCGACCGCGAGGCCGGCAAGGACTGGGTGCGCGAACGCGCCGACGCCGCGGAGGCCGCGCCATGACCTATTTCGGCTACGTCGCCGCCGCCTACGCGCTCTTCGCCGGCGTGCTGCTGTGGGACCTGCTCGCGCCGCTGGCGCGCATCCGCCGCACCCTGCGCCGCGTGCGCCTGCGCCATCGCCGCACCGCCGCCAAGGCCGCCCCCCTTCCCACGGAACTGCAACGATGAATCCTTCGCGCAAACGCCGGCTCTGGCTGGTGCTGGCGGTCCTGGCCGCGGCCGGCGCCGCGGTCACGCTGGTCACCCTCGCGCTGCAGCGCAACGTGGCCTACCTCTACACGCCGCGCGAAGTGATCAACGGCGACGCCGGCGCGAAGGTCGTCGCGGGCGACGCGGTGTTCCGCCTCGGCGGCATGGTCGCGGCCGGCTCGTTCCAGCGCGCGCAGGGCTCGATGGAAGCGCACTTCAAGGTGACCGACGGCGACGCCGAACTGCCGGTCGTCTACACCGGCATCCTGCCCGACCTGTTCCGCGAGAAGCAGGCGGTGGTCGCCACCGGCCGCATGCACGGCCAGGTGTTCGTGGCCGAGCAGGTGCTGGCCAAGCACGACGAGACCTACGTGCCGAAGGAAGTGGCCGACAAGATGGGCATGGCGCACAAGAAGCACAACGTGCCCGCCGCGCCTGCGCCGGCACAGCCCTGATCCGCATGCACCAGCTTCCCGAGTTCGGACAGATCACGCTCGTCCTGGCGATGCTGGTCGCGCTGCTGCAGGCGGTGCTGCCGCCACTGGGCGCGCATCGTGGCGTGACGGCGTGGATGGCGGTGGCGCGGCCGGCGGCGTTCGTGCAGCTGGCGCTGGTGGGCGCGGCGTTCCTCATCCTCGTCCATGCCTTCCTCGTGCAGGATTTCTCGGTGCGCTACGTCGCCGAGAACTCCAACTCGCTGCTGCCGGTGATGTACCGCTTCTCGGCGGTGTGGGGCGCGCACGAAGGCTCGCAGCTGCTGTGGGCGCTGATCCTCGCGGTGTGGACCGCGGCGGTGGCGCTGTTCTCGCGGTCGTTGCCCGACGCCGTGGTCGCCCGCGTGCTGGGCGCAATGGGCGCGATCAGCACCGGCTTCCTCGCGTTCCTGTTCTTCACCAGCAATCCGTTCGCGCGGGTGCTGCCGATGGCCGAGGAAGGCCGCGACCTCAACCCGCTGCTGCAGGACCCGGGCCTGATCATCCATCCGCCGATGCTCTACATGGGCTACGTCGGCTTCGCGGTGCCGTTCGCGTTCGCGATCGCGGCGCTGCTGGATCGCGAATCCTCCGGCCCCGAGGCCATCACGAGCTGGCTGCGCTGGACGCGGCCGTGGACCAACGTCGCCTGGGGCTTCCTCACCCTCGGCATCGCGCTGGGCAGCTGGTGGGCGTATTACGAACTCGGCTGGGGCGGCTGGTGGTTCTGGGACCCGGTCGAGAACGCGAGCTTCATGCCGTGGCTGGCCGGCGCCGCGCTGCTGCATTCGCAGGCGACCACCGAAAAGCGCGGCAGCTTCCGCAGCTGGACGCTGCTGCTGGCGATCGCCGCGTTCGCGCTGTCGCTGCTGGGCACGTTCCTGGTGCGTTCCGGCGTGCTGACCAGCGTGCACGCCTTCGCCGCCGACCCGGGCCGCGGCGTGTTCATCCTGGTGTTCCTCGCGATCGTGGTCGGCGGCTCGCTGCTGCTGTACGCGCTGCGCGCGCCTGAGATCGACGGCGGCAAGCCGTTCGCCGCCAGCTCGCGCGAGACGCTGCTGCTGGTCAACAACCTGCTGCTGACCGCGGCCGCGGCGATGGTGTTCGTCGGCACGCTGTTCCCGCTGCTGCTGGACGCACTGGGCAGCGATGCCAAGCTCTCGGTCGGCCCGCCCTATTTCTCGCTGCTGTTCATCGTGCTGATGACGCCGGTGGTGGCGCTGCTGCCGCTGGGCCCGCTGGTGCGCTGGCAGCGCGACCAGCTGTCGCGGCCGTTCAAGCTGCTGCTGCCGTGGCTGGGGCTTGCGCTGGTGGCCGGCGCGATCGCGTATGTCCAGGCGCCGCAGGGCCCGCTGAAGACCGCCGCGGGCGTGGCCGGCGCGCTGTGGATCGCGCTGGGCACCGCGCGCTTCGCGTGGCTGCGCGTGCGCGAGGCCGGCGGCCGCTTCACGCCGGAGATGGTCGGCATGCTGCTGGCGCACACCGGCATCGCGGTGTTCCTGATCGGTGCGCTGCTGGTCGAAGCGCAGTTGCAGCAGCGCGAGGTCGCGCTGCGCCCGGGGCAGACGCTGACCATCGGCCGCGACGCCTTCCGCTTCGACGGCGTGCGCGAGGCACCGGGCCCGAACTACCGCGCCAGCATCGGCACCGTGCAGGTACTGCGCGACGATCGCCTCGTGGAAGTGATCCACCCGGAGAAGCGCCAGTACCTCGGCGGCCAGGTGATGACCGAAGCGGCGATCCTGCCCGGCGCCACCCGCGACCTGTTCGTCGCCCTCGGCGAGCCGCTCGGCGGCGGCGCGTGGGCGGTGCGCGTGCACGTCAAGCCGTTCGTGCGCTGGATCTGGATCGGCGCGCTGATGATGGCGCTGGGCGGGTTCGTGACCGCCACCGACCGCCGGTTCCGCAAGGCACGCCAGGAGCCACACGAGCGCGCACTGCAATCGATGCGCACACCGCCGCCGGAACGCACCGGCGAGTTCTCCGACAACGTCGGCATCTGATCGAATACCGCCATGAAACGCTGGCTTCCCTTCATCGCCTTCCTGCTCGTCGCCGCGCTGCTGGCCGCCGGCGTGTGGCTCAGCCGCGATCCCGATCGCGACGCGCTGCCGTCCGCGCTGCTGAACAAGCCCGCGCCCGACTTCGCGCTGCCGGTGCTGCACGAGCCGACCCGCGTCGTCACCGCGAAGGACCTGCGCGGCCAGCCCTACGTGCTGAACGTGTGGGGCAGCTGGTGCGTGGAATGCCAGGTCGAGCATCCGGTCGTCACCCGCTTCGCCGAGACCAAGCGCGTGCGCGTGATCGGCTTCAACTGGAAGGACGAGCGCGCCGACGCGCTGGCGTGGCTGGAGAAGTTCAACAATCCGTACTGGGTGGTGCTGAGCGACGAGGTCGGCCAGACCGCGATCGACTTCGGCGTGTACGGCGCGCCGGAGACGTTCCTCGTCGACGGCCAGGGCATCGTGCGCTGGAAGCACGTCGGCCCGCTGACCGACGACATCGTCCGCACCGAGCTGCTGCCGGCGCTCGCCGCCACGGAGCGCAAGTGAAGGCCGCCGTCCGCCTGCTGCTGTGCACGCTGCTGCTGGCGCTGGCCGGCGCCGTGTCCGCGCAGAAGGCCGTCGACGCGACACCGCTGCAGTTCCGCAACGCCGCCGAGGCGCAGCGCTTCCACGACCTCGTGGTCGAACTGCGCTGCGTGATGTGCCAGAACCAGTCGCTGGCCGATTCCAACGCGCAGATCGCCGTCGACCTGCGCCGCGAAGTGCTGACGCTGATGCGCGAGGGCCGCGACGACCAGGCGATCCGCGACTACCTCGTCGATCGCTACGGCGAGTTCGTGCTGTATCGCCCACGGGTGTCGCCGACCACGTGGCTGCTGTGGTTCGGCCCGCTGCTGTTCGTGCTGGTCGGCGGCGTCGTGATCTGGCGGCTGCTGCGCCGCGCCCCCGCGACCGCGACGCCGGTGCCCGCCGACGACGCCCAGGAGTGGTGATGTCCGGTTCCGCCTCCGCCATCGTGTTCGCCCTCGTCGCCACCGTGCTCACGCTCGCGGCGTTCGGCCTCGTGCTGCACCCGCTGTGGCGCGCCCGCCCGCGCGCGGCCGCAATGCTCATCGCCGGACTCGCCGTGCTGGCGGGCGGCCTGTACCGCGCCGAAGGCACGCCCATGGCGCTGGACGCCGCGATGGTCGAACGCCCGGCCACGCTGGCGCAGGCGATCGAACAACTGGAGCGCAGCCGTGACCGGTTCCCCGATCAGGAAGGCTGGGTGATGCTCGCCGGCGCCTATGCGCAGGCGGGCCGCTTCGCCGACGCGCGCAGCGCCTGGGAGCAGGTGCTGAAGCGCGCACCGGACGAACCCGACTACCTCGCCGCCGCCGCGGAAGTGCGCGCGCAGGCCGATGCCGGCCATCGTTTCGATGCGCAGGCGGTCGGCTACCTCGAACACGCGCTGAAACTGGACGCGAACCACCAGCGCGCGCGCTTCTTCCTCGGCATCGCGCGGCGCCAGCAGGGCAAGGCCGCCGAGGCCGCGCAGTTGTGGGAGCCGTTGCTCGCCACGCTCGGCGACGAGAACGGCGCAACCCTGCGCGCGGAAGTCGACGCCGCGCGCCGCGACGCCGGCCTGCCGCCGCTGCCGGCGCCGAAGCCGGCGGAAGCGGCCGGCCCCGGCGCGCACGCGCTGACCGTGACGGTCGCGCTCGATCCCGCGTTCGCCGAGCGCGTGCGCCTGCGCGGCGACGCCACCGTGTTCGTGATCGCGCGCGGGCCCGACGGCCCGCCGATGCCAATCGCGGTCGAGAAGCACACCGTGTCGGAGTTGCCGCTGAAGGTCGTGCTCGACGACGGCGACGGCCCGATGCCGACGGCGAAGCTCTCGGGGGTGGGCGAAGTCGAAGTGCTCGCGCGCATCTCCGACAGCGGCTCGCCGATGCGCCAGCCGGGCGACATCGAATCGAAGCCGGTGCGCACGATGCTGCCGGCCAAGGGACCGGTCGCGCTCACGCTCGGCGAATGACCGGCGGCGAAGCGCGATGAACGCCGCGCCGTCCGCAGCCGCCCGCATCGTCGCCAAGGTGCCCGAGGTCACGCTCCGGTTCTGGATTCTCAAGATCCTCGCGACCACGCTCGGCGAGACTGGCGGCGACGCGGTGTCGATGTCGATGGACCTCGGCTACCTCGTCGGCACCGCGATCTTCTTCGCGCTGTTCGTCGTCGCCGTCGTCGCGCAGATCCGCGCGCACACGTTCCGGCCGGCGCTGTACTGGGCGACGATCATCGCCTCCACCACCGTCGGCACCACCCTCGCCGACTACGCCGACCGCTCGCTCGGCGTCGGCTACGCCGGTGGCTCCACATTGCTGGCCGCGGCGCTCGCGGTGTCGTTCTTCGCCTGGCATCGCGCGCTCGGATCGCTGGACATCGGCGGCGTCGCCGGACCGAAATCCGAGGCCTTCTACTGGCTGACGATCATGTTGTCGCAGACGCTGGGCACCGCGCTCGGCGACTGGACCGCGGACGACGCCGGGCTCGGCTACCTCGGCAGCGCGCTGGTGTTCGGTGGTCTCATCGCGCTGATCGCCCTCGCGGCGGCATTCACGCGGATCTCGCGCACGGCGCTGTTCTGGGCGGCGTTCGTGCTGACCCGTCCGCTGGGCGCGGTGGTCGGCGACTTCCTCGACAAGCCGCTGGATCACGGCGGCCTCGCGCTCAGCCGGTGCGGCGCCACCGGCGTGCTGCTCGCGGCGATCGCACTGCTGGTGTGGCGCCTGCCGCAACGGTCGGCGACGCGGGCGCACTGAGCCTCGATGTCGACGCCGCGCGACCCTCCGGCCTGGTGGCGACGACGCCTGCCGATCCCGTTCGCGAGTCTCTGCCTCGCCGGCTTCGCATTGCCGTGGCTGAGCGCGATCTGGCCGGCGCCGGTCGGCCTCATCGGCTGGGCGATCGATCTCGCCGCGCACTGGCAGTGGGCGTGCTCTGCGGTGTGGATCGGCCTGTGCCTGCTGTCGGCGCGGCGTGACCGGCGCTGGTGGGCGGCAACGCCGCTGGCGCTGCTGCCGCTGTGGACCGCGAGCCCGGCGCTGCCTCCTGCCCGTGACGACGCCGTGCCGACGCTGGTCGTCGCCAGCGCGAACGTGCACGCCGGCAATCCCGATCCCGCACCGCTCGCGGCATGGCTGCGCGCGCAGCCGGCCGATGTCGTCGTGCTGGTCGAACTCACGCCCGCGTACGCCGAAGGCCTGCAGCAGGCACTCGCCGGCCCCTATCCGCACCACGCGTTCTTCGTGGCGGACTCGCCGTTCGGCATCGGCCTGCTGTCGCGTCGACCGTTGCACGACGTCGTGCGCACCGACAGCGCCGACGGCATTCCCGCGCTGGCCGCGACCGTCGACACCGCACGGGGCCCGGTGCGGGTGATCGCCGCGCATCCGATGCCGCCGCTGGCGCCGCACTGGCAGCAGGCGCGCGACGACCTGCTGCGCACGCTCGCACGCGAGGCCCGGGTGCGCCCGACGATCATCGCCGGCGACCTCAACGCCACGCCGTGGTCGCGTGCGCTCGCCGATGCAGCGCGCCTCGGCCTGCGCCGCGCGACCGACCTCGCCCCTACCTGGCCGTCGGCGCATGTCGGTATTCCGATCGATCATGTCCTCGCCGGCCCGGGCTGGCGGCGCGGCGAAACCGCGCGCGGTCCCGACATCGGCTCGGATCACCGGCCAATCCGCGCCATTCTGTCCCTCGACACCCCCATGCAGTGACCGCCGTCGGGCGGGAAAAGCGGCGGGGCATCGCGTAAGCTGCCGGGCGCACTTCTCGCCCTGCCGCCTGGATTCCACGGATGACCGAATTCATTCCCCCCGGTACCCGCTTCGTCGACCTGCCGTCGCCGTTCCCGATGAAGCGCGGTGGCGCGCTGCAGGGCGCACGCATGGCCTACGAGACGTGGGGCACGCTGGACGCCGCGGCCGGCAACGCGATCCTGATCCTCACCGGCCTGTCGCCCGACGCGCACGCCGCCAGCCACGGCGACAATCCCGAACCCGGCTGGTGGGAACCCATGGTCGGCCCGGGCAAGCCGATCGACACCGATCGCTGGTTCGTGATCTGCGTGAACTCGCTGGGTAGTTGCAAGGGCTCGACCGGCCCCGCATCGATCGACCCCGCCACCGGCGCGCTGTACCGCCTGTCGTTCCCCGAGCTGTCGGTCGAAGACGGCGCCGACGCCGCGGCGCACGTGGTCCGCGCGCTCGGCATCGCGCGGCTCGCGTGCGTGATCGGCAACTCGATGGGCGGCATGGTCGCGCTGTCGCTGCTGCAGCGGCATCCGGGCATCGCCCACGCCCACGTCAACATCTCCGGCGCCGCGCGCGCGCAGCCGTTCTCGATCGCGATCCGCTCGCTGCAGCGCGAAGCGATCCGGCTCGATCCGCAGTGGAACAACGGCGAATACGACGACGCGGTGTATCCGGAATCGGGCATGCGCCTCGCGCGCAAGCTCGGCGTGATCACCTATCGCTCGGCGCTGGAATGGGACGGCCGCTTCGGCCGCGTGCGCCTGGATTCGATGCGCCGCGACGACGATCCGTTCGGCCTGGAATTCGAGGTCGAAAGCTATCTCGAAGGCCACGCGCGCCGCTTCATCCGCCGCTTCGATCCGAACTGCTACCTCTACCTCAGCCGGTCGATGGACTGGTTCGACGTCGGCGAATCCTGCCAGGTCACCTGTGAGCAGGGCCTGTCGAAGCTGCGCGTCGACCGCGCGCTGGCGATCGGCGTCTACACCGACATCCTGTTCCCGATCCAGCAGCAGCAGGAGATCGCCGACGGCCTGCTCGCCGGCGGCGCCGACGCCCGCTGTCTCGCCCTGCCCTCGCCGCAGGGCCACGACGCCTTCCTCGTCGACTTCGCGCGGTTCGGGCCGGCGGTGCAGGAGTTCCTCGCGTCGCTGTGACGGCCCCCCGCCCGCCATCGCGACCCTGCCGCCGCCCCTCGCCGCATTCACCAGGAAACCCGGGGCCGCTGCGGGCCGGCATCGAACGCAGCACATCCCGCAGAATGGATAAGGACATCCCATGTTCCGCTTCTTCCGGCGCCCGATCGCGCTCGTCCTGCTGCTCGCCGTCCTGACCGGCATCCCGATCCTGAATTCGTTCGTGGAAGTGTTCCAGATTCCGTCCGGGACCTACCCCGAAGACAGCGCCCATCTGGCCGTGGCCCCCGTCTCGTGGTTCCTCCATGTCCTGGCAGGCGTCGCGTTCGGCATCACCGGTCCCACGCAATTCGTCCGTGCCCTCCGCCACCGCTTCGGCAGGCTGCACCGGGTGCTGGGCCGGATCTTCGTGCTGTCGGGTGCGGCCATCGGCCTGTCGGGCCTGTCGATCCTCGCGCAGGTGACGTCGGTGAGGACGCCCATGGTCGGCATCGCCCGCGGCATCTTCGGCGTGGCGCTGCTGATCGCGCTCGCGATCGCGATGGCGGCCATCCACAAACGCGACATCATCCGCCACCGCGCCTGGATGATCCGCTCTTACGCGGTCGGCATGGGCCTGGGGACCGTCGCGCTGGTGTACATGCCGCTCTACCTGATTACCGGCCAGCCCCCGATCGGCCTGCTTTCCGACGTCCTCTTCGTCGTCTCGTGGGCCATGAACATCATCGTCGCCGAGATGGTCATCCGCCACATCGCCCGTTCACCCGCCAAAGCGGCCGGGTGACCATCGCGCGCGACGGTCACGGCGTCTCGCGGAGGCGATGACGTCCGCCGGAACGCCGTGCGCGCGCATCGATCAATCGAGCCGCTTCCGGAACCGCGAGATCGCCGCGGTCATCGCGATCGCCGAGAACACCACCAGCGCCAGCGCGTCCGGCCACAGCGACGGCAACGACGCCCCGCGCAGCATCACGCCGCGGATCAGGCGCACGAAGTGCGTGAGCGGCAGCACCTCCGCGATCCACTGCGCCGCCACCGGCATGCCATCGAACGGGAACATGAACCCCGACAGCAGGATCGACGGCAGGAACAGGAAGAACGCCATCTGCATCGCCTGGAACTGTGTCTGCGCGCGGGTCGACACCAGCAGGCCCAGCGCGAGGTTGGCGACGATCAGCAGCATCGCCGCGGCATAGACGTCGACCAGATATCCGCGCACCGGCACCGCGAACACGCCGATGCCCAGCAGCAGGACCACGGTGGTCTGGATCAGGCCCACCGCGACGTATGGCAGCACCTTGCCGATCATCAGCTCGGCGCTGGACACCGGCGTAGTGATCAGCAGTTCGAGGTTGCCGCGCTCGCGTTCGCGCACGATCGCCATCGCGGTGAACATCACCATCGTCATGGTCAGGATCACGCCGATCAGCCCGGGCACCACGTTCACCGCCGAACGGCGTTCGGGGTTGTAGAGCGGCAGCATGACGATCGGCGACGCGGACGACGACGCGCGGCCGTCCAGCGGCAGCGCCGTGAGCTGGCGCGCCGCGGACTGGACGGTCAGATCGCTGCCGTCGACGATCACCTGCACCGCGTCGCGGCCGTCGAGACGGCGGCGCTCGAAATCCGGCGGCACCACCACGCCGATCTTGATCGCGCCGCGGTCGAGCAGCGACCGGATCTCCTGCGGCGTCCGCGCCTCCCCGGCGCGGCGCACCACGCCGGCGGCATAGAGGTCCTCCACCAGCGCGCGCGAGCCCGCGGTGTTCGCCATGTCCGCCACCGCCGCCGGCAGGTTGCGTACGTCGAGGTTGATCGCGAACCCGAACAGCACCAGCTGCAGCGTGGGAATGCCGATCATCATCGCCAGGGTCATGCGGTCGCGCCGCATCTGGCGGATTTCCTTGAGCACGATCGCGAGGATGTGGCGCAGGTTCATGCCGCCTCCGCGGGCGAGGCCGGATGCGTGGCCGAGACGAACACGTCCTCGAGGTTCGGCTCGATGTCCGCGGCGTCGGCGTCGAGGCCGGCGGCGCGCAGCCGCGCGGCGAGCGTCGCGGCGTCGAGGCCGCCGGTCGTCAGCACGCGCAGGGCGTTGCCGACCTGCGCCACGCTGAGCACGTCCGGCGCGCCATGCAGCGCGGCCTGCGCGCGACGCGGTTCGGCCGCGCGCACGCCCAGTGTGCGTCCGGCCAGCGCGGCGGTGAGCGCGGCCGGCGTGCCATCGGCGACCAGCCGGCCGCGATCGAGGATGGCGATGCGATGGCAGCGCTCGGCTTCGTCCATGTAGTGCGTCGACACCAGCAGCGTGGTGCCGCGATCGGCGAGATCGAAGAGCTTTTCCCAGAAGTCGCGGCGCGATTCGGGATCGACCGCGCTGGTCGGTTCGTCGAGGAACAGCAGTTCCGGGCGATGCACGGTGGCGCCCGCCAGCGCCAATCGTTGTTTTTGTCCGCCGCTCATGGTGCCGGCGAGCTGGTTGCGGCGATCGGCGAAGTCGTAGGTCTCGATCAGTTCGTCGACCCGCGCCCGCCGCTCCGCCCGCGGCACGCCCTGCACGTCGGCGAGGAATTCCAGGTTCTCGCGCACGCTCAGGTCCTCGTACAGCGCGAACTTCTGGGTCATGTAGCCGATCCGCCGACGCAGCGCCTCGGCCTGCTCGGGGATGCGCAGGCCCAGCACCTCGATGTCGCCGGCAGTCGGCGTGAGCAGGCCGCAGAGCATGCGGATCGTGGTCGACTTGCCCGAACCGTTCGGCCCGAGGAAGCCGTAGACGTGCGCCTTGGGCACGCGCAGGTCGACCGCATCGACCGCACGCAACGCGCCGAAATGCTTGCTCAGCCCGGTGGCGCGGATGGCGAGGTCGCCGTCGGCATCGGCGGAGGCAGCGTTCATGCGGCTATCCCGGTCGCCGGGTGATCGCGACCGATGCGACCGAGGTGCGTCGTGCGGAAGCCCGTTGCGTATTTCAGGCCGTAGCCGAGCATGCGGTCGAAAACGACGTGCGCGATCCAGATCAGGCCCGCCGCCAGCACGGTGCGTTCGCCGCCGGCGATGCCGAGGGCGAGCGTCGCCAGCGGACCGACCAGCGCGTGCGTGACGTTGTAGGCCAGCGCACCGACGCGCGGACCGGCGAGATAGCCGAGGAATGCGAGATCCGGCAGCAGGAAGCACGCCGCGAACATGCCCCAGCCCGCGCCCCACCGTCCGTAGGCCCACAGCGCCAGCGCGAACAGCAGCGCCGCCTCCATGCGCAGCAGCGCGCGCACACCGCCGCGCACCGCGCCGTCGACGACGGCGTTCATCGCGACGCTCCGGCGAACGTGACCTGCACCGGCACGCCCGCGGGCAGATCGGTGCCGCCATCGAGCGTGATCTCGGCGAGATAGCTCAGCCGCGCCGCGTCCTTGCCGCTCAACGCGTAGTACGGCGTGAACGCGGGATCGCTGCGGATCGCGCGCACGTGCCCGGACAACGCCTTGTCGACGCCGTCGACGTGCACGCTCGCGGCATCGCCGACCTTCACGTGTGCACGCATCGGCTCGGGCACGTAGACGCGCGCGTACGGCGCGTCGCCGACCAGCAGGATCGCCAGCGGCGCACCCACCGGCGCCTGGTCGCCGAGCTTGTACGGCAGGCTGTCGATGCGGGCATCGCGCGGCGCGACGATGCGCAGTTTGTCCAGCGTCACCGCCTGCGCCGACGCCTGTGCTTCCGCAACGTCGACCGCGGCCTGCGCCTGGGCGATGCGCTCGCGGCGCGCGCCGTGTTCGAGTTCGTCCAGCAGCGCCTGCGCCGCGCGGACCTGGGCGTCGGCGCTCTGCGCGGCGGCGCGGGCACGGTCGACCTCGACCTTCGCCACCAGCTGCCGCCGGCCCAGCGGCTCCACGCGGCCGAGATAAGCCTGCGCGTCGCGCGCCTGCGCCTGTGCGCCGGCCAGTTGCGCCCGCGCCTGCGCGACCTGCTCGCTGCGTGTGCCCGCCTGCAGTTCGTCGAGCGCGTCGCGCTGCTGCCGCGCCTGCGCGCGCACGGCCTCGGTCTGCGCGGCGACGCGCGTCGTTTCCAGCGTCATCACCTCGGCGCCGGCCTTCACCCGCTCGCCTTCGTGCACCGCCACCGAGGCGATGCGCTCGGCCGCAGGCGCCGGCAGGGTGATGCGGTCGTACTCCAGCGTGCCGAGCACCTGCGTGCCCTCGTCTGCGCAGCCGGACAGCGCCGCGGCGGCGAGTAACAGGCCGGCGACGCGGGGGAAGGCACGGGATCGTGCGCGGACGTTCATGCGGGCAACTCCAGACCGGATTCGAGCAGGGCGATGACATGGGCGCAGAGCGCATCGGCGTCGATGTCCTGCGCGTCGAAGAGGCCGCGCCAGATCGGCGCGCTGGCGGCGAGGAACATCGTCTGGCCCACCAGCGACGGCACCAGCAGGCGCGGATCGAGCCGCGGATTCAGCTGCCCGGCCGCCTGCGCCTGCGCGAAGCGCGCGGCGAGCAGTTGCGGCAGCAGCGGACCGATGCGATCGAACATGAGCGTGCGCAGACCGCCGCCTTCGTGCAGCACCTCGCGCACCCACAGTTGCGGCAGCCACGGGTGCGCCATGGCGATGCCGAGCACGGCGCGCACGAAGCCGCGCACGATCGCGCGCAGGTCCTCGCCTCCGGCCAGCAGCGGCATGCGCACCGTCTGCATCACCGGCATCAGGCGTTCCTCGATCACCGCCTCCAGCAGCGCGTCGCGGTTGCCGAAGTAGTAGTGCACCAGCGCCGGCGTGGTGCCAGCGTCGCGGGCGATGTCGCGCAGCGAACTGCCGGCGATGCCCTGCCGGGCGAAACGCCCGACCGCGGCGTCCAGCAGCCGGCCGCGCAGATCGTCGCCGTCGCCCGGGGGACGGCCGGGCGCGCGCCGACGGGGACGGCGGGCCGGGGACGGCGACGTGGCGGCAGGGGCATCGGCAGGCATGCGCCATAATTAATTCATCGATTAATTAATGTCGATCCCGACCCGACGAACGGCGTCTCCGCATGGCGTTCGCCCCCGCCCCGCGCTAACCTGCGCGGCGTATGCAGACCCAAGCGCTCCACAGGCACCATCGCGATTTCGCGCTCGACCCGGCCGACCCCGAACGCCTCGCCAACCTCGCCGGCCCCTTCGACGCCCACCTGCGCCAGATCGAACTGCGCCGCGGCGTGGAGATCGCCAACCGCGGCAACGTCTTCCGCGTCAGCGGCGACGACGAGGCCGTCGTGGCCGGCGTCGAGAAACTGCTGCGCGCGCTCTACGCGGAAGCCGCGGACGTCGTGTTCGATGCACCCGCCATCCACCTGCGCCTCGGCAGCGACGAGGCCGCGGACGACGCCGGCAACGACGGCGCCGCCTACGCGCCGCAGGACGTCGCGGTGAAGGTCAAGCGCGGCACCGTGCGCGGCCGCGGCGCCAACCAGCAGAAATACCTGCACGCGATCGCCACCCACGACATCAACTTCGGCGTCGGCCCGGCCGGCACCGGCAAGACCTTCCTCGCGGTCGCGATGGCGGTGGAGGCGCTGAACACCGCGCGCATCCAGCGCATCATCCTGGTGCGCCCGGCGGTGGAGGCCGGCGAGAAGCTCGGCTTCCTGCCCGGCGACCTCTCGCAGAAGGTCGATCCCTACCTGCGCCCGCTGTACGACGCGCTGTACGAGATGCTCGGCGTGGAGAAGGTGGCGCGGCTGCTGGAGAAGAACGTCATCGAGATCGCGCCGCTCGCGTACATGCGCGGCCGCACGCTCAACGATGCGTTCGTGATCCTCGACGAGGCGCAGAACACCACCGTCGAGCAGATGAAGATGTTCCTCACCCGCCTGGGCTTCGGCAGCACCGCCGTGGTCACCGGCGACATCAGCCAGATCGACCTGCCGAAGACCGTGAAGTCCGGCCTGCGCGACGCCATCGAGGTGCTGCGCGACGTCGAAGGCGTGAGCTTCACCTTCTTCGAGGCCCGCGACGTGGTGCGCCACCCGCTGGTGGCGAAGATCGTCCGCGCGTACGACGCGCAGGCGGCGAAGACGGAGCGCGCGAAGGACGCGACGCCATGAAGACCTTCGCGATCGGCGCAATCCTGGCCGGACTCGCGGCCAGCGCCTTGGCCGCCGATGCTCCGGCGCAGGTGCCCTTGCAGCCTTACGTCGAGGAATCGCGGATCTCGGCACCTCGTGCATTCGAGGCATGGTCCCTCGATGCCCCCGAATACGATCCGGCGCAGCGACTGGCCGGCGTCGTCTTGCGCTACCGGGACGCAGCACGGCCGGACATGAAGATCACCTTCGTGATCCATCCGGCCGGCGACACTCCGGAACGCAAGGCATTGGGCGACGAGGTCGACCACGTCGCCGAAACGTTGCAAGCAGGTGCGGCGCGCACGGGATATGCGGATTTCCGGATCGCGGACCAGTCGGGTTTCACCGTGAAGATGCCGCGGCGTCCCGCCCAGTCGACGACCGTCGCGATCGGACCGCAACCGGTTCCCGCGAATGGTGTGGAGAGCGTCACCGTATCGCCTCATCCCGCAAGCACGGACCAGAAGCTCTATCCGCAGCCGCCGCTGCGCGGCAATCGCATCACCGTGACCTACACCGACCCGAAAGCCGGTGCGGACGGCGTGACGCCCGCGACGAAGTTCGTCTATGTCTTCGTCCGCCACATGTACTTCGTGCGCGGCACGATCACGTTCGATGGCACTGCCCCGGACAAGGCGCATCGCGCGGAAGCCGATCGCGTGATCCAGGGCCTCGTGTCCGGGCTCGAGATCGAGAACATCGGCCGCTGCGGCGACACGTCGGCCTATGTCGGCGACGTGGGCTCCGCAAGCGTCGGGCTCGTGTTGCAGGCCATGGACGAGATGGGCTGGCGCGGCTGTACGGGGACCTCGCGGGACGCGACGATCCGCGCGCCGGACGCGCGGAACGAGGTCGTCGCCATCCGCTTCGAACCCGGCGACTGGGGCGGCAAACCATGACCCAGGGTCCCATTCGCCTCGACGTCGCCGTCGGCTACGCCACCGCGCGCGCCGGGGTGCCCGCGGCGCCGAGTTTCCGGCGCTGGGTCGCGGCGGCGGCGGCAGGCCGCATCCGCGAGGCGGACATCGCGATCCGCATCGTCGGCGAGGACGAAGGCCGCGCGCTGAACCGGCATTACCGCGGCAAGGACTACGCGACCAACGTGCTGAGTTTCCCGGGCGAAATGCCCGAGGGCGTGAAGTTGCCCAAAGGCGTGACTCTGCCGCTGATGGGCGACCTGGTGCTGTGCGCACCGGTGGTGGCGCGCGAGGCCGCCGAACAGGGCAAGCCGGTCGCGCATCATTACGCGCACATGACCGTGCACGGCGTGCTGCACCTGCTGGGCATGGACCACCAGGACGAACGCGAGGCCGAGTGCATGGAACGGCTGGAGCGCGAAATCCTGGCCGGGCTGGGCATCGACGATCCCTACCGCGTGCAGGACTGACCGCCGGCGCCCCCGGCGCGGGGGACGCCCTCCGGTCTGACGCGTTACACTGGCCCACCCGCCCGCACGGGCGCCCCCAAGACGACGATGTCCGAGGACGACAGTACCCGCGCGCCGGATGGCGCCGCGAAACCGCAGGAGAAGGCCCCCGAGAAGCGGCGCTCCTGGTTCTCCCGCCTGACCGCCGCGATCTCCGGCGAGCCCGACAATCAGGACGATCTGGTCGAGCTGCTGCGCGACGTGCAGGCCGACGGCGTCATCGACGCCGACACGCTGCGGATCATGGAAGGCGCCGTGGCCATCTCCGACCTCACCGTCGGCGACATCATGATTCCCCGCGCGCAGATGGTCGCGCTGCCGGTCGACGGCAAGTTCGTGCCGCTGATGAAGCAGGTGGTCGAATCCGGCCATTCGCGCTTCCCCGTGCACGGCGAGGACAAGGACGAGATCCTCGGCATCCTGCTGGCGAAGGACCTGCTGCGCGGCGTGGTCGCCGACGACGGCCCGGGCACCGTGCGCGAACTGCTGCGCCCGGCGGTGCTGGTGCCGGAAACCAAGCGCCTGGACATCCTGCTGCGCGAGTTCCGCCAGTCGCGCAACCACATGGCGATCGTCATCGATGAGTACGGCGGCGTCTCCGGCCTCGTCACCATCGAGGACGTGCTGGAGCAGATCGTCGGCGAGATCGACGACGAGCACGACGACGCCGAGGACCCGAACGCGCTGATCGCGGCGCAGGCCGACGGCCAGTACCTGGTCGACGCGCTCACGCCGATCGCCGACTTCAACGCGCGCTTCGGTGCCGATTTCGCCGACGACGAGTACGACACCATCGGCGGCCTCGTCACCGCGGCCATCGGGCATCTGCCGGAGGCCGGCGAGGAACTCACGCTGGCGCGCTTCGGCTTCCGCGTCGCGCACGCGGACGCGCGTCGCCTGCACACGCTGCACGTGAGCGTGCACGGCACTTGATCGCTCGCCGTGCGCACAGGCGCACGGAAGCCGCACGGCCGTGGCGCTATGCTCGCCCGGCCGTCGCGGAAGGCATGGATTGCAATCGGACGAAACCGAACGGGCCGTGCGTCGCGACGGACGCCCACCCCACAAGGAGGTTTCCCGTGTCCAGAACGATCGCGCGACTGATCGCCCCGCTCCTGCTCCTCGCCGCCGGCCATGCCGCCGCCGCGTGCAATCCGAACGACGCCAGCGGCGTCGACCTCTACGACGCCCGCGTCTTCAACTGGCAGTACTACCTCAACGAGAACGCCGACCTCGGCGCCGCGGGCATCAATTCCGCCGCCGGCGCGCGCAACCACTGGCGCAGCAACGGCCTGTGCGAAGGCCGCCAGGCGCATCCGGACTTCCACTCCGCGCAGTACATCGGCCGCTATGCCGATCTCGCGTCCGCCTACGGCAGCAACTACGCGCTGGCGCTACGGCACTATCTGGTCTACGGCATCGGCGAAGGCCGCATCGGCTACGGGCCGAACGAAGCCACCGGCGCGTACAACCGCTGGACGGCGCGCAACGACATCCTCTCGGTGACGGCATCGCGGCGCGTCGCCGGCGCGATCGACAGCGTGTTCTGGAACGGCAAGGAGTTCATCAATTCCTACGACCACGGCCGCCAGCTGCAGCCGGCGCTGTCGAAGAACGGCTACGGCGAGTGCTACAACCCGACCCTCGCCGGCAGCGCGCCCGACGGCCTGAGCACCGGCACCAGCAGCCTGCTGGAAGCCGCGTCGGTGGCGTCCAGCCAGCTGTCGACGCAGACGCTGCCGGCGTTCTGGCTGGCGCCGTTCACCACCGATCCGCACTGCGGCGCCGTCATCAACACCACGACGCGCTCGAACTACCGCACGTACACCGACGTGCAGGTCGGCCTGCCCGGCATGCGCCATGCGATCCGCTTCATCACCCGGATCCATGTCCCGGAAGCGGTGAACAGCCTCGTCATCGAAGCACCCACCGGCTACCTCGCCGGCGACATGACCGCGTTCTACACCTACACCGACGCCACCCAGTCGCTGACGCTGCTGTCGCCCTCGCTGCCGATGGGCGAACAGAACAAGCCGCTGGTGCTGTCGACCCCGAGCGGCAGCCATGCGATGGGCGTGTGGTCGCCGTCGCTGCCGCAGCCGCAGTTCCCGGGCGCGGGCTACGGCCAGTTCCGCTTCCCGTCGTCGATCGAGAGCAACGCGACGATGAAGTGGAACGCGGTCTACCGCATCGGCGCGGTCGCCGCGGGTACCACGCTGACCTACACGACCTACCTCGCGGTCGGCAGCCTCGAAAACGTCCGAGTGACGCTGGCGCAGCTGAACCAGGCGTGGCGCAACGGCCAGCTCTGAACGCGTGACCCGGGCCATCGCCGCGATCGCCCGCGGGCGTAGTGGCGGCGGCCCGGGCACGGCGGATCGCGACCGCCCCGCCCCATGGCATAGTGCGCAGCCATGATCGCCACCCGCTCCTGCCTGCCACGCGCCGACACCGTGACGCGCCGTCGCCGCACCATCGTCCGGGGCCTGTTCGGCCTGCTGCTCCTCTGCCTGTCGGCGATCGCCTGGGCCGCGCCGTCCACGCCGCGCATCGGTGTGGCCACGATGCTGCCCGGCGAGATCTTCTTCGAACGCTTCGGCCACAACGCCATCGTCGTCGAGTACCCGGGCGCCGCGCCGGTCTCGTACAACTTCGGCATCTTCGACCCGGGCGAACCCGGTTTCGTCGGGAATTTCATCCACGGCGACATGGTGTACCGGCTCGCCGAACTGCCGTGGAACCAGGACCTGCGCTACTACCGCGAGACCGGCCGCGGCGTGCGCATCCAGTGGCTGGACCTCGCGCCCGCGCAGGCCGAGGCCATGGCCCGCGCGCTGGCCGAGAACGCGCGGCCGGAGAACGCGCGCTACCGCTACGAATACTTCACCGACAACTGCGCCACCCGCGTGCGCGACGCGATCGACCGCGCGCTGGGCGGCGACCTGCGCCGGCAGCTGACCTCGCGTTCGCGCGGCAACACCTATCGCAGCGAAGCGGTGCGCCTCGCGCGGCCGGCGTGGTGGATGCGCTGGGGCTTCGACGTCGGCCTCGGGCCGGCGGCCGACGCACCGATGTCGCTGTGGGAAGAGGCCTACGTGCCGATGCGCCTGGCCGAGGGCCTGCGCGAGGCCCGCCTGCCCGACGGCCGCCCGCTGGTGGCCGCCGAGGAAGAGGTCGCGCCGCACCGCGTCGCGCCGGAGCCGGCGGAACAGCCGCAGCCGTGGTGGCCCTGGCTGCTGGCGGGGCTGGGCATCGCGCTCGCGTGGCGCCTGCTGCATGCGCGCGCCCCGCGCACCGCGCTGGCGATCGCCGGCGTCCTCTGGTTCGCGGCGGCGCTGCTGGGCAGCGTGATGCTGCTGCTGTGGGTGGGCACCGAACACCGCTTCGCCTGGGCCAACCGCAACCTGCTGCTGTTCCTGCCGACGGCGTGGCTGCTGCTGCCCGGCCTGTGGCGCGGCCTGCGCGGGCGGGCACCGGGACGGCTGTTCCGTGGCGTGCTGGTGTTGCATGCCGTCGCCGCCGCGCTGGCGGTGTTCGTCTACTGGCTGGCCAATCCGCCGCAGGCCGACGCGCACTGGATCGCGCTGCTGCTGCCGATCCACGTCGCGCTGTGGCGCGGCGCGGACCGCGCGCCGGCCGCGGCCTGACCGGGCCGCGCGACTTGTCCGCACCGCGCTTGCCGATGCCGGCCGATCGCGGCACGATGCCGCGCATGCAGACGCCGTCCTCCGCCCCCGCCGCCGCGCCATCGCTGCCGGCCTGCGTGGTCAACTGCGCCGTGTACCGCGACGGCGCGCGCACCGACATCGGCCTGGACGACATCAGCGACGTGCTCGCGGTCGACGACGGCAGCTTCATCTGGGTCGGCCTGTACGAGCCCGAGGAAACCCAGCTCGACAAGCTGCAGGAGGAATTCGGCCTGCACGACCTCGCGATCGAGGACGCGCACCACGCGCACCAGCGCCCGAAGATCGAGGTCTACGGCAAGTCGCTGTTCATCGCCGTGCACACCGCTCAGCTGGTCGACGGCCACGTGCGCTTCGGCGAGACCCACGTCTTCATCGGCCCGCGCTTCCTCGTGACCGTGCGCCACGGCGCGTCGCTGTCGTACCGGCTGGTGCGCGACCGCTTCGAGCGCGAGCCCGAACTGCTGGCGCAGGGCCCGGCATTCGCGCTGTACGGCATCCTCGATTTCATCGTCGACAACTACCAGCCCATCGTCAACGATTTCCGCGATGAACTGAACGACCTCGAGCACGAGATCTTCGCCGAGACCTGGCGCAAGGACACCATCGTCAAGCTGTACGAACTGAAGAAGGAACTGACCCAGCTGCGGCTCGCCGTCGCGCCGCTGCAGGACATCCTGGCGCAGCTCAGCCGCAGCCCGATGGCGCTGTTCTCCGACGAAGCCAAGCTCTACCTGCGCGACGTGCTCGACCACGTGGTGCGCGTCAACGACGGCATCGACACCCTGCGCGAGATGCTCGGCGCCGCGCTCAGCGTCAACCTGTCGATGGTCGCCATCCACCAGGGCGAAGTCGTCAAGAAACTCGCCGGCTGGGCCGGCCTGCTCGCGGTGCCCACGCTGCTCGCGAGCTGGTACGGCATGAACTTCGAGTTCATGCCCGAGATCCACACCCGCCACGGCTACGCGGTGATGATCCTCGTCGTCGCGGTCGTGTGCATCGTGCTGTACCGCTACCTGAAGAAGGTGAAGTGGCTCTAGAACGAATGCGCATGGCGATCCTGCGCCCGGCGTACATACGACGAACGGATAATTCCGCCCGTCTCCGCGTTTGAGGACGCTCCTCGTGGCCCGACCGATGGCGATGCCATCCATCCACCACCAAGGAGATCCACATGAGAAAGACTCTTGCCCTTCTGTTCGCAACGGCACTGCTGGCGAGCGCCCCCGCGTTCGCATGGGACCCGGCAGCACCCGCACGCGGCGTGGTCGACACCTTCGTCGACAAGTGTCCGCAGGGACGCGCCACTTGCGCCCCCTTCACCGGTTACCGCGTCGAGGCGCAGGGCTGGGCCTGCACCAACCCGGGTGGCAGCTTCGACTTGCGTGGCCTGTCAGTCAGGGCCGCAGTGCTCAACCAGGTGGTCATCCCGCCCGTATTCCACCTCCTCCAACTGCAGAACCGTCCGGATGTCGTGGCGGCAGGTGCGTGCCCACAGAGCGCCGTGGGTTTCAAGGTCGCCATCGACTACGGTAGTGGCCCGGTGTACTACAGCCCGCTCCAGGTGTGGTTCCTCTACGACGGCGTCGTGCTGGACTCCTCGCGTCCCCTGATCATGGGTCCGCGCTGATCCACATGCATTGCCGCCCGGGCTGCCGTGCAACGGCGCCCGGGTCTTTGTCTGCCCCCCCCCGATCGATCCCCATCCCCGCACGCCTTGCCGCACCGCGCATTGACCGCGGGCCGGTTCGGCGACACCCTGCGCGCACGGTCGCGAGGGCCGGGCACGACACCAAAGCGGGAGCTCGACGATGACGGCGATGAAAATGGTGGGCTGGGGCGCAGTCTCGGTGTTCGGCGCGTTCGCGCTGGGGACGGTCGCGCTGTCGCGCGGGGAGACGATCAGTGCGTTCTGGATCCTGGCGGCGGCGCTGTCGGTGTTCGCGATCGGCTACCGGTTCTACTCGAAGTACATCGCCGAGCACGCGCTGCGGCTGGACCCGACCCGGGCCACGCCGGCCTGGCGACGCAACGACGGCCTCGACTACGTGCCGACCGACAAGCGCGTGCTGTTCGGCCACCATTTCGCGGCGATCGCCGGCGCGGGCCCGCTGGTGGGCCCGGTGCTGGCGGCGCAGATGGGCTACCTGCCGGGGATGCTGTGGATCCTGTTCGGCGTGGTGCTGGCCGGCGCGGTGCAGGACTTCCTGGTGCTGTTCCTGTCGGTGCGCCGCGACGGCCGCTCGCTGGGCGACATGATCCGCAGCGAACTGGGCCACGCCGCCGGGCTGGTGGCGATGGTCGGCATCCTCGCGATCATGGTGATCCTGCTCGCGGTGCTGGGCCTGGTGGTGGTGAAGGCGCTGGCGACCAGCCCGTGGGGCACGTTCACGGTGGCGGCGACCATCCCGATCGCGCTGCTGATGGGCGTGTGGCTGCGCTGGCTGCGGCCGGGCCGCATCCTCGAGGTGTCGCTGATCGGCCTCGCGCTGCTGCTGCTGTCGATCTGGCTGGGCGGCCGCGTCGCGGCGTCGCCGGAGTGGGCGGCGCTGTTCACCTTCGACGGCAAGGCACTGGCGTGGATGCTGATCGGCTACGGCTTCGTCGCGGCGGTGCTGCCGGTGTGGCTGCTGCTGGCGCCGCGCGACTACCTCAGCACCTTCCTGAAGATCGGCACCGTCGTGCTGCTGGCAGTGGCGATCTGCGTCGCCCTCCCCGACCTGCGCATGCCGGCAGTCACCCGCTTCGCCGACGGCACCGGCCCGGTTTTCGCGGGCAAGCTCTTCCCGTTCCTGTTCATCACGATCGCCTGCGGCGCGATCTCCGGGTTCCACGCGCTGATCAGCAGCGGCACCACGCCGAAGATGCTGGAGAACGAGCGCGACGCGCGTCTGATCGGCTACGGCGGCATGCTGATGGAATCGTTCGTGGCGGTGATGGCGCTGATCGCCGCCTGCGTGCTCGATCCGGGCCTGTACTTCGCGTTGAACGCGCCGGCGGCGCTGATCGGCACCACGCCCGAATCGGCGGCGCAGGCGATCTCGGCCTGGGGCTTCACGATCACGCCCGACGCGCTGACCGCGGCCGCGCGCGAGATCGGCGAAACCACGGTGCTTTCGCGCGCCGGCGGCGCCCCGACGCTGGCGGTGGGCATGGCGCAGATCCTGCACGGGCTGTTCGGCGGCGACGGCATGCTGGCGTTCTGGTACCACTACGCGATCCTGTTCGAAGCGCTGTTCATCCTCACCACGATCGACGCCGGCACGCGCGTGGCGCGCTTCATGATCCAGGAAGTGATCGGCGTGGCCTACCCGCCGTTCCGCCGCACCGAGAGCTGGACCGCGAACCTCGTCTGCACCGGGCTGGCGGTCGCCGGCTGGGGCTGGTTCCTCTACCAGGGCGTGGCCGATCCGCTGGGCGGCATCAACACGCTGTGGCCGCTGTTCGGCATCGCCAACCAGATGCTCGCCGGCATGGCGATGATCTTCGTCTGCGTGGCGCTGGTGAAGATGAAGCGCGAGAAATTCCTGTGGGTGGCGCTGCTGCCGACGACGTGGCTGCTGGTCTGCACGATGACCGCGGGCTGGCAGAAGCTGTTCCACGACGACCCGAAGATCGGCTTCCTCGCCAACGCACGCAAGTACGGCGACGCGCTGGCGACCGGCGACGTGATCGCACCGGCGAAGTCGATGCAGGACATGCACCGGATCGTGTTCAACAACCAGCTCGACGCGGCGCTGTGCGTGCTGTTCATGAGCGTGGTCGTGCTGATGGTGCTGCTGGGCCTGCGCGCCGCACTGGCCGCACGCCGGCAGGCGCAGCCGAGCGTGCAGGAGACGCCCTATGTCGCGTTCGACGCCGTTCGCTGACGGGCTGCGGGCGACGTGGCGCTGGCTGGTGCAGACCGGCCGGCTGATCGTGGGCGTGCCGGACTACGACCTGTACGTCGCGCATCTGCGCCGGCGCCATCCGGAACGCACGCCGATGACCCGCGAGGCGTTCTTCGCCGATCGCGTGCAGGCGCGTTACGGCCGCGGGGCGTCGCGCTGCTGCTGAGGCGCGGACGATCGCACCGCTGGTGTAGGCTGGACCGCCCGCCCCGCCACCGATCCGCATGCCTCGCCTGATCGCCCTCCTGCTGTCGTCGTTCGCGCTGCTCGGCGCCGCGTTGTTCGCCGCGCAGGCCATCGCCGCACCCGCGAAGCCCGCGCCCGAACCCATCCTCGTCTTCGCCGCCGCCAGCCTGCAGGGCAGCCTGGACGACGTCGCCACTGCATGGACCAAACGCAGCGGGCAGCCGGTGAAGATCAGCTACGCCGGAAGCGCCGCGCTGGCGAAGCAGATCGCGCAGGGCGCGCCGGCCGATGTCTTCGTCTCCGCCGACGAACAGTGGATGGACACGCTGCAGGCGCAGGGCACGATCGATCCGGCGACGCGCTTCGACCTCGTCGGCAACCGGCTGGTGCTGATCGCGCCGGTGGACGGCGGCCCGCGCACGGTCGCGCTGACGCAACGCGGGCTGGCGGCAGCGCTCGGCAATGGCCGCATCGCGATGGCGGAAACGACCACGGTTCCGGCCGGTCGCTACGGCCGCGCGGCGCTGACTGCGCTGAACCTGTGGACGACGGTCTCCGCGCATCTCGCCGAGAGCGACAACGTGCGCGGCGCGCTGGCCTTCGTCGCCCGCGGCGAAGCGCCGCTGGGCATCGTCTATGCCACGGATGCACGGGCCGAGCCGCGCGTGCGCGTCGTCGCGACGTTCCCCGCGCGCACGCATCCGCGCATCGTCTACCCGGCCGCGCGCGTGCGCGCCGCCGACGCGCGCCGCAGCGCTGGCTTCCTCGCGTACCTGCGCGGGCGCGAGGCGCAGGCCGCGTTCGCGCGCGCCGGCTTCACCGCGCCCTGACGTGTTCGCGCCGGAGGAAACCTCGGCGATTTTTCTGAGCCTGCGCGTGGCGGCGCTGGCGGTCGCGGTGTCGCTGCCGTTCGCGCTGCTCGCGGCGCACGTGCTGGCGCGCGGGCGCTTCCGCGGCAAGGCATTGCTCGACGCCCTGATCCACCTGCCGCTGCTGATGCCGCCGGTGCTGACCGGCTACGTGCTGCTGGTGCTGCTGGGCCGGCAGGGCGCGATCGGGCACTGGCTGTACGCGTGGTTCGGCCTCACGTTCGCCTTCCGCTGGACCGGCGCGGTGATCGCCGCCGCGGTGATGGCGTTCCCGCTGTTCGTGCGCGCGATCCGGCTGTCGATGGAAGCGATCCCGCGCGAAGTGCACGAGGCCGCGTCGGGCCTCGGCGCGCGGCCGTGGGCGGCGTTCCGGCAGGTGACGCTGCCGCTGAGCCTGCCCGGCATCGTCGCCGGCATGAGCCTCGCGTTCGCGAAGGCGCTGGGCGAATTCGGCGCGACCATCAGCTTCGTGTCGAACATCCCCGGCGAGACGCGCACGATCGCGCTGGCGATGTACACGCTGATCGAACGCCCCGACGGCGGCGACGGCATGCTGCGACTCGCCGCGGTGTCGCTGGCGCTGGCGTTCGGCGCGCTGCTGCTGTCGGAATGGATGGTGCGACGCTCGGCGTATCGCCGGCCGCCGGAGTGAGCGCCTTGCGCGACGCCTGAAACGACGAAGCCCCGGCATGGCCGGGGCTTCGCACGTGCGGAACGGAGACGACCTCAGTTGCCGATGTGCTGCTTCAGCCAGCCGTTGACCGTCTCGTGCCACTGCACGCTGTTCTGCGGCTTCAGCACCCAGTGGTTCTCGTCGGGGAAATACAGGAACTTCGACTCGATGCCCTGGCGCTGCAGCGCGGTGAACACGCCGATGCCCTGCTCCACCGGGATGCGGAAATCCTGCTGGCCATGGATGACCAGCATCGGCACCTTCCACTTCGACACGTGGTCGACCGGGTTGAACTTCTCGTAGTTCTGCGCGACCTCGAACGGCGTGCCGCCCTGCTCCCACTCGGTGAACCACAGTTCCTCGGTGGCATAGCCCATCATGCGCTGGTCGAACACGCCGTCGTGGCTGACCAGGCATTTCCACGGCGAATTCCAGTTGCCGGCGATCCAGTTGACCATGAAGCCGCCGTAGCTGGCACCGAGCGCACAGGCGCGGCCGCCGTCGAGGAACGCGTACTTCTTCAGCGCCGCATCCCAGCCCTTCTGCAGGTCTTCCAGCGGGCGGTCGCCCCAGTGCTGGCTGATCGCGTCGGTGAACTTCTGGCCGTAGCCGGTCGAACCGTGGAAATCGATCATCACCACCGCGTAGCCCTGGCCCGCGTAGGTCTGCGGATTCCAGCGATAGCTCCAGCCGTCGCCGAAGCTGCCCTGCGGGCCGCCGTGGATGAGGAACGCGACCGGATACTTCTTGCCGGCTTCGTAGTTCCACGGCTTGACCACGTAGCCGTGCACGGTCTCGTCGTTCCAGCCCGGGAAGGCGAACTGCTCGTAGTCGCCGAAACGCACCGCCGGCAGCATCTCGCCGGCAGTCGGCGTGATCGCGCGCGGTTTGGCCTTGCCGTCGGCGGTGGTGGTGCGGATCGTGTCGCCGCTCTTGAGCGAGTTCGACGCGATCGCCAGCGTGCCGCCGGCCAGCGCGAACGACGACACCGAACCGTCCTTCCAGATCGAAGTCACTTCGCCGTTCTTCAGCGACACCGAGAACAGCGGGTGGCGGCCGAGTTCCTGCGCGGTGGTGTAGATCGACTGACCGTCGGCCGACAACGTGATGCCGTCCGCGGACGCGTCCCACTTCGACGCGATCTCGCGGGTCTTGCCCGACGCCAGGTCCATCGCCATCAGCGCGAAGCGGTCGGCCTCGAAGCCGGGCCGCGCCATCGCGCGGTAGTACAGCATCTTGCCGTCGGCGGAGAACACCGGGCCGGTGTCCCAGGCCTTGTTCGCTTCGGTCAGGTTGCGCGCCGCGCCCTTGCCGTCGGCCGACACGAGATACAGGTCGAAGTTGGTGCTCCACGGCTCGGTGCGATCGGCCTTGCGCGCCGACAGCACCAGCGACTTGCCGTCGGGCGACCAGGTGAACTCGTCGTCGCCCCCGAACGGCTTCGACGGCACGTCGCCGATCACGTCGGCGCCGACCAGCGTCGCCGTCTTGATCGTCGCGTCGCCCAGCGGCGCGACGAAGAGGCGGTTGAGCTTGCCTTCGTTCCACGCATCCCAGTGGCGGATGAACATGCGGTCGAACACCACGCCGGTGGTCTTGCGCTTGCCGGCGGCGTCCGCCTTCTGCTTCGTGCAGTCGAGGTCGCCGGCGCAGTCGGGATAAGTCTCCAGACCGAGCGCGACCTGCATGCCGTCGGGCGAGAACTTGTACGTGCCGACGTCCAGCGGCAGGTCGGTGACCTGCTTCGGCATGCCGCCGGCGGCGGGAATGGCATACAGCTGCTGGCTGCCCGACTTGGCGCTGAGGAAGTAGACGGTCTTGCCGTCATTGGAGAACGCCGGCGAATTGACGTTCCAGCCTTCGGGCGTGAGCCGCTTCGGCGGCGCCGCGTCGCGCGCGACGAGATTCTCGATCCACAGCCCGGTGCTGCCCTTGTTGGCGTCGAAATCGACGACGCGCTTGGCGAACACCAGCAGGCGGCCGTCGGGCGAGAGCGTCGGCGATGAATAGCGATCGAGCGTGGCCATGTCGCGCGGCTGGAAACCGCGGGCGGGCTCGGCGGAACCGGTGGCGGCGTGGGCGGCCAACGGCGCCAGCGCCAGCGCGAGACAGAGGGAAAGGCGGGTCGGGGACATCGAAGGCGTCCTGGGTGAGGTCAACACGCGATGGTAGGCCGGACGCCCCGGACCGGCATAGCCCGAAAGGCAGGGGCGCGGGGTCCGCAGGCCAACCGGACGGCCGCGGGCCCGGGGCTATACTCCCCCGTCGCCCGCACGCCCCGGAGTCCGCCTTGTCGTCCACCGCCGCTACCGCCGCCGTGCCGTCCTCCGACGAGCTGTTCGGGCATCCCAAGGGCGTCTACGTCTGCTTCTTCACCGAGATGTGGGAGCGGTTCTCCTTCTACGGCATGAAGGCGCTGCTGCTGCTGTTCCTGCTGCAGCACCACAAGTTCGGCGACCGCGCGGGCCTGGACCTGCTCGGCGCCTACGGCGGCCTGGTCTACTGCGTGCCGGTGTTCGGCGGCATGCTCGCCGATCGCTTCCTCGGCATGCGCCGGGCGGTGATCTTCGGCGGCCTGCTGCTGGTGCTGGGCCATGCGGGCATGAGCATCGAGGGCCATGCCGCCACGGTCGCGAACGGCGTCGTCACCCGCGACGACGGCGCGCTGCGCGCGATGTACCTGTCGCTGGCGCTCATCATCATGGGCGTGGGCTTCCTCAAACCGAACGTGTCGACGATCGTCGGCCGGCTGTACCGCGAGGACGATCCGCGCCGCGACTCCGGCTTCTCGCTGTTCGTCGCCGGCATCAACCTCGGCGCGCTGTTCGCGTCGATCGTCTGCGGCTACCTCGGCCAGACCTTCGGCTGGAGCTACGGCTTCGGTGCCGCGGGCATCGGCATGGTGCTGGGGCTGGTGCAGTTCCTGTGGGGCCGCAAGTACCTGCGCGGCATCGGCGAACCGCCGGCGCCGCTGGCGAAGGGCCGCGAATTCGGCATCTACGCGGTCGCGCTGGCCGCGGTGTTCGGGGTGGCGTGGCTGATGGAGGCCGTGACCCGCATCAAGCTCGGCCCGGACCTCGTGCGCTGGACCTTCGGCATCGTGGTGATGGCGCTGGCCGGCATCGTCTGGTCGATGTGGCAGTCCGCGCGCCGCGACGACGCCGCGCCGAAGCCGATGCTCGCCTATGCGCCGTCGATGGCGGCGTTCGCGTTGCTCGGACTCGGCACGATCTGGCTGTCGGCCAATACCGGCGTGCTGGCGTTCTTCATCGAGGAATCGACGCTCGCGCTGATCCTGATGTCGGTGGTGTTCCTGCTGGTGGGCTTCTGGTACGTCTGGTTCGTCACCCGCCACTGCTCGCGCGTCGAGGCGCAACGCATGGGCGCGATGATGGCGCTGATCTTCGCCGCGCTGGTGTTCTACACGCTGTACGAGCAGACCTACGGTTCGTGGGTGACGTTCACCGAGCGCATGCTGACCAAGGACATCGTGCCGCAGCTGGTGCAGCCGACCCCGGCGCTGGACTGGAGCGGCGGGTTCGGCTCCGACCTGGCGACGTTCGTCGGCAGCGCACCGTGGTCGATCATTTCGCTGCTGATGGCGCCGCTGGCGTTCATGGTGTCGGCGTCGCTGTCGGACCGCAACGCGGACTCGACCGCGCCGAAGTGGCTGTTCGGCGCGGCGATGCTGCTGATGCTGGTGTTCCTGCTGCGCGACGCGCTGGTGCTGCCGCAGACCGCGGGCTCGCTCACCTACCTCGGCGCGCTGTTCATCGTGCTGCTGGCGCCGCTGTTCTCGGTGATCTGGACGTGGCTGGACAAGCGCGGCCTCGATCCGTCGAAGCCGACGAAATCCGCCTTCGGGCTGCTGTTCGGCGGCCTGAGCTTCGTGCCGCTGGCGCTGGCGGCGCAGCAGGCCGGCGCGAGCGGGCAGATGGCCACGGTGTGGTGGCTGGTGCTGGCCTACCTGATCCTGGAGATCGGCGAGATGTGCCTGCAGCCGGTCGGGCTGTCGGCGGTGACGCAGTTGTCGGTGCCGCGCGTGGTCAGCCTGATGATGGGCACGTGGTTCCTGGCGACGGCGTTCTCGGAAACGCTGGCCGCGCTGCTGGGCAAGCTGGCGGCGCTGGACGTGCCGGAGGGCACCGCCATCGACATGGCCGTGGCCGGCGCGAAGTACGCCGACCTGTTCTGGCTGCTGATGTGGATGGGGATCGGTTGTGCGGTGGTCGCGTTCGCGGCCTCGCCGCTGCTGCGGCGGATGATGCACGGGGTCAAGTGAGCCATGGCGCCGGGGCGGATAGTGTCCGTTTCGGCGTGCATGTGAAAATTCCGACATGACGTTCCCGCACGCCCACGACGGCCACGACGCCCACGACCATGGCCATGCACATGGCCACGACGACGATCATCCGCATGGCCACGGCCACGAGGATCGCCACCGCGACCACGACCATGCGCACGGCCCGGGCGGGCACACGCACGGGATCGCCTCGGGCACCCGCGCGTTCGCGTTCGCGACGCTGATCAACCTCGCCTACACCGCGCTGGAAGCCGGCTACGGCTTCGCCACCGATTCGCTGGCCCTGCTGTCCGACGCCGTGCACAACCTCGGCGACGTGCTGGGGCTGGCGCTGGCCTGGGGCGCCATGGTCATGGCCCGGCGCGCGCCGACGGCCCGCCACACCTACGGCTGGCGCCGCGCCACCCTGCTCTCGCCGCTGGGCAACGCGCTGCTGCTGGTGGGCTTCAGCGGCGCGCTGGGCTGGGAGGCGCTGCGCCGCTTCGCCGCGCCGCCGGAAATCCCCGGCGTGCCGGTGATGGTGGTGGCAGCGATCGGCATCGTGGTGAACCTGGGCGCGGCATGGTTCGTGCACGGCGGGCATGCGCACGCGCACGACCTCAACCGCCGCGGCGCCTTCCTGCATCTGATGGCCGATGCAGCGGTGTCGCTGGCCGCGGTGCTGGCCGGCGCCGGCATGCTGTGGCTGGACTGGCGCTGGCTGGATCCGGCGACCGCGGCGCTGGTCGCGGTGGTGGTGGCGGTCGGCTCGTTCCGCCTTCTGCGCGATGCGTTCGACGCCGCGATGGACGCCGTGCCGCGCGGGCTGGAGCAGGCCGAGGTCGAAGCCTTCCTCGCCGCGCAGCCGGGGGTCAGCGCCGTGCACCACCTGCACATCTGGTCGCTGGGCGCGGGCGAGATCGCGATGACCGCGCATCTGGTCCGGGCCGCCGCGGACGACCACGACGCCTTCCTCGACACGCTGCACCAGTCGCTGGACGAGCGTTTCGGCATCAATCACCCGACCCTGCAGATCGAGCACGGCACGCGCTGCGGCCACGACTGCGGCGGCCGGGCACCCCACGGTGACGCGGCGCCCGCCCGCCCGGCCTGACCGCACCCGGTCCGGCCCGCACCGAACCGGCGCCCGGGCGGCATCGCATATAATCGCCGGTCTTGGCGTTCCGGCCGCACCAGGCGTCCCGCGCGGCCACCACCAGACCGATACCAGGAACCGGCATGCTCAACGACATCAAGAAAGACACGCAGGCCCGCATGGCGAAAAGCGTGGAATCCCTGCGCCACGGCCTGACGAAGGTCCGCACCGGCCGCGCTTCGCCGTCGCTGGTCGAGCACCTCAAGGTGAACTACTACGGCTCGGACATGCCGCTGTCGCAGGTGGCCAGCATCGCGGTCGCCGACGCCCGCTCGCTCACGATCACCCCGTGGGAGAAGCAGATGGTCGCGGCGGTCGAGAAGGCGATCTACGCCTCCGACCTGGGCCTGACCCCGAATACCGCCGGCACCGTGATCCGCATCAACCTGCCGCCGCTCACCGAGGAGCGCCGCCGCGAGCTGTCCAAGCACGTGCACGCCGAGGGCGAGGACACCAAGGTCGCGATCCGCAACATCCGCCGCGACGCCAACCAGCACGTCAAGGAACTGCTGAAGGACAAGAAGATCACGGAAGACGAGGAGCGCCGCAGCGAGCAGGACATCCAGCAGTTGACCGACAAGGCCATCAAGGACGTGGATGAGGTCGTCAAGGCGAAAGAACAGGAACTGATGGCCGTCTGAGGCCTGCCGGCATGTCTCCGCCGCCGCAGCCCGGCGTCCCGCGCCATCTCGCCGTCATCATGGACGGCAACGGCCGCTGGGCCGAGCGTCGCCACCGTCCGCGCGTGCTGGGCCATCGTGCCGGCGCCCGGGCGGTGAACCTGTGCATCGACTGGTGCCTGCGCCGCGGCGTCGCGGCGCTGACCCTGTTCGCGTTCTCCAGCGAGAACTGGGGCCGCCCGCAGGACGAGGTCGGCGCGCTGATGAAGCTGTTCTTCAACGCGCTGGAGCGCGAGGTCGAGGAACTGCACCGCCGCGGCGTGCGCCTGCGCTTCATCGGCGAACGCGAGCGCTTCGCGCCGGACATCCTGGCGCGGATGACTGAGGCCGAGGCCCGCACCGCCGGCAACGACGCCCTGCACCTCACCGTCGCCGCCAGCTACGGCGGCCGCCAGGACATCGCCCATGCCGCGCGCGCCATCGCCGCCGAAGTCGCGGCCGGCCGGCTGGCCGTCGCCGACATCGACGAGGCCGCGGTCGGCCGGCACATGGCGCTGGCCGACCTGCCGCCGCCGGACCTGTTCATCCGCACCGGCGGCGACCACCGCATCAGCAATTTCCTGCTGTGGCAGCTGGCCTACACCGAACTGTGGTTCACCGACCTGCTGTGGCCAGACCTCGACGAGGCCACGCTGGACCGCGCCCTGGCCGATTTCGGCGGCCGCGAGCGCCGGTTCGGCCTGACCAGCGCCCAGGTCGCCCCCGACGCGGCCGTGCCGCCCTCTTCCCTTCCCGACAGGACCGACGCATGACCCGGACCCGCCTCCTGGCCGCGCTGGTCATGGCCCCGCTGGCGATCGCCGCGGTGCTGCTGCTGCCCACGCCGTGGCTGGCGCTGCTCGCCGCCGCCGCCTTCCTGATCGGGCTGTGGGAGTGGCTGCGGCTGACCGAGATCGAGGATCCGATCGCCCGCGGCGTGCTGGTGCTGGTGAACCTGCTGGTGATGGTCGCGCTGGTCTGGGCCTCGCGCTCGAACAGCGGTGGCTCGTTCATCCTGTTCAAGATCACCGTGCTGCTGGGCGGGATCTGGTGGCTGCTGGCGCTGCTGTGGCTGCGCCGCTACGAATTCGCCTCCGACCACGACACCCACGCCCGCATGTTCAAGCTGGCGGCGGCGACGCTCAGCATCATCCCGGCCTGGTGCGCGCTGGTGCTGATCCACGCCGGCCAGGTCGGCGCGCCGCCGGTGACCACGGGCATCCCCGGCGGCCACCGCTGGCTGCTGCTGGCACTGGCGATCGTCTGGGCCGCCGACACCGGCGCCTATTTCGCCGGCCGTGCCTTCGGTCGCAACAAGCTCGCGCCGCGGATCAGCCCGAACAAGACCATCGAGGGCCTGTTCGGCGGGGTGGTCGCGGGCATGGCACTGGCGGTGGGCGCCGCGCCGTTCGCCGGCGCCACTCTCGGCCAGTTGCCGTACGTCGCCATCGTCGCGCTGTGGACCATCCTGTTCTCGGTGGTCGGCGACCTGTTCGAGAGCCTGCTCAAGCGCCACGTCGGGGCCAAGGATTCCAGCCACCTGATCCCCGGCCACGGCGGCGTGCTCGACCGCATCGACAGCCAGCTCGCGGCGCTGCCGGTGTTCGCGCTGGGCAAACTGTTGTTCGGCTTCTGAACGCCATGACCGCGCCACGGTCCAACCGCGTCATGCCCGCCGCCGCCATGCCCGCCCTGCCGCCCGCCCCCGCCGGAGCCCGCCGATGAAGCGGGTCGCGGTCTTCGGCGCCACCGGCTCGATCGGCACGTCCGCGCTGGACGTGATCGCCCGCCACCCCGACCGCCTCCGCGCCGAGGCGCTGGTCGCCGGCGGCAATGCCGCCGCGCTGGTCGACCTCTGCCGCCGGCATCGCCCCGCGCATGCGGCGGTGGCCGACCCGGCCGCCTACCCGGCCCTGCGCGACGGCCTGCGCGACGCCGGTCTGACCACCGAAGCCCACGCCGGCGCCGAGGCGATCGACGCCCTCGCCGCCGACGCCGGCAGCGACACGGTGGTGGCGGCGATCGTCGGCGCGGCCGGGCTGTCGTCCACGCTCGCCGCGGCCCGCGCCGGCAAGCGCCTGCTGCTGGCGAACAAGGAGTCGCTGGTGCTGGCCGGCGACCTGCTGATGGCCGCGGTCCGCGCCCACGGCGCGACCATCGTGCCGATCGACAGCGAACACAACGCGATCTTCCAGTGCTTGCCGAGCGCCGAGGCCCATGCCGGGCTGGCGCGGATCCGCCTGACCGCCTCCGGCGGCCCGTTCCGCGGCCGGACCCGCGCCGAGCTGGCCGGCGTCACCCCGGCGCAGGCGGTGGCGCATCCGAAGTGGTCGATGGGCCCGAAGATCTCGGTCGACTCGGCCACGCTGATGAACAAGGGCCTCGAGGTGATCGAGGCGCACCACCTGTTCGGGCTGCCGGGCGAGCGCATCGGGGTGCTGGTGCACCCGCAGAGCCTGGTCCACTCGCTGGTCGAGTTCATCGACGGTTCCACTCTCGCCCAGTTGGGCCTGCCGGACATGCGCACCGCGCTGGCGGTGGGTTTCGCCTGGCCGGAACGCATCGCGTCCGGCGTGGAATCGCTGGACCTGCTGGCGCAGGGGCGGCTCGACTTCGAGGCGCCCGACACCGACGCCTTCCCCTGCCTGCGCCTGGCCTACGACGCGCTGGCCGCGGGCGGCGCCGCGACGGCGGTGCTCAACGCCGCCAACGAAGAGGCCGTTTCAGCCTTTCTTCAGGGCCGCATCGGTTTCCTGTCCATTCCCGCTCTCGTCGAAGACGCCCTGCACCGCATGCCGCACGCCGCTGCCGGATCGCTCGACGCCCTGCTCGCCGCCGACGCCGCCGCGCGCGCGGCCACCCGTGCGGCGATCGCCCGCGAGGCGCACGCATGAACGATTTCTTCGCCTCCGCCTGGTGGCTGATCGTCGCCCTCGGCGTGCTCGTCACCATCCACGAACTCGGCCACTACGCCGCCGCCCGCTGGTGCGGGGTGCGGGTGCTGCGATTCTCGGTGGGCTTCGGCAAGCCGCTGTGGATGCGCAAGGACAAGCACGGCACCGAATGGGCGATCGCCGCGATCCCGCTGGGCGGCTACGTGCGGATGCTGGGCGAGCACGACCTCGTCGACCGCAAGACCCCGGTGTCCGAGGCCGAACGCAGCGAGTCGCACGACCACAAGCCGGTCGGCCAGCGCATGCTGATCAGCTTCGCCGGCCCGTTCGCCAACCTCGTGCTGTGCGTCGCCCTGCTGTGGCTGATGTTCGTGATCGGCCGCCCCGACTACGCGCCGGTGGTCGGCCAGGCCGAAGGCATCGCCGCGGCCGCCGGCCTCAAGCGCGGCGACACCCTGCTGGCGATCGGCGACCGCGAGACGCCGACCTGGACCGAGGCCAGCATGGCGCTGCTGACCGCCGCCATCGACCGCGGCCCCACCCCGGTGAAGATCCGCACCGCCGGCGGCGCCACCGCCGTCCGCACCCTCGATTTCTCGAAGCTCCCGGCCGGCAACGACCTGGACGTGGCCGCCGGCCACATCGGCATCCTCCCCCGGCACCAGATGCAGATCCCGCTGGTGGACTCGGTGGCGCCGGGCGGTGCCGCCGACGGCGTGCTGAAGCCGGGCGACCGCATCCTCGCCGTCGGCGACACGCCGGTGGCGCTGTGGGCCGACCTGCCGCCGCTGGTCGCCCGCCTGGGCGAGGCGGGCGGCGGCACGATCACGTTCGAGCGCGACGGCGCCCGCAAGACCGCCACCCTCGTGCCGCGCTGGGGCAGTCGCCCGAAGGAAGCCGGCGGGGGCCAGGCCTGGCAACTGGGCATCGGCGCGGCCAGGGACGTCGCCAAGGCGCCCAAGGACGCGCTGCTGCGCTACGGCCCGATCGAGGCCGTGCCGGCCGCCTTCCACGAGACGAAGTTCCAGATCGGCGAACTGTTCGGCATGTTCAAGCGGGCCTTCGACGGCCGGCTGGCGGTCAAGAACACGTTTTCGGGGCCGATCGGCATCGCCCGGGCGGCCAATGCCTACGCCAAGAACGGCCTCGCCTGGTACCTCAGCCTGCTCGCCCTGCTCAGCCTGAGCCTGGGCGTGCTGAACCTGCTGCCGGTCCCGGTCTTGGATGGCGGGCACCTGCTGTATTACCTTATCGAGTTGCTCAAGGGCGGACCGTTAAGCGATCGTGCCATGGCCGCCGGTCAATATGTGGGGCTCGCCCTGCTGTTGGGACTCATGGGCCTGGCGTTCTACAACGACCTTCAGGGGCTGATTCGATGACTTCCGCCAATCCGGATCGCCGCCCGCCGTCCCTCGACGCCGGGCCGGCGAGCTGACGGCCCGGGACCGGCCACCGCTCCGCTTCGCTCCACATTCCGCCACCGCTCCACCGCACCCATTTACCGGATGTCCTGATGACGCGCACGCCCCACCGCCGCCTGCTCGCACTCGCTCTCGCCACGAGCTTGGCCTCGCTCCACGCCGCGCCGACCCTGGCGCAGACCGCGTCCCCGGCCTCCGCCTCCAGCTTCACCGTCTCCGACATCCGCGTCGACGGCCTGCAGCGCATCGGCGCCGGCACCGTCTTCACCTACCTGCCGATCGAGCGCGGCGACACCGTGGATTCCGCGCGCATCGCCGAGGCCATGCGGGCGCTGTACAAGACCGGCTTCTTCGAGGACATCCGCTTCGACCGCGAAGGCAGCATCCTCGTCGTCAACGTCACCGAACGCCCGGCGATCAACACGCTGACTCTGTCCGGCAACAAGGACATCAAGACCGAAGACCTGATGACCAATCTCAAGGAGATCGGCATCGCCGAGGGCGAGACCTACGACCGGCTCGCGCTCGATCGCGTCACCCTCGAACTCAACCGCGCCTACAACAACCGCGGCAAGTACAACGTCCAGATCACCCCGACCATCACCCGCCTCGACCGCAACCGCGTCGACGTCACCATCAACGTCAACGAGGGCAAGGCGGCGAAGATCCGCCACATCAACCTGATCGGCAACGACAAGTTCGAGGAAGAGACGCTGCGCGACGGCTGGGAGTCGAACGAGAGCAACTGGCTGAGCTGGTACCGCCGCGACGACCAGTATTCGCGCGAGAAGCTCACCGGCGACCTCGAGAAGCTCAACGAGTTCTACCTCGACCGCGGCTACGTCGATTTCAGCGTCGACAACACCCAGGTCGCGATCAGCCCCGACAAGCGCGACATGTTCGTCACCGCCACCCTCACCGAGGGCGAGCAGTACACCATCGACGACGTGCAGATCACCGGCGACACCGTGCTGTCGCAGGAGCAGATCCAGCGCTACGTGTTCCTGAAGAAGGGCCAGACCTTCTCGCGCGCGCTGCTGGAACTGACCTCCGACGCGATCACCAACTCGCTGGGCAACATCGGCTACGCCTTCGCCGAGGTGAACCCGATCCCGAACATCGACCGCGAGAAGCGCACGGTCGGCATCAACCTGCAGGTGGTGCCCGGCCCGCGCGTGATGGTCCGGCAGATCACCTTCAAGGGCAACACGCGCACCACCGACGAAGTGCTGCGCCGCGAGATGCGCCAGTTCGAGGGTTCGTGGTACTCGCAGGCCGCGATCGACCGTTCGAAGGTGCGCCTGCAGCGCCTGGGCTTCTTCGAGAGCGGCTCGGTCGAAGTCGAGACCAAGCCGGTGCCGGGCACCAACGACCAGGTCGACGTGGTCTTCAGCGTGAAGGAAACCACCTCGGGCAGCTTCACCTTCGGCTTCGGCTATTCGCAGCTGTCGGGCCTGACCACCACGCTGCAGCTGACGAAGAACAACTTCCTCGGCACCGGCAACCAGATCAGCGCCGAAGTGCAGCGCAACGCCTACCTGCAGCGCTATTCGTTCTCGTTCCTCAACCCGTACTTCACCGACGAAGGCATGTCGCTGGGCTACAACGTGTGGTGGCGCGAGTTCGACAACTCCGACTTCAACACCGCGCAGTACTCGACCACCAGCGCCGCCGGCCAGGCCGTGCTGGGCATCCCGCTGACCGAGAACGACAGCATCTCGGTGGTGTTCGGCCTGGACCGCAACCAGATCCTCGCCTACCCGGGCTCGTCGCCGAAGTCGGTGGTCGACTACATCGACGCCTACGACAAGAGCACGTTCCACGCCTGGCGCACCGAGCTGGGCTGGGCGCGCGACACCCGCAACGACTTCTTCACCCCGACCTACGGCACCTACCAGCGCCTGTCGGCCGAAATCACCCTGCCCGGTTCGACCGCCGAGTACTACAAGCTCAACTACGAGTTCTCGAAGTACTGGCCGCTCAACCGCGCGCTGGTGCTGAACACCCGCTTCCAGCTGGGCTACGGCGACAGCTACGGCGGCGACACCACGCGCATCACCTGCACGCTGCAGGGCGGCCAGCCGCACATCCCGAAGGCGGCGCTGAACGACTCCGCCTGTGCCCCGGGCAGCACGTTCGAGCGCGAACTGGTCGCCACCGGCCTGCCGTTCTTCGAGAACTTCTACGCCGGCGGCGTGCGCTCGGTGCGCGGCTACCGCGACAACACCCTCGGCCCGGTCGATTTCGCGGCGAACAGCAGCCTGCGCCAGCCGATCGGCGGCGCGGTGAAGACCGTCGGTTCGCTGGAAATGTTCTTCCCGACCCTGCTCGACACCCCTGCGGCGCGCGTCTCGGCGTTCGTCGACGTGGGCAACGTGTTCAAGGACTGGAAGAGCTTCGACTCGTCCGAACTGCGCGGCTCCGCGGGCGTGGCCCTGCTGTGGCGCGCGCCGGTCGGCCCGATCTCGATCAGCTACGCCTTCCCGTTCCGCGACCAGCCGGACGACGAGCTGGAGCGCCTGCAGTTCACCTTCGGCGGCGCGTTCTGATCGCGGCACGCCCCGTCGTCCGACCCGCATGACCCGAAGGCCCCGGCGCCGCAACGCCGGGGCCTTCGCGTTTCCGGCCGCCCGCCCGCCGGCCACGCACGAAACCGTCCCGAATCCCGCGGTCCGCGGTGCCGGGCTCCTATAATCCCGGTTTCGCCCTGCCGAGCCCGCCCGTGCCTCCGTCCCCCACTTTCACCGTCGCCACCCTCGCCGAGCGCTTCGGGCTGACGGTGCACGGCGACGCGGACCGCCCGATCGACGGCGTCGCCACCCTCGCCCGCGCCGGCGCGACCCAGGTCGCGTTCCTCGCCAACCCGCGCTACCGCAGCCAGCTGGCCGCCAGCAGCGCCGGCGCGGTGGTGATGCGCGAGGACGACGCCGCGGACCACGCCGGCACCGCCCTGATCGCGAAGGACCCCTACGCCGCGTTCGCGAAGATCTCGGCGCTGTTCGACCACCGCCCGGTGCTGGCGCCGGGCATCCATCCCTCCGCCGCCATCGATCCGGCCGCGACCGTCTCGCCCGAGGCCCACGTCGGCCCGTTCGTGAGCATCGGCCCCGGCTCGCGCGTGGAGGCCGGCGCCACGATCGGCCCCGGCTGCGTCATCGGCGAGGACTGCGTGGTCGGCGAAGGCTGCGAACTGGTCGCCCGGGTCACGCTGGTGCGCCGCGTGCGCCTCGGCAAGCGCGTGCTGATCCATCCCGGCGCGGTGCTCGGCGCCGACGGCTTCGGCCTGGCGATGGAGCACGGGCGCTGGCTGAAGGTGCCGCAGCTCGGCGGCGTGGTCGTCGGCGACGACGGCGAGATCGGCGCGAACACCACCATCGACCGCGGCGCGCTCGACGACACCGTGCTCGAGGAGGACGTGCGCCTCGACAACCAGATCCAGATAGGCCACAACGTGCGCATCGGCGCGCACACGGCGATGGCCGGCTGTTCCGCGGTGGCCGGCAGCGCCACGATCGGCCGCTACTGCCTGATCGGCGGCGGCGCGGGTATCCTTGGGCACCTCGAAGTCTGCGATCGCGTCGTGGTCACCGCGATGAGCCTGGTGACCAGCACCATCCGCGAACCCGGCGAATACTCGTCGGGCACCCCGCTGATGGACAACCGCAGCTGGCGCAAGAGCGCCGCCCGTTTCAAACAGCTCGACGCCCTGGCGCGGCAGGTCGGCGGGCGCAACCAGGAACCCCGATGACCTCGTCCGAGATCCCAGCCTCGCCCCCCGTCCTGCCGCTCGGCGCGAGCGAAATCCAGTCGCTGCTGCCGCACCGCTACCCGTTCCTGCTGATCGACCGCGTGGTCGAGTTCGAGGCCGGCGCGCGCATCCTGGCGTTCAAGAACCTCACCATCAACGAGCCGTTCTTCCAGGGCCATTTCCCCAGCCGCCCGGTGATGCCCGGCGTGCTGGTGGTGGAAGCGCTGGCGCAGGCCGGCGGCGTGCTCTACCAGCTCACCAGCCGCATGAACGGCGTGCAGGTCGAGGACAAGCTCTTCTACCTGGTGAAGATCGAGAACGCGCGCTTCAACCGCATGATCGTGCCCGGCGACCGCCTGGAACTGGACGTGTCGATCAAGCGCCGCATCCGCAACATGGCGCTGTACAGCGGCGTCGCCCGCGTCGACGGCGAGGAAGCGGCAAGCGCGGACATCCTGTGCGCGGAAGCGCGGGACTGAGGCGGCGAGCATGAGCGCAGCCTCGATCAGCCCGCTGGCGCACGTCGATCCGTCCGCGAAGCTCGGCGCCGGCGTCGTCGTGGCGCCGTTCGCGACGATCGGCCCGGACGTCGAGATCGGCGACGGCACCCACGTCGGTCCGCACTGCAGCATCACCGGCCCGACCCGCATCGGCCGCGACAACCGCTTCCACGGCCACGCCGCGATCGGCGGTGATCCGCAGGACAAGAAGTACGCCGGCGAGCGCACCGAACTGGTGATCGGCGATGGCAACGTGGTGCGCGAGTTCGTCACCATCCATCGCGGCACCGGCGGCGGCGGCGGCACGACCCGCATCGGCCATCGCAACTGGTTCCTCGCCTACACCCACGTCGCGCACGACTGCCAGGTCGGCAACGACTGCGTGTTCTCCAACAACGCGACCCTGGCCGGCCATGTCGAAGTGGGCGACCAGGTGATCCTCAGCGGCTTCGCCGGCGTGCACCAGTTCTGCCGCATCGGCGACCACGCGTTCATCGGCATGGGCGCATTGGTCAACGGCGACGTGCCGCCGTTCCTGATGGTGGCGCAGGAAGGTTACGGCCGCCCGCGCGGCATCAACAGCGAAGGCCTGAAGCGCCGCGGCTTCGACCCGGCGCGCGTGGCCGCGATCAAGCGCGCCTACCGCGCGCTGTACGTCTCCGGCGCGCCGCTGGAAGACGCCAAGCGCCAGCTCGCGGAGATCGCCGCCGAGAGCGACGACGTCCGCGCCTTCCTCGATTTCATCGAACGCGGCGAACGGCCGCTGCTGCGCTGATGCGCATCGCGCTGGTCGCGGGCGAGGCCTCGGGCGACCAGCTCGGGGCCGGCCTCATCGCCGAACTGAAGGCGCGTTTCCCCGACGCCGAATTCGCCGGCATCGGCGGGCCGGCGATGCGTGCCGCCGGTTTCGAGGCGTGGCACGACAGCCAGGCGCTGGCGGTGATGGGCCTGGCCGAAGTGCTGTCGCACCTGCCGCGCCTGCTGCGCCTGCGCGCGAACCTGCGCAAACGCGTGCTGGCGTGGAAGCCCGACGTGTTCGTCGGCATCGACGCGCCCGACTTCAACCTCGGCGTCGAAAAATGGCTCAAGCGCCGCGGCGTGCGCACCGTGCACTACGTCAGCCCGTCGGTGTGGGCGTGGCGCGAGGGCCGCGCGGCGAAGATCGGCCGCAGCGCCGACCGCGTGCTGTGCCTGTTCCCGATGGAGCCGCCGATCTACGCGAAGCACGCGGTCGACGCGCGCTTCGTCGGCCATCCGCTGGCCGATGCGATCCCGCTGGAACCCGATCGCGCCGCCGCGCGCGCCGCGCTGGGACTGGAACCGAACGCGCCGGTGCTGGCGCTGCTGCCCGGCAGCCGCCTGGGCGAGATCGCGCGGATGCTGCCGGTGTTCCTCGATGCGGTCGATCTCGTCGCCCAGCGCGTGCCGGCGCTGCGCATCGTGCTGCCGGCCGCGAACGACGCCTGCGAACGCGCGATCCGCGCGCAGCTGGCAACGAAACCCGGCGTCGCCGCGCGGGTGCGCGTGCTCGACGGCGACGCGCAGCGGGCGATGATCGCGTCCGACCTGGTGCTGCTGGCCTCGGGCACCGCGGCGCTGGAAGCGATGCTGTGCAAGCGGCCGATGGTGGTCGGGCATCGCATCTCGCCCACGACCTACCGCATCGTCACGAAGCTCGGGCTGCTGAAGACCCGTTTCGTCAGCCTGCCGAACGTGCTGGCCGACGCGCCGCTGATCCCCGAACTGCTGCAGGACGACTGCGTGCCCGAAAAGCTCGCCGCCGCCTGCCTGCGCTGGCTGGGCCAGCCGCAGACGGTGGAGGCGCTGCTGCCGCGCTTCGTCGAACTGCACGAGACGCTGCGCCGCGATGCCTCCGCGCGCGCGGCGGACGTCGTGGCCGAACTGGCCACCGCGCCGGCCCGCGCCACGCTGACGCCGTGACCCGGCGTCGCGCCACGCCACCCGCGAACACCGACGGTCTCTTCGAGGACCCGCTGGCCGCGATCGCCCGCACGCGACCGCTGCGCATCGCCGGCGTCGACGAGGCCGGCCGCGGCCCGCTGGCGGGTCCGGTGTCGGTGGCGGCGGTGATCCTCGATCCCGACCGCCCGATCGACGGCCTGAACGATTCCAAGCAGCTGTCGGAAGCGGCGCGCGAGGCGCTGTTCCCGCTGATCCGCGAACGCGCGCTGGCGTGGCACATCGAGTTCGTGGAGCGCGAGGAGATCGACCGCCTCAACATCCTCCAGGCGACCCTGACCGGCATGCGCCGCGCGCTCGAAGCGCTGTCGCCGGCGGCCGATCTGGCCCGCATCGACGGCAATCGCCTGCCGAAGGACCTGCCCTGTGCCGCCGAGGCGCTGGTCGGCGGCGACGCGCTGGAGCCGGCGATCATGGCGGCGTCGATCCTCGCCAAGGTCGCCCGCGACGCGCGCATGCGCGAGCTGCACGCGCAGTGGCCGCAGTACGGGTTCGACCGCCACAAGGGCTACCCCAGCCCGGCGCACCTCGCCGCGCTGCACGAGCACGGCCCCTGCCCGGAACACCGGCGCAGCTACGCTCCGGTGCGCGAGGCGCTGGCCCGCCTCGGCGGCTGAACACCGCCCCGGACGGCAGCAGCGCTCGGCGACGCGCATCCGGTCACGGTCCGCGAGACGAGGGCCCGCCATGCTCGCCGGGTCGCGGGAACGCGACCGGCCCGCGGCATCCGCAGCGGCGTCGCACTCGACGCAACGGAATCCTCAGGAGGAGACCATGCATTTCCATCCGCTTCGTACCCTCGGCCTCGCCGCCGCCCTCGCCGCCACCGTGTCCGGCGGCCTGATGACGCCGACGACGGCGCATGCCGCCGTCCCGACCATCACCACCTTCGCCTGCCCGCTGGACAATGGCGGCGGCCGCTTCTACTGCTTCATCGACTACACCTCCGACAGCACGACGACGGTCGGCTGGTCGGGCGGCGGCACCATCATCAACGACACCGGCCACAGCGATTTCTACGGCCATTGCAGCATCGGCAGCAACATCACCGTGACCGTGACGGTGACCAACGCCTCCGGCTCGACCTCGCGCTCGCGGACGTTCAAGTGCAACGGCGGGCCGATCATCCTCTGATCGCGCGCCGCATGCCCCGGCGGCGGCCGCGCCGTCGCCGGGTCCGGAAGGAACCCCGCATTCTCATCAGGAGATTGTCCATGCCCATCGCGATCGCCCGTCCGATGCTCCGTCCGCTCCGCACCGCTGCCCTCGCCACACTCGCCTGCGTTCTGCCGCTGTGCCTGTCCGCCCCGGTGGCCGCGCAGTCCGGGGCCCCGGTCATCACCTACTTCGTTTGTCCGCTCAACATCGAGCACGGGAACTTCGAGTGCGAGGTCGGCTACGCCTCGGCGACGCCCGCCAAGGTCTCGTGGTCGGTGCCGGGCAGCTTCACCACGCCGCCGGGCAGCAGCAACCTGTTCGGCCACTGCACGCCCGGGCGGCCGTACCGGGTGTCGGTGACGATCTACAACGTTTTCGGCAGCGCGACCCAGACGACCACGCTCAACTGCGTCTGACGCGACACCAGGCGCCGGCACCGCGCGGTGCCGGCGTCAGCGCGACGGGCGCTTGCGGTTGCCGATCGTCAGGTGCAGCGGGTGCCGCGGTGCGCGCGGCAGGCCCAGCGCCTCGCGATAGTCCAGCGCGGCCTCGCAGTCGACCGGGAAGAACACGTAGTCGCCGATCTCCTGCGGCGGGAAACGCAGTTCGAAGGCCATCTCGGCACCCTCGCGGTCCTTCCAGCACGCCGGCTGCACCGGCACCTCGCCCTGGACGACGGACACGTGCGGGCCCCACAGCGGGTCGCTGAGCGACCGGGTGCGGCGGGCGTCGAGCAGGTAGAGGTGGCGCAGGTAGCGCCCCAGCTCCGGGTCGCAGGCGAGGATCAGCCAGTGCTCGGTGCTGCCACCGTCGCGGCGCACCCGCCCGCCGCGCGGATCGAGCGGGGGCGAGAAGCGGCAGACGCCGGACAGGCGGATCGAGGAGGCAGGCACGGGGAGGCAGGCGGATGAACGGCGGCGGATGATCGCATGCGCCCCGGAGACGGCAGGAAATCCGCCCGTCAAGCCTTGTCCCCACCCGTCCCGGGCCCTACCCTGCCGGTCTGCGCCCGCCGGCCCGCCGATGTCCTCCCGCTTCGTCCATCTCCACCTCCACAGCGAGTACTCGCTGGCCGACTCGACGATCCGCATCCCGGAACTCGTCGCCCGTTGCGCCGCGCAGGGCCAGCCGGCGGTGGCGCTGACCGACCGCAACAACCTGTTCGCGCTGGTGAAGTTCTGGAAGGCGGCCGAGGGCGCCGGCATCAAGCCGATCGCCGGCGCCGACATCCAGGTGGCCGAGGGCGACGAAGCGCCCTGGAAGCTCACCCTGCTCTGCCGCGATCGCAGCGGCTATCTCGCCCTGTCGCGACTGCTCAGCCGGGCGTGGATGGAAGGCCAGCGCCACGACGGCGTGGTGGTGCGGCCGCACTGGCTGGCCGAGGCCAACGAGGGCCTGTTCGCGCTGGCCGGCCGCCACAGCCAGGCCGGGCTGCTGGCCGCGGGCAACCGCCACGACCTCGCCTCGCAGTGGCTGCACGACTGGCAGCGCCATTTCGACGACCGCTTCCATCTGGAACTCACCCGCTGCGGGTTCGACGGCGAGGAGGCGTTCAACGCCTTCGCGCTGCACGCCGCCGGCGAGCGCGGCATCCCGGTGGTCGCCAGCAACGAGGTGCGCTTCCTCGATGCCGACGGCTTCGAGGCGCACGAGGCGCGGGTGTGCATCGCCACCGGCCGCGTGCTGGACGATCCCAAGCGGCCGCGCGAGTACACCGCGCAGCAGTACCTCAAGACCAACGAGGAGATGGCGGCGCTGTTCGCCGCCGACGCGCCGGACGCGATCGACAACGCGGTCGATCTGGCGATGCGCTGCAACCTGGAACTGTCGCTGGGCAAGTACTACCTGCCCGCCTTCCCGGTGCCCGACGACCACACGCTCGACAGCTGGATCCGCAAGGAAGCGCACGACGGCCTGAAAGCGCGGCTGGAGAAGTACCCGCTGGCGCCGGGGCACGACCGCGCCAGCTACGAATCGCGGCTCGACATCGAGCTGGACGTGATCGTGAAGATGGGCTTCCCCGGCTACTTCCTGATCGTCGCGGACTTCATCAACTGGGGCAAGCAGAACGGCATCCCGGTCGGGCCGGGCCGCGGTTCGGGCGCGGGTTCGCTGGTGGCGTGGGCGCTGGGCATCACCGATCTCGACCCGCTGCCGTACGACCTGCTGTTCGAGCGCTTCCTCAACCCCGAACGCGTGTCGATGCCCGACTTCGACATCGACTTCTGCATGGACCGCCGCGACGAGGTGATCGACTACGTCGCCGCGAAGTACGGCCGCGACCGCGTCAGCCAGATCATCACCTACGGCACGATGTCGGCGAAGGCGGTGGTGCGCGACGCCGGCCGCGTGCTGGGCCTGCCGTACGGCTTCGTCGACGGCATCTCGAAGCTCATCCCGCTGCAGCCGGCCGACCCGCTGTCGCTGGAGGACGTGCTGGGCCGCAGCAAGCGCGCGCAGCAGGATCCGGACCGCGCGATCGGCGAGATCATCGAGCGCTACAACAGCGAGGACGACGTCCGCGACCTGATCGACCTCGCGCTGCAGCTGGAAGACCTCACCCGCAACGCCGGCAAGCACGCCGGCGGCGTGGTGATCGCGCCGCAGCCGCTGTCGGACTTCTGCCCGCTGTTCGCCGAACACGACGGCAACGGCCGCGGCCGCAACCCGGTCACGCAGTTCGACAAGGACGACGTCGAAGCGGTGGGCCTGGTGAAGTTCGACTTCCTCGGCCTGCGCACGCTGACGATCATCGACTGGGCGGTGAAGGCGATCAACGTCCGCCGCGCGCGCGAAGGCCAGCCGCCGCTGGACATCGGCGCGCTGCCGCTGGACGACAAGCCGAGTTACCAGCTGTTCGCGCGCGGCGACACGGTCGCGGTGTTCCAGTTCGAATCCCGCGGCATGCGCGAGTTGCTCAAGCGCGCGCAGCCGGACACGTTCGAAGACATCATCGCGCTCGCCGCGCTGTTCCGCCCCGGCCCGCTGGGCTCGGGGATGGATCGCGAATGGGTCGATCGCAAGCACGGCCGCACCGAGGTGACGTATCCGCACCCGGCGCTGGAGCCGGTGCTGAAGCCGACCTACGGCGTGATCGTGTACCAGGAACAGGTGATGCAGATCGCCCAGGTCCTGGCCGGCTATTCGCTGGGCGGCGCCGACCTGCTGCGTCGCGCGATGGGCAAGAAGAAGCCCGAGGAGATGGCGAAGGAGCGCGCCAAGTTCGAGGCCGGTTCGGCCGAACGCGGCGTCGACCCGAAGACCGCGACGCAGATCTTCGACCTGATGGAGAAATTCGCGGAGTACGGCTTCAACAAGTCGCACTCCGCGGCGTACGCGCTCGTCGCCTACCAGACCGCGTGGCTGAAGGTGCACTACCCGGCCGAGTTCATGGCCGCGGTGATGTCCTCGGACATGGACAACACCGACAAGGTGGTGATGTTCCTGGACGAGACCCGCGCGCTGGGCATCGACGTGCGCATGCCGGACGTCAATGCCTCCGCCTACATGTTCGAGGCGAAGGAAGACGGCTCGATCCGCTACGGCCTGGGCGCGGTGAAGGGCGTCGGCCGCGGCGCCTGCGAGGCGATCGCCGACGAGCGCCGCGCCAACGGCCCGTACGCCGACCTGCTCGACTTCTGCAAGCGCGTGGATTCGACCAAGCTCAACCGGCGCACGCTGGAAGCGCTGATCCACGCCGGCGCGCTGGACGGACTGGCGCCAACGCGCGCCTCGCTGATGCTGCAGCTGCCCGAAGTGCTGAAGGCGACCGACCAGATCACGAAGAACCGCAACGCCGGCATGGTCGACATGTTCGGCAACGCGGCCGGCGCGCCGGACATCGCCATCGACCTGCCGACCTGCGCCGAATGGCCGCTGTCGCAGAAGCTGCAGGGCGAACGCGAGACGCTGGGCCACTACCTCAGCGGCCACCCGATGGACCCGTATCGCGACGAGGTCGCGGCGCTGGTCGGCACCGACCTCGGCCGGCTCGACGCCCTGTGGGACAGCGCCCAGAGCGCGCGCGGCCGCGGCGGTGGCGGCGAGGACGGCGGCGGCCGCAGCTGGCGCGCCGAGGCCACGGCGATCGTCGCCGGCCAAGTGGTGGCGATGCGCAAGCGCGGCGATTCGCAGGCGTTCGTGCAGATTGAGGACGGGCGCGGCCGGCTGGAATGCGCGTTCTTCGCGGAAGCCTTCTTCGAGAACCAGACGCTGCTGACCCGCGACCGCATCCTGATCGTCGAGGGCGGCCTGCGCGAGGACGAGTTCAGCGGCGGCTTCTCCCTGCGCGCGCGGCGCTGCTGGGACTACCACGCGATCTGCGCCCAGCACGCCCAGCGGCTGTCGCTGCGGCTGGACCTGCGCACCCCGGGGCTGCTGCGGTCGGTCGAGGACCTGCTGGCCCGCCATCGCCCAGGCAAGACCCCGCTGCGGATGGACCTGCTGCTGCCGCAGGGGGCCGCGGGCACCCTGGACATCAACGGCACCCAGTCGGTCCGGGTCGAGGCCGAGCTGCCCAGCGCCCTCCGCGCCCTGCCAGGGGTGCGGACGGTCAAGGTCGCCATGGGCAAGCCCTGGGCGCAGTGACGCGGTCCCGGGCAAATTCCCCGCGGTACGGCGATTCCCGGGATTCCTCGGCTAGACTGCCGGTTCCCGGGCCACGGAACGCTCCCCTCGCATGAACCCGAACTACCTCGATTTCGAACAGCCGATCGCGGACCTGGAAGGTCGCATCCGCGAACTGCGTCAGGCCAGCACCGGCCCCGCGGTGAACATCGATGCCGAAGTGCGCGCGCTGGAAAACAAGCTGCGCCTGCGCACCGCCCAGATCTTCCGCGACCTCAGCGCCTGGCAGGTCTCGCAGCTCGCGCGCCACCCTGCACGGCCGTACACGCTCGACTACCTGCGGGTGATGTGCGACCAGTTCCAGGAACTCGCCGGCGACCGCGCCTTCGCCAACGACTGCGCCATCGTCGGCGGCCTGGCCCGCATCGACGGCCGCAGCCTGATGGTGATCGGCCACGAGAAAGGCCGCGACACCAAGGGCAAGGTCCGCCGCAACTTCGGCATGCCGCGTCCCGAGGGCTACCGCAAGGCGCTGCGGCTGATGAAGATGGCCGAACGCTTCCGCCTGCCCATCCTCACCTTCATCGACACCGCCGGCGCCTGGCCGGGCATCGATGCCGAGGAGCGCGGCCAGTCCGAGGCCATCGCGCGCAACCTGATGGAGATGGCCGAACTGAAGGTGCCGATCGTCTGCACCGTGATCGGCGAAGGCGGCTCCGGCGGCGCGCTGGCGATCGGCGTCGGCGATCGCACGGTGATGCTGGAATACAGTACCTATTCGGTGATCTCGCCCGAAGGCTGCGCCTCGATCCTGTGGAAGACCGCCGACCGCAAGCAGGAGGCCGCCGAAGCCATGGCGATCACCGCGCCGCGGCTGAAGTCGCTGGGCCTGATCGACAAGGTCGTGCGCGAGCCTATCGGCGGCGCGCACCGCAACCCGGTGCAGATGGCCAAGCGCCTCAAGGCCGTGCTGCTGAACGAGCTGGACGCGCTGGAAGCGGTGCCGGTCGACGACCTGCTGGATCGTCGCTACCGCCGCCTGCGCGGTTACGGCGCCTACGAGGCCGCCTGAACCGGACATCGGCGGCTCAGCCCGGGGCCGGACAGTGGCCCAGGATGCCGTGCCGAAAGTTGACCGGAGGCAAGCGCACGGGGGACACCCGGCGGACGATGGACGGATGGCCGCGATGAGCGTCGCGGCCGCCCCATCGATCGCCAGGAGCCCTTCATGACCGCATCGCGTCCGCGCAAGAGCACGTCCACCCCGCGTTCCGCCTCCTCGCCCCGTGGCCGCGCGCTCGCGACCACGGCCGCAGTCGCCGCCGCAACGACCGAGCCGGCCCCGTCACCGGCCGCGGACCCGACACCACCGCCGGTCGGCGCCGACCTGTCCGGACCTCCACTCGACCCCGCGCCTGCGCTGGAACCCGGGCTGTCACCCGAGGCCGCCCTGCGCATGGCCGCGGTCCCGCTCAGCGACGAGGACAGCGCCAGCGCACCGCTGCCGGCCGACTATCCCTACCGCACCCGCATGCGCCGCCGCGACTACGAGGCGGAGAAGAAGAAGCTCCAGATCGAACTGCTCAAGGTGCAGAGCTGGGTGAAGGACACCGGCCAGCGCATCGTCATCCTGTTCGAGGGACGCGACGCCGCGGGCAAGGGCGGCACGATCAAGCGCTTCACCGAACACCTCAATCCGCGCGGCGCGCGCGTCGTCGCCCTGGAAAAGCCCAACGACCAGGAACGCGGCCAGTGGTATTTCCAGCGCTACATCGAGCACCTGCCGACCACCGGCGAGCTCGTGCTCTTCGACCGCAGCTGGTACAACCGCGCCGGCGTCGAACGCGTGATGGGCTTCTGCTCGCCCGCGGAATACCTGGAATTCCTGCGCGAGGCGCCAGAGGTCGAGCGCATGCTGGTGCGCAGCGGCGTGCGCCTGTACAAGTTCTGGTTCTCGGTCAGCCGCGAGGAGCAACTGCGGCGCTTCAAGTCGCGGCGCAACGATCCGCTCAAGCACTGGAAGCTGTCGCCGATCGACCTGCAGTCGCTGGACAAGTGGCCGGAATACACCGAGGCGAAGACCGCGATGTTCTTCCACACCGACACCGCGGACGCGCCCTGGGTGGTGATCAAGTCCGACGACAAGAAGCGGGCGCGTCTGGACTGCATGCGCCACTTCCTCAGCACCCTGCCCTATCCGGGGAAGGACCCGCGGGTCGCCCGGTCCGCCGACCCGCTCATCGTCGGCGCCGCCGCGAACGTGCTCGCCAACGGCCAGTGACCAGCGCGGACGTGTCCCGTCCACGCAGGGAATCGCGTTTTTCGCGGGATTTCACGCATCAACGAGGAAACCCCCCGCCGCGACCGGCCGAAACGCACCTGCCGCTCGCAAGAGCCCTGAAAACACGTGAAAAAAGCGAAAAAGGGCTTGGCGACGCCCAGCCCTTGGCCTACAGTGCGCATGCCGGTCCACCGGCCCGAAGACTGATCAACCATCCGACGAGGAAAACGAATTCTCATGGCAACCAAAAAGAAGTCCCCTGCCAAGAAGACTGCGGCCAAACCTGCCGCCGCCAAGCCGATCAAGGACGTGATGAGCAAGTCCGCGCTGGTCGCCCACATCGCCGGTGCGACCGAAGTCGCCGCGAAGGACGTCCGCGCCGTGATGGCTGCGCTCGAGGCCGCCATCCACGCCTCCATCGGCAAGAAGGGTGCCGGCCAGTTCGTGCTCCCGGGCGTGCTGAAGATCACCGCCGTCAGCGTCGCGGCCAAGCCCAAGCGCAAGGGCATCAACCCCTTCACCGGCCAGGAAACCGTCTTCGCCGCCAAGCCGGCCACGGTCAAGGTCAAGGTGCGTCCGATGAAGAAGCTCAAGGACGCCGCCACGGCCTGATCGCCGCCGTGTCCGACGCCGCGGGTTCGCCCGCGGCAACGCACGAAGGAAGGGCCGGATCTCCTGCCGGAATCCGGCTTTGCTCGTGGATGCCGGTTTCATCGGTATCCACGATGATCCTCCTTCGTCGCTTCCGCGCCTGAAGCGCATGCCGGGAATGATCGCCGTGGCCAAGGCCCGCAGCGCCGACGAGGTCCGCCGCTTCACCGACATTCCGAATGTCGGCCCGGCCACCGCGGACGACTTCGCCCGACTCGGGCTGCGTGCGCCGGCGGAACTGGCCGGTTGCGACGCCTTCGCGCTTTACCGCCGACTGTGCGACATCGACGGCGTGCGCCACGATCCCTGCGTCATCGACGTCTTCCTTGCCAGCGTGGATTTCATGCGCGGCGCGCCGGCCCGCCCCTGGTGGCACTACACCCCCGAACGCAAGGCCATGCTCGGCCGCGGCTGAGCGGAGCACGCGATCATCGCCGGGGATCGACCCGCGCGATCACCTCGCATTCACCGGGACGTGACGATGCTGCGCCGATCTGTCCGGAGACCACCCATGCCCGTTTCGCGCCGTCGCTTCCTCCTGCGCTCCGCCGTCGTCGCCCTGGCCGCCGCCCTGTCCGGTTGCGCGGCGCTCGATACCGCCCAGGCGCTGCTCGGCAACCAGGTCGCCCTCTCCGCCGCGCAGTTGCAGACCTATCTCGATCGCCAGTATCCGCGCGACTATCCGCAACTCGGCGGTCTCGCCACGCTCCGCGTGATGAACCCCCGCGTCGCGATCCCGAAAGCCGACACCCGGCTGCATCTGGATTTCGACGTCGGCATCGACGGCCTCGGCCTGGACGGGGACAGCCCCGCCGGCCACTTCGCCGTGACCAGCGGCCTGCGCTACGACACCCGGGCAAGCGCGCTGTATCTCGACGAACCGGAACTGGAATCGGCCGAGTTGCCGGTGCTGGGCAACCGCATGAATGCGACGGGACGCGAATTCATCAACAGCTGGCTGCGCGACTACGCCCGCAGCGAACCGGTGTACCGGGTCGATCCCGACCTGAAAGCACAACTGGGCGAGCGCCGCATCGCCGGCACGCTGGTGCAGGACGGCCGGATCGTGATCAAGCTCGATCGCTGAGCGCGACCACCCGCTGCAACCGCATTCAGAGTTCGAACCGGTAGGACAGCTTCACCAGCAACTGCTCGCTGTCGCGCAGATCGAAGGCGCTCGCCAGTTCCTCGCCCGCACTGTACGGGCCCTCACCCGCGCCGAACCGCGAGCCGCCGCGCACGTAGGCCACGTACAGGTACGACAGCGGCGCGAATTCGTAGCGGTAGCGCACCTGGAACCCGAGGTTGCGCAGCGCGAAATCGTCGAGCGGATCGGCGCTGCGCACGGGCCGGCCGTCGGCCGCCACCCGCCACGCCTGCCGGGCCTGCGCGTCCAGGCCCAGCGCTTCGAGCCGCACCCGCAGTTCCTGCTTGCCACCGATCAGCCAGACCGTGCCGGCGCTGAGCAGCGCCTGCCGCGAGGCGAAGGTGCCCAAGCGATCGTCGCCGCGCCACAGCAGCCAATCGGCGTTGCGCTGCAACTGCAGGCCGCCGAAGAAACTCAGGTCGTCGTTCACCGCGTACGACGGTTCCATGTACGCCGTCCAGCTGCCGCCGTGCACGCCTTCGAGCCCCTGCGAGTCGAAATTCACGTTGCCGTAGAACGCCCAGTGGCGCTTCTTCGGGAACGCGCGCTCGGCGAAGGCGTACAGCCGCGCCGGCAGGTCGACGACACCGTGGCCGCGGGTGATCAGATCGTCGTGCCCTGCGGACCAGCCGGCCACTTCGAAGAACTGGCTGCCGCCGTCGCGGCGCTCGCTCTGGCGATTGAACGCGAAGGCATCGGCGATCTTCACGCCGTCGTCGTTCTGGCGCCGCGACACCGCGTAGCGCCACAGGTGCGAGGCATACGGCGAGGTCTCGGGCAGGTCGGTGATGCGGCGCGAGAGTTCGTAGCGCGCGTAATTGAAATTGTTGCGGTCGAGGAAGCCGAAATCGTTGAGCTGCAGGTCGCCGCCGGTGTGCAGCAGGAACAGTTGCTGGCGCCAGACCGGATCGATCTGGTGGTCGATGCGCAGTTGTCCGCCGGTGTCGCGTGTGTGTTCACCAGACTGCACGACGTCGGAACCTACCAGCGTCGTGCGCACGTTCCAGGCCGGCGTCGGCGACCAGCGGTGATCGAGCGCGGCGACCGTCGCCTCGCGATCGAGGAACGGACGCTCGACCCGCGTCAGCGTCGCGCCGATGCCCTGCCCCGCGAAGTCGCGGGTGGCGCGCAGCGCGTAGAAATCGCGGCCGACCTCGCCGTGCTCGCTCGCGGCGAACACGCCGTAGCCGAAGCCGCCGGCGCTGCCGTTGATCTTGACCGCCGCGGCCACGTCGCCGGAGCCGGTGCCGTCGTCGGACGCCGCGCCGACGCGGCGCGTGTAGATCAGCTGCTGCGCATTGCCGAGCGAGCCGAACGGGATCTCGAAGTAGCTCTGGTTCTCGGTGAAGAACGGCCGCTTGTCGCCGAAGAAGGTCTCGATCGCGCTGAAGTTGACGACGATGCTGTCGCTCTCGACCTGGCCGAAATCCGGATTGAGCGTGGCGCTGAGCTGGAAGCGGCCGTTCGGCTTCCAGAACACGTCGGCGCCGGCATCGACGTCGGCGCCACCGTGCACGAGGTCCTGCAGGCCGGCGACGTACGGCGTGACCACCAGCAGCGACTGGTCGTAACGCGGCACGTCGATCTTTTCCAGCGCGCCGAGGAAACGCTGCTCGTTGAAGGTGATCGCCGGCCACGACATGCGCTGGCCGGTGTCGCCGATCACGCGGTCCAGCGACAGCCCGATCGTGCGCGTGTCGCCGGGCGTTTCGCGCATCGGCGCGATGTGCCACGGGATCAGCAACTCGGCGCTCCAGCCTTCGGCGTCCTCGGACACCGCGTGCCGCCAGGCGCCGTCCCAGTCGGCGTTGAACTGGTTTTCGTTGGCGATGGTGGTGTCGCCGATGCTGTCGGACATCGCCAGCATGAAGTTGTAGCCGGTGCGACCGTCGCCGTCGAAGTCGACGTAGACGTTCACGCGGTCGACGTTGCCGTTGTTGTCGCGCTGGAAACGCTGGCGCGTGCGCGGCACGTCGGCGGACTGATGGTTGCGGAACGCGATCGCGAGCCCGTCCGGCGTCGACAGCACCCAGGCCTCGGTGGGATACGGACTGGGCGCGCGGCTCAGCGGCTGGGTCAGGCGGAAATCATCGATGTGCTTCGCGGCGGCCCATTCGCCGTCGTCGATGCGGCCGTCGATGTCGACGGCGAAGACCGGCAGGGGCAGGCACAGGACCGCGAGCAGCAGCCAGACGCGCATCGGGGCTCTCCCGCGTTGAAGTGCGCGCATCCTGCGCGATCCGCGGGCGATCGACGACTGTCTTTGGTCATGCCGCGGCGCATCCGCCGTCACCGGCGGGTTTGCCGACCTTGGCGGGAAGGCCGTCGGGAGGCCGTGCGCCGCGCGCCGGAGAGACGCGGCGCCGGTACGGCGTCAGTCCTTGCCGCGGCCGCGCTTGGGCTGGAGCATCGTGCCGGTGCACTGCTTCGAACCGCAGCGGCAGCCCCACAGTTTCTTGAGCTTCGCGGTGTGCGGCTCGTCCAGCACGATGCCGTAGTTGTAGGTCAGTTCCTCGCCCGGCGCGATGTCGCGGATCGCCTCGATGAAGACCTTGTCCTTGTGCGTCTTGCCCTTGGCGTTCTCTTCCTGCACCGCCTCGCAGTTCGGCGCGCAGCTGTGGTTGATCCAGCGCGCGATGTTGCCGTCCTCGTTGGCGTCGATCACGTAGTCGTCGTTGAGCGTGAACAGGAAGGTGTGGCCGTTCTCCTGCTGCTCGCCGTAGAGCTCGTCGACCTCGGCATGGCTGCGCACCTTGCCCTTGTAGCGGACGATGCGGTCGCCCTTGCGGATCGCCTCGTCGGCGAACACGCCGTTGCCGTGGATGGGGGACAGGCGGGCGACGATCTTCTTCTTCGGCATGGACGCGGATCCGGGGACGACGGGCGGAGTCGTCGATTATGGCCGATCCGCCCGGCGCGGGCGCGTCAGTCGCGGCATCGGGTCTCAGAAGATCCGGTGCCACGCGCCGCTCCAGAACAGTGCCATGCCCAGCCCGAATGCGGTCCAGAACAGCGACCGCAGCCCGCGCCAGGCCTTCCAGGCGAGGAAGACCGCGCCCAGCGCGATCAGCCAACGCAGCCACGGCGTGCGGCCGGCGTCGGCGGATGCGGCCGGCGCGGCGGTCGCGCGCTCGACGAGCTGGCCGACGGCGGCGTGCAGCGCGGTTTCGATCGGGGACGGCGTGGCGGTGCGGGTGTGCATGGCGGGCTCCTGCGTCCGGGAGTGGACGCGGCCCATTCTCCGCAGCGGCGCCGACCGGACCACGCACGGGCGTCAGCGATCGCGGATGACAGCCGTCACCCGCATGTCCCGGAACGACACCGACACCGTTCAGGAAGATTTGAGCCGCCGGGGTCGAAAGCGTACAATTTCGGTCCTCTTTTCCGTCCGTCGCCGCCGTCCGGCACTTCCCATGCTTCGCGTCACCAAGCTCACCGACTACGCCACCGTGGTGCTGACCGTGCTCGCCGCCGAGACCGGGGCGGTGCTCAGTGCCGCCGGGCTGGCCGAACGCGCCGGGCTGGAGCCGCCGACCGTCGCCAAGGTGCTGAAGCCGCTGGCCCAGGCCGGTCTGGTCCGCGCCTTCCGCGGCGTGGCCGGCGGCTACCGGCTGGCACGGCCGGCCACCGAGATCACGCTGGTCGAGATCGTCGAGGCGATGGAAGGCCCGCTGGCGATGACCGAGTGCAGCGGCCACGAAGGCCAGTGCGGCATCGCCCATTCCTGCGGCGCGCGCGCCAACTGGCGCCGCATCAACGACGTGGTGGCCGACGCCCTCCGCCGGGTCAGCCTGGCCGAGATGGCCCTGCCGCCCGCGCCCGAAGGCGGCCTCGCCCCGGGCCGCGCCATTCCCCTCGCCCTCACCGCCGGCTGAGGATCGCCATGACCGCCATCGACACCCACGACACGCCGGCGCCGCAGAACGCCGAGATCCTCGAACAGCTCGGCCGCCGCTACGCCGCCGGCTTCGTCACCGACATCGAGACCGACACCCTGCCGCCGGGGCTGGACGAGGACGTGGTCCGCTTCCTCTCGGCGAAGAAGGAAGAGCCGGAGTGGATGACCGAGTGGCGGCTCGCCGCCTATCGCCACTGGCTGACGATGACGCCGCCGCACTGGGCGAAGCTGGAGATCGCGCCGATCGACTTCCAGTCGATCAGCTACTACGCCGCGCCGAAGGGTCCGAAGTACAAGTCGCTGGACGAAGTGCCGCAGGAACTGCTGGACACCTACGACAAGCTCGGCGTGCCGCTGCACGAACGCGCGAAGCTGGCCGGCGTCGCGGTGGACGCGGTGTTCGACTCGGTCAGCGTCGGAACGACCTTCCGCAAGGAACTGGCCGAGAAAGGCATCGTGTTCTGCTCGATGTCGGAAGCCATCAAGGAGCATCCCGACCTCGTCCGGCAGTATCTCGGCAGCGTGGTGCCGGTCGGCGACAACTATTTCGCCGCGCTGAACGCCGCGGTGTTCTCCGACGGCAGCTTTGTGTTCATCCCGAAGGGCGTGCGCTGCCCGATGGAACTGAGCACCTACTTCCGCATCAACGCGATGAACACCGGCCAGTTCGAGCGCACGCTGATCGTGTGCGAGGCAGGCGCCTACGTCAGTTACCTCGAAGGCTGCACCGCGCCGCAGCGCGACGAGAACCAGCTGCACGCGGCCGTGGTCGAGCTGGTCGTGCTGGACGACGCCGAGATCAAGTACTCAACGGTGCAGAACTGGTACCCCGGCGACGAAAATGGAATTGGCGGCATCTACAACTTCGTGACCAAGCGCGGCGAATGCCGCGGCGCGCGCAGCAAGATCAGCTGGACGCAGGTCGAGACCGGTTCGGCGATCACCTGGAAATACCCGTCCTGCGTGCTGCTGGGCGACGATTCGACGGGCGAGTTCCATTCCGTCGCGCTCACGCACCACCGGCAGCAGGCCGACACCGGCACCAAGATGATCCACGTCGGCAAGCGCACGAAGTCGAAGATCGTCAGCAAGGGCATCAGCGCCGGCCGCGGCCAGAACAGCTACCGCGGCCTGGTGAAGGTGGAGCGCGGCGCCGACGGCGCGCGCAACCACACCCAGTGCGACAGCCTGCTGATCGGCAAGCACTGCGGCGCGCACACGTTCCCGTACATCGAGGTGAAGAACCCCGGTGCGACCGTCGAGCACGAGGCGACCACCTCGAAGATCAGCGACGACCAGCTGTTCTACTGCCGCAGCCGCGGCATTTCCGAGGAAGACGCGGTGTCGATGATCGTCGACGGCTTCTGCCGCTCGGTCTTCCGCGAACTGCCGATGGAATTCGCGGTGGAAGCGAAGAAACTGCTGGAAGTCTCGCTGGAAGGTTCGGTGGGATGAGCGCGATCGTCGGCGAAACCGATCTGGCACGCCTGCTGGCCGGCCTCGCGCCCGCGCTGGCGCCGCAGCCGCGCGCGATCCGCACGCAGGCCCACGATGCACCGGTGCCCGCGGACGCGCTGCTGCTGTTCCGCGAGGACGAAGGCACGACGGTGATCGTCCCCGTTGTCGACAACGACGACGGCGAACGCGACGACGCGCCGCCGTGGGCGCAGATCACGTTGCGCATCCACTCCAGCCTCGACGCCGTCGGCATGATGGCCGCCATTTCGGCCGCGCTCGCCGACGCGGGCATTCCCTGCAACGTCGTCTCGGCCTACTACCACGACCACCTGTTCGTGCCGTGGACGCAGCGTGACGACGCGATGGCCGCACTGCACGCGCTCGCCGCCGGGGGGCGCGCATGACCGCCAGCGACGTGATCGGCACCCTCGGCGTGAGCATCCTGCTGGTCGGCTTCGTGCTCAACCAGCGCCGGCTGCTGTCCGAACATTCCCGCCCCTTCCTGGCCATGAACATGGTCGGCGCGGCGCTCTGCGGCTGGTCCGCATGGCTGGTGCACTTCATGCCCTTCGTGGTGCTGGAGGGCGTCTGGGTCGCGGTGGCCGGCTGGGGCCTGCTGCGCTGGCGTCCGCACACCGCACCGTGACCTTCCTTTCGATCGAATCGCCTCCACCGGCGCGACACCCACTTCCGAAGATCCCCGCATGCTGACCATCACCGACCTCCACGCCCGCGTCGCCGGCAAGGACATCCTCAAGGGCCTCACGCTCGACGTGAAGCCCGGCGAGGTCCACGCGATCATGGGTCCCAACGGCGCCGGCAAGTCCACGCTCGGCAACGTGCTGGCCGGCCGCGAGGGCTACGAAATCACCGCCGGCGGCGTGACGTTCGAGGGCAACGACCTGCTCTCGCTCGAACCCGAGGCGCGCGCCGCCGCGGGCGTGTTCCTCGCGTTCCAGTATCCGGTCGAGATCCCGGGCGTGAACAACACCTACTTCCTGCGCAGTGCGCTGAACGCGCAGCGCCGCGCGCGCGGCGAGGCCGAGCTGGATTCGATGCAGTTCCTGCGCCTGGTGCGCGAGAAGCTGGCGATCCTGCACCTGAAGGACGAACTGCTGCATCGCGGCGTCAACGAAGGCTTCAGCGGCGGCGAGAAGAAGCGCAACGAGATCTTCCAGCTCGCGGTGCTGGAGCCGAAGCTGGCGATCCTCGACGAGACCGACTCCGGCCTCGACATCGACGCGCTGAAGGCCGTCGCCGACGGCGTGAACGCACTGCGCAGCCCGGATCGTGCGTTCATCGTCATCACGCATTACCAGCGCCTGCTCGACTACATCAAGCCGGATGTGGTGCACGTGCTCGCCGACGGCCGGATCGTGCAGACCGGCGGCCCGGAACTCGCGCTGGAACTCGAAGCGCACGGCTACGCCTGGCTGAAGGATCGCGTCGCCCCGGAGCAGGCCGCCCGATGAGCGCGCTGCTCGATTCGTTCGCGGCCGCGTTCGACGGCCTCGCGCAGCCCGAGGCCGCGGCGCTGGGCCCGTCCCGGCGCGCGGCGCTCGAGGCCGCACTACACGACGGCCTGCCCGGCCCGCGCAGCGAGGCCTGGAAATACACGTCGCTGCGTGCGCTGGAGCGCCGCGCGTTCGCGCCGGCGAGCGATGCGCCGGTCGATGGCGCCCGGCTCGACGCGACGCTCGCCGCCATCCCGTTCCCGCGGCTGGTGTTCGTCGACGGCCGCCACGATGCGGCCCGCAGCGGCGTCTCGGCGATCGTCATGCCCGGCATCGCCGTCGAACCGCTCTCCGAGGTGCTGCGCACCCAGGAACCGCGCGACGCGAACTTCCTCGGCTACCGCTACGCCGGTGCGGACGAAGTCTTCGCCGCCCTCAACGCCGCGCTTGCGGAAGAAGGCGCGGTGATCCGCCTCGATCGCGAAACCGCGGGCGCCTTTCCGCTGCACCTGGTGTTCGTGTCCAGCGGGCGCGCACCGGACACGGCGGCGCACCTGCGCCATTTCGTCGACCTGCGCAACGACAGCCATCTCGTGCTGGTCGAACATCACTTGGCGCTCGGCGCGCACAAGGGGCTCTCGAACCACGTCCTGCACCTGCACCTCGGCCAGCGCAGCCGCTGCGAGCACGTGCGCGTGCAGCACGAGGACGCCAGCGCCAGCGTGTTCGCGCGCACCGACGCCGTGCTCGCGCGCGACGCGGACTACGTCCGCCTCGATCTCGAACTCGGCGCCGCGCTGTCGCGGCACGAACTCAACGTGCGCCTCGAAGGCCTCGGCGCGCGCCTCGCCGCCGACGGCGTGCTGCTGGCCGACGGCAAGCGCCATCTCGACACGCGCCTGGGCATCGAACACATCGCGCCCGACACGACTTGTGCGCTGCGCTGGCGCGGCCTCGGCGCGGATCGCGGGCGCGCGGTCTTCCACGGCGGCATCACCATCCGCGCGGGGGCCGACGGCAGCGACGCCGACCTGTCCAACCGCAACCTGTTGCTGTCGGCGAATGCCGAGATCGACACCCAGCCGGTGCTGGTCATCCACGCCGACGAAGTGAAGGCCGCGCATGGCGCGACCGTCGGCCAGCTCGATCCGACTGCGCTGTTCTACCTGCGCTCGCGCGGTATCCCCGAAGCGGAAGCGCGCGCGCTGCTCACCGCCGCGTTCTGCCGCGAGACGCTGTCTCGCATCGACGATGCCGCGCTGCGCGCGTCGATGGAAGCCACACTCGACGCCGCGCTGGCCCGCCTCGGGAGCGCTGCGGCATGACGACGACGCCCGACTGGACCGCGATCCGCACCGACTTCCCGCTGCTGCAGCGCGACGTCCACGGCAAGCCGCTGATCTACCTCGACTCGGCCAACACCGGCCAGAAGCCGGCGGCGGTGATCGACGCCGTCGACGACTTCTACCGTCGCCACAATGCGAACGTCAGCCGCGCCGTGCACGCGCTGGGCACCGAAGCCACCGAAGCCTACGAAGGCGCGCGGGCGAAGCTCGCCGGCTTCCTCAAGGTGCATCGCGACGACCTGGTGCTGTGCAGCGGCACCACGTTCGCGCTCAATCTCGTCGCGTACTCGTGGGCACTGCCACAACTGAAGGCCGGCGATGTCATCCTGCTCACGCGGATGGAGCACCACGCCAACATCGTGCCGTGGCAGCTCGTCGCCGCGCGCACCGGCGCGACGATCCGCGTCGCCGAACTCCTGCCCGACGGCTCGCTCGACCTCGACGCACTGTTCGCGGCGATGACCGGCGAGGTGAAGCTGCTCGGTCTCGCCCACGTCAGCAACGTGCTGGGCACGGTGAACCCGGTGCGCGAGATCTGCCGCGAAGCGCGCAAGCGCGGCATCGTCACCGTGGTCGACGGCTCGCAGGCGGTGCCGCACCGCGCGGTCGACGTGCCCGCGCTCGGCTGCGATTTCTACGCACTCACCGGCCACAAGATGTGCGGCCCGACCGGCACCGGCGCGCTGTGGGCGCGGCGCGAACTGCTGGCGCAGATGCCGCCGTTCCTCGGCGGCGGCGAAATGATCAGGGAAGTGCGCTTCGAGGGCTCGGTGTTCAACGATCCGCCGCACCGCTTCGAGGCCGGCACGCCGAACATCGCCGGCCACGTCGGCCTCGGCGTCGCCGTCGATTACCTCTCGGCGATCGGCATGGATGCGATCGAGGCGCGTGAGACCGAACTGCTGGCGCACGCCACCGAGGCGCTGACCGCGATCGACGGCCTGCGCATCCTCGGCACCGCGCCCGAGAAGGCGGCCGTCATCAGTTTCCTCGTCGAAGGCGCGCACGCGCACGACCTCGCGACGCTGCTCGATCTCGAAGGCGTCGCGGTGCGCAGCGGCCAGCATTGCGCGCATCCGCTACTGCAGTTCTACGGCGTGCCCGCGACCTGCCGCGCCTCGCTCGCGTTCTACAACACCCACGACGAGATCGAGCGCTTCGCCGAGGCGATCCGCAAGGTCCGTCGCCTGCTCGGCTGATTCCGACCTTCATGACACCCGTCTACCGTTTCGCCACGCACGGCGACATTCCCGTGCTGATCGCGCTGGTCACCGCGGCCTATCGCGGCGACGCCAGCCGCCAGGGCTGGACCACCGAAGCCGACCTGCTCGACGGCCAGCGCATCGACGCCGACATGCTGCGCGCCGACCTCGACGCGCCCGACAGCCTCATCCTGCTCGCGTCGGAAGCCGGCGACGACGGTCGCGCGATCGGCTGTGCGCACGTCGCGATCGTGCCTTCCGACGACGGCGTGCGCACGGCGGCGTTCGGCATGTTCTCGATTCGTCCGGACCTGCAGGGCAGCGGCCTCGGCCGCATGCTGCTGGCGGAAGCCGAACGCGTCGCGCGCGAGACGCTCGGCGCCGAGCGCATGCGCATGACCGTGATCGATTGCCGCGACGAACTCGTCGCCTACTACGCGCGCCGCGGCTACGTCCGCACCGGCGTGTTCAAGCCTTTCCCCTACGACGACCCGCGCTACGGCGTGCCGAAGCGCGCCGGCCTGCGCTTCGAAGTTCTCGAGAAGCCGCTGACGGAGACCGCCGCATGAGCGACTGGGTGTTCGTGTGCCCGACGGCGCAGTTGCTGCCGGGCGAAAAGGCCACGGTGTGGGCGGACGACACGCCAATCCTCGTCGTCAACCTCGACGGCGAGTTGTACGCGGTCGAAGACAAATGCACGCATGACGCATTCGAACTGTCGTCCGGCGACGTCGATGTCGCCGAAGGCAGCATCACCTGCGTGCTGCACGGCGCCCGCTTCGACCTGCGCGACGGCCGCGCCCTGTGCGCACCGGCCTACGACCCGGTCGCGAAATTCCCGGTGAAGATCGAACACGGCGGCGTCTGGACTCGCGACGATCGCGAGTGACATTGCGAAGGGCTGGCTCTGGATCGAAATCCTCGAACAAGCCGCAATCGCTTCTCGTGGGAGCGACGGAAGCCGCGACGAATCGAAGAAAATCTTTCCGCAGTCCGTCGCGACTTCCGTCGCTCCCACGGGAAAGCGCGGCGCAGGCCGGCAATGATCACCCCAGGGCTTCGAGCCCCAGCGTCGCCAGCAGCTCGACCATGCGACCGGCCTGCGCGGCCTGCTCGCTGGACGCGTTGCCCTGCTCGGCGCGCTTGGCCACGCCCTGCGCGATCGCGGCCAGGCGGAAGAAGCTGAAGGCCAGCACGAACGGCCAGTCGGCGGGAATCGCGCGACCGCTGCGTTCCGCGTAGCGCGCGAGCAGCGCCGCTTCGTCGGGAATGCCCAGCGCCGCGCGGTTCAGCCCGGCCAACCCCGGCAGCGCCGGATTGCGCGGCAATCGCAGCGCCATGCAGAAGTAGCCGAGGTCGGCGAGCGGATGTCCCAGCGTCGACAGCTCCCAGTCGACAATCGCGGCGACGCGCGGCGCATCGGGCGCAAAGATCAGATTGTCGATGCGGAAGTCGCCGTGGACCAGCGCGACGGTGCCGTCGTCGGCGGGACAGCGCGGCGGCAATGCGTCGATCAGGGCGTCCATCGCCGCGATCGGGCGCGTCTCGCTGGCGCGGTACTGCTCGGTCCAGCGCCGCAGCTGGCGCTCGAAATAGTTGCCCGGTTTGCCGAAGTCGGCGAGGCCGACCGAAGCGGGATCGATCGCGTGCAGCGCGGCCAGCGTGTCGACGATCGCGTCGTAATGCGCGGCGCGCGCGGCGGGCTCGAACTCCGGCAGCGACGGGTCCCAGAAGATGCGACCGTCGACGTGCGCCATCAGGTAGAACATCGAGCCGATGACCGCCGTGTCCTCGCACAGGTGCAGCGGCGTCGCGACCGGCACCGCGCCGCCGTGCAGCGCCTGCAGCACGCGGAATTCGCGATCGACCGCGTGCGCCGACGGCAGCAGCACGCCCGGCGGCTTGCGCCGCAGCACGTACGTGCCGCTGGCGGCGTCGATGCGGTAGGTCGGATTCGACTGCCCGCCCTTGAACTTGGTCGCGACCAGCGGGCCGCGGAAACCGTCGACGTGCGCTTCGAGATACATCGCCAGCGCGTCGGCCGGCAGGTCCAGCGGGTGGGTCATGGGCTCATCCCTTGAGCATGGCGCGCGCGAGCGCGGCGATGTGCACCTCGTCCGGTCCATCCGCCAGGCGCAGGGAGCGCGCGCCGGCGTAGGCCTGGGCGAGGAAATGGTCCTGCGACAACCCGCCCGCGCCGTGGATCTGCATCGCGCGATCGAGTACCGCGCAGGCCATGCGCGGCGCGACGATCTTGATCATGCCGATCAGGTCCTTCGCGCCCTTGTTGCCGTGCGCGTCGAGCGCGGCAGCGGCCTGCAGCGTGAGCAGCCGCGCCTGTTCGATCTCGCAGCGCGACAGCGCGATCGCTTCCTGCGCCATGCCGTGGCCACCGAGCGGACGACCGAACGCCTCGCGGGTACGGGCACGCGCGACCATCGCTTCCAGCGCGCGCTGGGCGAGACCGATCAGGCGCATGCAGTGGTGGATGCGACCCGGCCCGAGCCGCGCCTGCGCGATCTCGAAACCGCTGCCGGACGCGCCGAGCAGATTCGCCGCCGGCACGCGCACGTGCGTGAATTCGATCTCGACGTGGCCGTGCGGCGCGTCGTCGTAGCCGAACACGGTCAGCGGGCGCAGCACGCGCACGCCGGGCGTGTCCATCGGCACCAGCACCATCGACTGGCGACGATGCACCGGCGCGTCGGGATCGGTCACGCCCATCACGATCAGCACCTTGCAGCGCGGATCGGCCGCGCCGGTGGTCCACCACTTGCGGCCGTCGATGACGAATTCGTCGCCGTCGCGCACGATCGGCAGCGCGATGTTGGTGGCGTCGGAACTGGCGACCGCGGGCTCGGTCATCGCGAACGCGGAACGGATGCGGCCGTCGAGCAGGCCCGGCAGCCACGGCGCCTGCTGCTCGGGCGTGGCGAACTGCAGCAGCACTTCCATGTTGCCGGTGTCCGGCGCGTTGCAGTTGAAGACTTCCGGCGCGAACAGGCTGCGGCCCATGATCTCGGCGATCGGCGCGTAGTCGAGGTTGCTCAGGCCGGCGCCGTGCGAGGCGTCGCCATGCGCCGCATGCGGCGGCAGGAACAGGTTCCACAGGCCCTGCGCCTTGGCCTCGTCCTTCAGGGTTTCGATGAGCGGCGGGATCGTCCAGCGCGTCGCGGGATCGCCGACGTGCGCCTGCAGCGCGGTTTCGGCCGGCAGGATCTTCTCGTCGAGGAAGCGGCGGACCTCGGCCTGCAGGCGGCGCGAGCGATCGGAAAAGGGAAACAGCGTGGCGGGGGCGTCGGGCGTCATCGTCGGCAGCGCGGCACGGGCCTTCAATAGTACGTCCACAGCGCGCGTTCGCCGTGCAGGTGCGGCAGCGCGTTCCACGAACCCATGCGCAGCCGTCCGCCGTGCGGGTGGAATTCGGACAGCGCGCTGTTGCGCAGCGACAGGTTGAGCTCGACCGCGCGCTCGATCGGCACGTCCAGCGCGTGCTGCGCCAGCCGCGAGATCACGCCGCCGGAGGTCAGCACCAGCGCCTCGTCGTCGCCCGCCAGCGCTTCCAGGCGCTCGCCCGCGGCCTGCACGCGCTGGCCGAAGACCGCCCACGACTCGGGCACGCCGGGCAGTTCGTCGCGCGCCCACGCCAGCAGCGCCGCGCACAGCATCGCGCCGACGTCGCGCGGATCGCCGCTGCGGCTGGCGACGGCGATCGGGTCATGCGGATCACGATCGAGATACGCCTGGAACACGGCGTGATGGTCGAACTCGGCGAAGCCCGCGTCGACCACCGGTTCCGGCAGCGGCGTGCCCTGCGCAAGGAAGGCGTCGGCGATGGCGTCGGCGGTCTGCTGGTGCCGGCGCATGCCGCCGACCACGACGGTGCGGAAGCGGTGCCCGCCGCGGACCAGCCAGTCGCCCAGGCGGCGGCACTGGTCCCAGCCGCGATCGGACAGGCGGTCGTAGTCGTCGGTGCCGAAGCTCGCCTGGCCGTGGCGGACCAGCAGGAGGCTCATGGCGCGGCCTTTGCGGCCGGAGCGGGACGCGTCGCGGGAGCGGGAGCGGGACAGGACAAGGGCGGGTCTTCCGAAGGGGGCCGGGCATCGTAGATCGCCCGCGGACGGCCTCCAAGCCGTCGAACGAGCCGTCGAGCAAGTCGTCGATTCTGGAGATCGCCCCTTCCATTTGATAATGATTCTCATTACTATGCGTTCACACTCTTCCTCGCCCGCGGCCTGCGTGGGCACCTGCCGACCGATTCCTCCCCATGAACGATCGTCCCTCCCCCGCCCGACTGTCCCCGCTCGCCATCGCCCTGACCCTCGCCGCCGGCCCCGCGCTGGCCGAACCCGCCGCGGATGCCGCCGCCGGCGTCTCCGAAATCGACACCATCGAAGTGGTCGGCGCCACGGTCCGCAAGGCCGAATCCCCCAAGTACACCGAATCGCTGAACGACACCCCGCAGACCATCACCGTGGTCGACCGTGCGGTGATCGAGCAGCAGAACCTGCTCGGCCTGCGCGACGTGCTGGGCACCCTGCCCGGCATCACCTTCGGCGCCGGCGAAGGTGGCGGCGGCTACGGCGACAGCATCACCCTGCGCGGCTACACCGCCAGCAGCGACATCACCACCGACGGCGTCCGCGACAGCGCGCAGTACACCCGCAGCGACACTTTCAACCTCGAATCGATCGAGCTGGTGAACGGCGCGAACTCGACGATGTCGGGCGCGGGCTCGGTCGGCGGCAACATCAACCTGGTCAGCAAGCAGGCGCAGGAAGGCGATGCGCAGGCCTATGCGGTCGGCGTCGGCACCGATGGCTATGCGCGTGCGACCGCCGACGTCAACCACGACTTCGGCCACGGCACCGCGCTGCGCCTGAACGTGATGAACCACCGCAACGACGTGCCGGGCCGCGACGTCGAGCGCTTCCGGCGCTGGGGCATCGCGCCGTCGGTCGCGTTCGGGCTGGGCACCGACACGCGCGTGACCGTGAGCTACCTGCACCAGCACGATGACAACGTGCCGCAGTACGGCGTGCCGTTCGCACTGAACGGCTACCACGATGGCCCGCTGCCGGGCGTCGACCCGAGCACCTACTTCGGTTACCGCAACGTCTCGCGCCAGACCAGCGACGTGGACATGCTGACCGGCGTGTTCGAGCGCGATTTCGGCGATGCGGTGACGCTGCGCAGCCTCGCCCGCCTGCAGCGCGTGGACCAGGTGTCGAACGTGACCGCGCTGCAGGGCCACTGGTGCCTGGACGACGGCACCGACCCGTACACGAACCTTGCATGCACGAGCCGCCAGCCGGCCGGCACGTGGCTGCCCGACAGCGGCCCGCGCGGCTACGTGCGCGACACCCGCAACACGCTGGCGATCAGCCAGACCGACGTCACCGCGCGCTTCGCCACCGGCGCCGTGCGGCATGCGCTGGTCGCGGGCGCGGCGTTCTCGACCGAATCGTTCTCGCTGGAAAACTACGGCGTGTTCTTCAACGCCGACGGCAGCCCGGTGCCCGACAACGCGACCGGCTATCCGCCGATGGACCTGCATCGCCCCGACAACGTCTGGCGCGGTCCGCTCAACGCCTTCCGCCGCGCGAAGAGCGAAGGCGACCTCGACACCGTCGCGGCCTACGTCTTCGACACGCTGAAGTTCGGCGATCGCTGGATGCTCAACCTCGGCGCCCGCTACGACCGCAACCGCGGCGCGACGAAGACGTGGATCGTCTCCACCGACAACGCCACCCGCGGCCAGTTGCTGGGCGTCGCGCCGCTGGCACGCAATGACGAGAACCTGCTGTCGTACCGCGCGGGCCTGGTGTTCAAGCCGGTCGAGGCCGGCACGGTGTACCTGGCGTGGGCGAACAGCAAGACGCCGTCGCGTGCGTCGGTCAACGGCAGCTGCACGCTGACCAGCACCACCGGCACCGCGAACTGCGACGTCGGCGCCGAGACCGCGGTGAACATCGAACTCGGCACCAAGTGGGAACTGCCGAACCGCAACCTCGCGCTCACCGCCGCGGTATTCCGCAACGAGCGCCGCAACTACCGCGTCGCCGATCCCGGCAATCCGGACAATCCCGCGGGCGAGCAGCAGCTCGACGGCCGCGCCCGCGTCGACGGCGCGGTGCTGGGCATCGCCGGCACGCTGCTGCCGGGCTGGCAGGTGTTCGCGAACTACACGTATCTCGACAGCGCCGTGGTGCGCGGCGTGTCGTCGCACTGCCTGGAAAACCCGAGCACCGCCTGCGGCAACAGCGCGACCGACCGCGATCCCTTCGCCGGCAATCCGCTGACCAACACGCCGAAGCATTCGGGCAGCCTCTGGACCACCTACGCCACCGGCAAGTGGACGTTCGGCTACGGCGCGACCTACCAGGGCCGCTTCGTGGTGCAGAACAACACGCTGGACGGCCGCAAGCTGTACTGGACCGATGCGTACTGGGTGCAGCGCGCGATGGTGAACTACGCCGTCAACGATCGCCTCGACCTGCAGCTCAACGTCAACAACCTGTTCGACGCCGAGTACTACACGCGCATCCGCAACAACATCACCTTCACCGGCGCGACGGTGACCGGCGGCAACGGCTGGGCCACGCCCGGCGACGGCCGCTCCGCCACGCTGACGGCCACCTGGCGTTTCTGATCGGACACGGGGGACCACGCCATGCTGCTCGCCATTCCCGACGTGCTCGACGCCGCGCAGGTGGCCGAGTTCCGCACCGCGCTCGACGCCGCCGACTGGGCGGACGGACGCATCACCGCCGGCCACCAGTCCGCGATGGCCAAGGACAACGCGCAGTTGCCGGAAACCTCGCCGGTGGCGAAGGCGCTGGGCGAGCGCATCCTCGCGGCGCTGTCGCGCAACAGCACGTTCTTCGCCGCCGCGCTGCCGAAGCGGATCTATCCGCCGCTGTTCAACCGCTACGCGGACGGCCAGACCTTCGGCTGGCACGTCGACAACGCGGTGCGCTACGACCGCAGCCGCGGCGGCGTCGACCCCGTGCGCACCGACCTGTCGGCGACGCTGTTCCTCGCCGATCCGGACGAATACGACGGCGGCGAACTGGAGATCGAGGACACCTACGGCACGCAGCGGGTGAAGCTGCCCGCCGGCCACATGGTGCTGTATCCCGGCACCAGCCTGCATCGCGTGCTGCCGGTGACGCGCGGCGCGCGCGTGGCCTCGTTCTTCTGGATGCAGAGCATGGTGCGCGACGACGCGCAGCGGCGCATGCTGTTCGAACTCGACGTCTCGATCCGCCAGCTCACCGCCGAACTGCGCGACCACGATGCGCTGGTGCGACTGACCGGCATCTATCACAACCTGCTGCGACAATGGGCCGAGACCTGAGTCGTCAACCGACACGGCCTCTCGTCCGTTCCTCGTTCACCCCCTCCTGCAACCTGTCTTCGCCATGTCCGCCACCGCGACCGCTCCGAATCGTCCCGCCCCGCGCCCTCGTTCTTCGATGCATCGCTGGATCCGCCAGCTCCACCTGTGGATCGGCGCCTGGGGCGCGCTGGCGGCGGTGCTCTACGGCACCACCGGCCTGATCATGAGCCACCGCTTCGGCGACAACGCCTGGCCGCAGGGCGACAGCCACGAAATCGGGCGCACCACGCTCGCAGTGCCCGCGGAGGCGCGGACCAGCGCCGAGGAACTGTCGCTGTGGCTGCGCGACAGCCAGGGCCTGGACGCGCAGAACATCCGCAAGCCGAAGCCGGAAGGCCGGGGCGGAGAGAAAGGTGGCGAGCGTCGCGGCCCGTCGGGCTGGTCGCTCAGCGGCGGCACCGCGAGCGCCAGCTGGTCGGTCGAGTACGTGCCCGGCGCGGACACGGCGGAACTCAAGCGCACGCAGCACAGCACGCTCGCCGCGTTCACGCGCCTGCACAAGGCGGTGGCCGGCGGCGCGGGCTGGCGCCTGCTCGGCGACAGCTTCGCGATCGGCATGATCCTGCTGGGGATCTCCGGCCTGCTGCTGTGGGCGCGCAATCGCACGCCGAAGCAGATGATCCTGAGCGTGTTCGGCGCCTCGGTGGTGGCGACGCTGCTGGTGCTGGTACCGAACCTGCTGTGACGATGGCCTGATGTGACGATTGGCGCCGGCGCGGTCAGTACTGCGCCGGCGTCGCGAAGCGCGTGACCTTGGGCCGGAAGTTCATCGGCCCGACCAGGTCCACGCCGCACTGCAACCCCGACAGCCAATCTAGCAGCGAACGCTGCGCGGCGGCGCGGAACGGCATGCCGTGCTGCGGCACGATCATCTCCGGATCGAGCTCGCGCACCATGTCCACCCACAGCTTCAGCACGCGGTTGCTGGCCATGTAGCGGCGGTGGAACGCCTCCATGCACGGACGGTAGCTGTCGAAGTCCTCGACGAAACCGTACGGCGCGCCGCTGGGCACCAACCCCGAGCACACGTCGCCCGAGAACAGGATGCGGCTGACCGGATCGAAGAACGACAGGTTGCCGACCGAGTGCAGGAAGTGCGCCGGCAGCGCGATCAGTTCGGCGCTGTCGCCCAGCGGGATGCGCGCGCCTTCGTCGTCGACCAGCAGGTAGCGCTCGCGACCCGCGTTCTCCATGTAGTGCGGCACCAGGTGCGGCACGAAGCGGCCCCAGAGTTTCGAGCACACGACCGTGGCCTGGGTGTAGAGCAGCCACTTGTCGACCGAGCCGATGATGTCCGGGTCTTGGTGCGAGCACAGCACCAGGTCGATCTGGTGCGGGCGCACGTCACGCCCCAGTGCCAGCACCAGCGGGTTGTAGAGCAGCGCGCCGCCCGGGTCGATCAGGGCCGAGCGTTCGCCGTGCTTGACCAGGAACTGGTTGGCCTGGACCCCGTCATCGCCACGGACCAGGTCGTTGTAGGCAACGCACCGATGTCCGTCCGAATCGAAAAGCACGAATCCCATGTGGATCGCCCCTGCACGAAAGAAGTGCACGCAGGGTAAGGAGGCATCCGCCGGAAGTTCTTGATCATGCTCAACATCGCGGGCCATGCAGGACCCGGACCATGGTCGAATGCCGCGTTCTTCGTCGGGGATCGCAATGCGAACCGCCCGCAGTCACACTTCCGGCGTGCGCCTGCGGAGCCGGGCGATCAGCGCTTCGCCGCTGCCATCGATTGCAAACCGTTCCCGCGCCCCATCCGCCGATAGCAGCAGGCTATCGCCCATCGCGATGGCCGCGGTGTCGTCGCCGTGCGTGCAATGTGCACGGCCGGACAGCAGGAACACCAGCCACCGCTCCCCGGGCTCGACGAACAGCACCATCAGGCCCACCAGCGGGCGATGCCACAGCTCGGCCTCGACGCGATCGCGCCGCCACATCAGGTTGAGGTCGTGGGTGGGGCCGTCGATCAGCTCGCCCGTGAGCGCGCGCTCGCCGGCGAAGCGCACGCGGCCATGCGGCGGCACGACCTCGCGCAGTTCGCCGTCGTCGAAGCGCAGGCGCACGCCGTTGCCGTGCAGCAGCACCAGGATGCGCTCGATGCCGGGGAACGACGAGAACGGCCCGTCGTGCTCGATCTCCGCGATCGACAGGCGCCAGTCCCAGTCGTCCGCGCCTTCGGGCATGCGCAGCACTTCGCGCGTCCAGCCATGGCCGTTGCGCCAGCGTTCGCGGCGGTATTCGTGGGCAGGCAGCGGGCGAAGGAAGGACGACATGCCGGTCTCCGTGCGGACGCCGCAGTGTAGCGGAGGCCATCGCGCGCTCCATGCACGGATGCCCTGTGCAGGAACGCACGCAGGCCGCGCGGGAAGGCGCGGCCTGCGTGACGGATGGATCGGCGGAAGGGAACGCGGGATCAGCGGGCCCGCTGCGCGGCCACCGGCGCCTTGGCCGGCGCCGCGACCGGCGCAGCGCCACCGACGAGGATCATCTCGCGGTTCTTCTCGACCGTCTTCAGGCCGATGCCCTGCACCTGCGCGAGCTGCTCGGGGCTGCGGAACGGGCCGTGCGCCTTGCGGTAGGCGACGATCGCCTCGGCCTTGGCGGGACCGACGTTGACCAGCACGCGATCCAGCGTCGCGGCGTCGGCGGTGTTGATGTTGACGCGCTCGGCGGCGAAGGCGCTGCCCATGAGGGCGATCGACAGGGTGGCGGCGGCGATGATGGCGTTCAGGGTCTTGGTGGCGAACATGGCGGATCTCCTGGGAATGAAGTGGATGTCGGATGTGAAGGTCTGTGCGGCGGCGCCGCGGGTCCTGCTTCGTTGACGGTGGCGGGCCGTTGGGCTGCGCTGCGTCGACAGGGACAGTCTCCGGATCCACGGGGGTCGGCCACATCGCCGGATCGCCCGCCGGAGGGCCGGGCAACGCCGCATGCGGGGGTCGGGAAATTCCGACCCCTCGGCGGGCCGGGCGTACAATGCGGGCCTGTTTCCGAACCGGACCAAGCCTCCATGGATTCCACCCGCATCGAGTCGACCGCGCTGCAGGCCTTCGTCGGCGAGAAATGGGACGACGAGATCGTTCCCCAGCTCGTCGACTACATTCGCATCCCCAACAAATCGCCGATGTTCGACAGCGACTGGGTCGCGCACGGCTACATGGACGACGCGGTGGCGCTGATGGAACGCTGGGCGCGCGCGCAGAACGTGCCCGGCATGCAGGTCGAAGTGGTGCGCCTGCCCGGCCGCACGCCGCTGATCTTCATCGAAGTGCCCGCCAGCGCCGACGCCGGCACCGGCGACGACTGCGTGCTGATGTACGGCCATCTCGACAAGCAGCCGGAGATGACCGGCTGGGACGACGGCCTCGGCCCGTGGACGCCGGTGCTGAAGGGCGATCGCCTGTACGGCCGCGGCGGCGCCGACGACGGCTACGCGATCTTCGGTTCGCTCGCCGCCGTCCAGGCGCTGCAGGCGCAGGGCGTGCCGCACGCGCGCTGCGTGGTGATGATCGAGGCCTGCGAGGAATCCGGCAGCTACGACCTGCCCGCCTACGTCGACCACCTCGCCGCGCGCATCGGCAAGCCTTCATTGGTCATCTGCCTCGACTCCGGCTGCGGCAACTACGACCAGCTGTGGTGCACCACGTCGCTGCGCGGCCTCGCCGGCGGCAACCTCACGGTGAAGGTGCTGTCCGAAGGCGTACACTCGGGCGATGCGTCCGGCATCGTGCCGTCGAGCTTCCGCATCCTGCGCCAGTTGCTGGCACGGATCGAGGACCAGAACAGCGGCCGCATCCTCATCGACGGCCTGCACGTGGAAGTGCCGGCCGACCGCTACGCGCAGGCACGCAAGTGCGCGCAGGTGCTGGGCAGCGCGGTGCACGACAAGTTCCCGTTCCTGCCCGGCATGACGCCGATGCGCGGCGATCTCACCGAACTCGTGCTCAACCGCACCTGGCGCCCGGCGCTGTCGATCACCGGCGTCGACGGCATGCCGCCGCTGTCGTCGGCGGGCAACGTGCTGCGTCCCTACACCTCGCTGAAGCTGAGCCTGCGCCTGCCGCCCACGCTCGACGGCAAGCGCGCCGGCGAACTGCTGCAGGCCGCGCTGCTGAAGGATCCGCCGTACGGCGCGGAAGTCACGCTGGACCTGGAGAAGGCCTCGTCCGGCTGGAACGCGCCGACGATGACGCCGTGGCTGGACAAGGCCATCGACGCCGCCAGCCGCGACGCCTTCGGCAAGCAGGCGATGTACATGGGCGAAGGCGGCTCGATCCCGTTCATGGGCATGCTCGGCGAGAAGTTCCCCGGCGCGCAGTTCATGATCACCGGCGTGCTCGGCCCGCACTCGAACGCGCACGGCCCGAACGAGTTCCTGCACATCCCGATGGGCAAGCGCGTGACCGCCTGCGTGGCGCGGGTGATCGCCGAACACCGCGAGGCCAGCGTGCGCGGGGAGACCACCGGCATCGCCGCAGTGGCCGGCGGCGAACAGCACGGCAGCCACGGCTGCTGCTGATCCGCTCCGCCAAGCAGTGAACGCGACGCCCCGGCCGGTCCGGGGCGTCGTCGTGTCCGGCCATGCGAACGGCCTGCGGCCCATGCCGCACTGCAGCGTCGGGCGTAGCCTGTGCGCGCGCCAGTCCTGCGCCCGGCAGTGGGGGCATCGTCATGTTCGAAGGCATCCTCGGCTACATCATCGGCGGCGCGGTCATCGGCCTGCTCGCCCGCCTGGTCAAACCCGGCGCCGATCCCATGGGCTGGATCATGACCATCCTGCTCGGCATCGCCGGCGCCGCGGTGGGCGGCTATCTGTATGCGGGCCACGGGCTGCGGACCTGGATCGTCGCCATCGTCGCCGCGGTGGTGATCCTGTTCGTGTACGAATCGATGCGGAAAAAGAAATAGCCTGTACCGATCGCCAGCCCTGAACGCGAACGCCCGGCCGGAGCCGGGCGTCGTCATGGTCGGCGGCATCGATGCGATGCGCCAGCCTCAGCCCTCCAGCAACCGCGCCACCACGCGCTCCGCCAGCAACTCCGGCGCCTCGCCGGCGGTGTGCAGGTGCAGTTCGGCCGCTTCCGGCACTTCGTACGGCGAGGAAATGCCGGTGAAGTTGGGGATCTTGCCGGCGCGCGCCTTGGCGTAGAGGCCCTTCACGTCGCGGCGTTCGGCTTCCTCCAGCGGGGTGTCGACGAACACCTCGATGAACTCGCCGGCGTCGAAGAGTTCGCGCGCCATGCGGCGCTCGGCGCGGAACGGCGAGATGAAGCTGACCAGCACGATCAGGCCGGCGTCGACCATCAGCTTCGCCACTTCGGCGACGCGGCGGATGTTCTCGACGCGATCCTCGTCGCTGAAGCCGAGGTCCTTGTTGAGGCCGTGGCGGACGTTGTCGCCGTCGAGCACGTAGGTGTGCAGGCCGAGCGCGGTGAGGCGCTTCTCGACGAGGTTCGCGATCGTCGACTTGCCCGAACCCGACAGGCCGGTGAACCACAGGCAGTGCGGGCTCTGGCCGAGGCTGCGCGCACGCGCGGCCTTGTCCACTTCCAGGTGCTGCCAGTGGATGTTGCCGGCGCGGCGCAGCGCGAAGTCGAGCGTGCCGGCGGCGACGGTGGCATGCGTCTGGCGGTCTATCAGGATGAAGCCGCCGAGTTCGCGGTTCTCGGCGTAGGGCTCGAACGCGATCGGCTGGTCGAGGTGCAGGTTGCACGCGCCGACCTCGTTGAGTTCGAGATGCTTCGCGGCGAGATGCTCCTGCGTGTTCACGTCGACGCGGTGCTTGATCTCGGTGACCGTGGCGCCCACGGTGCGGCTGCCGAGCTTCAGCCAATACGGACGACCCGGCAGCAGCGTGCGCTCGCCCATCCACAGCACATGGGCGGCGAACTGGTCGGCGACTTCCGGCGGCGCATCGGCGGCGGCGATGACGTCGCCACGGCTGATGTCGATCTCGTCCGCCAGCGTCAGCGTCACCGCCTGCCCGCGCACCGCGTGCGGCAGATCCTGGCCGTCGCCGCCGACCACGCGCGCCACGCGCGAGCGCCGGCCCGACGGCAGCGCGACCACGGCATCGCCGGGCGCCACGCGGCCGGACACCAGCGTGCCGGCGAAGCCGCGGAAGTGCTGGTCCGGGCGGCACACCCACTGCACCGGCAGGCGCAGGGCGTCGGCACCGGCGTCGCCGCCGACCTCGACCGTTTCCAGGTGCTCCAGCAGCGACGGGCCGCCGTACCACGGCGTGCGCGGCGAGGCCGCGAGCATGTTGTCGCCGTCCAGCGCCGACAGCGGGATGCAGGTGACCTGCGCGATGCCCAGCCGCGCCGCCAGCGCGCGATAGTCGTCGGCGATCTGCGCGAAGACGGCTTCGTCGAAGTCGACGAGGTCCATCTTGTTCACCGCCAGCACCACGTGGCGGATGCCCAGCAGCGACACGATGTAGCTGTGGCGGCGGGTCTGCGTGAGCAGGCCCTTGCGCGCGTCGACCAGCACGATCGCGAGGTCCGCGGTGGACGCGCCGGTGGCCATGTTGCGGGTGTACTGCTCGTGGCCGGGGCAGTCGGCGACGATGAACTTGCGCCGCTCGGTGTTGAAGAAACGGTAGGCGACGTCGATGGTGATGCCCTGCTCGCGCTCGGCCTGCAGGCCGTCGACGAGCAGCGCGAAATCGATGCGCTCGCCCTGCGTGCCGTGGCGGCGGCTGTCGGCCTCCAGCAAGGCGAGCTGGTCGTCCAGCAGCAGCTTGGTGTCGTGCAGCAGGCGGCCGATCAGCGTGCTCTTGCCGTCGTCGACGCTGCCGCAGGTGATGAAGCGCAGCAGCTGCTTGCGCTCGTGCTGGTGCAGGTAGGCGGCGACCGCCTCGGCGGCGTCCTGTTCGGGCGCGCCCGGCAGGGAAGTGGTGTCGCTCATCAGAAATAGCCCTCCTGCTTCTTCTTCTCCATCGACGCGGAGGGATCGTGGTCGATCACCCGCCCCTGCCGCTCGGACGTGGTCGCGACCAGCATCTCGGCGATGATCTTCTCCAGCGTGTCGGCCTCGGACTCGATCGCGCCGGTCAGCGGATAGCAGCCCAGCGTGCGGAAACGCACGCGGCGCAGCGCCGGCGTCTCGCCCGGCTGCAGCGGCAGGCGGTGGTCGTCGACCATGATCAGCGCGCCGTCGCGTTCCACCACCGGGCGCTCGGCGGCGAAATAGAGCGTCGGCACCGGGATCTTCTCGCGGAAGATGTAGAGCCAGACGTCCAGCTCGGTCCAGTTCGACAGCGGGAACACGCGCACCGATTCGCCCTTGTGGATGCGGGTGTTGTAGAGGTTCCACAGTTCGGGGCGCTGGTTCTTCGGATCCCAGCGGTGCTGCGCGGTGCGGAAGGAGAAGATGCGCTCCTTCGCGCGCGACTTCTCCTCGTCGCGGCGCGCGCCGCCGATCGCGGCGTCGAAGCCGCCGGCGTCCAGCGCCTGCTTCAGCGCCTGGGTCTTCATCACGTCGGTGTGCACGGTGGCGCCGTGGGTGATCGGGCCGATGCCCTGCGCCACGCCGTCGGGATTGGTGTGCACGGACAGCGCGATGCCGGTCTCCTGCGCGCGACGATCGCGGAAGGCGATCATCTCGCGGAATTTCCAGCCGGTATCGACGTGCAGCAGCGGGATGGGCGAGCGCGCCGGCGCGAACGCCTTCTGCAGCAGGTGCAGCAGCACGGAGCTGTCCTTGCCGATCGAGTAGAGCATCACCGGGTTGCGGAATTCGGCCGCGACCTCGCGGAGGATGTGGATGCTCTCGGCTTCCAGCCGGTCGAGATGGTTCAAAGCGGGAGACACCATGGGTGGGGGGATTCCGGGACGACGCCGGCGTCGATGGAGGAGCTCGGCGGGGATCGAAGCATCCGGACGCGCCCGTGGAGGAGGACGGCACGACGGCGGACGACGGGTAGGGGTCCAGTATCCGCGACCCTCCGCGCAGCCGAAAGGCCGCGGCGGCATAAGCGCATAACGACCGATCCTTTCCGCCCGCGGGCGACGGCCCCCTAGTCTGGCCCCCTGTTTCGTTACACGCGCGGATTCCCCTAATGTCGCCCGCCTCCCCCGTCCTCGCCCCGGCCGTCGTGGCCCCCTCGCCGATCGCGGCGGAGGCCTACGAGCCCCTGGTCCGCATCGTCGACGGCCTCGACGGCAACGGCCTGTGGTGGCTGTCCGGCTACGCGGCCGGGCTGGCCCGGGCCCGCGGCGGCGCCGCGGCGGCCACGCTGCCGGCCCCGGCGGCGTCCGCCGTCGCCCGCGAGCGCCTGACCGTCGTCTACGGCAGCCAGACCGGCAACGCCCGCCGCGTGGCCGAGGCCCTGGCCGCCCGCTGCGAGGCCGACGGCCTGGCGGTCCGCCTGCTGCGCGCCGACGCCTACCCGGTGCGCGAGCTGAAGGACGAGCGCTTCCTGGCCGTGGTCATCAGCACCCAGGGCGACGGCGATCCGCCGGACGACGCCCGCGCGCTGGTCGAATTCCTCGACGGCAAGCGCGCCCCGCAGCTGCCGCAGCTGCGGTTCGCCGTGCTGGGCCTGGGCGATTCCAGCTACCCGCAGTTCTGCGCGATCGGCCAGCGCCTGGACGCCCGCTTCGAGGCGCTGGGCGCCCGTCGCTGGCTGGACCGCGGTGACGCCGACCTCGACATCGACACCGTGGCCGGCCCGTGGGCCACCCGCCTGTACGTGCAGGCCCGTGAGGCACTGACAACGCAGGCCGCGGCGCCGCTGGCCAGCGTCACCCCGCTGCGCCCGCACGCCGCGCCCGTCGCGTGGACCCGCGAGCACCCCTACGCGGCCGAGCTGCTGGCGAACGTGCGCATCACCGGCCACGGCTCGGACCGCGACATCCGCCATCTCGAAATCGCGCTGCCCGAGGGCGGCCTCGACTACGAACCCGGCGACGCGCTGGGCGTGTGGATCGAGAACCCGCCGGCGCTGGTGCAGGCGATCACCGATGCGCTGGGCCTGGACGCCGACGCCGCCGTCGAGCATGCCGGCGAGAGTCTGCCGCTGCGCGACTGGCTGGGCCGCAAGCGCGAGATCACCCGCCTGCACCGCCCGTTCGTGGCCACCCACGCCGCGCACGCTGGCAGCGACGCGCTGAACCGCCTGCTCGCGCCCGACCAGCGCGAAGGCCTGACCGCGCTGATGGCGCAGTCGCAGATCCTCGACCTGCTGCGCGAGCATCCGGGCGCGTGGAGCCCTGAGCAACTGGTCGAAGCGCTGCGCCCGCTGCAGCCGCGGCTGTACTCCATCGCTTCCAGCCGCAAGGCCGTGGGCGACGAGGCCCACCTCACCGTCGCCCACGTCGAGTACCGCCACGGCGACGAACTGCGCTGGGGTGCGGCCTCGCACCATCTCGCCACCCGCGAGGACGGCGCGACGCTGCCGGTGTTCATCGAAGCCAACGACCGCTTCCGCCTCCCCTCCGACGCCTCGCGCGACGTGATCATGATCGGCCCGGGCACCGGCGTGGCGCCGTTCCGCGGCTTCGTGCAGGAGCGCGAGGCGATCGGCGCAACCGGCCGCCAGTGGCTGCTGTTCGGCAACCCGCACGCGCGCAGCGATTTCCTCTACCAGATCGAATGGCAGGACGCGCTCAAGCGCGGCAGCCTGCACCGACTGGACCTCGCGTTCTCGCGCGACCAGGCGCAGAAGGTCTACGTGCAGCATCGCCTGCGCGAGCGCGGGCGCGAACTGTTCGCGTGGCTGGAGAACGGCGCGCACCTCTACGTCTGCGGCGATGCCACGCGCATGGCGAAGGACGTGCACGCGGCGCTGCTGGACGTGATCGCGACCCACGGCGGCAAGTCCGCCGAGGACGCCACCGACTACCTCAACGCGCTGCAGGCGCAGGGCCGCTACGCGCGGGACGTGTACTGATGAGCACGCATTCGGTCGAAGACATCAAGCGCCAGAGCGGCCGCCTCCGCGGCACGCTGGTCGAATCGCTGTCGAACCAGATCACCGGTGCGCTGGCCGAGGACGACCAGACGCTGATCAAGTACCACGGCAGCTACCAGCAGGACGACCGCGACGTGCGCGACGAGCGCCGTCGCCAGAAGCTGGAGCCCGACCATTCCTTCATGATCCGCACGCGCACGCCCGGCGGCGTGGTGTCGCCGGCGCAGTGGCTGAAGCTGGACGCGATCGCGACCACCTACGCCGAGCGCGGCCTGCGCGTGACCACGCGCCAGGCGTTCCAGTTCCACGGCGTGATCAAGCGCGACCTGAAGCAGACGATGCAGGCGATCAACGCCGCGATGATCGACACGCTCGCCGCCTGCGGCGACGTCAATCGCAACATCGCCGTGGCCGCGAACCCGTACCTGTCGCAGGTCCATACCGACGTGCAGGCGCAGGCCGAGGCGGTGTCGAAGCACCTGCTGCCGAACAGCCGCGCGTACTACGAGATCTGGCTGGACGAAGAGAAGATCGCCGGCAGCGGCGAGGAAGAGGAGCCGATCTACGGCGCCACCTACCTGCCGCGCAAGTTCAAGATCGGCTTCGCGGTGCCGCCGGACAACGACGTCGACGTGTTCGCGCAGGATCTTGGTTTCATCGCGATCGTGGAGCACGGCGCGCTGGCCGGCTACGTCGTCACCGCCGGCGGCGGCATGGGCTCGACGCACGGTGATCCCGAGACCTACCCGCGCGTCGCCGACGTGCTGGGCTTCATCGCGCCGGCGGACGTGATCCGCGTCGCCGAGACCGTCGTCACCACCCAGCGCGACTGGGGCAACCGCGCGGTGCGCAAGCGCGCGCGCCTGAAGTACACCATCGACGACCACGGCCTGGACGCGTTCCGCGCCGAAGTCGAAAAGCGCGCCGGCATCGCGTTCGCGCCGGCCCCCGCGTTCGCCTTCGACCACAACGCCGACCGCTTCGGCTGGTCGCAGGGCGACGACGGCCTGTGGCACCTCGCGCTGCGCATCCTCGCCGGCCGCATCTGGGACCGCGACGGCCTGCGTCACCTGTCCGGCCTGCGCGCGATCGCGACCGCGCTGGACGTCGACGGTACCCGCGCCGAATTCCGGCTCACCGCCAACCAGAACCTGCTGATCGCGAACCTCGACGACGCGCAGCGCGAAGCGATCGACGCGCTGGTACGCGAGTACGGCCTCGACACCCACGTCGCCGCCTCGCCGGTGCGCCGCGCCGCGCTGGCCTGCGTCGCGCTGCCGACCTGCGGCCTGGCGATGGCCGAAGCCGAGCGCTACCTGCCCGCGTTCATCGACCGCATCGACGCGCTGCTGGCGACGCACGGCCTGGCCGACGCCGACCTGCACGTCCGCATCAGCGGCTGCCCGAACGGCTGCTCCCGCCCGTTCCTCGGCGAGATCGCGCTGGTCGGCAAGGCCCCGGGCCGCTACAACCTGATGCTCGGCGCCGACCACATCGGCCGCCGGCTCAACAGTCTCTACCGCGAGAACATCGACGAAGCCGCGATCCTCGCGGCGCTCGATCCGCTGTTCGCCCGCTATGCCGCCGAACGCGCCCCCGGCGAGCGCTTCGGCGACTTCCTCGTCCGCGCCGGCATCGTTTCCCTCGACAGCACCGGCAGCCGGACGCTGCCTCTGGAGTTGGTCGCATGACGCTTCCCGATCCCGTCGCCGCCGCCGAGTCGCCGCTGGCGCTCGCCGAACTCAACCGCTGGCTCGCCACCCGCACCGCGCCGGAGCGCGTCGCGTGGGCGATCGAACACCTCGCCGGCGCGCACGCACTGTCGTCCAGCTTCGGCGCGCAGGCCGCGGTCGCGCTGCACATGACCACGCAGGCGAAGCCGGACATCCCGGTGATCCTGATCGACACCGGCTACCTGTTCCCCGAGACCTACCGCTTCGTCGACGACCTGACCGAACGGCTGTCGCTGAACCTCAAGGTGTACCGGCCGCAGGTCGGCATCGCCTGGATGGAAGCGCGCCACGGCCGGTTGTGGGAAGAAGGCGTCGAAGGCATCACCCGCTACAACCAGCTGCGCAAGGTCGAACCGATGCAGCGCGCGCTGCGCGAACTCGGCGTGCGCACCTGGATCGCCGGCCTGCGCCGCGGCCAGTCGGATTCGCGCGCAGCGCTGGATTTCCTGCAGTTGCGCGACGGTCGCTGGAAGCTGCATCCGATCGCCGACTGGACCGATCGCGACGTGTGGCAGTACCTCACCCAGCACGAGCTGCCCTACCACCCGCTGTGGCACGAAGGCTACGTGTCGATCGGCGACGTGCACACCACGCGGCGGATGGAGGACGGCATGCGCGAGGAGGACACCCGCTTCTTCGGCCTCAAGCGCGAATGCGGCCTGCACGAGGACTGGGGCGATCTCGCGAAGACCGCGTGAGTCGCCTCAGGACTGCGCGTCGACGATCGCGGCGGCGAACGCGAGCACGAACACCACGATCAGCAGCGCCAGCACCGCCGCGAAGCCTAGCGACAGCGGCACCGCCCAGCTCCGCCGCGGATAGGCATCGCCGAACCGCTGCTTGACGTGTTCGACCTGCGCCTTGCCGTTGCCGTAGTACCACGCCAGCAGCACGCCCAGGCCGGAAAAACGGAACAGCAGGTCCAGCCCGGGCGATTCGGGCAGCACCAGTGCCAGCCCGGCGCTCACGACCGTGAAGACCACCGTGCCGATCGCCCAGTGCTTCGCCGATGCGGCGCGCGCGGGGTCGCCCAGCGCCTGCCAGTTCTTCATGTGCAGGATCGCGCTGAACGTCGGCGTCAGCACCAGCCCCCAGAGTGCGGAGGCGTTCGGGTTCCACAGCGGCGGCGCCTGCTCGCCGGCCCCCTGGCCGGCATCGGCGACCACCGCCTGCGGCGGGGCATAGGGATTGCGTGGGTCCATGCGCGTTCTCGAGTGAAGGATGGGGATGTACCGGGCGTGATCAGGCGGCGCCGGCAGTGTCCGCCACGGGCTTCGGCCCGCGCAACGCCCGCGCCACCATGCCGATGCCGATCAGCACGAACGGCACGCTCAGCCACTGGCCGACGGTGAAGGTCTGGCCCTTTTCGTAGGCGGCCTGCGGCGTCTTCACGAACTCCACCGCGATGCGTGCGGCGAAGATCGCCGCCAGCAGCACGCCCGACAACAGCCCGTGCGGCGTGCGCGCGCCGTAGCGTCGGTAGAGCCACGCCAGCAGGCCGAACACCAGCAGGTAGGCCGCGGCCTCGTACAGCTGCGCGGGATGCCGCGGCTGCGCGTCGACGGCCTCGAACACCACGCCCCAGCGCCCCGACGTCGGCAGCCCGACGATCTCGGAGTTGAGGAAGTTCGCGATCCGGATGCACACCGCGACGAACGCGCCGGGAATGGCGACGCGATCGACCAGCCAGAGGAAGGCCGGGCGCGGCACCAGCCCGCGGGTTCCCAGCCACAGGCCGATCAGCAGCCCGGCCACGCCGCCGTGGCTGGCCAGCCCGCCTTCCCAGATGCGCAGGATCGCCAGCGGATGCGCCAGGTAGTACGCAGGCTCGTAGAACAGGCAGTGCGCCAGCCGTGCGCCGATCACCGTGCCCAGCAGCGCATACATGAACAACCGCTCCGCCTGCGCCGGATCGCGGCCTTCGCTGCGGAAGATGCGCTGCAGCATCATCAGCCCGAGATAGAAGCCGCCGACGAACAGCAGCCCGTACCAGCGCACGGTCAGCGGACCGAGCGAGAACAGGACGGGATCGAAATGCCAGTGCAGGATCATGGGAGCGTCGGATCGGAAGGAAGGAGGGCGCTGCCGACGTCACGCGACAGCGGAGACAGCGCATCGGCGGCGCACGGGTCAGATCCCCGCGGCGTGCCGCCACAGCGCGCGACCGAGCGGCGGGATCGCGCCGGCGAGGCCCAGCGCGCGGCCGCGCAGCAGGGTCGCGGCAACGTCGTCATTCGAGAACACGCGGTTGATGAGGCTGAAGGCCTGCGCCGAGGCGGTGGCGTCGCTGCGGCGCGCGCGCGCCCAGCGTTGCAGGCGATGCGGTGCGGCCCAGTCGGCGCGCTTCGCCTGCGCATCGGCCACCGTCGCCGCCAGTGCGGACACATCGCGCAGGCCGAGGTTCACGCCCTGCCCCGCCAGCGGATGCACGACATGCGCGGCATCGCCCATCGCCAGCACGCGGCCGGCGAGATAGGCGTCGGCGAGCTGCCGGCGCAGCGGGAAGCCGACGCGGCGCGTCAGCGGCCGGCACGCGCCGAGGCGCCCGGCGAAGGCGCGTCCCAGCGTTTCACCGAAGGCCGCGTCGTCGAGCGCGAGCACGCGCGCGGCTTCAGCGTCGGGCAGCGTCCACACGATCGAGCTCACGTGCGGTGCATCGGGCCACGCGCCGCACGGCAGGAACGCCAGCGGCCCGGTCGGGAGGAAGCGCTGCCACGCCGTGTCCTCGTGCGGACGCTCGGTGGCGACGTAGGCGACCACGCCGCGCTGCACGTAGTCCTCGGTGCGGGTGGCGATGCCGGCGAGGTCGCGCAGCGTCGAGCGCCCGCCGTCCGCGGCGATCGCGATGCGCGCGTCCACGCGCAGGCCGTCATCGAGTTCCAGCGTCGCGCCATCGTCGGCCTGCTCCAGCGCCGTGACCGAGGCCGGGCAGCGCACGGTCACGTTCGACGCGCGCAGCGCCGCCCACAGCCGGTCCTGCAGCAGCGCGTGTTCGACGATCCAGCCCAGCTGCGGCACCGCGAACGCGTCGGCATCGAAACGCAGTTCGTCGCCGCCCGCGGCGTCCCACACGCGCATGCGCCGGTACGGCTGCGCGCGCGCGGCGGTCACCGCGTCCCACACGCCGAGCGAATCGAGCAGCGCGGCGTTGTCGGGGGCGAAGGCGTAGACGCGCAGGTCGGGCTCGGCGGCCGACCACGCCGGCGGTTCGGCCTGCTCGATCAGCGTGACCTGCAGGCCCTGCTTCGACAGCGCCAGCGCGCAGGCGGCGCCGACCACGCCACCGCCGACGACGGCGGCATCGGCGCGGCGGCCGGACACGGGACGACGGCTCATGCGGCAACTCCACGGCAGAGGGCGGGCACGTCGCCGCGATAGCCCATCGCGCTGCCGACGAGCTGCGCGCGCAGCGCGGCGTCGTGGTCGAGCGCGAGCAGGCCGAGGCCGCGCAGCGGCGACACCAGCGGCGACGGATTGGCGGTCAGGCGCGCGAGCCCGTCCGAGAAGGCGAGCGTGCGCGCGCGGTCGTCGCGACGGCGACGCGCGTGTTCGGCGAGCACCGCGGCATCGCCGGCGTCCTCGCCGCGGGCGCGGCCGGCGGCGATGCATTCGACCAGCGTCAGCGCGTCGCGCAGGCCGAGATTGAAGCCCTGTGCGCCGATCGGATGCAGCGTCTGCGCGGCATTGCCGACCACGACCGCGCGCGGCGCGACCAGGCGTTCGGCGAGCACGCGCACGATCGGATACGCGCTGCGCGGCCCGACCGAGAGGAACCGGCCGGCACGCCAGCCGAACACGCGCTGCAGCCGCGCGACGTAGGCCGCATCATCGAGCGCGGCCACGGCATCGGCCTCGTCGGTGGCGACGCCGTGGATCACGCCGTAGTGGCCGTCGCCGCGCGGCAGCACGGCGGTGGGGCCGGTGTCGGTCAGGCGTTCCCACGCGGTGCCGTCGGGTGCGCGTTCGCCGCGCACGCGGGCGACGAACAGCGTCTGCCGGTAGTCGTGGCGTTCGGCCGCGATGCCCAGCGCCTCGCGCACGGCGCTGGCGGTGCCGTCGGCGGCGACCACCAGCCGCGCGGCCAGCGTGCGTTCGCCGTCGGCATCGGCCACGCGCATGCGGCGCAGCGGGCCGAGGCCATCGTCGTCGAATCCGAGGAAGCGCACGGGACGATGACGACGCAGACGCGGAAGATCGGCGAGTTTCGCCTCCAGCGCTTCGCCGAAATCGCGGGCGACCACGACCTGCCCGAACGCGGCGCGGCCGTGGTCGGCGGCTTGCAGCAGGACGCGGCCGAAGTCACCGGCGCGGCTGATGTGGATGCGGGCGATGGCGCCGGTCGGCGCGCGCAGCCGCGGCAGCACGTCGAGCGCCTTCAGCGCGTGGAGGCTGGCCTCGGCGAGGCTGAGGTTGCGCTGGTCGAACACCGCGGGCAGCGCGCCCGCGGGCGCGGCCTCGATCAGGCCCACGTCGAGGCCGAGGCCGTCCAGCGCGATCGCGAGACTGGCGCCGACGAGGCCCCCGCCGACGATCAGGACATCATGAACGGGCCCGTCGACGGACAACGGGGACGATGGCACGGGGTCGGGCGAAGACATTGCGCTATGCTACCGCCTCTGCATTCCCCGACGCCCACCCCCACCTTGCCGACGCCGATGACTGCTCCCGCCGACCGCACCGCCCCTGCCTCCGACGCCCGCAGCCTCTTCGCGCCGGGTCCGCTCCTGATCGCCGGCATGATCGCGCTGGCCGCGCTGAGCCGCCTGCTGCCGCATCCGCAGAATTTCTCGCCGGTGGAAGCCATGGGCCTCTTCGGCGGCGCCTTCTTCGCCCGTCGCGGGTTCGCGCTGGCGATGCCGCTGCTGGCGATGTTCGCCTCCGACCTGATCCTCGGCCTCGCCGCCGGCGGCATCTACTGGAGCTACATGACCAGCCTGTCGTTCTGGTCGGTCTACGTCTCCATCGCGCTCTGCACCGTGCTGGGCTTCGCGCTGCGCGGTCGCGCCGGCGGCGCGCGCGTGCTGGGTGCTTCGCTCGCGGGCTCGGTGCTGTTCTTCGTCGTCACCAACTTCTTCGCGTGGTACGGCAGCACGATGTACCCGCAGACCGGCGCCGGCCTGATCGCCGCCTACGTCGCCGGCATCCCGTTCTTCCAGAACACCGTGCTCGGCACGCTGTTCTACGCCGCGGTGCTGTTCGGCGGCTTCGCGCTGTTGCGCGCCCGCGTGCCGGCGCTGCGCCCGCAGACGGTCTGACCGCCCGCGCCCGGAATCACATTGTTTCCGGGCTACGCCACGCCGTACAGGGATCCGGCCGATGGGTAACCGTCTCTCCAAGATCTACACGAAGACCGGCGACGACGGCACGACCGGCCTCGGCGACGGCAGCCGCGTCGCGAAGGATTCGGCGCGGGTGTCGGCCTACGGCACCGTCGACGAGGCGAACTCGGCGATCGGCGTGCTGCTGGCGGTCGAATCACTCCCCGAAGACGTGCGCACGCTGCTGACGACCGTGCAGCACGAGATGTTCGACCTCGGCGGCGAGCTGTGCATCCCCGGCCACGCCGCGATCCAGGACGCCGACATCGAGCGCCTGGAACAGCGGCTCGACCACTACAACGACCCGCTGCCGGCGCTGAAGGATTTCATCCTGCCCGGCGGCGGCGAAGGCGCGGCGCGCTGCCATCTGGCGCGCACCATCGTCCGCCGCGCCGAGCGCGAATGCGTGACGCTGTCGCACCACGATGCGGTGCGGCCGCAGGCGATCCGCTACCTCAACCGGCTGTCCGACCTGCTGTTCGTGCTGGCGCGGGTGCTGGCCCGCCACGACGGCCACGGCGAGGTCCTCTGGCAGCACGAGCGTCGCCGCCCGCAATGACGCACGTGCCGGTCTTCACGCATGCGGCCTGCCTCGCCCACGACACCGGGCCGGGGCACGCGGAATGCGCGGAGCGGCTGGCGGCGGTCACCGCAGGTCTGCGCGAGGCCTTCCCCGATCTCGAATGGTGCGAGGCGCCGCGCGCCACCCGCGGCCAGCTGCTGCGGGTGCACACCGAGCCGCTGCTGCACGCGGTGCTGGAAACCCGGCCCGGCCAGCGCATGTGGCTGGACCCGGACACCGTGCTGTCGCCGGGCTCGGCCGAGGCTGCGCTGCGTGCCGCCGGCGCGGTGGTGGCCGCGGTGGACATGGTGCTCAACGGCGAGGTGAAGCGCGCGTTCTGCGCGGTGCGGCCACCGGGCCACCACGCCACCAGTTGCGCGCCGATGGGCTTCTGCCTGTTCAATTCGATCGCGGTGGGCGCGGCGCACGCGCTCGAACGCTTCGGGCTGTCGCGGGTGGCCATCGCCGATTTCGACGTGCACCACGGCAACGGCACGCAGGCGATCTTCGATGCCGAGCCGCGCGTGGTGTTCGCCAGTTCGCACCAGATGCCGCTGTACCCCGACAGCGGCCACGTCGCCGACCGCGGCGTCGGCAACATCTTCAACGCACCGCTGCCGCCGGGCGCCGGCGGCGAGGCGTTCCGCGCCGCCTGGCGCGACCGCCTGCTGCCGCAGCTGGACGCCTTCCGGCCGCAACTGATGATGATCTCCGCGGGTTTCGACGCGCACCGCCGCGATCCGCTGGCGCAGCTGCAGCTGGAGGCGGACGATTTCGCGTGGATCACCCGGGAACTGGTGGCCATCGCAGATCGCCATGCCGACGGCCGCGTGGTCTCCAGCCTGGAAGGCGGCTACGACCTGCAGGCCCTGCGCGAAGCGAGCGTGGCGCACGTCGGCGCGCTGCGGAGCTGAAGGCCGCCGCCCTCGCGGCGCCGGTCGCGCGTTGCCCCCCCGGGGCGGATGCGTCAAGCTAATCCGATTCGTTCCGACCGGGTCCACCGCGTGCGCCAACACCTTCGCCTGCTGCCGTTGCCCCTCTGCATCGCCATGTCGCTGTCCGCGCAGGCGGCCGACGACCGTCCGGAGGATTGGGCCCTGTGCCCGGTGGAGGATGCCGTCCCCGCCTTCACCGACCTGCCGGCCAGCCAGGCGCCCGCCGGCACGTCCGCGGACCGCACGCAGCAGAACACCGAGATCGGCGGCGACTCGCTGGAAGGCAGCGTCGGCCAGGTCCTGAACTACACCGGCAACGTGCTGCTGCATCGCGGCGACCAGGTGCTGGCGACCGACCACCTCAGCTACGACGAGGAAAAGGAAACCTACGAGGCCGAAGGCAGCGTGCGCTACCAGGACAGCGGCATGCGCCTGATCGCGGCCCGCGCCCGCGGCGACCAGGGCAAGGACACGCACGAACTCGAGGACATCCGCTACCAGCTGGTGGCACGGCGCGGCAACGGCGGCGCGAAGCGGGTCGAGATGAAGGGCGACATCGGCTCGCTGTACGGGTCGACCTATTCCACCTGCCCGCCGGACGACCACCGCTGGGAGCTGCGCGCGCAGCGCATCGACGTCGACACCGCCGCCGGCATGGGCACCGCCCGCAACGCCACCCTGCGCGTGGGCAAGGTGCCGGTGCTGTACCTGCCGTGGTTCCGCTTCCCGATCGACGACCGCCGCCGCACCGGCCTGCTGTATCCGTCGGTGTCGCAGTCCTCGCGCAACGGGTTCGACTGGCGCCAGCCGATCTACCTGAATCTCGCGCCGAACTACGACGCCACGCTCAATCCGCGCTTCATGAGCAAGCGCGGCCTGCAGCTGGGCGGCGAATTCCGCTTCCTCACCCCGACCAGCCGCGGTGTGTTCGACGCCGCGTTCCTGCCGTCCGACAACCTGACCGACCGCGAGCGCGACACCGAGATCGCCGAAGGCGTGCCGGTCGCCAACCGCCGCGCCCACGACCGCGGCTTCGCCCGCTTCGCCGGCAGCCAGGACTTCGGCCCGCACTGGCAGGCCCGGGCGAACCTCGGCTGGATCAGCGACACCCGCTACCTGGACGACGCCAGCAACAACATCAACGGCGGCGCCAACTCGTTCGTCCTCAGCGACCTCGGGCTGTACGGCCGCGGCCACGACTGGGAGGCCACGATCATGGCCGACCACTGGCAGTTGGCCGACTTCACCCTGACCGACGCCAACCTGCCCTACAACCGGCTGCCGCGTGCCCAGGTGCGCTGGCAGAAGCGCGTCCTGCCGCTGCTGGAGACCGGCGTCGACGCGGAGGCCGTGCGCTTCGACCACGCCGAGTTCGCCGGCGGCAGCCGCATCGACCTGCACCCGTACCTGAGCCTGCCGCTGGAAGGCGCGAGCTGGTTCGTCAAGCCGACCCTCGGCTGGCGCTACACCGGCTACGCGCTGGAGAAGGACCGCGCCCTGCCCGGCCGCGACAACAGCCCCACCCGCAGCCTGCCGATCACCACCCTGGACGCGGGGCTGTTCTTCGATCGCCACACCCGCTTCCGGGGCGACGACTACCTGCACACCCTGGAACCGCGGATCTTCTATTTCAACGCGCCCTACCGCGACCAGAGCGGCATCCCGCTGTTCGACACCCGCCCGCTGACCTTCGGCTGGGGCCAGCTGTTCCGCGACAACCGCTACTCCGGCGCCGACCGCCAGGCCGATGGCAACCAGCTGACCCTGGCCGTGTCCACCCGCCTGATCCGCGAAAGCGACGGCCACGAGAAGCTGTCCGCCAGCCTCGGCCAGATCCGCTACTTCGAGGACGCCCGCGTGACCGTGCCGGGCGAGCGGCCGGTCGAACAGGGCAAGTCGGCCTGGGTCGTCGACGTCAACTACGCGCCCAACGACCGCTGGACCATCGGTGCGTCCTACCAGTGGGACCCGAAGTCCGGCCGCCGCGACCTCGCCAGCCTGCGCACCCGCTACCTGATCGGCGACAACGGCATCGTCAACCTCGGCTACCGCTACCGCCGCGACCTGCTGGAACAGGCGGACCTGTCGTTCCTGTACCCGATCAACCCCAACTGGAGCCTGGTCGGCCGCTACTACTACTCGATGCGGGACAACCAGTTGCTGGAAGGCATCGCCGGCGTGCAGTGGGAAAGCTGCTGCATCGCCGTGCGCCTGGTCGACCGCCGCTACCTGCGCCACCGCGGCGAACAGCTCGACAACGCCATTCAGCTGGAGATCGAACTGAAGGGATTAGGCTCCGCTGGCCCGGACACGGAAGGCCGGTTGCGCCGTGCTATCCTCGGCTATTACCGCGAGGATCTGTCCCTCGTGCCGCCCCCCCAGACGCGTGGCGGCGAACTTCCCTCTTCAGATTCGATCCCATGATCCGACCGCTCCGCGCCCTTCTCGCCGCCGTCCTCCTGGCCGGCAGCGTCTCCGCCCTCGCCCAGCAGCAGCCCCTGGACCGCATCGCCGCGGTGGTCGACGAGGACATCATCCTGCAGAGCGAACTCGATCGCGCCGTCGCCAACATCCGCGGCCAGTACGCCGGCCGCGAGAGCCAGCTGCCGCCGGCCGACGTGCTCCAGCGCCAGGTGCTGGAACGCCTGATCCTGATGCGCCTGCAAAGCGCCCGTGCCGCCACCACCGGCATCCGCATCAGCGACGAGGAAGTGGACGCCGCGGTCGCCAACATCGCCCGCCAGAACAACATCAACGCCGAGCAGATGCGCCAGCAGCTGGCCCGCGACGGCATGACGATGGCCGATTTCCGCGCCTCGCTGCGCGACGAGATCATGAGCCAGCGCCTGCGCCAGCGCTTCGCCCAGAGCAAGATCAGCGTCAGCGACGCCGAGGTCGACGCGGCCATGGCCGCGCAGGCCGGCGGCAACGCCCAGTACCACCTCGCACACATCCTCGTGGGTCTGCCCGAGGGCGCCACCGCCGAGCAGATTGCCACCGGCCAGAAGAAGATCGAGGGCATCAAGGGCCTGCTCGACCGCAACGAGATGGAGTTCAGCGCCGCCGCCGTGCGCTACTCCGACAGCCCGAACGCGCTGGAAGGCGGCGATCTGGGCTGGCGCAGCCTGGACCAGATCCCGGCCAGCTTCGCCAACACCATCCACAACATGCAGGCCGGCCAGATCATCGGCCCGATCCGCGGCCCCAGCGGCTTCCAGCTGATCAAGCTGGAGGAGATCCGCAACAACGCCCCGGCCGGCGGCGGCACCGTCACCCAGTACCACGCGCGCCACATCCTGATCCGCACCGCGGACGCCAAGGAAGACACGGCGACCCGCGCCAAGCTGGAAAGCCTGCGCGCCCGCGTCGCCGGCGGCGCCGATTTCGCCCAGCTGGCGTCCGAGAACTCGCAGGACAACATGAGCAAGGCCAAGGGTGGCGACCTCGGCTGGTTCGGGCAGGACGACTACGGCCCGGACTTCGGCGCCCAGGTCGCCGGCCTGAGCGACGGCCAGGTTTCCGCGCCGTTCAAGACCCAGGCGGGCTGGCACATCGTGCAGCGGCTGGAAACCCGCCAGGGCAAGGCCAGCGACGACAACCGCCGCGCCCAGATCCGCGAGAGCATCGGCCAGCGCAAGCTGGAAGACGAGTGGAACCGCTTCCTGCGCGAGATCCGCGGCGAAGCCTTCATCGACATCCGCACCGCCGGCGTGGCCGGCGGCTGAGCGATGTCCCGCCGGCCCCGCCTCGCGCTGGTCCCGGGCGAGCCGGCCGGCATCGGCCCCGAACTGGTCGTCCGCGCCGCCCAGCGTGACTGGGAGGCGCGGCTCGTCTGTTACGGCGACCGCGACACCCTGCTGCGCGCCGCCGACGCCGTCGGCCTGCCGCTGCGCCTGATCTCCCCCGAAGACGATGCCGCCGCCGGTCCCGGCCGGCTGGCCCACGTCGAGATTCCCCACGCCGTCGCGGCCGCCTTCGGCCATCCCGAGCCACGCAACGCCCGCGCCGTCATCGCCTCGCTGGAAACCGCCGCCGGCGCCTGCCTGCAGGGCCTGTGCGACGGCATCGTCACCGGCCCGGTGCACAAGGCCGCGATCAACGCCGGCGGCATCCCCTATTCCGGCACCACCGAGCTGCTGGCCGCGCAGGCCCGCCGCGAGGTGGTGATGATGCTCGCCAACGACGTCGTCCGCGTGGCGCTGGCGACCACGCACCTGCCGCTGCGCGCAGTGCCCGACGCGATCACCGCCGACGGACTGGAACGCACGCTGCGCATCCTGCACACCGCGCTGCGCGAGGACTTCGGCATCGCCGTGCCGCGGATCGCGGTGCTGGGCCTCAACCCGCATGCGGGCGAGGACGGCCATCTGGGCCGCGAGGAACTGGACCTGATCATTCCGCTGCTCGACCGCCTGCGCGGCGAGGGCTGGACGCTGATCGGTCCGCTGCCGGCGGACACCGCGTTCCTGCCGGCGAAACTGGCCGGCTTCGACGCGGTGCTGGCGATGTACCACGACCAGGGGCTGCCGGTGCTGAAGTACAGCGGCTTCGAGCAGGCGGTGAACCTCACCCTTGGCCTGCCCTACCCGCGGGTGGCGGTCGACCACGGCACCGCGCTGGAACTGGCCGGCCGCGGCGTGGCCGATCCGTCCAGCCTGTTCGCCGCGATCGAGACCTGCACCCGCCTCGCGAAGACGCGGCTGATGCGCGCGGGAGACGCATGAGCGATCGCCACGACGACGACGAAACCTTCGTCCGCCCCGCCAAGAAGGCGCTGGGCCAGCACTTCCTGCACGAGCGCGGCGTCATCGACAAGATGCTGCTGGGGATCGATCCGCGGCCCGGCGACACCTTCGTCGAGATCGGCCCGGGCCAGGGCGCGCTGACCTTTCCGCTGCTCGCACGCCACGGCGCGCTGACCGCGATCGAGTTCGACCGCGACCTGCTGGTGCCGCTCACTGCGCAGGCGCGCGCCCACGGCGAGCTGCGCCTGGTGCACGCCGACGTGATGGACGTGGATTTCACCGCGCTGGCCCGCGAGGTCGCCGGCGACGCGCGCATCCGCCTCGTCGGCAACCTGCCGTACAACCTGTCCTCGCCGATCCTCTTCCACGCGCTGGACCACGCCGCAGCGATCCGCGACATGCACTTCATGCTGCAGAAGGAAGTGGTCGATCGCATGGCCGCCGCACCGGGCAGCAAGGTCTACGGCCGGCTCAGCGTGATGCTTCAGGCGTATTGCACGGTGACCGCGCTGTTCAAGGTGCCGCCGGGCGCGTTCCGGCCGCCGCCGAAGGTCGATTCCGCAGTGGTGCGGCTGGTGCCGAAACCGGCGGACCGGATCGGCATCGATGACCCGAAGCGCTTCGCCGAGGTCGTCCGCGCCGCCTTCGGCCAGCGCCGCAAGACCCTGCGCAACGCGCTGGGCGGCGTGTGCTCGACCACGGACATCGAGGCCGCGGGCATCGATCCGCAGGCCCGCGCCGAGCGGCTGGAGGTCGCCGATTTCGTGCGGCTGGCGAATCTCGCGCGGACCGACACCACCGCCGGCGACTGAGCCCGGACAGACGAGAACCGTCCGCAAGACCGGCGACAGGCCCTACACTGTCGCCATGCAGGACACTCCGGACTTCGCCATCGCGATCGACGTCGCGACCCGCTATCTCGACGAGCAATCCAGGCCCGGCGAGGACCTCTACTACTTCGCGTACACGATCGGCATCCGCAACACCGGCGCGCGCCCCGCGCAGTTGATCGCCCGCCACTGGCGCGTGGTCGACGCCGTCGGCGCACTGCGCGAGGTCGAGGGCGAAGGCGTGGTCGGCGAACAGCCGCGGCTGCGGCCCGGCGAACGCTTCGAGTACACCTCGACCACGTTCTTCAACACTCCGTACGGCACGATGGAAGGCGCGTACACGCTGCGCGCCGACGACGGCACCGAATTCCAGGCGCCGATCCCGACCTTCGTGCTGTGCATCCCCAGGACGCTGCACTGATGGCGGTCTGGGCGATCGGCGACCTGCAGGGATGCTACGGCCCCACCCAGCGCCTGCTGGACAAGATCCGCTTCGATCCCGCGCAGGACCGGCTGTGGTTCTGCGGCGATCTGGTGAACCGCGGCGGCGAATCGCTGGAAACGCTGCGGCTGGTGCATTCGCTGCGCGAGCACAGCACGGTGGTGCTGGGCAACCACGACCTGTCGCTGCTGGCGATTTCCGAGCGCACCGCGGACGAACAGCGGCGCGTCAACACCGACCTGCAGCGCATCCTGTTCGCCGACGACCGTGACGCGCTGATCGGCTGGCTGCGCGAGCGCCCGCTCGTGCACAGCGATCGCACGCTCGGCTGGATGATGATCCACGCCGGCCTCGCGCCGAAGTGGAGCACGGTGCACGCCGAGAAACACGCCCGCGAGGTAGAACGTCGCCTGCAGGGCGACGGCCGCCGCAAGCTGCTGCGCAACATGTACGGCGACTACCCCGCGTGGTCGCCGGCGCTGCGCGGCGTGGAGCGCGAGCGCGCGATCATCAACATCTTCACCCGCCTGCGCTACTGCTCGCCGCGCGGCCGCATCGCCTTCAACGAAAAGGGTGCGCCGGGCACGCAGGTGGCCGGGCTGTACCCGTGGTACGAAGTGCCGGGCCGCACCGAGCGCGATCTGAAGATCGTCTGCGGCCACTGGTCGACGCTGGGCCTGTTCATCGGCCACGGCGTGCACGCCATCGACACCGGCGCGGTCTGGGGCGGCAAGCTCACCGCGCTGCGGCTCGACAGCGAGGACCTGTGCCTCGTGCAGGTGCCGGGGCGCGAGGTCGCCAACCCGGGAGCGGAGCAGGACTGATGCCGCGGGCGACGGTCGCGGCGTGGTCGGCGATCGTGCTGCTCGCCATCGCCATGGCCGGCTGCAACGGCCGCACGGTCACGACGCCCGCGACTTCGCCGCAAGGCACTGCATCGGCGACTTCGTCTTCCGTTCCACCGGCGTCACCGCCCCTCGTCGCCGCGGCACGCGCGCAGATCGGCGTAACCCTGCGCTACGACCCGGCCTACGTCGTGCTGCCCTACCCCGGTGGCGACGTGCCGCAGGACCGCGGCGTCTGCACCGACGTGGTCATCCGGGCGCTGCGCACGCAGGGCCTCGACCTGCAGCAACGCGTGCACGAGGACATGCAGGCGCACTTCGAGATCTATCCGAAGAAGTGGGGGCTGCGCGCACCGGATGCGAACATCGACCATCGCCGCGTGCCGAACCTGCAGGTCTGGTTCGACCGCCAAGGGTGGTCGGTGCCGGTGACCGATCGCGACGACGACTACCGCCCGGGCGACATCGTCACGTGGATGCTGCCCGGCCATCTCGACCACATCGGCATCGTCAGCGACCGCCGCTCGCCGTTCACGCACGCGCCGTTGGTGCTGCACAACATCGGCCACGGCACGCGCGAGGACGACATCCTCTTCGCGTATCCGATCACCGGGCACTACCGGCCGGGTCTGCCGCAGGGCGGGCGCGTGGCGGCAGCGGCGGCGGCCGGACGGTGAAATCGATCGGAAGCTTGCCCTCGCCGGGTTCGTCGCTCGGAATCAGCCGCACCCGGCGCGCCCAGGCCAACGCCGCCGCATCCAGCCCGACGTTGCCCGAGCCACCTTCGATCCGCACATCGCTCAGGACACCGTCCGCGCCATAACGCACCAGGAGGACGATGCGCTGCGGGCGCGACCGCTCCGGCAGCGCATCGTAGACAACGAAGAGGGCGTGCTTCGCGGGCATGGCATAGATCTCTCTGCGCAGATCCTCGGGGTCGCGAGGCAACCGGGGCGGCACCGGAGTCCCGGGCGGCGACATCGGGGAGGGCGGCGGCGCCGGCATTTCGGCCGGATCCCCTTGCCCCGGCGAGATGGCCTGGCCCGACGCAACCGGGGAGAGCATGCACGCGAGGATCAGCCCGCTGCGCAGGGACGCGATCAACCGCATCGGAGGTACTCGACGAAGTCGAACGCGAACGCATGGCGCTCGTCCGCGGCATGCGCTTCGCGCGCGACCACGCGCCACTGCGCGGGATCGACGTCGGGAAAGTGCGCATCGCAATCGTCGACGACGGTGTCGACGTGCGTGAGATGCAGCCGCGTCGCCCGCAGCAGCGTCATCGCGTAGATCTCGCCGCCGCCGATCACGCAGAGTTCCGATGCACCGTCCCGCGCGGCCAGCGCCAGCGCCTCGTCCAGTGAAGCCACCGCTTCCATTCCGTCGAACGGAACCCGTCCGCTTCGCGTCAGCACGAGGTTGCGCCGCTTCGGCAGCGCGCGTCCAAGCGATTCCGCGGTCTTGCGGCCCATCAGCACCGGCTTGCCGAGCGTCAGCGCCTTGAAGCGCTTCAGATCGTCGGGCAGGTGCCAGGGCAACGTGTTGCCGCGGCCGATGCCGTGGCGGCGATCGAGCGCGGCGACGAGGACGAGCGCGACGCTCACACCGCCACCGGCGCCTTGATCGCCGGGTGCGGGTCGTAGCCGTCGATGGCGATGTCGTCGTAACTGAAGCCGAAGATGTCCTTCACGTCGGGATTCAGGCGCAGCGTCGGCAGCGGGCGCGTGTCGCGCGACAGTTGCTCGCGGACCTGGTCGAAATGGTTCGCGTAGATGTGCGCGTCGCCGAGCGTGTGCACGAAGTCGCCGACGCCGAGGTCGCAGACCTGCGCGACCATGTGCGTGAGCAGCGCGTAGCTGGCGATGTTGAACGGCACGCCGAGGAACAGGTCGCCGCTGCGCTGGTAGAGCTGGCAGCTGAGGCGGCCGTCGGTGACGTAGAACTGGAACATCGTGTGGCAGGGCATCAGCGCCATGTCGGGCAGGTCGGCCACGTTCCAGGCGCTGACGATCAACCGGCGCGAATCGGGATTGCGTTTGATCTCGTCGACGACCCAGCGGATCTGGTCGATCTCGCGGCCGTCGGCACCGGTCCAGCGCCGCCATTGCTTGCCGTAGACCGGGCCGAGTTCGCCGTCGGCATCGGCCCATTCGTCCCAGATGCCGACCTTGTTCGCCTTGAGGTAGGCGATGTTGGTCTCGCCCTTCAGGAACCACAGCAGTTCGTGGATGATCGAGCGCAGGTGCAGCTTCTTGGTCGTGACCAGCGGGAAGCCGTCGCGCAGGTCGAAGCGCATCTGCCGGCCGAACACGCTGCGGGTGCCGGTACCGGTGCGGTCGGCCTTGTCGCTACCGTGTTCGATCACGTCGCGCAGCAGGTCGAGGTAGGCCTTCATGCGGCGGGCTCCGCTGCGGACGCCGACACCGGCTGCGGCTGCAGCGTCGGCGCGCCGTGCGAACGCCACAGCAGCACGAGCCCCAGCGCGACCAGCGGCAGGCTCAGCACCTGGCCCATCGTCAGCCAGCCGAAGGCGAGATAGCCGATCTGCGGGTCGGGCAGGCGCACGAATTCGACGAGGAACCGGAAGCAGCCGTACAGCAGCGCGAACAGTCCGGCCACCGCGTAGCGCGGGCGCGGCCTGCGCGAGAACCACCACAGCACGCAGAACAGCGTCAGCCCTTCCAGCGACGCCTGGTACAGCTGCGAGGGATGCCGCGCCAGCGCATCGAACGCGCCGCTGGCGTGCATCGATTGCAGCGTGGCGGCGTCGTACGCCTGCAACTCGGGCTCGGCGCGCGGGAAGATCACGCCCCAGCCGCCGTGCGTGTACTTGCCCCAGAGTTCGCCGTTGATGAAGTTGCCGAGGCGGCCGAAGCCCAGTCCCGGCGGCACCAGCGGCGCGACGAAATCGACCACATCGAAGTAGTGCATGCGGTGCTTGCGCGCCCACCACAAAGACGCGACCAGCACGCCGACGAGGCCGCCGTGGAAGCTCATGCCGCCTTCCCACAGCTTGAACACCTGCAGCGGGTTCGCGACGTAGCTCGACAGGTCGTAGACCAGGATGTAGCCGATGCGCGCGCCGAAGATCACGCCGAGCATGCTGTAGAACAGCAGGTCGCCGTAGGCCTGCTCGTCGACGCCCGGCAGGCGTCCGGCACGCACGCGGCTGCGGCCGAGGAACCACGCGGCGGTGAAGCCGAGCAGGTACATCACGCCGTACCAGTGCACCGCGGGGTGGAAATCGTTCCCGAACAGCGTGAACGCCGGGAACTGGACCATGATCGGGTCGAGATCGTGCAGGAACGTCATCGGCGGTGCATGCGGCGGAGGTCCGCGTATTGTGCCGGAGCGCGCCCGGCAGAGGGTCCGGCCATGCGCCTCAATCGAGGATGCGCGGCAGGTCGGGCAATTCGTTGCGGTCGGCCACGCCCTCGATCCGCGGGAAATGCGCGGCCAGCAGGTCGCCGGCGGCGGCCACGCCACGCAGCACCGCCGCTTCGGGCTCGCCGGCGGCCAGGCGCTCTTCCATGGCGAGGCAGACGCCCCGCCACTGTTCGGCGCTGACCATCGACAGCCCGCGGTCGGCGACGATCTCGATCCGCCGGTCGGCCAGCAGCAGATGGATCAGCACGCCGTTGTTTTCCTCGGTGTCCCACACGCGCAGTTCGGCGAACACGCGCTCGGCGCGATTGCGTGCGGTCATGCCGGCGCGCAGCGCGGCCCACGGCAGCGCGGCGTCGACCGCGAAGCACAGCTCGCCGCGATGGCGCAGTTCGTTGGCGGCGATGGCCTGGGCGATGCGCTCCAGGCTCGCCTGCGGGAACAGGCGATGCGCGGAGCGGGCGAAGAGATGGCGGAAGAGTCGCATGCGTCCCCCTACCAGCTGCCGGAGGCGCCACCGCCCCCGCTGCTGCCGCCGCCCCCGGACCAGCCACCGCCGCCACCGCCCGACCAGCCACCGCCGGACGACCCGCCGCCCCAGCCGCCGCCACCGAACCCGCCCCAGCCGGAGTCGCGCGCAAAGCCGCTGCGCGCGCCGCCGATGGCGCCGATCAGCAACCCGGCCACCGCCGCGAACGCGGTCCACGGCAGCGCATGGGTGATCGCCCACGCGATGAACCCCGCGCCGCCGGCGAACAGCGGCATCCGCACCAGCCGCGGCAGCCAGCCGAACAGGCCGCGGAAGAAGAACATCAGGAAGACCAGCAGGAACAGGCCGTCGCCGCCGCCCTTGCCGCCCTGCGCCGACGGTGCCATCGGGGCCGGCAGTGCTTCGCCGTCGATCAGCCGCACCAGCTGCGCGGTGGCGTCGTCGAGGCCGCCAGCGAAATCGCCGGCGCGGAACTTCGGCACGAGGTATTCCTGGATCACCCGCCCGGCGGTGATGTCGGGGACCGCGCCCTCCAGCCCGTAGCCGGTCTGGATGCGCGCCTGGTGGTCGTCCTTCGCGACCAGCAGCAGCACGCCGTCGTCCACGCCCTGGCGGCCGAGCTTCCACTGGTCGAACACCCGCTGCGCGTACTGCTCGATGCTCTCGGGCGCGGTGGTCGGCACGATCAGGATCTGGAGCTGGCTGCCCTTGCGCCGTTGCAGGTCCAGCGCCAGCGCCTGCAACCGCGCGACGTCGGCCGCGGACAGCGTGCCGGTGGTGTCGACCACGGGTGCGTCGAGCGCGGGGATCGGCGCCAGCGTCTCGGCGAGCACGACCGCGCCCGGCAGGCACAGCAGCGCCGCGAGCAGCGGCGCGGCGGCGCGGCGCAGCAGGCGCGCGAACGTGTTCATCGCGGGCGCGACGGCGTCGACCTCAGCCGCCCGCCGGCTTCGTGGTGTCGCCGAAATCGACGTTCGGCGCGTCCTGGATCTTCTGCTCGTCCTCGACCGTGAAGTTCGGCTTCGGCGCGTAGCCGAACATCTTCGCGGTGAGGTTCACCGGGAACTCGCGGATCGTGGTGTTGTAGGTCTGCACCGCCTCGATGTAGCGCTGGCGCTCGACGGTGATGCGGTTCTCGGTGCCTTCCAGCTGCGTCTGCAAGCCGAGGAACACCTGGTCCGACTTCAGCTGCGGGTAGTTCTCGCTGACCACCAGCAGCCGGCTGAGCGCGCCGGACAGTTCGCCCTGCGCCTGCTGGAACTGCTTCAGCGAATCGGCGTCGTCGGGGTTCACCTGGATCTGCCCGACCTTGGCGCGGGCCTCGGTGACGCCCAGCAGCACGGTCTGCTCCTGCTGCGCGTAGCCCTTCACCGTCGCCACGAGGTTGGGGATGAGGTCGGCGCGGCGCTTGTAGACGTTCAGCACCTGCGACCACGACGCCTTGACCGCTTCGTCCTGACGCTGGATCTCGTTGTAGCCGCAGCCGGACAGGCTGGCGATCAGCAGCGCGGCAAGGAGGAATCGCACGATGCGCATGGGGGATCTCCGGCAGGTCGAAGGCGCCATTGCAGCACCCCCGCCCCCCAGGCGCAACGCGCGTGCGGCTTGCCTCAGCGACCGGGCGCGCTGCCCGACGGCGGCACGGGCACCGGCTGCGGCGGCGGCGGTGTGCCGGGCGCCGGCGGCATCGGCACCGGCAGGCCACCGGGCGGCGTCACCGGCTCCACCGGCTGTTCGCCGGGATCGACCGGCGGCACGAATGGCCGCATCGGCGGGCCGGGCGGCAGCGACGCCGGTGGCGGCGTCGCGGCTGCGGGAGCCGAAGCCGGCGGTTCGGGCGGCGACTGCGGGCCGCAGCCGGCGAGCATGACGACCAGCCCTGCGGCGGCGAACGCGACGGACATCGGCCGCAGCCGGCTCATTCGGCCGGCACCCGCTCGGCGGCGCGCTTGCGGACCCAGAGGTTCAGGCTTTCGACCACGGCCGAGAAGCCCATGGCGAAGTAGATGTAGCCCTTCGGCACGTGGGCGCCGAAGCCCTCGGCCACGAGGAACGCGCCGACCAGCACGATGAACGCCAGCGCCAGCATCTTGATCGTCGGGTTGCGCTCGATGAAGCGGCCGATCGGCGTGGCGGCCCACAGCATCACCGCCACCGACAGCAGGATCGCGCCGACCATCACCGGCTTCTGGTTGGCCATGCCGACCGCGGCGATCACGGAGTCCAGCGAGAACACGATGTCGATCACCGCGATCTGCGCAATCACCGCCCAGAACACGGCTTTCGGTTTGGTGTCGATGTCCTCGGCTTCGCCCTCGCCCTCGACGAGGTCGCGGATCTCGCCCGTGCCCTTCACCACCAGGAACACGCCGCCGAGGATCAGCACCAGGTCGCGGATCGACACGCCCTGGCCGAACACCGTGAACAGGTCGCGGGTCATGCCCGCCAGGTAGGCCAGCGTCAGCAGCAGCGCGATGCGGGTGATGCAGGCGACGGCGATGCCGAACTTCCGCGCGCGTTCGCGCCGGTCATGCGGCAGGCGGCTGACGGCGATGGAGATGAACACCAGGTTGTCGATGCCCAGCACGATCTCGATCGCACTGAGGGTGAACAGGGTGATCCACGTCTGCGGATCGGCAAGCAGGGACATCATCGGGGACAGGCATCTCGACGCGAAGGGGGACACACGGTGCGGAGCGCGCGATCCGATCCCGGACCGCACACGCGGCGGATCACAGGTAGCGTTCGCCCAGGATCAGGCCCCACACCAGCAGGACGTTCATCATCAGCACGAACACCGCGGCCGAGCCCATGTCCTTGGCGCGACCGGCCAGTTCGTGGAATTCGGGACCGTAGCGTTCGATCACCGCTTCCACCGCGGAGTTCAACAGTTCGGCGCTGAGCACCAGCAGGCAGCTGCCGATCATCAGCACGCGTTCGATCGCGGTGCCGCCCAGCCACCACGCCAGCGGCGCGAGCACCACCAGCAGGTAGACCTCGAGGCGGAACGAGGACTCGTGCAGCCAGGCGGCGCGCAGGCCCTGCCAGGACCATTTCGCGGCCTTGAAGATGCGGGCCGGCGTGCGCGGCAGGTGTCCGGTCTGGTCGGCCATGTCAGCGGGCTCGCCAGCAATGCGGGAAAGCGGGACAGGGCATGGCGGAAGCGCGGGACTGAGGCAGCGGCATCGGGCGCGATTCGGCGGAGACGGCCCGGCATTCTGCCACAACGCGTCCGGCGGGCCGGCCGCGGCGCCCGTTCGGGCGCACGCTCAGGCAGGCTGCCCGGCGGCGAGCACCAGTTCCACCGTCAGCCCGCCGCCGTCGCGGTTGTGCAGCGCCAGCCGGCCGCCGTGCACCGCGGCCACCCGGGCCACGCTCGCCAGGCCCAGCCCGCTGCCGGGCGTGCCGCGGGCGGCGTCGACCCGGTGGAACGGCCGGCCGAGGTCGGCCAGCGCGGCGTCGGGCACGCCCGGGCCGCGATCGGACACGCGGATCCGCCAGCCGCCGTCCACGGCCTCCAGCGCGGCCTCGAACGGCGCCGCGCCGTGACGCGCGGCGTTGTCGAACAGGTTGGCCAGCGCCCGCCGCAGCGCCAGCGGCCGGGCCGGCAGCGGCGCGGCCGCCGGCAGCCGCAGTGTCCAGTCGCGGCCGTGGCGGGCCTCGTCGGCGGCCAGCGCCTGCAGCAGTGCGACGAGATCGACCGGCACCGCGGGCTCGTCGCGACCGTCGCGGACGAAGTCGATGAACTGGCCGACGATGCCGTCCAGTTCGTCGATGTCGCGCTCCATGCCGGCGCGGTCGTCGTCGCCGATCTCGGGCACCAGCGCCAGCGCGTAACGCAGCCGCGCCAGCGGCGTGCGCATGTCGTGCGAGATGCCGGCCAGCATCAGTTCGCGGTCGCGCGCGGCGGCGCGGGTGCGCTCGGCGGCATCGGCCAGCGCGTCGCGCAGTCCGGCGATCTCGATGCTGGCTCCCGCCGGCACCGGCGGCGGCGGTTCGCCGGCGACGATCCCCGGCGCGGCGGCCGCGAGTCGCTGCAGCGGCCGCGCCAGCCCGCGCGCGAACCACGCCGACGCCGCGAGCACCAGCGCGCCGATCGCCAGCAGCGACAGCAGCAGCCCGCGACGCAGCGGCTCGCGCGCGCCGACCACGGGAATGCCGATCCAGCCCTGCGCCGGCGCCCGCGCCTGCACCCACAGCCGCGCCGGCGATCCCGCCCAGCGCAGTTCTCGCCCGGGCAGCCGCGCAGCGAGCCGCGTCCCGGTGCGCTGCAGGAACGGCAGGCCCGCGCCTTCATCGGCCGGCGGCGTCGCGCGCCAGTCGATCGCGAGCGCACGGAGGCCGTCCTGCGACGCGGCGGCATCGCGTTCCGCCAGCAGCGCGTCGGCGGCGAGCACCTGCGCGTGCAGCGTGCGCACCAGACGTTCGCCGCCGGGCTGGCGCGTCGACAGGCCGAACGCCGCGGTCGCCGCCAGCAGCGCGGCGACGACGACCGCCGCCAGCAGCAGCACCAGCCGCGCCTGCAGCGTCTGCGGCCTCACGCCGCGTCCTCGGGCACGAACACGTAGCCGGTGCCCCACACCGTCTGCAGCCAGCGCGGATGCTTGGGATCGTCCTCGATCAGCTTGCGCAGGCGGCTGACCATCACGTCCATGCTGCGGTCGAAGGCGTCGTGCTCGCGGCCGCGCGCGGCGCTCATCAGCTGGTCGCGGGTCAGCGCCTGCCGCGGCCGCTGCACCAGCGCGGCGAGCACCGCGAATTCGCCGGTGGTCATGCGCTGTTCCTGCCCGTCGCGATGCAGCGTGCGTGCACCGAGATCCAGCACGCAGCCGCCGAACGTCACGCGCCCGCCGGCCTCGCGCGGCGCGCCCGGCGGCGTGCGCCCGCGACGCAGCACGGCGCGGATGCGCGCGACCAGTTCGCGCGGATTGCCGGGCTTGGGCATGTAGTCGTCGGCACCGATCTCCAGCCCGACGATGCGGTCGATCTCGTCGCCCTTCGCGGTGAGCATCACCACCGGCGTCTCCACGCCCTGCCCGCGCAGCCGGCGGCAGATCGACAGCCCGTCCTCGCCGGGCAGCATCAGGTCGAGCACGATCAGGTCGACGTGGTGCCGCGACAGTTGGCGGTCGAGTTCGCGGCCGTCGCCGGCGGCGAGCGTCTCGAAGCCCTGCTGGGCGAGGTAGCGCAGCAGCAGGTCGCGCATGCGCAGGTCGTCGTCGACCACCAGCACGCGCGGCGCGGGTGCGGCGGAAGACGGAGCGTCGGCATCGGGATCGCGGGGTGAATCGGCGGAGGCGTTCATGCGGCCATTGTCGCCGCCGGCGGGCGCCGGACAAGCCGCCACGGCGCCGCACCGACGGCCCGGCGCGGCCGACTTGTAAACGAATGTGTCCGGGCCGCACCGCGGACACCTTCGCTCGCATTCGCGGGCAATCGCGACACGCCTCGCGCGGCGCCGGACGGCACGCTGTCGCCACACCCCCGCTCCTCCCGGAGACCCGCCATGAAGACCCGCCACATGCTCTACCTCGCCGCCGCGCTGACCGCGTCGCTGGCCGCGACCACCGCCTTCTCCGCCCCGCGCCTCGCCAACCGCGGCAATGCCCTCCTGCCGCCGTCGGCGGCGCAGCTGAAGCTGACGCCGGCGCATGCGAAGCAGTGGGACGCGCTGCGCAGCGAAGCCGCGGCGATGCGCCAAGTCGGTCGCGAAGACCTGCGCAGCGGCGTCACCGAATTCCGCACGCTGCTCGACCAGCCCGCGCCCGACCTGCGCGCGTTCTCGAACGACGCCCAGCGCAAGTTCGATGCCCACCTCGCCGAAGCCCGCGCCCTGCGCGAACGCCAGCTCGATCTCTACGAATCGCTGACGCCCGACGAGCAGGCCCGCGTGCGCAAGGCGATGGCCGAACGCCTCGACCGCTTCGCCCAACTGCGCGAACGCCTGGTGTCGATGTTCGCCGCGCAGTCCTGATCCGCATCCGCCACGCCCCCTCCACGTCCCCGCCTCCTCCGTCCTCCCTTCCGGAAACCGCCGCCATGACCCCGAACAAGACCCTCCTCGCCCTGTGCACCCTCGCCGCCGCCTTCGCGCTGGCGCCCCACGATGCCGACGCCGCCGGCCGGGTGAAGGCCCGCGGCGCCGTGCAGAACGCCGAAGGCGGCATCACCGCCGGTCGCGCCTCCGGTGCCCGCGGCCCGAACGGCGGCGGCATCGCCCGTGCCCGCGGCGTGAAGACCGACGGCCAGGGCAACGGCCAGGCCGCCAGCGGCGCAGCGGTGCGCGGCCCGAACGGCGGCACCGCCGGGCGCGCCGGCAGCACCACCTGGAATGCCGACGGCAGCGCGCAGCACCAGTCCGGCGCGCAGTGGAGCGGCGCGCGCAGCAGCGGCAACACCCAGGGCGGCTTCACCCGCAGCGCCGACGGCAGCGTCGACGGCGGCCGCACCACGCACGCCACCGGCGCGCAGGGCGGCCAGTACGACGCCGACACGAAGCTCGTCGACGGCCAGCTCGACCGCAGCGTCGACGCCACCGGCCGCAACGGCAACAGCTACGACGCGACCGTCACCGGCAACAAGGACGACGGCTACAACCGCACCGCGACCTGCCACGACGCCAGCGGCAACGTCATCGAATGCCGTCCGTGATCCAGCGCTCGTGATCCGACTTCGATGAGCGGCATCGGCGGCGGGCGCCCTGCGTCCGCCGTCGCTTTTCACCCGGGGCGGCGCGCGGCGTTCTTAGACGGGGAATGAGCCCGGGCGACGAGCCCCGGCGTGCCCCGCCGCCTTGATCCACCGCAGCGCCCGCGCCGGGCGGGCCGCTATACTCCGCGGCGATGTCCCGGTCACGCCTCCAGCGCCCGTTCGCCCACCTCGCCCTGCTGGCGATGCTGGCGCTGTCGCTGCTGCCGTCCGCCGGGCGCATCGCGTCCGCGCTGCGCGGCGGGGACGTGGTCGACGCCGCCGGCGTCGCCGCGCTGTGTTCGCCCAGCGGCCTCGGTGCCGCCTCGCCGGCCGCGAAGCTGGCCGCGCAGCTCCAGTCGGCGCTGCAACCCGATCGCCCCGCACCTTCCGCGCCGTCGCCGCACACCGACGACTGCGCCTACTGTCCGCTGCTCGGCGGACTCGCGCCGGCCGTGCCCGCGATCGCGATCGCGTTGCCGGCCCTGCATCCGGTCGCGCCGCACGCGATCGTCACCGTGGCGTTCCCGCGCGAACGCCTGCCGGGCGCGCCCGGCGCACGCGGACCACCCGCCTGACTCCCGATCCCGGATAGCAAGCCACACGTGCCGCCCCGCGGTGCGTTCTTCCGCGTTCCACGGAGTCCATTCCATGTTCACCCGATCCCCCGCGATGCCGCGCGCATCGCGGCTGCACGTCGCCTTGTCGCTGGCGATGATGACCTCCGCCATGCCGGTCATGGCGGCCTCGCCCCCATCCCCCGGCGCGGACACCCTCGATACCGTCGAAGTCACCGGCGTCCGTCCGGGCTACCAGGCGCCGCCCTCGAAGACCGCGACCCGCACCGACACGCCCGTATTGCGCACGCCGCAGAACGTGCAGGTGGTGCCGCGCGCCGTGCTCGACGACCAGAACGCCCAGACGCTCACCGAGGCGGTGCGCAACGTCGCCGGCACCGGCAGTGATTTCGGCTTCAACGGCAGCAGTCTGCCGCTGCTGATCGTCCGCGGCTTCCCGACGATCTCGATGAGCGCCCAGGGGCCCACCACGTCGAGCTACTTCTACGACGGCACCCGGATCCAGGGCCTGCCGCTGGCGATGAGCGATGTCGAGTCCGTGGAAGTCGTGAAGGGACCGGCCGGCGTGCTCTACGGTCGATCGGAACCCGGCGGCCTGATCAACGTGGTGACCCGGCAGCCGCAGGCCGGACGCGGCGCCCGCATCGTGGCGACCGGCGGTTCGTTCGGTCTCGCGCACGGCGCCGCCGAAGCCTTCGGCGCACTCGACGCGGATCGCCATTGGCAGGGTCGCGCGGCGGTGTCCTTCGACGACAACGCGAGCAATCGCGACTTCGTGGTCGACCGCGTCTCGGCGCTCTCCGCGGCGCTGGCCTGGGTGCCGTCCGACCGCACCCGGCTGACCTTCGACGTGCTGCGCAGCCGCCAGAAATTCCGCAACGACTACGGCATCCCGGTGATCGGCGATCGCCCGGCCGACATCGATCCGGACCACCAGTTCAACGAAGGCGGCCCGCTCTCGCGGCAGGACAACACCGTCGTGCGTCTCGCGCTCGCGCAGACGCTGTCGGAACACTGGTCACTGGACCTGCACGCCGTGGCGCTCGATCAGGACGGCGCGCAGTACGACCTGATCCCGACGACCTTCTTCGCAGGCCCGGCCGGCCTGGCCGCCACCGGCAGGATCGACCGCTTCTACAACGACGATCTCGGGCGCGAGCGGAACCTGTACCAGCTCAACGCCGACCTGGTCGGCAAGTTCGCGACGGGTGGCGTGGCCCACACGCTGCTCGTCGGGGTCGACGGCTATCGCGACCGGTTCGACAGCGAGACCACCGGCTTCGTGCCGGCCGCGGACATCGACATCCGCCATCCCGTCTACGGCCAGGCGCCGGCGCTCGACGTCGCCACGGTGCCGCTGTTCGCGCAGGAAGGCCGCACGCGCTGGGACAGCGCCTACGTGCAGGACCAGCTCGCGTTCGGTGACACCGTCGACGTGGTCGTCGGCATCCGCCACGACCGCAGCAGCGCGCGCTTCGGCGCGCCCGGCACCCGCGCCAATGAACAGGGTTTCACCACGCCGCGGCTCGGCGCCGTGTGGCGGTTCGCGCCGAACCAGAGCGTGTACGCGCAGTACCAGGCAGGCGTGGCCGCCAACAACGGCCGCAACCTCGCGGGTGCATCGCTGGATTCGGAGCAGGCGCGGCTGTACGAGATCGGCCACAAGTGGCAGTCCGGGGACGGCGGGCTGGCGTCCACGATCGCGCTCTATCAACTGACCAAGCGCAACATCGCCAACTACGTGCCCGACGCCAGCGGCTTCTTCGACACGGTCGCCATCGGCGAAGCGCGCGCCCGCGGCCTCGAATGGGACGTGTCGGGCCAGGTGACCGAACGCCTGTCCGTGATCGGCTCGTATGCCTGGACGCAGAGCGAGGTGACGCGCGATGCCGGTTTTGCCGGCAAGCGCCTGCCGAACGTGCCGCGCCACGGCGGCAGCATCTGGGCACGCTTCGCGCCCGACGAGCGCTGGAGCTTCGGTGGTGGCGTGTTCGCGCAGAGCGGACGCGCCGGCGACCGCGGCAACACTTTCGTCCTGCCGGGCTACGCCCGCGTCGACCTGATGGCCGCCTATCGCTTCCCGTTGGGCACGGCGCGCGCGCAGGTGCAGTTCAACGTCGACAACGCCTTCGATCGCACGTACTTCGCCGGCAGCCACCAGCACGTCACCGACTGGAACCAGCCCGGCGCGCCGCGGACGCTGAAGGCGACGTTCCGGCTGGACTACTGAGGACACGGCCATGACCGATCGCAGGACGTTTCTCAAGACCGCCGGCGCGCTCGCCGGCACCCTCGTCGCCGGCGGCGCATCCGCCGCCGGCGTTCCCCGCGCGGACACGCCGGCGTCCACCGAAGCGCCGGTCGAACACGACATGAGCGCGATGCCCGCCTCCTGGATGGGCAGGGACCGGATCGCGATGCTGCTGTATCCGGGCTTCACCGCGCTCGACTTCGTCGGCCCGCAGTACTTCTTCGGCAACCTGATGGGCGCGACCGTGCAACTGGTCGCGAAGGACCGCTCGCCGGTGACGAGCGACACCGGCATCACCATCGTCCCCACCGCGACGTTCGCCGAGTGCCCCGCCGACCTGGACGTGCTGTTCGTGCCGGGCAGCGGCAAGGGCGTGCTGGATGCGATGGAAGACGCCGCGACCGTCGGCTTCCTCGCCGACCGCGGTGCGCGCGCGAAGTGGGTGACCTCCGTCTGTACCGGGTCGCTGCTGCTCGCGCGCGCCGGCCTGCTCACCGGCTATCGCGCGACCGGCCACTGGGTCGCGCGCGAGGTGCTGGCGGAGTTCGGCGCGATTCCCGTGGACCGGCGCGTGGTCCGCGACCGCAATCGCATGACCGGTGCCGGCGTGTCCGCCGGTCTCGACCTCGGACTCGCCATGGCCGCGGAACTGCGCGACCGGTCGTATGCGGAGGCCATCCAGCTGCTCGCCGAGTACGCACCGGAGCCGGCGTTCGATGCCGGCACGCCGGAGCGGGCACCGAAGGACACCGTCGACCTCATCGCCGGCATGTTTCCGGGCTTCCTCAAACGCGCACGCCGCATCGCCCGCGAAACATCGGCATCGAAAGGAAGCTGACCATGGAAATCTTCTTTTTCCTCACGATCGTCTGGGTCATGGCATGGGCGATCTTCCTGCTCTCGGCACTGACCCAGAACGACGGCCGCCGCGTCCACACCCACACCCTGCTCGACGACATCGAGATCACACTATGAACCTCATCATCCGTTTGCCCCTCGCCGCCGTGTGCGCTGCGACCATCGCCACCGCCGCGTTCGCCGCGAAGCCCAAGCCCGCGCCGAAGCCCGACCCGCTGGTCATCGAAAACCCGTGGGCGCGCGCGACGCCGCCGGGCGCGCCGGTCGCCGGCGGCTTCCTCGTCGTACGCAACGCCGGCAAGGCCGATGATCGTCTGGTGTCGGCCAGCAGCCCCGATGCCGACAAGGTGGAACTCCACGAGATGCGCATGGACGGCGGCGTGATGCGCATGCGCCGCATGGACGAGGGCCTGGCGATCACCGCCGGCGGCACGCTGGCGCTCGCGCCCGGCGGCTACCACCTGATGTTCATCGGGCCGAAGCATCCGTTCGCGGCCGGGCAGACCGTCACCGCGACGCTGCGCTTCGAGCACGGCGGCGAACGCACCGTGCGCTTCGACGTCCGCGCAATGGGCGCCGGCGCCGCGCAGCACTGATCCGCTTCCCGTCCTGACCGCATCACCCGCGACACCGCTGCGGTGCCCCAGGGCGCCGGGCGATGCCGCGCGTCATCCCTTTTCCGAGATCGAAGTTCCCATGCAGACCCTGTCCGTGTTGCTCTCCTCCGCTTCCGCCACCGGCCGTCGCGACCTGCGCGTGGCCGCACTGCCCGCGCTGATCGCCGCGCTGCTCGCCACGCCCGCGTTCGCCGCCAACGAGGCCGCGTCCGCCTCGCCCGAAGACCTCGACACCGTCGTCGTCACCGGCACCAAGACCGACGAGGCATTCGGCACGAAGTCCGGCATCCCGCTGTCGAAGATGCCGCAGAGCGTGCAGGTCATCTCCGCCGACACGATCCGCACCGAAGGCGTGCGCAGCGTCGGCGACCTGCTGCGCGACGTGCCCAGCGCGAACCCCGGCAACTCGCGCGTCGCCCGCTACCAGAGCTTCAGCCTGAAGGTGCGCGGCTTCCTCGCCGACCAGATGCGCAACGGCATGCGCCAGCGCTACTACGAGGACATCGACGCGTCCGCACTGTCGAACGTCGAGCGCGTGGAAGTGCTGAAGGGCCCGTCGTCGGTGCTGTACGGCCAGTCGGCGATCGGCGGCATCCTCAGCATCATCACCAAGCGGCCGGAGACGACCTTCGGCGGCAGCGCGTCGCTGCGCATCGGCCAGAACGACGAACGCGTCGGCACATTCGACCTGACCGGCCCGCTTGCGGCCGATGGCCGTTTCGCGGCGCGCCTCAGCGGCGAGATCGAGCGCTCGGGCACGTTCGTCGACGGCCAGGACCTCGATCGCGACAACGTCGCGCTCGCCGCACGCTGGAACGTCTCCGACGCGGTGACGGTGCACTGGCTGTCGGAATACATCTCGCGCGAGACGCTGGGCTATCCGGGCCAGCCGGTGACCGGCACGGTGGTCGGCAACGGCCACGGCACGGTGCGCCGCGGCGTGTTCCTCGGCGAGCCTTCGCTGCGCCCGCTCACTGCGGATTCGCCGCTGATCCAGCTGTGGGCCGACATCCGCCTGTCCGACCGCTGGACGCTGAGCCCGCGCTACCAGTACCAGGGCTTCCGCACCGAGTTCAGCCAGATCCGCGTGCGCGGCATGCAGGCCGACGGCGTCACCCTCAACCGCAACGGCCGCTACGGCAAGGAAGACGACGACTACCAGATCGCGCAGCTCGATCTCGCCGGCCGCGTCGAGACCGGCCGCGTCGGCCACCAGTTGCTGCTGGGCGTCGAAGGCAGCCGCGAGGACAGCACCTTCGTGCAGTCCAACCTCACCAACGTCGGTCCGGTGAACATCTACGCGCCGGTCTACACCTACCCCGCCATCGCGCCGGTGACCGTGCACGCCTTCGACTTCGCCGGCCTCGGCGACGGCACCGCGGTGTATGCGCAGGACCTGGTCTCGCTGTCGCCGGCGTGGGACGTGATCGTCGGCCTGCGCCACAGCCGGCTCGACTACACCCAGACCAACGACGGCGTGCGCGATGACTCCAGCAGCGCGGCGACGACGTGGCAGTTGGCGACGAACGTGCGGCTGTCGGATCGCTGGTCGCTGTTCGGCGGCGTGAACACCGGCTTCGACGTCGAAAGCACGATGGGTGCGCGCGCGGCCGACGGCCATGCGTTCGATCCCGAGCGTTCGCGCCAGGTCGAGGCCGGCGTGCGCTACGGCAGCGACCACCATCGCGTCAGCGTCGCGCTGTTCGACCTGCGCCGCTACGACGCGCTCACCGCCGACCCGGTCGATCCCGACTTCAGCGTGCAGGACGGCGAGCAGCGCGTGCGCGGACTGGAAGTCGAGGGCGTGTCGCGCTTCGGCGAGGCGTGGACGCTGACCTGGGGCGCATCGCGGATGGACGGCAAGGTGCTGCGCAGCCACGACGGCGACCAGGACGCCGAACTCGGCGACACGCCGAAGCTCACCGGCCTGCTGCGCACGCGCTACACACTGGCGGACACGCCGTGGTCGTTCGATGCGGGCGTGTACGGCGTCGGGTCGCGGCGACTGGTGAACGGCAGCGACGTGCACCTGTCGGGCTACGCGCTGGTCGATGCCGGCGTGCAGTACGCGCAGCGCGACTGGTCGTTCGGGCTGACCGTGAACAACCTGTTCGACCGTCGCTACTACACCGCCTCGGGCAACACCTTCAGCGTGCTGCCGGGCGATCCGCGCCACGTCGCCCTGCGCGTGACGTATGCCTTCTGACCACGACCGCCACGACCCGCGCATCGCTGCGCACGCCCATCGCGCAACCTGGCGATGGCATGCATGGCTGGGGCTGCTGGCCGCGCCGGTGATGCTGGTGCTCGCGATCACCGGCGCGCTCTATCTCTACGACACGGAGATCGAGCGCGCCTGGTACGGGCCGTTGATGAACGTGACGCCGGGCCCGCGCCCGGCGTCGCCGGATGCACTGGAAGCCGCGGTGCACAAGGCATACCCGCAGGCGACGCTGGCCTCGGTCGCATGGCCGCACGATGACACCCACGTCGCGACCTGGACGATCGCCGACCCGCAGGCCGGACGCCTCAACGTGTTCGTCGATCCGTGGACGGCGCGCGTGCTCGGCGCGTTGCCCGAGGACGGGCGACTGATGCGGGTGATCGTGCGCCTGCACGGCGAACTGCTGGCGGGACGCGTCGGCGACGGCGTGGTGGAACTGGCGGCGAGCGCAGGCCTCGTGCTCGCCGTGTCGGGCCTCGCACTGTGGTGGCCGAAACGCTGGCGGCTGCGCGCGGTGTTCGTGCCGCGGCTGCGCGCACGCGGCCGCGCATTCTGGCGCGATCTGCACGCAGTGCCGTCGGCACTGCTGGCTGCGGCGCTGGTGCTGCTGGTGCTGTCGGGCCTGCCGTGGTCGGGGCTGTGGGGCGAACGTCTCGCGGCGCTGGGCACGCTCAGCGCCGCGACGATGCCGACGCCCAACTTCCGCGACCCGCCGCAGTTGGACGAGGACGCTTCGGCATCGCCGCACGCCGGTCATGCCGCGCATCACGCCAAGCCCGCGCACGAAACCGCGGACGTCGCGAAGCTGCCGTGGACGATCCGCCACAGCGTCGCGCCGCAGCTTGACGTCGGTGCCGACGACACGCGCATCCCGCTGTCGCAGGTGATGGCCATCGCCGCCGCGCGCGGGCTCGCCGACGTCGGGCCGAACCTGCGCGTGTTCTATCCCGATGGCCCGCGCGGCGTGTACACGATCAGCCTGGTGCCGTCGCGCGCCGAAGGCCAGCGCACGATCTACCTCGACCCGCGCGACGGCCGCGTCATCGACGACATCGGCTGGTCGCGCTACAGCCCGCTCGGGAAGGCGGTGGAATGGGGCGTGGAAGTGCACGTCGGCCGCGAATACGGCGAACCGAACCGGCTGATCGCGCTGCTGGTCTGCCTCGGCCTCGCGCTGACCTCGTGCGCGGCGCTGGTGCTGTGGTGGACACGGCGCGCGCCGGGCACGCTCGGCCTGCCCGACGCGAAAGGCGGCCGGCTGCCACGCTGGCTGCTGGCGACGATGCTCGTCTGCGGCCTGCTGTTCCCGCTGCTGGGCGTCGCGCTGCTGGTGCTGTCGATCGCCGACCGGCGGCGTCCCGCGCACGCCTGAAGCGGTTCCGCACGGACGGTCGCGACACGAGCCGCGACCGTTCCGTCGGACTCACTGCGAACGCAGCGCCTCGATCGGATCGAGCAGCGACGCCTTGCGCGCCGGGTAGTAGCCGAAGAACAGACCGGTCGCGATCGAGAACCCGGCGGCCAAACCAATGACCTTCGCATTGAGCGCCACCGGCAGGCTGCCGGTCTTGCCGACCAGCAGCGCGCCGATCACGCCGAGCGCGATGCCGATGACGCCGCCGATGATCGAGATCAGCATCGCCTCGGCGAGGAACTGCATGCGGATGTCGCGCGGGCCGGCGCCGACCGCCATGCGCAGGCCGATCTCGCGGATGCGTTCGGTCACCGACACCAGCATGATGTTCATGATGCCGATGCCGCCGACGATCAGCGAAATGCCGGCGACCGCGCCCAGCAGCCACGACATCAGCTTCGTCGTCTGCGTGCGTGTGGCGACGATCTCGGCGAGGTTGCGCACGTTGAAGTCGTCGTCGTCGCCGGGCTGGATCTTGTGGCGCTGGCGCAGCAGCGCTTCGATCTCGCCCTGCGCCGTCGACAGGCCCTGCGGGTCGGCCACGCCGACGCTGATCTGCATCACCGCGCCCGGCGGCAGCGCCGCGTTGCTGGACATGCGCCGGCGCGCGGTGTCGAGCGGGATCACCACGAGGTCGTCCTGGTCCTGGCCGAAGCCGCCCTGGCCCTTCGACTTCAGCACGCCGACCACGGTGAACGGCACGCGGCCGAGGCGCACGGTCTGGCCCACGGCTTCCTCGTCGCCGAACAGTTCACGGCGCACGGTCTCGCCGAGGATCGCGGTCTTGTCGCCGCCACTGTAGTCGGCGGCCGCGAAGCCTTCGCCCGACGCCAGCTCCCAGCCGTTGATGGAGAACCAGTCCGGCTCCACGCCGTACCAGTTCGTCGACCAGTTGTTCTCGGCGTACACCGCCTGGGTGCCACCACGCAGCACGCCGCTGACGTAGGCGATGCCCGACACTTCGTGGCGGATCGCGTCGGCATCGCCCTCGTTGAGCGTGAAGAAACTGCTGGCGCTGATGCGCACGCCGCCCATGCCGCGGCCGGCGCCGGGGTTGATGTCGAGCCGCTGCGACCCGAGGCCGGAGACGAGCTTCTCGATCTCCGCCTGCGTGCCCTGCCCGACCGACACCATCACGATCACCGCGGCGATGCCGATGATCACGCCCAGCGACGTGAGCGCACTGCGCAGCCAGTTGCCGCGCAGCGCATAGGTCGCGGTGCGCAGGACTTCGACGAAGGTCAGGCCACCGGCGGCGCTCATGCGCGGCCTCCGTTCGCATCGACCGGCGCCGCGTCGCCCTCGTGCGGTGCGTCCTCGAACAGCTCGCCGTCGCGCATCACGCACATGCGATCCGCGTGCGCGGCGACTTCGGCATCGTGGGTGATCAGGATGACCGTGCGGCCGGCGTCGCGCAGGCGCTCGAACAGCGAGAGGATTTCCTGCCCGGTGCGCGAATCCAGCGCGCCCGTGGGTTCGTCGGCCATCAGGATCGGCGGATCCTGGATCAGCGCGCGGGCGATCGCCACGCGCTGCTGCTGGCCGCCGGACAGTTCGCTGGGCCGGTGATGCATGCGCTCGCCGAGACCGACCGCGGTCAGCGCGTCGGCGGCGCGTCGGCGACGCTCGGCAGGCGGCACGCGCGCGTAGCTCAGCGGCATCGCCACGTTGTCCAATGCGCTCATGCGCGCCAGCAGATTGAAGCCCTGGAACACGAAGCCGATCTTGTCGCGGCGAAGCACCGCGCGCGCCTCGGCGTCGAGCGTGGCGACGTCGACGCCGTCGCAGAGGTAGGTGCCGCTGCTGGGCGTGTCGAGGCAGCCGATCAGGTTCATCAGCGTCGACTTGCCGGAGCCGGACGGGCCCATGATCGCGACGAACTCGCCGTGGCCGATGCGCAGGTCGACGTTGCGCAGCGCGACGACCTCGGCCTGCGTGCCGGCGGCGTAGACCTTGCTGAGCGCGCGGGTCTCGACGACCGGGGACGACGCGCGCGCCGCGGACGCAGCGGCGGGCTCGCTCACTTCGCGGCCTCCGCCACCTGCACGCCGACGATGACCTGGTCGCCAGCCTTCAGGCCGCCGTCGATCTCGGTGTTGCTGCCATCGGATGCCCCGACGCGCACCATCACCAGCTTCGGCTTGCCGTCGGCCAGCACGTAGACCGGCGCGCGGCGCGCGCTGACGAGCGCATTCAACCCATCGTCCCAGGTCTTGCGCTGGGCGTCGGTGAGCGCGGCGCGGAAGCCGGCGAACTGCTGATTGAAGCGCTCCAGGCGACGCTGGCGCGCGGCGGCGTCGTTGCCGCCGCTCTGGCCACCGGCGCCGGGACCACCCGGGCCACCGCCCGGCGGGCGCCCGAACAGCGCGCTGCCACCGCTGGGCTGCCCGCCCGACTGCGCGGCCGCCATGCGCGCGGCCATGCGCTCGCGCAGCTTCGCCAGTGCGTCGTCGAACGCGGCCTGCTGGGTCGCATCGAGCTTCAGCGACGCCGCGATCTTCGGCAGTTCGTCGTTCATGCCGCCGCCGCGCTGCGCGGACGCGGCGTCGGGCGCGGCCGCCGCGGCATCGTCGCCGGTCGGCTTGAAGCGCAGCGCCGCGTTCGGCACCTTCAGCACGCCGTCGCGGCGGCTGACCTCGATCTCCGCGTTCGCGGTGAGGCCCGGCAGCAGCGCCTGGTCGGCGTTGTCGACCGACACCACCACCGGATAGGTGATGACGTTGTTGGTGTTCGTCGCCGACAGCCGCACCTGGCGCACCTGGCCGACGAAGCGACGGTCCGGGAAGGCGTCGACGGTGAAGCTCACCGCCTGCCCCTGCCGCACCTGGCCGATGTCGGATTCGTCGACCGACAGCAGGATCTCCATCCGCGACAGGTCCTCGGCGATCTTGAACAGCACCGGCGCCTGCAGGCTGGCGGCCACGGTCTGGCCCGGCTCGACCGAGCGCGTCAGCACCACGCCGTCGACCGGCGAGCGGATCACGCTGCGCGCCAGGTTGAGGTGCGCGTTCTCGGTGGAGGCGAGCTGCTGGCGGATCTGTGCCTCGGCCTGCGCCACCTGCGCACGCGCCTGGTCGCGCTGCGCCTGGGCGAGATCGAGGTCGCTCTTCGCCACCAGCTTGCGGCCGGCGAGGTCGCGCTTGCGGCCGTAGTCGAGTTCGGCGTTGCGCAGCGTGGCCTGCGCGGTCGCGAGGCCGGCGCGGGCGTTGGCGATGGCGGCGTCGCCCTGCGCGATCTGGGTCTGGAAGGTGCTGGGATCGATGCGGGCGATGATCTGGCCCTTGGTCACGTGGTCGTTGTAATCGACCAGCACCTCGGTGAGCTTGCCCGACACCTCGCTGCCGACGTCCACCGTGGACAGCGCGCCGAGCGTGCCGGTGGCGGAGATCGCCACGCGGATGTCGCCCTGCTCCACCGCGGCGGTGCGGAACCGCGGCTGGGCGCTGGTGCCATGGCCCTTCCACCACCAGAGCGCGGCGGCGACCACGGCGAGGCCGATCAGGACCGGCAGGAGACGGGAGAGGCGGAAACCGGAGGAACGCGGAGCAGGCATGGAGGTCGCCGATCGCAGGTCGAAGGGAAGTGAACGCATCCGGACAACAGCGGTTGACAGGCAGAATGCACGAAGGTTCCCTGCGGAATCCCCGGCGTTCGGCGCATCTCTTGGCGTCCGCGGTGCGGCACCGCATCATCGCACGACCTCCCCGGAAACCGCCTCCATGCCATTGGTCATAGACCGTTTCGCCCCCGTCGTCCTGCTGCTGTGCTCGAACATCTTCATGACGTTCGCCTGGTACGGCCACCTCAAGTTCAAGTCGGTCTCGCTGCCGCTGGTGATCCTCGCCAGCTGGGGCATCGCCTTCTTCGAATACCTGCTGATGGTGCCCGCCAACCGCATGGGCAGCGCGGTCTATTCCGCCCCGCAGCTCAAGGGCATGCAGGAAGCGATCACCCTGGTCGTGTTCGCGGTGTTCTCGACCTGGTTCCTCGGCCAGCCGCTGAAGTGGAACCACTGGGCCGGCTTCGCCCTGATCTTCGTCGCCGCAGCGCTGATCTTCAAGGAATGACGCAGGCGGCACTCGGTAGAGCGGCCTTCAGGCCGCTGCTATTTGCGCGACGTAACAGCATTGTCGAAGGCGCATGTATTCCACCCAGAAAGGGCAGCGGCCTGAAGGCCGCTCTACCGAGCCATCGGCGATTCAGTGCGTCAGAACGGAATGCGCCCGATCAGGATGTCCTTGAACATCACCCAGTCGCCCGCGAACGAATAGAACGGATACTTGAACGTCGCCGGCCGGTTCTTCTCGAACACGAAATGCCCGACCCACGCGAACGCATAGCCGCAGACCAGCGCGGCCAGCACCCAACGCGGATCACGCTGCACGATCGCCGCACCCGCGAAACCCAGCGCGCCGAGGCTGCCGACGAAGTGCAGCCGGCGACACGTTCGATTGGCGTGCTCGCCGAGATAGAACGGATAGAACTCGCGGAAGCTGGCGAAACCGGCCATGGGCGTCTCCGGACTCAGGGATCCGCGGCATCCGGCGCGGCGGGTCGCGCCATGCGCTGGAGCAGCAGAACCACACCGTACCAGACGAACAGCATGCCGAGCAGGTTGGGCACGCTGATCGTCCACTCCGACACGCGATAGCCGTAGACCAGCAACGCGACGCCCAGCACGACCAGCAGCACCGGCCACGCCGGCGACACGGTGCCATCACCGGAACGCCCGCGTTGCTGCAGCCGTCGCGCGCAGGCCGCATCGCAATGCAGGCCGAGCGGACCGTCGTGCGCGCAGTCCTCGCCGCACAGCGCCTTGCCGCAGGCCGCGCAGACGCCGACGGCGATGCGGTCGCGATGGCGGAAGCAGTGCATGCCGGCAACCTACTTCAGCTGCGCCGCCCAGCGGCGGTTGCGCAGGAACGTCACCAGCGCGAACAGCACGAACAATCCGCCCATCGTGCTGGCGAAATTCAGCGGCTCGGGATGATCGCGCAGCCCGACGAAGAGGAACACGCCGCCCATCGCGCCGAAGAACAGCGGCCCGATCCAGACGTTGCGTGCCATCGTGCCGTAGGACGCCGCGGTCTTGCGGTTCAGCGCATCGACTACCTCCACCCGCGACCGGCAGGCGTCGCAGCAGACCAGTCCGGTGCCGATGTCCTGCCCGCAATGCGCGGCGCAGACGCCCTTGCCGCAGCCGCGGCAGATGCCGACGGCGTCGAGGTCCTGGTGGCGGAAGCACTTCATGCGCGATCCTCCGGGCATGCGGCGGCACGCTCGGCCGCCTTGGCGCGATTCCAGTAGGCGTCCTGCGCGTCGAGCGGCAGATCCGCCAGCGATACGCCGTCGGACGCGGCCATCGCCTCCATCGCGCGGAAGCGGCGCTCGAACTTGTGGTTGGCGCGGCGCATCGCGGCGCCCGGATCGACCTTCGCGTGGCGCGCGAGGTTCGCGGCGACGAACAGCAGGTCGCCGAGTTCGTCTTCCAGCCGGTCGCGCACCGCAGCGTCGCCGGGCGATGCGGCCAGCGCGTCGAACTCCGCCTGCACTTCTTCCAGTTCTTCGCGCAGCTTGTCGATGACCGGCGCCGGTCCGGGCCAGTCGAACCCGACCGTCGCCGCCTTCTTCTGCAGCTTCACCGCGCGCTGCCACTCGGGCAGGCCGCGGGCGACGCCGGCCAGCGCCGACGTATCGTGCGCGTCGCCGTGCTTCGCGATGCGCTCGCGCTTCTTCTCGGCGTCCCACATCGCGTTGAGCGCATCGCTGTCGGCGATGCTCATGCCGGCAAACACGTGCGGATGCCGGCGCTCCATCTTGTCGCTGATCGCCGCGACCACGTCGGCGAACGCGAACGCGCCCTGCTCCTCGGCCATGCGCGCATGGAACACGACCTGGAACAGCAGGTCGCCGAGCTCGTCCTTCAGGTCGTCGAGATCGCCGCGGTCGATCGCATCGGCGACCTCATACGCTTCCTCGACCGTGTACGGCGCGATGGTCGCGAACGTCTGCTTGATGTCCCACGGGCAACCGGTCTGCGGATCGCGCAGGCGGGCCATGATGGAGAGGAGGCGGTGGATCGGATCACTCATCGGCAGCATGCTCTTGGTAGAGCGGCCTTCAGGCCGCTGCTTGATCGACGTGAAAGATCAGCGGCCTGAAGGCCGCTCTACCGAGGCGCAGCGTGATGCTCACCCGCACCAGCTCGCCCACGGCAACCGCGCGTCGCCCAGCGCGATGAAGTCGCCGTTGAGCAGCGTGTCGCGCTGGTTGTAGCGGAACGGACGGCCCTGCGGGTCGAGCACGCGGCCGCCGGCGGCCTCGACGATGGCCTGGCCCGCGGCGGTGTCCCACTCGCTGGTCGGGCCGAAGCGCGGGTACAGGTCGATCAGGCCTTCGGCGACGCGGCAGAACTTCAGCGACGAACCGACGCCGATCGTCTCGATCTCGCCGGTGTCGGCGGTCATGCGCGCCATGAACGCTTCGGTGCGCGCGTCGCGATGCGAGCGGCTGGCGGCGACGCGCAGCGGCGCGATCGCCGGCACGCGCGTCTCCAGCGCCGTCTCGCCGCCGTCGCGGCGCACGTACGCGCCGTGCGCGAGGTCGCCCCACCACAGCGTGTCCTGCACCGGCGCCTGGATCACGCCGAAGGTGGCCACACCGTCCTCGATCAACGCGATGTTGACCGTGAACTCGCCGTTGCGCTTGATGAACTCGCGGGTGCCGTCGAGCGGATCGACCAGCCACAACCGCGTCCACGCGCGGCGCTCGGCGACCGGCAGTTCCGCCGATTCCTCCGACAGCACCGGGATGTCCGGCGTGAGCCGCTGCAGGCCGGCGACGATGCGCCGGTGCGAGGCGAGGTCGGCGGCCGTCAGCGGGCTGTCGTCGGCCTTGGTCTCGACCTCGAAGCCGCGATCGTAGATTTCGAGAATGTCGGCGGCGGCGGCCTGCGCCAGCGCGATCACGCCTTCGCGGATCGTCTCGTCGAGCAGGACATCACCTTGCGGGTTCGCCATGTCGCAACAACTCCCTGATCAGGAACAGGGCGGCGATCGACCGCCCCTCGGAAAAGTCTTCTTCGAGGATGAGGTCGTGCAGCGCGTCCAGCCGCCACGGCACCACGTCCAGCGGCTCCGGTTCGTCGCCCGGCAGCCGCTCCTCGTACAGGTCGCGGGCCAGCACGAGGACGGTTTCGTGGCCCATGTAGGTCGGCGCGAGGCTGATCCGGCGCACCACGCGCAGCGAGCGCGCGCCGTAGCCGATCTCTTCCTTCAGCTCGCGGTTCGCGGCTTCCTCGGGCGTCTCGCCCGCGTCGATCTTGCCCTTCACCAGCCCCAGCTCGTAGCGATGGGTGCCGGCGGCGTATTCGCGGATCAGCAGCGCGGTGTCGTCGTCGCGCATCGGCACCACGATCACCGCGCCGTGGCCGATGGCCGGCACGCGGTGGTAGCGGCGACGCTCGCCGTTGCTGAACTCCAGGTCCAGGTCTTCGACCACGCGATCGGGGTCGCCCAGGCGGCGACGCACGTCGTGGACGGTCGGCAGCGGGCGGCTCACGGCGCACCCGCGCCGCGGGCGATAATGTGGGGATGACGACGCATCCGCCGATGATAAACGACGCCGACGCCTGGCGGTCGCGCGACCTCGCCGTGCTCTGGCACCCCTGCACGCAGATGCGCGAGCACCCGCACGCGCTGCCGCTGTTCCCGGTCGCCCGCGGCGACGGCGCCTGGCTGGTCGGCCACGACGGCCGCCGGGTGCTGGACGGGGTCAGCAGCTGGTGGACCAACCTGCACGGGCACGCCGAGCCGCGCATCGCCGAGGCCATCGCCCGCCAGGCGCGGACGCTGGAGCAGGTGATCCTGGCCGGGTTCTCCCACGCCCCGGCGGTGGAACTGGCCGAACGCCTGCTCGCCCGCGCCCCGCGCGAACCCGGCCGGGCGCCGCTGGCCAAGGTCTTCTACGCCGACAACGGCTCGTCGGGCGTGGAAGTGGCGCTGAAGATGGCGTTCCATTGGTACCGCAACCGCGGCGATGCGCCGAAGCGCACCAAGTTCGTCGCGCTGACCAACAGCTACCACGGCGAGACCGTGGGCGCGCTGTCGGTGGGCGACATCCCGCTGTACCGCCGGGTCTACGCGCCGCTGCTGCTGGAGGCGCTGTTCACACCCTCGCCCGACGCCTTCGGCGCGACCGATGCCGCCGACGCCGAGCGCCTTGCCGACGCCGCGGCCGACGCCCTCGCCGCCCTGCTCGACGCGCATCCCGACGAGGTCTGCGCGCTGATCCTCGAACCGCTGGTGCAGTGCGCCGGCGGCATGCGCATGCACCACCCGCGCTACCTGCGCCGCGTGCGCGAACTGTGCGACAAGCACGGCGTGTTCCTGATCGCGGACGAGATCGCGGTCGGGTTCGGTCGCACGGGCACGCTGTTCGCCTTCGATCAGGCCGGCGTCCAACCGGACCTGATGTGCCTGTCGAAGGGCCTCACCGGCGGCTTCCTGCCGCTGTGCGCGGTGCTGGCGACCAATGAGATTTACGACGGCTTCCTCGACGACTCGCGCGAACGCGCCTTCCTGCATTCGCACAGCTACAGCGGCAACCCGCTGGCCTGTGCCGCCGCGCTGGCGTCGCTGGACATCATCGAAACCGATGACGTGCTGGCCCGCAACCGCGGCACCGCGGCGCGCATGGCCGCGCTGGCGGCGCCGTTCGCCGCGCATCCGGCCGTCGCCGAAGTGCGGCAGACCGGCATGATCCTCGCGATCGAACTGCATCCCGAGCCGGACAACGCCGAGGACGGCCACGCGGTCGAGATCGCCGGCCGCCGCGGGCTGCGCATGTACCGCGCGGCCTTGGATCGCGGCGTGCTGCTGCGCCCGCTCGGCGACGTGCTGTACTGGATGCCGCCCTACTGCGTCGACGATGCGCAGCTGTCGCTGCTCGCCGACGCCACCGCCGCCGCGCTGGAGGAAGCCGCCCGATGCGCCTGACCCGTGTCTTCGTCGACCTGCCGCTCGCGCCCGGCGCGCGCGTGGCCCTGCCCGAGGATGCGGCCGCGCACCTCGTGCGCGTGCTGCGCCTGCGCGAGGGCGAGGCCTGCGTGCTGTTCAACGGCGACGGCCACGATCACGACGCGACGCTGGCCGCGGCGACGAAGCGTGGCGTCGACGCCGTCGTCGGCGACGCGCGCGCGGTCGACAACGAATCGCCGCTGCGGCTGGTGCTGCTGCAGGGCATCGCCCGCGGCGAGAAGATGGACCTGATCCTGCAGAAGGCGACCGAACTGGGCGTGTCCGCGATCGCGCCGGTGTTCGCCGACCGCACCGAAGTGCGGCTCGACGGCGACCGCCTCGACAAGCGCATGGCGCACTGGCGCAGCGTCGTGGTCTCCGCCTGCGAACAGAGCGGCCGCGCGCGCATTCCCGAACTGCTGCCCGCACGCAATCTCGCCGAGGCCGCCGCCGCGCTGCCGGCGGACGCACTGAAACTCACGCTCGACCCGCAGGGCGAACACCGCTCGGCCTCGCTGGCGATGCCGGCGTCGGCGACCGTGGTGATCGGTATCGGCCCGGAGGGTGGGTGGTCGGAGAAGGACCGTGCCGTGCTGCGTGAGCGCGGCTTCACAGGCCTCCGCCTCGGCCCGCGCGTCCTGCGCACCGAAACCGCGGGACTGGCGGCGATCGCGGCGTTGCAGGCGCGGTTCGGGGATTTGTAGGGTGGGCCCTTGGCCCACCGGGCGGAATTGATATACCGCGCAGATTGAAGTAGAGCGGCGAGTACATGCCGGGACGACAGAAGACGGCAAGAGGTGTGGGGTTCGATGCCGCGCATTGCTCAAAAACGAAACATAGTGCGTATGCCACAGAATCCATACAGCCTTATTTGGAATTTCCAGATTGACCGGCGAGGTTGCCCATGTCAGCCTCCGCGCAATGCCCCACCCGGGGACCCATTGGTAGTTACCATTTTCCGGCAACTCACTACATGACCCCCGACTGGCCCCTTATTGCAGCCTGCATTCTCATCCTGATCAAGCAGGCGCTAAAGCTTTACGTGCTTAACAGACCAGACTTCATTGGACATATCAAGGCATTAGCGGCCTTGCCACTGGATATCATGTTCATAATTACAGCACTCTTCATCCGCGCCGCGAACGAAAAGACTCTTCAGACAGAGCGATTTTACGCTTTGGTTCTTGCATATGTATTAGCAACACTGATAAGCACGCTTCTTTGGCGGCTTGCGGATGAAGCGACGAACACATCATTTGGGTGGAAGTTCTTTTTCTGCTTTACCGCCAACGCCAGTCTTTCTGGCACCTGCCTCTACTTCGCAACGACTCTTCTAGGCTGAGCCATGAAAGAGACATCAATCTATATTGCCGCGACCATCTTCTTTGGAATCTATTTTTTCAGCGCTTTACTTTTTTTATTAGTAAAAAAGTACCTCTCCATAAAAGAGTTAGAAATTAAGTCCGCTCGAATTCAAATCGATGAGTTTCAGGCACACGTCGATCGGCAGCTAACCGATATAAATAATAGGTTTCTTGGCGACCCCGCCCGATGGAAAGAAGTCAACCACATACTTATTTCCGCGCAGACTGGAATTGAACGCGACGATCCGAATCGACAACACGACTTCCTATCTCGCCATGGAGTAAATCCAGAGTTGCTGCGGGAAATGTCGAAATCCGTGTTTGTGCTAACACCGTTCCATGAAGACTACTCTGCGGATTACGACGCCATTTGCGAGGCCGTCACCTCCGTCGGATTCACTGCAAGCCGAGGGGACGAAATAAATATTCATAGTGATATTTTTACTCACATTCTCGATTCAATTGCCCGAGCACGAATTGTCATTGCAAACATAAGCGGTCGAAACCCTAACGTTTTCTATGAGCTTGGCATCGCCCATGCTTTAGACAAAGACGTCATACTAGTGAGCCAACACCAAGACCTTCCATTCGACCTGCTATCGAAGAAAATATTGATATATCGAGACTCACAGGAACTAAGAAATAAGCTTCTCTCAATGATGCCGCAGACACTTTTGGAGCAGAACAGCTAGCAGGTAGCAGAGGCCGTAAGGCGCATAGGTAGGGTGCATAAGCGAAGCGTCATTCACCTTTGGCCACTCGCCGATCATCTATGAGGCACAATGGCGCATGACGCCTTCGGCTTATGCGCCCTACGTGGGCTGCGATCCATGGTGGGGTTCGCTGCGCTCACCGCCACCCTACTGAGTGCGCGCGCCACAGGGCTGAATGGCATCAGGTTCTTCCCGAGCGCGAAAGACATGCCCAGCGACGAAGACCAGATCCGCGCCCTCGTCGACATCTGGCAGGCCGCGACGCGGGCCGGCGATGTCGATACCGTGCTCGGCCTGATGACCGACGATGCGGTGTTCCTCGTGCCCGGTCGTCCGCCGATGGACAAGGCCGGGTTCGCGGAACTGTCGCGTGTGCTGCCCGGCACACCGCGCCCGAGGTTCGAGAGCACGTCCGAGATCATGGAGATCGCCGTGTCGGGCGACATGGCCTACATGTGGAGCCGGCTGTCGGTGACGGTGACGCCGCCCGGTGCGGACGAGCCGATCGAACGCGCGGGCCACACGCTCACGGTGTTCCGCCGTGTCGACGGGCGTTGGTTGTTGGCGCGGGATGCGAATCTGCTGGTCGTGGTGCCGTGCCGGAGCGCGTGTGCCGCTGATGCGCGTGTGGACCCCGTCTTCACACAGCACATGCTTTTGTAGGAGCGACGTGAGTCGCGACGGGCTGCGGAAAGGCTTTCCGGAATCTGTCGCGACTCACGTCGCTCCTACGAAAAGCTCGGTTCGCGCAAGATTTTTGCGGCGGATGCGTTGTGCAGGTGCGGCGCGCGCGAAATGCTCGACAGAGTTTCCTGTGGGAGCGACGGAAGTCGCGACGGGCTACGGAAAGGCTTTCCGGGACTTGTCGCGACTTCCGTCGCTCCCACAGGAAATGTTGCAAGAGCGGACATACTTCCGAGGTGGCGCGATCGACTTCTGGTGCTGCGGGAACAGTCGCGCCCTCGCCGCCCGTGGCGTTTGCCGCGAAGAACCTTACGCCGCGGCCGCCGGCCGCAGCACCTGCAAGATCATGCGTTCGGTGGCGTCGAGGTCGGGGACGAGGGCGACGTCGTCGTTGAACATCACGCGCAGGCGGATGCCGTCGGGCAGCGTTTCTTCGTGCGCGGTCGCGATGATCATGTTGTCGCGGGTGATGGTGACGAGGCGCGGGAAGCCCTGCGCCACCAGCGCGAAGTACGGCAGTTTGGGGTCGCCGCCGAGCGCTTTCAGCACGATCATCTTGGTGCCGATGGCCGAGCCCGGGGTGTGCGTGCCGGCGATGCGCGCGAACGACACCAGCGGCAGGCGCCAGCCGCGCCAGCGGATCTGGCCCAGCAGCCAGTCGGGGACGTCGCCGATCGGGTCCGGGTCGGCGTAGGACAGCACCTCCACCGTCGCGGCGTTCGGCAGCAGCAGCTGCGAGCCGGCGATCTGGATGAGGACGCCTCGGATGTCGTTGACGTGCGGACTGTTCACGGGTGCGGTGCCGTTCCGGTGAGGAGTTCAGCGATCAGGATTGCGCGCGGCTGGGCCAGCGCGCGGCCAGGCGGGCAGCGAGGTCGACGGGCAGGCCCGAGACCGCGCCGCGGCGGCGCAGTTCGGCGCAGGCTTCGCCGTCGTAGCAGTCTTCGGGCGCCTGCGCGATCAGCAGCGCGCCGGCAGCGGAGGCGGCCATCGCGGCGTCGATCAGCCGCGGGTCGCCGCCACTGAGGAACACCAGCACGGTGCGGCCCGGGGCCAGCGTCGCGAACAACTGCGCGCCCGGCGCGGGGTCGGCGATGAACGCCAGGCCGTCCGCGCCCGGATGCACGTCGACGCCGTCGGGCAGGAAGTAGATCGTGCCCGGCGAAGCGATCGCGCCAGCTTCGGCCAGCGCCACCGGCAGCGCCGCGGCGCGCTCCATCTGCGCGACGAGGCGGTCGTAGCGGCCGCCCTGCAGGTGCAGGCGGACCAGCACCACGGCCGGGAATTCGGCCGGCAGCGCCGCGAGTATCTGGCGGGTCGGATCGGGCCCGCCGAGGCCGGCCTCGATCACCACCGCGCCGTCGGCGGCGGCTTCGGCGCCGAAACCACCGGCGCCGCCCTGCTGCTCGTCCATGTCGACCAGCGACAGGCCGGAGATGCGGGCTTCGAGCGCGGAGAGATCAGCGGCACGCGGCGTTTCGCGGGGCGCTTCGGCCGGCGCGGCCGGCGCATCGTCCGTGGCCAGCGACAGGCCTTCGAACGAGAACGTCGGCGGCGTGGGCGTGGCCTCGGTGCGCCCGGGCGCGGCGTCGACCGTACGCGAGGCGGCTTCCGGGATCTGCTTCGCGGCTTCGATGCTGCTGGCGAACAGTTCCTCGAACGACAGCACGTCGGTCGGGCCGGACTGGCGCGGCAACGGCGGCGGCACGGGCGTGGCGGGCGCGGTGTCGAACGCGGTGGTCTCGAACGAGGCGAAGTCCGCCGGCGCGTCGAACGCGGCGGGCAGCGGATCGATCACCGCCGGCGCATCGTCCCCGGCGGCCGGCTTCGCGGACAGTTCTTCCAGGAAGAAGGCGTCGTCGTCGAAGCGCATCGGCGCGATCGCCGGCGCCGCGTCCTGCGCGGGCGTGGACGTGCTGTCGAGCGCGACCTCCTCGATCTCCAGGCCTTCGAAGGCGCTGGCGTCGAAGCTGCCGATGTCGAACGACGGCAGCGGCTTCGGCGCCGCCGGCGCTTCCAGCTCGACCGCATCGAGGTCGATGCTTTCGAGCGTCATCGCCTCTTCGATGTCGTTGTCCTCGGCCGGCGCGGCCGGCGCGGGGGCGATCGGCTCCAGCTCGAAGTTGCCCAGCGTGGCGAACGGTCGTTCGGTGGCGGACGGCTCGCGCGGCGGCTCCGGCGCGGCGGGCGTGGCAGGCGTGTCGAAGTCGGCCAGTTCGAGGCCCGACAGGTCGAAGCCGGACAGATCGAAGCCAGTGACGGTCGGCGGCACTTCGGACGGCAGCGCGGGCGGCGGTGCGACCGGTTCGGCCGGCGGCGGGATGGCGATCGGCGGCGCGGGCGGCGGGACGGCCAGCGGCTCGACCGGCGGCAGCGTCGGCGCCGGGATTTCGATCGGGGGCAGCGGCGGCGGTGCGACCGGTGCCGCCACGGGCGGCGCGGGCGTGGGGGCCGGCGCGGGCGCGGCGGCCACTTGGGCCGGTGCCGGTGCTTCTGCAGGTGCGGGCGCAGGCGCTTCTGCCGGCGCCGCCACGGGCGCGGGCGTCTCGACCGGCAGGCCGTCGACCGGGACCTGCCCGGCGTGGGCTTCGGCTTCGCGCGCCAGGGCGCCGAAATCGTAGTCCTGGTAGGCCGATGCCGGCTTGGGCACGCTGCCCGGAGACGGGTGCAGGTCGTCCTGCTCGACCTCGCCGCCGGGCGGCAGCACGTTGGAATCGCGGCGCAGCTTCGCGGAGAGATGGCGGACCCAGCGCGCGGCGTCCCAGCCGGCGCGATGCGCGGCGAGATCGGCCTCGTCGAAGATCACGGTCAGGTCGGGATCCGACAGCAGGCCGTCGAGACGGTCGAGCGCGGGCTCGATGCTCGGTTCCAGCGCGACCAGCACCGCTTCCGGCGCCAAGGCGCGCAGCGCGGGTTCATCGGTGTCGGCAGGATCGGCGGCGATCAGCAGCGTCGCGCCGGCCTGGCGCAACGCCTCGGCGAGGCTGTCGGCGGCCTTGCCGGCACGCGCCAGCAGGACCACGCGCGGAGCGGCGGCGGCGAACTCAGGCATCGGACCTCACCGGCTCCAGCAGCGAGAAGACGTTGCGCATGAGTTCGTTCTCCTGGTACGGCTTGCCGAGATACCGGTCGACGCCGATGTCCATCGCGCGCTGGCGGTGTTTGTCGCCGGTACGCGAGGTGATCATGATGATCGGCACCTTCGCCAGCCGCGCGTCGGCCTTCATCGCGGTGGCCAGCTCGTAGCCGTCCATGCGCGGCATTTCGATGTCGAGCAGCATCAGGTCCGGCACGACGTCGACCATGCGTTCCAGCGCGTCGAGGCCGTCCTTCGCGGTCAGCACCTCGAAGTTGTTGCGTTCCAGCACGCGGCCGGTGACCTTGCGCATGGTGATCGAGTCGTCGACCACCATGACCAGCGGCACCGCGCGCTGTTCGACGGCCGGCGCTTCCTCGATCTCTACCGGCTGCGCGGCGAGACGACGCACCAGCGGCGCGACGTCGAGGATCACGACGACGCTGCCGTCGCCCATGATCGTGGCGCCGAAGATGCCGGGGATCGACGCGACCTGCGGGCCGATCGGCTTCACCACGATTTCGCGGTTGCCGACGATCTGGTCCACGGTCACCGCGACGTGCAGGTCACCCGAGCGGGTGAGCAGCAGCGGCATCTGCAACTGGCCTTCGGCCTTCGCCGGCGTCTCGCCGACGAGCTTGCCGAGGTCGTGCAGCGCGTATTCCTCGTTGCCGTAGCGGTAGGTCGTGGCGCCGTTGGCGAGTTCGTCGCGCGGGATGCGGCCGACGCCGCGGACCGAAGCGATCGGCACCGCAAAGGTGGTCTCGCCGATGCGCACGAACGCCGCCTGGGTGACCGCCAGCGTCTGCGGCAGGCGCAGGATGAAGTCGGTGCCCTTGCCGGGTTCGGAGCGGATGTCGATCGTGCCGCCGAGCTGGCGGACTTCGCTGGACACCACGTCCATGCCGACGCCGCGGCCGGCGAGGCGGGTGACTTCCTCGGCGGTGGAGAAGCCGGGCTCGAAGATCAGCGCGTCGAGCTGGGCATTCGACAGCGCCATGCCCGGACGCACCAACCCGCGGGCTTCGCCGCGTTCGCGGATCGCCTTGCGGTCGAGGCCGCGGCCGTCGTCGGTGATCTGCAGGACGACTTCCGACCCTTCCTTGCGCACCGCGATGACGACGACGCCCTCGGCGGGCTTGCCGGCGGCGGTGCGCTGGGCGGGCGATTCCAGGCCGTGCGCGACCGAGTTGCGGAGCATGTGCTCCAGCGGCGCGGTCATGCGCTCCAGCACGTTGCGGTCGAGTTCGCCCTGCGCGCCATCGACCTTGAGCTGCACCTGGCGGCCGGTGTCGGCGGCGGCCTGGCGCAGCACGCGGCGCAGGCGCGGCACGACGGTATCGAACGGCACCATGCGGGTGCGCATCAGACCTTCCTGCAGCTCCGAGCTCACGCGCGACTGCTGCAGCAGCAGGGTTTCGTACTGCTGGGTCAGGTCGTCGAGCGTGGTGTGGAGGCTGCCAAGGTCGGTCGCGGTTTCGCTGAGTGCGCGCGACAGCTGCTGCAGGGTGGAGAAGCGGTCGAGTTCGAGCGGGTCGAACGCGGCATCCGGCTTCTCGCCCTCGCGCTGGTAGCGGGCGATGATCTGGGCTTCGGTTTCGATTTCCAGACGGCGGAGCTGGTCGCGCAGACGCGCGGTGGTCTGCTCCATTTCGGAGGTGGCGCCGCGGAAGGCACCGAGCTGCTGTTCGAGGCGCGAGCGGTAGATCGCGACCTCGCCGGCGTAGTTCACCAGGCGATCGAGCAGTTCGGCGCGGACGCGGACCTGTTCCTGGTTGCCGCGCAGGCTGGCGTCGTCCTCGTCGCGATCGCCGAAGGTCATCGGCGCGGACAGCGGGCGCAGGCCCGGCAGCGGCGCGTACGTCGGTACCTCGGCGGCTTCCGGCTGCGCTTCGAGCGTCGTTTCGTCGGTGGCGTCGGCCGTCTCGGCCTCGGCGAGCGCCGGTTCCGGCGTCGCAGCCTCGACGTGCGTCGACTCGCCATGCGCCGCCTCGGCGGGCGCGGTCTCGGCGAACGCGATCTCGAAGTCCTCGGCTTCGACCAGCGCGGTCTCGACCGGCACCGGCTCGAACGCGGCGGGCTCGGAAGCGACCGGCTCGGCCGGCACGGGTTCGGCGAAGGCCGTGTCCAGCGGCGCGGCGTCGAGCGCGATTTCCTCGATCTCGATCGCTTCGTCCTCGACCTCGACCTCGTGCGCAGCGACGGGCTCGGCGGCCTCGGCGTGCGCCTCGAAGTCGGCGAAGGCCGGGGCCTCGACCTCCGGTTCCGGCGCGGACGCCAGATGCGCCGGCAGTTCCAGCGCGTGGCCGAGAGCGCGGGTGTCGAACGCGGCGACCAGGGCATCCGGCACTGCGACCGCACGGCGATCGCCGACGCGGGTGACCATGGTGTGCAGGCGGTCGAAGCCCGTTTCCAGCAGCGGGATGTCGTCGCTGCCCAGGCGCAGGCGGTGTTCCGCCGCGGCTTCCAGCAGCGATTCCATCGCGTGGCCGAGTTCGCCGATCGGCATGACGCCGGCCATGCGCGCACCGCCCTTCAGCGTGTGCAGGTCGCGCTGGAGGCCAGCGATGATCTCGCGGTCTTCCGGCGCTTCGCGCAGGCTGACCAGCAACTGGTCGGAGTGGTCGAGCAGGTCGCGGCCTTCCTCGACGAAGATGTCCATGAGGTCTTCGTCCAGGTCGCGCATGTCCAGCGCTTCGTCCGGGTCGGTGACCGCGGAATGCGCCAGCAGCACGGAGATGACCGAATCGGCGGCGCGCGCGGTGTCCGCGGCCGGCGCGGGCTCGGCCAGCGCGGCCTCCACCGGCGTCGCTTCGGCAGGCGCGGGCTCTTCCGGAATGACGAAGTCGGCGAACGCCGGCAGCTCGACGTGGGCCTCGGGCTCCGGCTCGCCACCTTCGGCGAGCAGGCGCTCGGCTTCCAGCAGTTCGGCTTCGCGACGCTCGGCTTCCAGACGCTCGGCTTCGAGGCGCTCGTCCTCGATCCGGATGAGGTCGAGCAGTTCCTGTTCGCGGAGTGCGGCTTCGGCACGCTCGGCTTCGAGACGTTCCGCTTCGACGCGCTCGGCTTCGAGATGTTCGGCTTCGAGATGTTCGGCTTCGAGACGTTCGGCTTCGAGACGTTCCGCTTCGAGGCGTTCCGCTTCGAGACGTTCCGCTTCGAGACGTTCCGCTTCGAGACGTTCCGCTTCGAGACGTTCCGCTTCGAGACGTTCCGCTTCGAGACGTTCCGCTTCGAGACGTC